>CAYRJZ010000010.1:0-1978 GCA_964424775.1 uncultured Gammaproteobacteria bacterium | reverse complement strand
TACTCAGTCATTCTCTTTGATGAAATTGAAAAAGCACATCCGCAGGTTTTTAATGTATTTTTGCAGCTTTTGGATGAGGGTCGTCTCACAGATAGTAAAGGGACAACTGTGGATTTTAAGAATACAATTATTATTATGACCAGTAATATTGGTGGAGACATCATACGGGAATATGTAGGAAAAGACGAGAAGAAACGAGATGAGGAGATCTGGAATGTTCTTCACACATCATTTCGTCCGGAATTTCTCAATAGGCTTGATCAAGTAGTCATATTCAATTCTCTCTCTTCAAAAGAAATATTAAGAATTGCTGAAAAAGAACTTGAAAACGTAAAGATCCGAATGGCAGAGAATAAAATAAATCTTGTGATTAGTGATGAAATTGCACTCCATTTTGCAGAAATTGGGTTCGATCCGGTGTTTGGTGCAAGACCTCTTAGACGCGAAATAGAAGAACACCTTGTGG
The DNA here is from genome assembly GCA_964424775.1 of uncultured Gammaproteobacteria bacterium. Classification (GTDB taxonomy): domain Bacteria; phylum Patescibacteriota; class Microgenomatia; order Levybacterales; family UBA12049; genus JAUPUR01. The sequence goes on along the minus strand of CAYRJZ010000010.1, from coordinate 1,512 downwards.
ATGAGATTGCTATGGGCATTATTGACGGTAATATAAAGCCAGGTGATACAATAGAGCCGAAACTACAAAATGGAAAGGTAGAAATTAGACAAACGGATGCAAAAAAATAACACCTCACTTACGAACTGCAAACACGACAATTCTCCTCTGACCCTAAAACACGTTAAGCGCAGTCCTACGCAACTTACCAAACCCTATTACTATACGGCTTATTACCTCTGCCCAACATGTAAACGAATGTATTTTACCGATGAGTACAAGGTCATAAACAATAACTTTCTTGATTTTACAAAAGATATGATTGAGCCACGAGAATTTGATGTTGAGATTTGGACAGATGGCGCATCAAGCAACAACGGAAAACCAACAGCAAAGGCAGCCTGGGCATTTGTCTCAAACGATTATGAAGAGCGGGATTTCGTGTATGGTAAGCAAACAAACAATGTTGCTGAGGCAACGGCAATTCTGAAGGCTTTAGAATGGGCAGGGAAAAAAGGACATAAAACGATACGGCTGCATACAGATAGTCAGATTACAATCCATGGTGTTATGAAACCTGTTCATATGGTGAAAGAAAATAGAGAGATTTTTCAAGAGATTAGAGATGTTATCGAAAAATATAATCTCTTTGTTACATACATTAAAGTACTTGGTCATTCAGGTGATGTCAATAATGATCGTGCTGATAAACTCGCCGCAAGCCTCGTTGGAAAACAATAAACCCTTCTGTTATACTCCAGAAATGAGTGATGGAGAAAGACTTCATTTACCAAATGCGCTTCGTGAGACTCTGCCTTCTTATCTCCAATATTCCACTACTCGACGGGATTTAGCAGTAAAATGTGTTGGTTTTAGTATGGTAAGTGTGAGTATTGGGGGATTAGCCTTCCGTAACAAAGAGACATTGTTTAGAAGGCGAGAAGCATATTCTGAACATAAAAAACTAATAAAAGAGTACGGTTTTCCAGAAGAGACGATGACAGATACTCGAAAAGAGGAGTTACTCGGTCATTCGAAATTACAGGAGATACATCTCAATCGAACAAAATTCCCCAGGTCTACATTTTTACAGGAAGATGATTTAGAAGATATTGAGTTTTATTTACCAGAAGATGCTGCTGTTATTGCTGAAGTGAAAGGCAATACAGACGAAAACATATCGTTATGGGTTGTAGAAGCTGATTTTAGAGGACTTTTGCACCAACTTGCAAATGTACAAGACAGCCGAAATGATAGGACAAGGCAAACATTGGGTAAAATTCCAGCTGGAAACCATAGTATGAGAATACGAAGAACAGCTGCTTCTGAGGGATTTCCTGAAGAGTCATTCAATATTAACTTGTCCTATCCTAAAGGAAATTTTCTTTACACTGCCCTTGTTGAGCATGCTCCCTTAATTGGAGTTAGAAAAGATAATTACTCAAATGGAACGATCACAAATGATATGCCGCTTTTCTTAGATGTCCATATGAGAGAAAGAGAAGATGGACTATTAATGGTTGAGTATTGGCA
>CAYRJZ010000009.1:0-10445 GCA_964424775.1 uncultured Gammaproteobacteria bacterium | reverse complement strand
CTTCTCCCTCAGCAACAAAAATCCTGTCAGACAACAACGAAATGCTGTTGTTGAAGTCTACAATTCAACAAATCAACTTATCGTATCAAAGTCAGGTCTAATTAATTACAACTCAACGAACGGAAACTTCATAGGGATTATTGATATGGGTACGACAATCCCACAAGGGTCATACATTGTGCGAATGAAATCACCTCAGTATCTCAGACGTGTTGTACCGGGTATACAGACAGTAAATATAAACCAAACAACTACCCTCCCTGTTGTAACCTTTGTGACGGGTGATGTGGTAACGGATAATGCTCTTAATATTCTGGACTATAACGTCATTGTTGGCTGCTACAGTGACTTTGCACCGGCTGTCTCTTGTACTCCACAACAAAAGCTAGATGCGGATCTTACCGATGATGGAAAAGTAAATCAATTTGACTACAATCTCTTCCTTCGTGACCTCTCAGTACAAAACGGAGATTAATCTTTATGAATAAAAAAAACATGATACTCCTAGGCATCCTGGGAATTATTTTACTTGCTATTCCTCTTACTGTTTTTCTTCAACAACAGCGACAGGATGTGAGACAAAAAGCTGCAGGGAATGCAGATCTTGTAATTAGTTCTTTTCAACTCACTGATGCTGGAGGAAATGTTAGAACAACTTTCTATCCTGATGAAGATATTTATGTCCGAGTAATAATCAAAAATCAAGGAAGTGAACAAGGCTTGTCTGCAGACGGTGTGACAATCAGTCAAATTTATTCAAATGCCTCCTCTCCTGTCGCTTTTAACTCTCTGTCTGATGTGGGAATCAATTTGCGTAACGGACAATTTGGTGCAGGTGCTCAATATACCTATGAAAGTCGTATTAATGGAGTCAACCAAAATGCCTATACAACAGTTCCGTATAGTACTACATCATCCAGAAAATATTCCTGGCGAAAGAGCTCAACAACAACATATACAGCCCGCGTCCTCTTAAATTCAAATAAAGCTGTAACTGAGACTAACTATGACAATAACCAAGCAACGGTAAGTTATACAATTACACCATTTTCTACAACTGCAGAAGATGGCGGGGCAACACTTACCAAACCATCTGATTTTGATAAATGGCCATGTGCCGAAAAACCTGCGACAAATTTCCCTGGTGTAACAGGATGTGTTCAACAAATTCGCGACACGACTACAAATGTTAAAGGAAAAATCACAAACAATACTTCATCAACAATTACTGTAGCTCTTGCATCCTACAAAGCATATCTACCATACGTTGCTTCAACTTGTACAAAAACTGAGTGTCCTGATGAGTGGAAATGGTCATGGACTCAAACATTTTTTAGGGCAAAACGGTACTCATTACCTGCTGGAAAAACAGTCTACCTTTCAACAAGTGTTCCTTCATGCACGTGGCAAGCTGATGTATTTGTAAATGGCATTCCATTTTCTTTCCATCCGCTTATTGATACATACGGAGGGAATATCCGATATATTGATGGTTGGTACCATTTCTATCCAAATTATACTCAGTCTACTGCAAAATATTGTACTCCTGTTATTCCATCGCCAACCCCCACTAGTATCCCTACTCCCACTTTTACACCGACACCAACGCGAACACCTACACCCACAAGTACCCCTGTGCCGACAAATACACCTATTCCAACAGCTACTCCTGTCCCTCAGGCTACTAAATTTAACATCACTGCATTCATGCATGGTATTGGCAACTCTGGTGATAATGCCAACCCTAACTCCTTCTCCCTCAGCAACAAAAATCCTGTCAGACAACAACGAAATGCTGTTGTTGAAATTTATGATGCTAATAATACTTTAGTTCTTACGAAAGATGGACTTCTTACCTACAACGCAGGCAGTGGGAACTTTACTGGATTAATAGACGCAGGTACAACACTTACCCAGGGAACATATATTGTCAAAGTAAAGTCACATCAATATTTAAGAAAACTATTTCCAGGATTTTTTACAATAACTCCTGGAGACAGTGTCACACTTCCAACAGTAACCTTTGTGACGGGTGATGTGGTAACGGATAATGCTCTCAATATTCTGGACTATAACGTCATTGTTGGCTGCTACAGTGACTTTGCACCGGCTGTCTCTTGTACTCCACAACAAAAGCTAGATGCGGATCTTACCGATGATGGAAAAGTAAATCAATTTGACTACAATCTCTTCCTTCGTGACTTAACTGTACAAAATGGAGAGTAATGTACGATTGACATCTCAAGAAAATTACTAAATAATAAAAATACAGGATTATGTCTAAAAAAACGCTTGCTCTTATTTTAATCCTCCTCGCATTAACTGTTCTCCTTGTAGTTATAGCTTTGATCACAAGAAATAGTGGCAAAACAACAGATACGGGAACTCAAACACCACAGTCTTCAACGACAACTACACCTGCGCCTGTTATTGGAAACACCGTTCTTTCTATGTCACCAAATCCTGTTACTACTGCAACTGCAGGATCTGCCTCAGCGACTGCGGATGTTCTCATTAATACCAATGGAGATCTTGTCACAGCTATTCAACTGGAAATTGCCTATGATCCAAAAGTACTTACGAATATGCGTGTTGCTCCAGGAAATTTCTTTTCAACTCCCAACGTCCTTCCTGTCGGTGGAGTTAACGCTCAAACAGGAAGAATAACCTTTATGCTTGTTCCAAGTAATATACGTGAAGCAAAAAATGGAACAGGAACAGTCGCAACACTCACATTTACTCCTAATAGAGCTGCAGGAGTCTCACAAACCCCTATTACCATTCTTGAAAAATCTCTCGTCAGCGCTCGTGGCCAAACCCTCTCCGTTCTCAAATCATATACAGGCACAACAGTAAATATTTCACCCCTTACTCAGCCTCAAACAGGAACGGGTAGTGCACAGTAATTAAGCAGCTTCACGAAGAATTTTTCGAGCCTCACCAACTAAATAAAGTGACCCGGTAATGATAACCAGTTCTTCTGGTGTGATCTCATTTTTTGCTTCAATAATTGCCTCTTTCACTGTTAGGACTACCTTAATTTTTTTTACAAAACCTAACTTTTCTAAAGCTAATTTAATTTCTTCGGGATCAATAGACTCAAGGTAATCTCTCTTCCCAACCGGTGAAAATGATGTAACGATTATTTCATCAGCTAACTTTATAATGAAGGGTAACATGGACTCAATCTCTTTTCGTTTCTTAAAAGATATAATAAATGTTTTTTTCTGATGAGGATAATACTTTTTGAGTGATTCAGTAAATCCCTGCATTTTTGCTGTATTATGTGCTCCATCAATAATGATATTTTTATTAACAATTTCAAACCTCCCAGGGAAAAAAGAATTTGCTAAAGCAAAACGAATATTTTCTCCTGTCACGACAAAATCACTCAACTTTGAAACAGCTTCTATCGCAAGACTAGCATTTTCTACCTGGAATAACCCTGGCATGTTCAACTCCAACATATCCGCGCGCACTTTACCTTCATGCCAGGAAAATATTGACCCTTCAGTTGAAGAACTTACCAATTCATAGTCAAAATTTTTATGTAAAAAATAGACTGACGCTTTTTTAGCTATTACTGTATCAGATATTATTCTCTGTACAGTTAACTGGGTAACTCCAGTTACAAGTTGCATTCCTTCAGTAATAAAACTAACAGCTTCTGAAGCAATTTGTTCAATACTATTACCAAGTACTGCAGTGTGATCTAAGGATATATTCGTGAGTACTCCTACAAGTGGTTTGAGAACATTAGTTGCATCAAATTTTCCTTCAAGTCCAACTTCGACAACAGCTATATCCACTTTTGCTTTTTGAAAAGCAAGAAAAGTACATGCAACAAGAACTTCAAAATATGAAGGCTTTCCTACCCTTTCACGCTTCATCTTCTCCACAACAGGTTGAATTTCACTAAGCAAAATAACTAACTCCCCATCAGTAATTGGTTCATTATGGATTTGAATTCTCTCTGTAATCTTTTCTAAATGGGGTGAAATCATTAGTCCAGTTTTATACCCTGCTTCCTCAAGAAATCTCGAGGTTAAATACGCCGTCGAGCCCTTACCGGATGTGCCACTAATATGAATACTTGGAAAGAATTTATGAGGATTTCCTAAATGATGAAGTAAAACTCTCATCCGTTCGAGGGGATCGGTTAATACTTTTTCCTCCTCCATGCGAGTAAAGATTGTTGGACGAATAAGTGAAAAGAGATAGTCTTCCGCTTCTTTATAAGAACGTATCATGAGGCGATTATACTATAGTTGAGAATAAGAAATTAATTTGCCTTAAAACCAAGCTTTGTAAAAGGGACTATAAAGTAATTCATTCTATTTGCGGCAACCACTACGGGAAGTGCTACTTTAAATTGTTGTACAAGTCTTCCTGATGTTGGTTGCTCTGGATCATAAAGATATGCCATTCTTTCACGAAGTCTATTCAATCCATTCGCCATTGCTATACTCATATTACTTTTTCTCTGAATATAATTATAAAACTCTTTCTCACTCATGGTATCCCAATTACTTGGAAGATCTTTCCAGTCAATTTGTGAAACTATTTCCCATTCACTATCATCAATTTCATCTCGCACAACTTCCTGCACAACTATAGGTACCGGTGCTTGTGCGAACTCTTCAACTGTCTCAAATATCTGTGATCTGTCAACGACTCTTCCTTCCCGTCTATTACTACGTACAAGTCCTGCTGCAAGTTCAATATTTGCAGATAGATTCTTTACATCCAGACTAAATACCACAAACATAGATATTTCATATGGTGGATACCCTCCTTCTGATACTTTAATCCCTTCTTCTCGATGAACTCCATAAGGATATTTATGATGTTCGTGTTCATCAATAACTCCTGAATTATGCAGATAGCCACTGTATGCATTTGTGAGAAGAAGCATTGCCCGTTCTAAAAGTTCTTCCTCTGCATCCTTCGTGTCTTCTTTTAGATGAGGATAGACTTCAAATAACACATTTTTTATTTGTGGAATAACTAAATTCTTAAATTCATTAATGTTGTTCCAAAATAACTTAGCACTCTGTACATAATTCTTTTTCCAATCGAGTACAAACGAATACTTCTCAAAAACCCCAACTAATTCAGCATCTGTAATTAATTTTTCAGTATAAATTATCAAGTTGTTCTCAACAAGCTCTTTGAGTACTTCCTCTGTAAATTCCCCACCTTTTTCTTGAACAAAGCTCAATGCATTTTCTGTTTCAAGTCCCATATACAGATATCCTGTGTGAGGATCAAAACTTGTTTGAATTGGTATAATATTGACACTTTCACTGAAGTTTTTACGAACAAATTGAATTGTTGCTTCAGCCATTTGTTTTTTATACAAAACATCCTGAAGAAGACCTGCATCTTGTGGAATTTTTCCTTGTGACATCTCCTCACCTTTACGAGCTGCACATCCAATATGACTGTCATAGACTTCAAAAATCTTTTTTGTTTTAAATTTCTTGAGGGCACGTCTCATGATGAAGGCAAAATTAGAATTCTCAAGTAATGTTAATTTTCCATCTTCTCCATACACAAACTCTCTTAATATTCCTCCTGGAACACGAACACTACTCCCAATACCTGCTGTAGCACCATTAATAAGAATGGCCAAGACTCGTCCATCCATACACAGGTTCCACAGTGTTGTTGCTGGAAACTGTGCATTCGCTATCTTTTTTACCTCTGCGTATTCTGGAGAGCCAATTTCTTCGGATCTTTCATTTCGGTTTTCAAAGAAACTCGTATAAAAGTTCTTAAGGAAAGTGTAATCTTTTGAAGAGCGAGGAAACTCTCTTTTTTGATTAAATGCTTCAAGATTGCTTATAAATTGATCTATTTGTTTATGTAAATTATTCAGTAATTTTGCCCTGGACATAGCTGACATTATAACAAATTAATTAATATAAAAACTTCTTGCGAATCTAAAAAATAAGTATATAATATCAATCCTGCTCGATTAATTATGTCACGATTTTCAGAAAGAGGAATTTTTCCTGCTCCTTATGAAGCTGCTTTTGATTCCCAGAGTGGCGGTACTCCATTAGAAGGAAACAAACCCTATATTGAACCACTCTTAGCTATTACACCTTACTTCTTTTTAGAACGAAACCATACTTCTGAAGTGAAAGATAATCTCGCAGAATGGCAAGAAAATAAAAACGCAGGAAGACTTATTGCGGCTATTTTGTGTGGCGATGCTCGCGTATGGATACCAGAGTCTGTAGGACGAAAAACAGCTTCAATTCGAGCACTAGGTGCAGGTGGAAATGAAGCATTAAAAAGACAATATGCATCCATTATGAATTCCTCCGGTGTGGAAAGTGTTGCCTACTTAGGACACTTTGACGGAACTCTCTTTGTCCCAAAGAAGTCACCTCGAGGATGTGGTATTACAGATGAGCATGGACGGCAAATGGATAGTGGCGAGGAAATAAATGGCAACGGGTACCAACAATATGCAAGTAAACACGTCCATCACGAAGACCCAGTTATTCAGACAATTTATTCATCACTTGATGCTCTTGAATTAACGGACAAATGGGTCGGTGCGGTAGCACTTGATCATACTACTGGTATTTCCCTCCCTGTCGGCTATTTTCGGCATAGAAAAAATGGGTATACTAGCCAAACAGGAATAAATCCGATTCACTTTGATAAAAGACGATATAATGCTGGAAAAATTTATGCAGAAGGCTTACCTGTTATCAATGAAGCGCAGCTTGAAAGAATGCCTGAATCACTAAGAGATTATCTTTCTGAATGGGACAAAGAGATGGAGAAAGTTCGTGGAGAATATGCCGCACGTGGTGTAGAATACACAACAGCCCTTAAAATCCAAAACCCCTCAGTCGTGAGTCTTTCTACTGATCCACGCCCGGTCGGTATCAGATACCGACTAGGTCCAAATACTGTGTTTAAACTGAGAGTTCCAAGACAGAGTATTGAAGATGAAGAATTTATTGCACCTGAAAGGCTTCAGGATGTACTTGATCAGGCTAATTACCCTATTACACAAAATACAAAGCATTATGATCAACCAGGTTCAGCTTTTTCTAACACTCATACCCTTCTTATTGAAACTAAACGAATGGAAAAATCCCTGCAAGTTGCAGAAGTCGCACTTGCGCAAGATTTTATTCGCGACTGGCTTGAACTTCCTGATGAGAGACACCCACATCAAATTCTCGTGGGTGAGGTAAATAAAGGTGTGACTACGAAGATGGAAGTATTTGCACAGGGGAAATAGGCATTGATCTATGCTCCTGTTATAATATTCTTGTGAAACAAATTTTCATATCCTCTACTCTTAAGTATCTCCGTTTTTTTGCACGAAAATCTCTTGCAAGTCATCAACCTGAGATTATCGGAATCGCTGGATCTGTTGGAAAATCGTCTACCAAAAATGCCGTTCAAGCAATACTCCAAGATCATTTTCCAACGAAAGCTGTTGGCAACTCAGAAACGGGAATTCCACTTGGTATCTTAGGAATGAAACCTGAAAACTATTCACCTCTCGACTGGTTAAAAATGATAACTCGCTCCCCTTTCAACCTGCATTACCTTAAAGGCACAAAATATCTCATCGCAGAGATGGGAATAGACGATCCTTTTCCTCCGAAGAATATGGAATATCTTCTCACGATTCTTAAGCCAGATATTGCAATTTCCCTTAATGCCACAGCTACTCACACGATGCAATTTGAAAAGGCTTTAACAAAGAAAGAAATTGAAGTAAGTGAAGATGAAAAGTTAAACATTCTTATTGATAAAATTGCTGAGGAAGATACGAAGATAATTACACAGTCTGGTTGCAAAGTAGGAATATACAATGCTGATGATCCAAATCTTACGAGACATATCACCACAAAAACACCACAAAGTACCAAATTGTTATCTTTTGGAGATAAAAATATTCATGATGTGTCATATGGCATTTACTCAGTTAGTCTGAAAGGAACATCTTTTGTATTTTTCATTCGAAATGGGGACAAAAGAGAAGAACTCACACTTACTTTTAACAACCATATCCTGCCACGTGAGTATCGCGAAGTATTTGCTGCTGCAATTCTTGCTGCAAGAGAAACAGGCTTGTCATTAACAGATATAAAAAGCGCACTCGAGAAAAATTATTCACTACCGAAAGGACGATCAAGTCTTTTTGAAGGGATAAATGGTAGCGTTATTATCGATTCTACCTATAACGCATCCAAGGCTTCAGTCACCGCATTTCTTGATCTTGTAAATATCCTTAAAAAAGAAACAAGTCGCCCTTTAATTTTTCTTTTTGGTGATATGAGAGAGTTAGGCGATGAAGCTGCAATTGAGCATCGAGAAGTAGCAGAAAAAATTATTGGGATTGTTGATCGCTTATATTTAGTAGGACCACTTACCCGTGAATTTGTTCTTCCCACAATTCAAGAAAAAGATACTCTTTTTAAAGAAATTCGTTGGTTTGATACAGCGATCCGCGCCGGAGAATTTATTAAGGAGAATATGCCTAAAGATGCAATAATTCTTGCCAAAGGATCACAGAATACTATTTTTCTTGAAGAGGCGGTAAAATTACTTCTTAAAAATAAAAAAGAAAGTAACTTGCTGTGTAGACAGGAAGAGTTTTGGCTAAAGACAAAAGGAATTAAATAGTTCCATATCCAACATCAGGGGACTCTGTCGGAATAATATTTTTTTCTTCTCCACTTCCTCATATTCCTGGGACAACTGTATTATAACTCGAATTATTTTCAGAAGATGTAGGTGTAGGTGACGTCGACACTATTGGAGTCGGCGTTGGTGATGTATCGGGTCCTCCTCCAACACCAACTTCCCCTTGTGGAACCTGCAGTGCCCTATTATTTTGAGCAGCATCTTGAAGAGTATTAAATGCTAATGCTCCAAATATTATAAGGGGTAATAAGAGAAGTGGCAGAAGTGCGAGTGATCTTCTTTTTCCTCCTCTATTATCATTCTTTCGAGTTACATAGTCCCTCTCTGTTGCATCCCAATTATCCACTGTGTGACCGTCATTTTGCCGAAGAAGATATCTTCTCTTATCATGGAATCTATCATGTGCCAGTAGATCATTTCTGAGTGAATCTGATGAAGTATTTCTATCCATACACTCAGACTACATCTGAATAGTAAAAATGATTATTTAGAGGAGTAAGAAGCACGTAAGATCTGAGGAATGTGGGTAGCCGTGGATCGGAAGGCAAAGCCTGAGATCGCCTGCTTGACAGGCGTGGAAAAAACCATGCGCCTGCGCGTGATAGTTAGATAATTTAACTAGATGCTTAGGAAAAGAAATTACTGTGGGTAGCCGTGGAATCGAACCACGCGCCTCGTTCTTATCAGGAACGCGTTCTAACCGATGAACTAGCTACCCAAGAGCCTTATTTTAGCAGATTTTGTGCCTCTTTGGGAAGCTTTGTGATATCAAGACTTCCTTTTGCTTCAAAAAGCATTGCCTTAAGAAGGATTTTTTGGAGATTTTGTGCTGCTGTAAGGTCTTTTAAGACCTTCTCTGCATCATCAGTATTTTTATCTAATGTCTTAAGGTACGTATCTATGAGCTGTGCTACATCTTTTGTAACCTTATCTATTGCGCCAACGAGATTAGTTGTACTTTTCTTTGGATTTGATTTTGACTGTTGAGGAATTTGAACTGGTCTGGATAGAGGCTTATTTCCTTTCTGCGGACTTGACTTTTTATTATTGAGATCAAGCCATTGTCCCGCTTGGAGTTCTAATGCTTTATTGACTTTTTTTTCACTATATCCAGTATGATCAACTGCTTCTTCTTCTGATATTTTTATTTCACCATTTTCCATTACTTTTTCTTATTTATCGAATTAATAAATACTATTTGACTCGCATCAACTACAGCAAGTCCTAACGCTGGACCAATGAGTGGAGTGAGAGCTGGTGTAAATGCAGCAATTGTTGCAATGCCCAAAGCCCCCGTTAGAGTAAGTTTGTTAAAATTTTTATATCCTTCGAGTGCTTGACTCCTCACCTCAGGTCCTGCCATATCTCTCTTATACCACTCATTTGTCAGAATTCGGGAAGAATACAAGAGAGATGATACATGTGAGGCGCGAACCGGATTCGGACCGGTGTATGGCTGTTCTGCAAACAGCTGTGTTAACCGCTTCACCACCGCGCCAATGTATATGGATTTTATCACAGCTATGAGGCTGGAACAATCGGCGATTCCACAAAAAAACCACCTTACGGTGGTCTCTCTGCTTGACTAATCAAAAAGTGGTAGGAAAATCCTTCAAATTACTTTGAAGGGGCGAGAGTAGATTTATTGCTTTCTCTAAGTGATCTCGCAGACTTGCGTCTTTGAGACTCCCGATCGAGTCGGGATAACGAGATTGCTCAAGCGCTACTCACTTCGCTTGGTGTCATATATACATCTC
>CAYRJZ010000008.1:0-28769 GCA_964424775.1 uncultured Gammaproteobacteria bacterium | reverse complement strand
TAGAGCAGTACCCTCTTAAGGTATTGGTTAGAGGTTCGAATCCTCTCGGGCTCACCAATAATGTCCTTAGTATTTTTACTAAGGACTTTTGGTTAGCTTAGAAGGATCTGAACTCCGCGACGCTACGGAGTAGCTAGTACCCTTGTGGTAAATCCTCTCGGGCTCACTTATACAATTATGTCTGAAAAAATAAGAGATGTTGGTCCACTGAGAGATAAAGCGACTGAGTTGTGGGGAAACAGAAGAAAGTTTGTTTCTCGAGGATTTATAGGTGGTATTACAGCATTAAGTGGTACCGCATCAATTACGAGAGGTGTAACAGAGCTTGTTATTCACCACCCCCAAGAAGTTGCAACATCACCAACACATTTACAAGAAGTGCCTGAGGCTATTGAAGAATCAGTAGACTTTATTGTAAAAAACGCCCCAGATATACCCTCACATCTTATTTCTGCTGCAAAGAGTACAAAGGAAGAGTTGGAAGAAATGGATTTTGAAAAAATTGAATACGTGGACGAAAATGGAGAAATTCACGAAACATGGGGAGCTAATATTCCTTTCGTAGAAGGTGATGATTGTATTGAAGCTGATGATAAACAATATTGTTATAATCCTGAAGATGAGAGATTCCATTACGAGGAGGAAGTGAACAATACACAGGATTCAGACACGAACACTGATACAAATCGTCCTAGTAAAACAATAGCAAAAGAAGTTAAAAGAATATCATCTGGCGGAATCCTGCTTGGCGCTGGAGCAGCTTTAGCTCTCGTGAAGAATAAAAATCATGAGCTAACGAGAAGAAAATTTATTGAGGGATCAGTAAACGGAATTCGGTATGGAGTGATATGGACTGCTATTTCTAGTCGGTCAGTACAGGAAAAGTTACCAGATCTTCCGGGGCAGTGAAAGGAAGAATAACAGTAGACTTTAATTTTTTCTCAGGATATACTTAATACATGGAATTTGTAAATTTTATTCTTCATTTTGACGAGTATCTGAAAGTTATTATTAACAGTCTTGGTCCACTCACCTATCTCATCCTTTTTCTCATTGTTTTTGCTGAAACGGGACTTGTTGTTACGCCATTTCTCCCTGGAGACTCCCTTCTTTTTGCAGTTGGTGCAGTATCAAAAAGTACAAATTTAAATTTCTTTTTTGCCTACGTAACACTTCTCGCTGCAGCAATCTTAGGAGATACAGTTAATTACTGGGTAGGAAATAAGATCGGGCCCCGTGTCTTTATGAAAGAAAATTCCAGGGTATTTCGGAAAGAATATCTTGAAAAAACAAGGGAGTTTTATGAAAAACACGGTGGTAAAACGATTATACTCGCGCGTTTTGTCCCAATAGTTCGTACCTTTGCGCCATTTGTTGCAGGTGTTGGAGAAATGAGGTATTCAACATTCATTTCTTATAATGTCGTCGGTGCATTTATCTGGGTTACTTCCCTCATGTCTCTTGGATATCTTTTTGGTAGTATTCCATTTGTTGAGAAGAATTTTGAATATGTTGTTATTGGAATCGTTCTTTTTTCACTTTTTCCAATGGCGTATGAATATATTAGTCATAAACGTGGTGCAAGACTTTCAAAGAAGCAACTCGAACATGCTACCTATAAAGAAGTGAAAGAGACATTTAAAAAAGAAAACCTCGACGAATAATTAACACTCACTTTTTGTATAGTACTTGACTGTACAATAAAACTTTTTTATCCTAGTAACATGTTTCTTCCTTTTGCAACTGTCTGGAATAGTAATTACAAAAGAATCTATTTTACATGGGGAGTCATAATGCTAATAGGTTTTAGTATTCCTCTCTTTCTTCATTGGGTACCTCTAGCTCTTATTGGAATTTCGTCTCAAATATTCAAGCAAAGATTGCGATCGTGGCAGGAAAAAACATTACTTGCTCTATGGATACTTATCGCACTTGGTGGTATTTTTCTTAATGCCCAAGTAGTCCTTCTTAACCAAGCTGCACCTATTGCTGTGACTCATTGGGCTGCGTGGTGGCTCGGGTTTATGGCAATTCCACAAGCTCTCACTGGAATTATTTTAAAGAAGCCTTTTCAGATAATTTTAGGAATTATCTGGGGAGCAGCTGCATATTTTCTATGGGAAGCACCTCTTGGAATTCAAGGTACATTTTTTGCAACTGCTCTTATCACAGGAATTCCCTACCTCTTCATTTCTTTCTCCAAAAAAGCACTCTAGAGATTTAGCACTTGTTGACATGGTATGATAAAATAGGTCTATGGGAAATCTTCTAAAAACATTTTTACTCCTTGGAATTCTCTCAGTTATCTTTATTACTCTTGGTGGTCTTATCGGAGGACGAAGCGGAATAACTATGGCATTCATTTTCTCACTCCTCATGAATGGTGGTGCGTATTTTTTCTCAGACAAACTCGCTCTTGCTGCAAGCGGAGCCAAACCTCTTACTCGCTCACAAAATCCCGCACTTTATCAAATGGTTGAAGAATTAAGTCATAAAATGTCTCTTCCCATGCCGAAACTTTATATGACATCTGCTCGTCAAGCAAATGCTTTCGCAACTGGTCGAAGTCCTTCACATGCATCTGTGGCTGTTACAGAAGGTATTCTTGATGTCCTTTCAAAAGAAGAGCTAAAAGGAGTTCTTGCGCATGAATTAGCACATGTAAAAAATAGAGATATATTGTTATCATCAATTGCAGCAGTCCTCGCAAGTTCTATTTCTTTTCTCTCCAATATGGCTATGTTTGGAGGTCTATCAAATAATGACGAGGACAACAGTAGTGCGGGAGTATTTGGACTTGTTTTAGCCCTTCTCGTTCCAATTGCAGCAACTATCATACAATTTGCTATTTCTCGATCTCGAGAATATGCGGCAGATGAAACAGGTGCGCATGTACTTGGAACAGGAAAAGATCTGGCTAGTGCACTGCTTGCTATTAGTGATACAACGCGACAGTCTCCACTTCGCACCAATCCAGCATATTCATCGCTTTACATTGCAAATCCTCTTGGCGGGCTTGGTGGGAACATGGTCAACCTCTTCTCTACACATCCTCCTGTAGAAGAACGAGTAAAAAGATTAAAAAATATTCGTAGAAGTGAGTAATGGATTTAAGATAACTGAGCCGTACATAAGCACGGCTCAGGAAAGATAATATCTTTCACTAGGTAATAATTATTTTTTACTACCCATAAGTTTTTCCCAGAGTAGCCAAAGACCTGAAAGTCCGACGAGTACGTATACAAGATTTTCAAGTAGCGGCATAGATCCGAGAAGCATCGAGACGAGGTTCCACTCTCCACCCAGGAAGTAACCTAGCCCAACAAGAAGCCAGTTAAGAGCGCCTACGACTACGAGCCACCATGCTAATTCTTTCATTTTTTTCACCTCCCTCCAACACTTCAGAGTAAAATAGCTGAGTTATATTGATCGTACTGAGACTTATTGACGATGTCAATTTCGAAGATTTCGTATTAATTATGCAAATATTTATGAAGAGAAAATGAGAGACGGTGATGAATTGACAAACCATGTTCAGATAGAGCGAGCCTATGAGCTGTTGTTCCATATCCTTTATTTGTCTTAAAGTTATACTGAGGAACTTCCTTATCTAGTTCATCCATAAGTTGATCACGATAAACTTTTGCAACAATTGATGCTGCAGCAATTGAGATAGAAAGAGAGTCACCTTTTATTATTGGCTTTTGAATTTCTCTTTTAAAGTCTCTAATAAAAAATGCATCGCTGAGTATGAATGAGGGAATCGTATTAAGATTGAGGATTGCCTGAGAGAAAGCGTCTTGTGTTGCTTGAGCAATTCCTTTTTTGTTGATTTCTTCGACTTCAATTACCCCAATCCCTATAGCAAGAGCTTCTTGTTCGATATATTTACTGAGTAACGTTCGTTTAACAGGAGATAACTTTTTTGAATCATCAATGTCACGTAGTATTGGGTGTGAAAAGACATGTTGAGGTGGAAAAATAACAGCACCTGCTACGACTGGACCCGCGAAGCATCCCCTTCCTACTTCATCAACACCAGCTACATGATGAATGCCTTGTTGCCAGAGAAGTTGTTCTTCGAAAAAAGTAGGTTTAGGACGTAGTACTTTCACCATCAGTTAATTGTAACTGAATATCTTTCGAATCGAAATCTATCACATCAAGTCCTTTGATTTGAGGAAGCATTTTCCCAATAATTGCTTTGAGATCTCCGTGCATTCCATACGTATTATCAATTACCATACGAATATTTTTTTCATCTCTCGCCCACTTATTGGTAAAGTATCTCTTTTCTTTCTCAATCTCTGACTGCATATTGGTAAAAGCTTCAACGATTGCTTCGACACGGTGTTTGAATTCAGTACCGGAAAGATAGGAGTACATAAGTTCCATCTTTCCATCTTTCGATTGGACAGACTGTTTGACATAAAACATCTCAATTAATTTTGCTCTCAGTGTACTAGCCAATGTGACTGCAAATTGTCTTTGGGTGACCCAAACCCCATTTCTATAGCCTGCTAATGTTATGTCTTGAGGAAGCACTTCTGAAATAATAACTGCTTCTTCAGCATTAATTGAACGTTTGTCATTTTTTAATTTATCGACCCATGATTCCTGCCAATTTTTGGTATTTTTTAATTCCCACAAAATTTTTCCATTATAATTTCCCCGACTGTCCCATACTTCTTGAATTACATCTCCCCCTTTAATTCCTTTCCCAACCTCAGATATTTTGTCATTTGGAAACTCACGGTGAAGTAGCTGTTCAAATTCAAGTTCAAATGCCTCCCCTTGTGTTTGTTGTGAACCCTGTTGGAGCTTGCGTCTCATTTCTTCAACTTCTTTAAGCGCATCGTTTAGCTGTTTGTCTTTTTCAGCTATTTTAGTATGTTGTTCCTCTTCTGCTTTTTTTTGAGCTTCAAGTCGAATCTTCTCTTCTTTTTCAGCAAGAGCTTTCTCCATTTCTAACTTTGCTTCATCTTTTTCTCTTTTTACCTCACGCATCTCTTTGGTAAGCTCAGTAATTTGTTCTAAAAGCTCTTTGTTTCGTTCTTCTTGCGCGATTTTATCTTCACGAACCATCTTCAATTGCAGCTCGAACTGCTCACGAGTTTTTTTACTTGATTCTTCAATTGCAGCTTTTTTGACAGTCTCTAATTCAAGCAGGTGCTTTTCTTTTTCATTAAGAAGAATATCAGTCTCAATCTGCTTGGTCAGTGCCTGACTTATCTCTATATCTTTGTTACAGTATGGACAAGTAAGTGTATTCATACGGAAAGTACAAACTATAGTATAGGCATTTATCAATTTATGCAACTGCTTTGTTTGACACTGAAGAGCTCCTTTGCTACCATCAAATCGAGATGAAATCCCTGCTCAGATCAGTCGTACTCCATACTGGCGCACTCTCCCTTCTCCCCTTTTTGGTACCGGGAGTTTCCCTGAGAGGTGGATTTATTACCCTTATTTTTGGAGGAATTTTGCTGACGATTATCTCACTGATTGTCAGGCCAATTCTTAACGTTATTACTTTTCCATTTAATCTCATAACATTTGGAGTTTTCTCTCTCTTTACCAATGCGCTTCTGCTTTATTTACTTACCGTCTTTGTGCCTGGTATAATCATCTCTTCATTTACCTATCCTGCAACGAGTATTCTGGGCTTTAGTACTCCCAGTATAACTTTTAGCGTATTCTTTGCATTTTTACTTACAGCAGGAATACTTGCAGGAATTATAAATATAGTTCAATGGCTAATAAGCTAACAAAAAACATTGTCTGCCTTGGTGGTGGCGTCGGTACAAGTAACGTTCTCTCTGGCATGCGTTCCTCCCATCACACAATAACTGTCATTACCTCAATGGCAGATGACGGAGGCTCTTCCGGAAAATTAAGAAAAGGCTATGGTATTATGCCACCTGGAGATATTATAAATTGTATT
Organism: uncultured Gammaproteobacteria bacterium; assembly: GCA_964424775.1. Taxonomy (GTDB): domain Bacteria; phylum Patescibacteriota; class Microgenomatia; order Levybacterales; family UBA12049; genus JAUPUR01. Next base: position 22,825 of record CAYRJZ010000008.1, on the reverse strand, counting down.
GCTGCTCTCATACCAAATGATAACCGTGAGTTGGCTGCTCTTCTTTTACACAGATTTCCTGGTGAAAATAAAAGTAATAAAGCAATTGACGGACAGAAGTTAGGTAACTTAATAATGCTGGCTGAGATACAGCGGACTGGTGATTTTTACAAAGCAATTGCAGTGACAAAGAAAATGTTTGGAGTTCACGCTGATCTTCTTCCAGCGACCGATGAGCGTGTTACCTTAAGTGCAGTCACGAAGGACGGAAGAAGAGTTCATAGTGAAACAACGCTTGATCTTGCTCTCTATAGTGAACCACACGGCCTAGATCACATTTATATTACTCCGTCCAAACCTCTTGTTAATGAAAAAGTAATTCAGGCCTTACAGAAAGCTGATGTCATAATAAGTGGACCTGGAGATTTGTATACCAATCAACTTCCTGTCCTTGTTGTCCCTCAAATACGTGATGCAGTTCTGAAAAGTAAAGCAGAGAAAATTTTTATTCTTAACACAGCAAATAAGCCATTTGAAACAAAGAATTATTCTGTCGATGACTTTATCGCCGCTGTTACTCATCACCTTGGATCATTTCCTTTTGATTATGTTTTTATAAATACAAATATGAATAATCGAATTCCTCCTGAGTATCCCTACACATACGTTACACTCTCACCTCAATCAGAATATAAAGATCGATTTGTTTTGGCAGATTTGGTAAATGATGCATTTCCTCTTTATCACGACCCGCTAAAGCTTGCTAATCTGCTCCAAAAGCATATATAATAGACCCATGATTTTCATTCAATTACTTCAGATAGTTACAGCAGTTCTTCTTATTGTTGCAATTCTTCTTCAATCACAAGGCGGAGGAATCTCTCCCGTTTTTGGTGGTGGAGGAGAAATGTATCGAAGCAAGAGAAATGTTGAGAAGTTTCTCGTTATCGCAACATCAGTACTTGCTGGACTTCTCGTTGTATTTTCCCTAATTCTTCTGCTTCCTCGATAATTAAGAAGAAATTATGGCTGTCTTTCGAAAGCGATTACTTTTTTGGCTGATTAAAGCATATGTTAAAAAATGGGGGAAAATTATATTTCTCTCTTTTGCCGGTGGATTAGTTATATTTGTCATTCTTCTCTATTTTTTTACTCATTTCTCAGATTTTCTCCCTGAACGAAAAGAAAAAGTTGGTATGGTGGGAGCCTATTCTCTCGATACTCTCCCTCCCTCATTTCTTGCTCCATTTTCGCGTGGACTGACTCGCATAGAAAAAGATGGATCTATACAGCCAGATTTAGCATCTTCATGGGAGGTCCGCGATAATGGGAAAACATATGTTTTCAAATTAAAAGATAATCAGTTTTTTTCTGACGGTCGAGAAGTTACATCTGAAGAAATTACCTATGAGTTTAGAGATGTCAAAATTGAAAGACCTGATAAAAAGACAATTGTCTTCAAGTTGAATAATGAGTACTCCCCATTTTTGGTAACTGTATCTCGCCCACTATTTCGTAAAGGACTAAAAGGTGTTGGAGATTTTGCTATAACAAATGTTGAAATCAATGGAAATGCCATTACGTCACTTGATGCAACGAGTAAACAAGGAAAAACACGATCACTCTCATACATTTTTTATCCCAATCAAGATGCTCTCAAAACAGCATTTTTATTAGGTGAAGTTACAAAAATAGAAGGCATCCAGAGCACTGCTTTTAAAAACACATCTTTTGATTCTCATAAAAACGTTGACATTACTAAAAATATCAATTACAACCAGCTAGTCACTCTTTTTTATAATACAAAAGACAGTAATCTCTCAGATCCAAATTTAAGACGGGCACTTGCATATTCACTCCCTGAACAATTCCAAGAAGGTGAACGAGCATATCTTCCTTATCCTCCCACTTCCCTTTTTTACAACAGCAGTCTTTCACAGGGTGTACATGACATTGACCATGCAAAGGCTCTTCTTGAGGCATCAATTGGTAAAGATAAAAAACTCACACTTACTGTGAAAACGCTCCCAAAATATAAAAATATAGCAAAAAGAGTTGCTGATGAGTGGAAGAAAGCTGGAATCAATACCAAAATAGAAGAAGTAGACGAGGTACCTCAGACTTTTCAAATATATCTTGGAGACTTTAATATGCCAAAAGACCCAGATCAATACGTTCTCTGGCACTCAAGCAGAATCGGTACGAGTAACATCACACGATTTGATAACAAAAGAATTGATAAACTTTTAGAGGATGGACGCAAAACAACAAAACAGTCAGAAAGACAAGATATCTATAATGACTTTCAGCGCTTTCTTCTCGAAGAAGCTCCTGCATCCTTCCTTTACTTCCCGTACACGTACACTATCTCACGAGTGTAGTTAAGTGATCATCGTTTTGGAGCGAAGTTTGCGGTGATAGGTTAGTGCAAATCGATGTGCCTCATCTCGAAGCCTCATAATAAGTTGCAGCGCACCAGTACTTTTTGGGACTAGTATCTCCTGAAAGTCAGAGGTAATTATTGTTTCTTCTCTTTTTGCAAGACCTATGAGGGGAAAATATATTCCTGTTGCGGCAAATGCCTTAAGTGCAGATGTAATTTGACCTTTTCCCCCATCTACAACAAGCAGATCGGGATAGGGCCACTCTTTATGCTTGAGGCGACGAATAAGTGTCTCCTCCATCATTGCAAAATCATTCGGACGACCATCTTTTTTTATTTTAAACTTTCTGTATTGTGACTTATCTATTTCTCCCTCTGTTAAGACAACAAGTGAGGCAGTTGCATTCGTTCCTTGAATATTAGAAATGTCATAACACTCAATTCTATGAAGAGATGTTAAGTTGTATCCTTTATTATTGAGAAGTGTCATGAGCCCTTGTATCTCCTGTTCACGAAGGTCTACGCGAAGATTGGGATTAACATCATACTCACCAGGACGATGAAATGGTTCAGTAATTAATTTTAAAGCGTCTATACGTTTTTGAAGGGTATATGCCTGTTCGTATTTTTCATTTTTTGATGCAGTATCTCTTTCCTTCTCAAGTTCTTTTTGAATCGTTCGTGATTTACCTTCAAGAATTCGAATAATTCCTTGAATTTGTTTTTTATAAATCTTCCTATTTTCATTAGTATCATGAGCAGGAAGACAAGGGCAAAGACCTAAATGATTGTAAAGACAGATATGTTTTGGGTGATTTAGTGTACTCATAAATGGAAATATTTTTCTTATTGTTTTGAGTACTAATTTTACTGATCGAGATGAAGGATACGGTCCAAAATAAAGTGATTTCGGGTCTTCGTCACGCCTTGCAAGAGTAACAGATGGAAATTTTCCTTTTTCTGTAATTCGAATATATTGATAGGATTTATCATCTGTGAGTCGAATATTATAATAAGGTCGATACTTTTTAATGAAGAATGCTTCAAGGAGTAGCGCTTCAAGTTCTGACTCAACAACTGTAATACGAATATGCCTTATCTTTTCAACAAGTGCTTGAGTCTTGGGTCCTAATTGAGCTGGAGATGTAAAGTAAGAGGATACTCTTGATTTAAGATCTTTCGCTTTTCCCACGTAAAGAACTTCCTTCTTTTCCCCGAGATATTCGTACACTCCTGGTTTTGAAGGCAATGATGAATATAATGATCGTGAATATAACAAGTGAAACACCTCCAATCATCTGTGTTAGCGTGAATGAGAACGGCGACACAGAAACTGTGCGCTTGATTATAGTTTCTCCAACGGTGATTGTAAAACTATGCGTTGTGTTACTGAAGAATGATGTTGGCTTAAAATTAACTTCAGCAATAAAGTTACCAAATGGAGGTATGGGTGGAACAGTAATTTCGGAACTTACAGCTCTAAGATCTGATGACTGAATTTTCGCAATAGTTTGAGATATGGCTCGTGTACTTACGTTTCTCATAGTAACTGTCCCATTTATTGGCAGTGCAGAGAGTTGAGTTGTCGGAAATTGTGGAACAATTTGAAGAAGTGGCTTATCTTGAGGGAAAGTTTTTGCAAAGCTTACACGAACATCTTTTTTATTTTCGTCACCATTATATTTATAGCCTCCGGCTGGAATTGGATACTGACTATCAAGTCCTTTTCTCACAAAAACAATATGATCAAAATCAAAGACATCAAAATAATCAGTGCCACCAGTTGTATTCCCCCAGGTAGGATCTACCATAACCCATGTCCCCTTTTGTTCATCATAATATTCTGGCCATGCATGAAGAATGTCTTGAACGAGTGACAAAGGTCGTTGTTGTGGATTCTCGGTAAAGGCATACCCATTTACTTCTCGTGCAGGAATGCCTGCAGCGCGAGCTAAAGTAATGAAAAGGTCAGTAAACTCAAGGCAAACAGATGAGGCAGGGTCCTCAAGTGTTTTTAATGCACCTTTGCGAGGATCATTTCGTGCAACTCTCTCAAAATCATATGTCAGTGTTTTGACTACATAGTCATAAATTGCCCGTGGTGTCTTGAGTTCTTGTGCAATTCTTTTTACTTCAGCGTTATTTACTTGCCAATAGGGTTTTTCTTTTAAGTAGTTTACGTAATCTTTTTTATCGAGATATTCTTTCTTCGGCTGTCGAGAAACAGATACTTTCCCTCTCACCCGTACATCTTTTCTTTCTGTTGGTTTGAGTACATAGGTCGCCATCCAGTTCCCGTCACGATCGATGGTCACATTTTCAGGTTTGGGCTCAATTGATTCGATAGCTACATCCTGATAATTTGTTGAAGGTGGAAGCGCAATTTCTGTTCGAATTGGAAACACGTTGCTATTTCGTAAGTGATAATCAATATCAAAACCATAAAGCTGTGTATCTCCAAAAGCAATAGATATACCAGATTTTCCAAGTTGATCTTTGGTAAAGACAAGTTTATTGTCTTTTTGTGCAGGTTTGATAAAAGATGGTTGACCAAGTGACGGAGGAACTTTAACTTCTGCAGTGAACTCTTTAAATTCCTCAGGACTTGCGATACCTGGAATATTAATTTCCCACACACTCCCTTCATTTCGGGCGATATCTGCAGTATCAAAAGTCACGGTAAATACGAGAGATTTGTCTTTTCCAACTACTTTTTTATTAAAATTTATCTCAATTTGATTTCCGGTATCTGTCTTAACAATGCGAGGGTTTATTGATCCATCAGGATCTGATACGGTAACGTTTGTAATACTTGGAAAACCTACTTCAATAGTGTCTGCTGAGGCATAATAGTCACTTGTTTTATTTGTTAGTGTGACCTGAATCGCTACACGCGTTGTTGCATTCTCCTGAACTGCGTAAGTAACACTATATGATCTATCAAAATACTCAGATGCATATGCGGATGCAGAAAAAAAGAAAAAAAGAAAAAAAATACTTACAAAACTGAGGATAAATTTCTTCACTATATTTATACTATAAAGCTCATCAATCTTTTACAAGACTTTACGAAGGAAACAACCTGTGTGAGATTTTTCATTTTTGGCAATATCCTCAGGTGTTCCTGTGGCGACAAGTGTCCCTCCATTTGCTCCACCTTCAGGCCCAAGGTCAATAATATAATCTGCATTTTTAATGACATCCAGATTATGTTCAATGACAATGACAGAATTGCCCTGGTCGACAAGTCGACGAAGAACAATTAAGAGTTTTTCAAGATCAGCAAAATGAAGTCCTGTTGTTGGTTCGTCAAGAATATAAAGTGCATCCTTTCCTTTTTTTGCTAATTCTGAAGCTAATTTCACACGCTGAGCCTCTCCACCTGAGAGAGTTGGAGCCGGCTGACCAAGTTCTATATAAGACAACCCAACTTCAGAAAGTGTTCTGAGTCTGTGTTCAAGTGCTGGAACAAAAGAGAAAAATTCAGCAGCTTCCTGAACACGCATATCAAGTACTTCTGCTATATTTTTCCCATTAAAGAGAATTTCGAGCGCTTCATTGTTGTACTGACGTCCTTTGCATACTTCGCACATGATGTAGACATCTGGCAAAAACTGCATTTCAATTTTGATCTGTCCTTCACCTTCACACGCTTCACAACGTCCACCTTTTACATTGAATGAAAACCTTCCTGGTCCATATCCCCGCACCTTTGCCTCTTTTGTTTGTGCAAATACATCACGTATGTAGGTAAAAGCTCCTGTGTATGTTGCAGCATTACTTCGTGGGGTTCTTCCAATTGGTGACTGATCTATTTGAAAAATGTTCTTGAGATACTCATATCCCTGGATTTCTTTAAACTTTCCAGGTTTCTGTCTGTGGAAAGGATTTTCTTTCTGCATTAGAGCGTGATACAAAATATCGTTCACCAATGTAGACTTTCCTGATCCTGATACTCCGGTAACTACTACTAACTTATGTAGTGGAAATTCAACTGTTACATCTTTCAAATTATGCTCAGATGCACCAATGAGCTTTATTGATTGGGGTTCTTTTTTAATGAGACTAACATCAGGAGATTTTTTAATTTTAATTTGTTTTTTTCCAGATAAATACTGTCCTGTTAAAGAATGTGGATTTTTTTTAATTTCTTCAAATGTTCCTTTCGCAACAATTTCTCCTCCAAAATTTCCGGCACCCGGTCCAAAATCATAAATGAAGTCAGATGCAGCCATTGTATCTTCATCGTGTTCAACAACAAGAACAGTATTACCAAGATTTTTGAGTTTTTTCAGTGTCTCGATAAGGCGTTCATTGTCCCTCTGATGGAGACCAATGGACGGTTCATCAAGAACATAGAGCACACCTGTTAGTCCGCTTCCGATTTGTGATGCTAATCTAATTCGCTGTGCTTCTCCCCCAGCAAGAGTAGATGCAGTTCTCGAAAGAGTTAAGTATTCAAGTCCAACGTCGACTAAAAATCCAATACGTTGTTTGATCTCACGGAAAATCAACTTCCCAATTTCCATTTCTCTGTCTGATAATTTAGAAGGGAGCTGATCGACAAACGACATAGCATCCCCAATGGGCATTTCACTGACGTCAACAATAGACTTTCCATCAATGGTGACCGAGAGTGCTTCTTTCTTCAGACGAGCGCCATTACACACAGGACACGTATCATAGCGCATAAATTTCTCAACTTGTCCTTTGACATATGCTGAGTCTGATTCTGCGTATCGTCTTTTCAACTCTGTAGCTACTCCTTTAAACGGTTCTGAAATAACAGTCTGGCTTCCAAATCTATTTTCTCCTCTTACTCGATACTCACGGTCTCCTGTTCCATAGAGGAGTAGATCTTTTTGCTCATCACTCACTTGTGATAATTTTGTATCAAGTGGAATATCATTTTCCTCACAAAATGTCTTGAATGTTCGCGAGAACCACGTATCATTTGAACCCAAGTTAAAGAAAGGCAAAATCCCTCCCTCATTTATCGTGAGAATGTCATTAAAGACAAGAGATTTATCAACGATAAGGACTCGTCCAATTCCAGAACACTCAGAACATGCTCCATGAGGAGTGTTAAAGGAAAATATTCGAGGCTCGATTTCTGGAAGTGAAATATTACAAAATGGACATGCAAATTTTTCAGAATAAAGATGATCTGTCATTTCTTTTGGAAACTCAGGAAGATCAAATGAATCATCTTCAATAATAGATGCGATCATTTCCCCATTTCCGAATTGCAGAGCTTGCTCAACATCAGTTGCGACTCGAACACGATCTGTTTCATCAGCAATAACGAGCGTGTCGATGACTAATTCAATTGAGTGTTTGTTCGTTTTGATAAGAACTATATGATCATCAAGTGAATATACTTTATTATCAATTCTGACTTTTCTATACCCTCTTTTTCGAAGAGATGCAAAAAGATCAGTGTACTCTCCTTTTCTGTCTTTGACGAGTGGTGCAAGGATAAGAATGCGCGCTGTCTTCTGCCCGGGCTTGGCATTTGTTTTATGCATCTGTAGGATATTATTCGTTATCTGTTCTTTTGATTGCTGAGAAATTTCTCGTCCGCAATTTGGACAGTGAGGGTGTCCGACTCGTGCAAAAAGAAGTCGCATGTAGTCATATATTTCAGTAACAGTTCCGACAGTTGAACGTGGATTGTGTGAAGTAGATTTTTGATCTATGGAAATTGCCGGTGAGAGGCCTTCAATAAGATCAACATCCGGCTTTTTCATGGTGCCAAGGAACTGTCTCGCGTAGGATGAAAGACTCTCCACATATCGTCTCTGCCCTTCCGCGTACACTGTGTCAAATGCTAAAGATGATTTCCCACTTCCTGAAAGACCTGTTAAGACAACAAGTTTGTACTTGGGGATTACCATGTCGATGTTTTTAAGGTTGTGCTCTCTAGCGCCTTTTATAATTATTGATTCCATAAATTAGCAATTAATCATTATAGGTGATAGATATCAGCATTGCAACGAGATTAAATACTCATCTGATATAATTTAGCGCATGTCAGCTGAGCGTAAAATGACTCCAAGTGATATTCTCCAAGTTGAGAGTGCAGCGCGAAATCAAGAAATCGAATTGACAGATTTCGGGATGAGAGTAAAAAGACAGATAGCGTACCTTAAAGTACTACCCAACACAGTAGATACATATGAAGGAAAGTATGCTGCTTTTGAACAAGGTTCGCGTTCCTATCAACTAAGTGTTCTGAGTGAATTACTTCAATACCTTATTGCTAATCAGCTTTATGACAAGGGTTTTTGTGTCGATGAATATAATAGTATGGAAGGAACACAGTTTGAAATACGAGATGGTGTCCCTATGAAAGATGCTGATATTCAAGAAGCAATGCAAGAAGGACTTGTGAAAGGTAATAATGACTTTTTCGATTTGCTGAGTACAGAGGAAATGACTGAAAATGGTAAAAGACCTATTCCACTGAATAGGTGGAAGAAACAATTTGCTAAGAAATGCGTCTCTTCGTATATTGAAGCTGGAACAGGGCATGCATTTGCTGTACTGCCAACGGCTATTCCTGGCGTTGAGGTCATTCTGAATTATCAACCAGGTGAAGATATTCCAATAAGAGAAATTTGTATAACTGATATTTTAAACACTGAAAACGAGGAAGAAAGCTCTAGTACTTTTTATACATGAAATATATCTCTGCAGTTTGCTCAGGATGAAGCACTAAATAGAGTACATTATCATTATTATATCCTGCATACCAAAAACGAGCCTTCCAGCTATCAGGATTTTTATTACATTCACTTCCAATGCAGGATGTGCTTTTTTCGACTACTGGCATACATGCGTTCTCACCAAAGCAAGTGCTATGAGTAACATACGCTGTATATCCAGAAATATTTGGAACAGTAAAAATTAAATCCGCAGGAGTCTGTAACTTAAATACCCAGTGTGGCTGTTCACTTGTCTGTTTCTCTTCTTTTGTTCTTTCATTATATGCACGAACATTAAGACCTGGATGAGTAAATGGCTGAAGATTTTCATCGACAAAATGTCCTCTTACCGTCATCACCCCTTTTGGCGTCGGCGTCGGACTAGACGTAGGAGTTGCAGTAGGATTTGCTTTATATATTACTTTTTGTGTCGTGGTAATGGATGGAGTAATTGTTAGCTCGACAGAACTAGGAGTTGCAGTAGGTGAAGGAGCTGTGTCTTTTTCCTGACTTCGAGGTAACGCAGTAGAGAGAAAAATAGGGATAGAAAGTAAGGTAAGAAGAATTACTGCTGCTATAACGAGAAAATTTTTGTTCTGAAGATATTTTTGAAACACATATTTACTTTTTGAATTTATTTTTTTATTCTTCGCACTTTTCTTTATAGATCTCTTAGGCATACCTCTATTGTTGAGCTAGAATAAGTGGATGTCAAGTAGAATGTTATATGTGAGCCGGACAGGATTCGAACCTGTGACCAAGAGCTTAAAAGGCTCCTGCTCTACCGCTGAGCTACCGGCCCATAATTACCTAGAGGCTAATTATAGCAAGCTCAAATGCTTCTTGACAAGCAAACATGCTCAGGAGTACAAATAACTCATATCCATCAGCTTTCTTACAGTAAACTCATAAATAATAATTAGTATCAGTTATAGCGAAAGGAGGTGAAATTATGCGAAATAATGTTGGAGACTCACTTATTGAGTCTTTACGCTCAGGTTTTTATGCAGCGGCTTCTTTTCTGCCCACATTTGTTGCCGGCCTTATAGTCCTTCTCATTGGAATTATTGTTGGCTCTATCGCAAAAAAGCTCGTTCTAGGACTTTTTGACAGACTCAATTTAGAGTCACACCTACAAAAATACGGTGTTCCAGAAGGGAAAAAAGAATATAGTTGGGCTGCTATCTTTAGTGAAGCTGCACGATGGTTCGTCATTATTCTTTTTCTTATCCCGACAGCAGACGTGTGGAATCTTCCACAGATAACAACTGTTCTCAATACATTCCTGCTTTATATTCCGAATGTATTTGTTGCAGCAATTATCTTAATGGTAGGATTTGCACTTGCAGGGATCGCTCATGACATCGTTCTTGGCTCTGTCAAAGGTATTTCTCCTGATGCGTCACGAATGATTGCTTCAGTAACACGCTGGGCAATTATGGTCTTTGTTATTCTTGCTGTTTTAACACAGTTAGGAGTAGCAGCTGATCTCGTACGGATTCTCTTCACAGGATTTGTTGCGATGGTGGCACTCGCTGGAGGTATTGCTTTTGGTCTTGGTGGTCAGGATGCAGCTCGAGCAATTTTAGAGTTATTACGTCGAAGACTTAAATAATTTGAGAAAATTATGGGTTTTCGGTATAATTAATCAGGCTATTCTGAAAAGAATGGCCTGATTTTGTAAGACGGCCCGTTCGTTCAGTGGTCTAGGACTCGTGGTTTTCAGCCACGCAATCAGGGGTTCGAATCCCCTACGGGTCACATATTAACACTTTTCGCCCCGAACTTATTTTCAATAAGTTGGTGGAGGAGTTTTTGCGGTAAATTCAGTTGAATATCTATAGCTTCTGGGATAAGCTGATCTTCTTTTTTTCTTCCTGCGATAACATCCCGATCATTCCTAGGGCGAGAGTAAATTACGATTCTATCTATCAACATGTGAATTAGCTCATAAAGATCCTTTTTGCTTAACATCGCTTGTTGTAGAGCTTTAGAATACTTCTTTGAATACAGCTCCAGACTGTATTCATATCCCAATGATAATGATTCCTGGGTTAATAATAAGTCAATCTTTTCTATCTCTTTTGTATGTTTGTCTTTCTTGGATTCCAAATCTGCAAGTTTATTTTTAAGAACAGAGTGATCAAATGCACTTAGCTCATGTTGTTTCAATATATTCTCCTTAACTTTTGGAAGTCCATTTATCAAATCCATAAATCTTTTTCTCTTTAGTTTCAAATGTTTCAGCCTCAATCTGGAAGAATTAAGGCTTTTTTGGTATTCGTAAGTAGCATTTGGATTTAGAAGTAATTGTTTAATAAACCCTGTAACATATTCCTCAAGTGGCTCTGCAGGAATTGGCACAACTGGACATATTGCATCTGGATACTTTTTTCTGTTCTTTCTGTTACACATGTAATAATACGAGTATCTATTGGTATTTTTATCAATAAGTTTTCTTCCACCTGTCCACGACATTTCTGATTCCTTTATTGCGCCCAGTTTTCTACAGTTATCACACTTGATTAAACTTGAAAGAAGATATAGATTCTCATCTACACGCTTCTGAGAAAGTGTTTTTCTTGCAGATATTTCAGAGAGTCTAGCCTGTGCAAATTCAAACAAAGGTTCAGGGATTATGGGTTCATGTCTATATGGAGATTGTTTCCACTGATTTTCTGGCAAACGCTTTCCTTTTTTTGTTTTGTCGTAAAAATACATTCCAATGTAAACCTTATCTGAAAGTATTTCACGCACAGTTTCCATTCGCCAGAAATGTAGAGGACTTGTCTTGCGAAGTTCACCCTTACGTTTTCCAAAGTGAATTGCTGAGGCTTCAGGACTTAAAAATTCTTCTTGCTGGAGTAAGTCAGCAATTTTCTGAGGACTAAATCTGCTTGAAGTGAATAGTGAGAATATCTTCTTAACCACTTCAGCTTCTGCATCAAAAATTTCTAGCTTTTTCTCTTTGTTCTTTATGTATCCAAATGGTGCTGCAATATGAACACCTTGTTGAATTGCTTGCTGGCGTCCTCCAGTTGTTCTGATCAATATATTTTCTCTATCAAGTTCTGCCAACACACCCATAATGCCTAACATTGCTTTACCAAAAGGGGTTGATGTATCAAGACTTTCAGTAGCAGAAAGAAATTCAATTTTATTCTCTTCAAAGAACTCTAAAACATCCATTAGCACTGTTAGCTTCCTAGCGAAACGATCAATTTTGAATACCGCTACTGTATCAAAGGGCTTTTGACCATCATCAGCCATCAAATAATCTTCTTGTAATTGGCTAAAGGCAGGTCTTTCTTGGAGCTTGGTTGTTCCACTAATATCATCTTGGTAAACGTATTTTTCCCCTGCAAAAATGAATGTAGACAAACCATCCATACTTAGCTTTGTTTTTAGTAATGCATCCAAAGCTGCTCTTTGAACATCTGGCCCAAATTTTGTTGCTTGATCCTCAGTTGATACTCTTATGTAAAATGCTACTTTTCGTGGAATTACAGTATCGTCCATAATATATAGATATATAGTTCTTGGTATGCTATCTCTATTTATATTATTGTATATTGTTTGTCACTTATTTTCCAGAGTTAGCCTAGACTTGGAGTATACTTTTAGAATTATTTATGGGTAGTTCTTGGTTATAAAGTGTTGTATAGCTTTTTTTGTTCTAAAATTTTACTTAAGATTTTATCAATCTGTTCGGAAGATTTCGCATCCTCATTATCTAGTTCAGCTTGAGCAACATTTTCCTTTAGGAAATGATTTTTAGAACTCGTTGCTATCCAGAGTTCATTCTTAGAAACTATCTCCTGCGTCACATTCAAAACACGAGTTAATGTTGCCACTGCTTCGTTGGTCATTTTGAGAGGCAAACCGCCAGATTTGCCCTCCAACTCTAAAGCCAGTTCAATTCTTTTACGAAGCTGAGGCATAACTTTCGTCATTAAGTAATAACAATTATTGAGGATTTCTCTCTCTAGTTCTTGTTTAGTCATGTCATTTTTCATTTCTCCTACTCGCAACGCTCTTTGTTTTACTAGAGCTTGAGTATGGTATTTATTTCTATAGTTTTCTACTGCTTTAGCACTCGGTAAATCTACGTTTGGAAATTCATCGCACAGGGATCGTAAGGCATTGATAGGAGAAATTCGCTGAGCAAGAAGTTCATCTAACTTAAGTTTAACTTCAGAAGGTAATGCATGGATAGACGACTTAAAACCTTTCTGGCGAACTTGTGTACCTTTCTGAAGGTTGAGTTTTCTTTTGTCTTGAAGGGTAAGTATCATAAGAATAACTATCTTATCCTTCTATTATAGAAGCAAAATAGCCTCAAAGCAATTTCTGGAGGAGTTACCTAAAGCGGTTTGTTTGGGTATTCCAAACATTCGGTAATATACTTAATTCTAGCACAGATTTATCAGCATTCCAATTTACCTTCTTTGCTTCTTGGCTTGATAGAGAGGTTTTTAGTACTACTTCATCACTATTATTTCCATATTTATCAGACATTGGGAATTTAGCAATTATCGTTGCTTCCTGAATATCAGAGTAGTTTTTATATAAAGCCATATAAATATCAGCCATGTCTACCCAGATACCTTTCTTAATTAAATCCTCTGATAAATTGTCACTACCATTTATTGTTACAACTGCTACAAATTTGCCATCAGCATTGTCAGCAAAAGACTTGTTAATTTTAATCTCAGCAATCTTATCCTTATTTGTGTTAGATCTCTTAGCTACTGCATCTCTGATACGTTTCTCAATGGCTTCTTCTCGCGTCTGTGGTGCTTTCTGAGCCTTTGAAGTAGCTGGGGATGATTGGATAGTAGTTGGAGTTACAATCGCTTGTTTTTCTGATTCTGTAAGCTCTCGCTTTATATTAAGTAGTACTTTTGCTCGTTTCCAATCTCCAGCAGATACTTCTATTTTGTTTTCTCCATTTTTAAGTTGATATTTAGATTCAAAACTGCCATTTGATGCATTTATTTTGTCACCATTTATCCATACTTTACGATCTTGGGGATTGTATGTTCCTTTAATCGTAATTTCCTGTTCTTGAGTTGTTAGATTTGCTTCTGGTTCAGAAACTACTAAGTGAGGTTCAGGATCATTTGCGTAGGCTATAAATCCACCAATTACTGCAAGAGATAACATTAATAGTGCGACACCTGTCGCAATTTTCTTAAAACCTTTAGATAGCTTTGGAGTTTTATAGAACCACCATATAGCTAGAGCTGGAAGCATTACGTATGGAATTAGAAGTATTCCGATAACTATCCCAATGAAAATAAGCAAGTATTTTCTATCTGTTTTTAGTCTATTAGGAAAGCTCATGTATTTTATTGAATGATAACTGAAAGTTAGCATAATGTAAAGGGTAATTTGTGGCTAAATGCTAAGTGTGGCTTAGTGGATATTGAATAGGACTATTTCAATAATTGAGTCATGCGAAGTAATGCAAAACTACCGAAGCAGTTAGGTAAAAGAATACAAATGAGAAGAAAGGAGTTGGGATATTCTCAAGAGGTACTTGCTGAGAAAATAAGAGTAAGTCGTGCTTATGTAGGTTTTATTGAACAAGGGCGTAACACTCCTTCTTTAGAAATTCTTGAAAAAATAGCTAAGCAACTTAAAATCTCTCTTTCTGATTTGTTCTAAAAGTGTGACTCGTCACGTTCCTCTGTAAAACCATAGGCTTTAAGACATTCTTTTGTAATTTCTTCTTCGCCTTCAACCCATTTCTTATTTTCTATACGAGAACCTTCTCTAAAAAAGTCACTATCATCTTTTCCCATAGCTCTACCACGTTCTGTATGGCTGTCAAGAGCTATTTCAGGTATTTCAGGTTTCCATCCTTTCTCTTTTCGCTTTAATAGAACACCTCCGATATTGTCCACATGCCTTGATTTAGGGCTTCTGGCTAAATAGCAAACAATAAAACCAAGTATGTTATTATCCACCTGAACAATCTTCTTCACCTTATCCTGTGCAAGGAGAGATGAAAATGTACTACTGACAAGTATAATAGCCTCTGGATTTCCCATTCCCAAATCTTCGCCACAAATCACCTGTAATCTTCTAAAACAATACTTCCAGAACCCTGACTCGTTAAGCTCAGATGCCCAATATGTAGCCATTAACTCATCTCCTCTACGAATTGATTTTTGAAGTGCAGAAACTACCTCATCCAATTTATAATTATTTGTTTTAAGCTCAAAGCCTTTGTACTTTTCCAGCTTTTGTTCTTCTGATTCATTTATGATTTTCTTTGTCTGTTTCATAGTTCTATTCCTTCAAATGTTTGGTAGTAATTTGGTAAATCTGCCTTATGTTTAATGTTGTCGTTGTAGACCTGAAGCATTTCTAAATTCTTGTGGCGTGTATATTGAGCCACAGTTAAAAGATCACCTTTATATGAGTTAATGAGTTTCGTTACAAAGTAATGCCTGAAACCATGAACTGTACGATCAATCTCAAGCTCCCTCAATACAGGGTTTAGCATGTTTCTTATAGATTTAGTGGTTAACCTGTGTTTCTTGCTATTATTGCTTGTACTGACAAATAACGCACCATCAGCAACCTTACATTTTCTAATGTACTGCTTCAGTATTTGAACAGTCACTGGATGGAGGTCAATAGACTCTTTATCATCTTTTCCTTTACCATGAATAAATGCAGTTTGAGAAACAAAATCAATGTCATTTACATTAAGCCTAACTATTTCAATTTGTCTGAGTCCTTGCAAAATCAACAAACTTAATAACGCTTTTTTGCGACAGGTGTCGCAATTTTCCTGTAAAGATTTCATATAGATAAGAACTCTATGAACTTCATTCTCGGTAAATCCATCACGCTTATGCTTACGTGACTGAGAAAAACATTTGATGTTCTGAGTAATATCGGTAGGAATTAAACCCTGCCTATGCAATTCCTTACAAAATATCCTTGCAACAATGAGGTATTTGTTTTTCGTACTAATACTGAAGTCTGATCTTTTTGATAAATGTCTTTTATATTCAAGGTAGGCATTCATTGAAAAACCATGAATGCTAATGAATGAAATGAATGGAGCAATTCTATATTGGTACTCTCTCCTCGTGCTTTCTGAGATGTCTAGGCTATCAAAAATTATAGCTGTGCGATGAGGAAAATTAGTGTTTATTTTGTGTGGCTGGAAAAGAAGTGTGCTATCCATTCAATGCTCCTTTCCAAACGAGAAGATCAAGATACTTGTATGAATTGCGAGTAGCCTTGCTGAATCTTCTGCAAATTTCTTTCTGAGAAAGAGGCTGAGGATATTTCCGATATTCTTTATTGTATTTCCTAATTTTCATTTCCTGTTTCTTTACTAATTTTATGTATATATGTAGCGTAACAGGAAGCTAAACTGTGTCAAATTAGGGGTATCCATAAAGATTGAATTGATAGGCCGAAGCGCAATTTTGAAAATAGGTTACGAAAATCTATTATTTTTGTAGTAATAAACTTACTGCTTCAAAAGATGCAGTCTATAAGCTAAAATAGGCATATGGCACTTACCCCTCTGAACTCAAAACACAAAGCACAAATTTTGGCTGGAACACTAGGCAGAACGACAGGTCATTTATTTGAAAAGAACATAACAGCGTTCATTAACAGTGTTGATTGGAGCAAAGAAAAGATAAGTGATATTCCAGACCATTTACATGTCTATAATGGCAATCCAGCGAAGCTATTGATTAGCTACATATGCAGTAAAAAGGGCTTCAAGAATGTTGAGAAAGTTCAGGGATGGTGGTTGGGTGGACTTGCAACATCCAGAGAAGGTGATATTGTGCTTAATGATGATGGTATTGTAGTAGGAAAATCTAAAAGTGACATTCTATTAGAAATTACACACGATAAAGGAAAAGAAAAGATTGGCGTGTCAGTAAAAACTTGTAACAAGAAGACTCCTACCAACGATCAGTTATATTTCACAACTGCGTCAGCTTTTTGCAATTTACTGCGTCTTAATGGAATATCAGTATCTCAGGAAGCAGAGAACGCACTTAAAATGTTTTGTGGAGATGCTGGTTTTAGACCATTGGATTATCCTGACAAAGTTAAAGACAGAAAATCTGATCCAAATAGATGGTTTTTTGAAGAATTACCGATAACAGCTAAAGAGGAGCTTATTTTGCTTTTTACAAATTATCAAAATGAAATATCTCAAATTCTTTTGCAGAAAGCATATCCCAATGATCCCTACTTTCCAGAATTTTTACTGCACCAGACTAAGTTATACTCAGACTATGAGAGCTGTGAAGTAGCCCTGTTTAACATAAGTGAATTAGTAAATTTGTCATCTAAGTACAATGGGTTTTGGACAAAACCTTATGTCATTAGGAAAGGAACTTACAGAGGAGATTTAGCTGTACATGAAGCACCACGATTTGGTTTCATTCAATTCCAAAGAGGAGGGCAAAAACAACATCCTACCCAATTACAATTTAATCTTGAAGCTGGATATTTTTATAAACTTCCTTCTCAGATTGCTTAGTATTAACATCTTCTTCAGTCAGGTAATTTCTTAAGATATGTTTCGCCATCACCTCAGCTAGTAAAGGTGGTACAGCATTGCCAATCATTTTTCTTATTGTTCCCCATTTACCATCCCACTTGAAATTATCAGGGAAGGTTTGACACCTTGCTGCTTCACGAATAGTTAATGACCTAGTATTTGTGGGATGAACATTTCGTGATCCAGAAATCATGGAAAAATTCGTACTTATTGTAGACGATGGCTCATCCCATTTAATTCTTTTGTAAGTTGTATTGTATCCAGAGGTTGGGCGTAAAGATGGATCAGGATTATCGTGTGCGCTTTCACCTTCAGGTACGTTCTTTAGCCATTTAATAACATGGTCAGGATGGGTGATAGCAAAGTGCAAAGGATCATTTAGTGATTTTTCACCTGATTCTAAACTTTCAAGATCTATTGTTGCATTTCGGAATGTAACATAAGGTTTTTTGTTAAATAAAGATCCATTTTGAGTTCCATGTGTTGAAGTTGGGAAAACGATTGGCTTAGTAGCTAAATCTTTCCTAACACCTATAAAAATCACTCTTTGCCTTGATTGTGGAACGCCATAATCCATAGCGTTTACGACTTGATAAGACATTTCATAACCAATATCTTGAAACCTTTTAACAATATCCTCAGAAGCATAGTTCCCATTTGCCAACTTCATAGAAGTTAGAAGTCTTACGTTCTCTAGCAAAATCGTTTTGGGTTTCAGTATAGAAGCAATTCTTACAAATTCAAGATAAAGTTCGTTTCTAGGATCAAAAACATCTCTTTTACCTGCTAAGCTAAAGCCTTGACAGGGCGGACCACCGAATAAAACATCAATTTCACCAAATGTATTCTTCCACTCTTTGACATCTTCATCTTTTACATTTTTGACATCATCTCCTAGTAAAAAAGATTCAGGAAAGTTCTTCTCATAGGTTGGATGAAAAGAATGCTCTAGTTCTACATATCCCAATACATCAAATCCTGCTTTATGGAAGCCTAATGAAAGTCCGCCACAACCTGCGAATAGAGCTATTCCTTTAGGCTTGGAATTGGGTTTTCTCCCAGCAAACTTTTCATTTAGAGGTTTGTCATAGTCAATTTTGAGTGGAAGTTGATTAAGCCTTTTCTTTATATGCCCATTTCCATTAGTTGGCACATCATAGCGAGTTTGCTTATATTTTCTTCTTTGAATAAATTTATCCTTTTCGCTTTCTGAAAGCTTATCAACTTTAATAAAAATACTTTTAATGGAATCAAGGTCTTCCGCTTTCACTATCCTCTTCCCTCGCTCCCAATCAGAAAGAATTGCTTGATTTATACCTAATAACTTCGCAAGCTTTGCTTGACTAATGTGCCTATTTAAGCGTTCTACTTTTATCCAAATTCCAGCATCGGTCATGTCCATATTTGTATTCATTATAGCCTTTTTAAGTAAGAATTTGAAAGATTAAATAAGTGTATCAAAGAGCTAAACTGTGTCAAATTTACCCTGTAACTCTACTTTTACTCTTTGCTTACTATTGATATAATTTGAGCGTGAAATTACGAGATGGAGTTGATAAAAGAATAAAAGAAAAATTGAATTTACTCAAGACACGTGCAGGACATAAAAAACTGTTGTCCGATATATTTTTTCCTTCAAAACAGCGTGAGAGAGATCGTCAAATTGCCTTACGTTATGCAAGCATTCTTGATGATAAACTCAAGAAGCTTGAACCCCTCATTAGATCACTACGATCACATATTGACTATATTGGTGATCCTGATAAGTACGTTGCTGCATATTTACTTATTGGTAAATCTTATACAACCTTAAAAGCAATAAATCTTTTAGTAAGAGAGGGATATTCATTTCAAATTACAGAACTTGTTAGATCTTCAATGGAGTCATTACATTTAGTTGCATTATTCCTAGAAAATGACCAAGAAAAATTAGTGAAAAAATGGTTTGAAGGAGAGATTATTGGCAATCGTACTGCCCGAGAAGCCATGAATAAGGCTATCAATAGCATGAACCAAGCAAATGATGGCAAACCTATCCCAATGGGAGATGCTTTGTCTGACATTTATTCAATTTACTCTGCTTACACACATAGCGGATATTCTGCAGTATTTGATTTCATTGACGTTTTTAAGGAAGATTTTGATTTTGAACAGTACTCTCAGTTTCATTACAACAGGAAGTATTTACATTTAATAGATAACCTGTACGTCAACATTTTGCTAGAGTTAAAAAACTTTTATATCAGAGTTAAAGATGATGCAAATCTTGAAAAAGTAGAATCAATGTTATCAGATGAAGGTGGATCATTCGCCACTACTACTGAAATCATGAAAGAGATGGAGAGGTATAAATGACTAGTAAAAAAACTTTAGAAACGAAAGGTATGCCATCCCTAGAAACACAAAGGAACGACATATTAGTTCTTTTAGCTAAAGCTGGATTAGGCGCAGTTCCATATGCTGGTAGCTTACTTGCCGAACTCATAGGTTTTACAATTCCGAATCAAAGAATTGATAGACTTGTAAGATTTGCTGAAAAATTAAATTTAAGACTATCTGAGATAGAAAAGACTAAACTTAACTCAATGCTTTCAGATGATGAGTTTATTGGGATACTTGAAGAAGCAATCGCTCAAGCCAGCAGATCAACAACAGATAAACGAAGGGAGTATTTAGCTTCTATTATTGCTAATGGATTATCTTCAGATGCTATTGAACAAAATGAAACAAGGCGTATATTGTCACTTCTTTCAGAGCTAAATGATTCTGAGATTATTATTCTAAGGTCTTACTTAATTAGAACCATAGGAGGAGATGAGGAATTTAGAGAAAAGCATAAAGATGTAATCAGAGTACAAACACCAACATCCTCTGCTCCTCAATCTGAAAAAGACAAAGCAGCTATAAATAAAAACTATAAGGAACATTTGACTTCGCTTGGACTATTGGAAAATGAATATCGTCTGGATCGTGAAACTGGTTTGCAAGAAATTGATACATTCACTAATGCACCTAAAATTGTGAGCAAAGATCTTACAAGTATGGGAAGAGTATTTTTGAGAAGGATTGGTTTCATTGAAACTAAATGATATGCAAATTACTTATTTTCCATATTTACCACTAAGAGAAGGTAGTTATATTGATTTTGGAGATGGATTGATTATCTGGCATTTCAACTCTCTTGCTGAAAAGAATATCCCAGATAAAGAAATGCGTGAGCTTATTACTAAATTACTCAGCGCAAATGTTCAAGGTGACTTACAAGAGGAAATTAAAGGTATTGCTGTAGCCTCAATAGGAAAAACCGATTTCAGAGCATTTAACTCTCTGGAAGAGCAGTATATACAAGAAGCCAAGTTGATTCTATTTCTTAGCAAAATTGCAAAAACTAATACAGTTATATTGGGATCTGGAGCAGATGGGTGGACATTATCAACTTCTGAAAATTTTGAACCTGTTTACCAAAACTTTGAATTAGGCAACGATCATATCGCTGAAAAAGCTGGATATATAGTAAATATAGGTATAGGTGGTTATAAAATCAATGAAAAGAAGTTCTATAAGCCAAGTCATGTTGTAATTTCACCATTTGGATTATCTTTAGATAAAGAACTTTTTACTCAGCTCTTAAGTTTACGTAAAAAGAATGGTAAACGATTATTCAGAAGGATTATGCGTGCTACTGATCTGCTATTTCAGGCATATTACAACACCATAAACGTAAGTAGAAATTCCAGAATACTTCTAATAGCATCTGCGTTTGAAACACTCCTAGACTTAGATGAACCAGCAAGAAAATTATTTAAGGAGTATGTAGAAAAGTATTGTGATATTCCAAATGAAGTAAAATATCGCCATTACTATTATTCACGAGGTAAAGCTAAACGAGATAATAACAAGAGCATAAAAGTGTTGTGGGCAGATTCTTTTTTTCAATTAAGGAATCAAATTATTCATGGTGATATTGTTCCTGAAAATATGTATGTATTCAAAGAGAGTGATCGTCATATTGATATTTCTGTTTTGTTTTTCAGCCTATTAGTTAAGTCTTTGATAAATGATAAATTTATTGACTCTAAAAAGCCTTTTGACGATAAAATAGAATGGAAACTAAGAAAGGATGGAACTGTTGGTTTTAGCTACGAAGATGGATCATTATCCGCTGTTCTTAGAAAATTCTTTGCTAAATCTAAAGGAAATAAATAGTATTTCTTGTAATTGTATTTATGGGAAGTAGAAGGCATATAAACACTCAAAAAGTTGCATCCCAACAACCCCAGACGACTGAGGAACAAAAATATAGTTTTGATGAAATTTATAAAGCTGTTACCCATTTACTCATAAATGGAGCTGAAGAACAGCAGGCTGAAGTCTGGAAACAACTTAATGAGGGCGAAGGTGATTGGGTATGGTTAAAAATGAAAGTACTCACAGACGCTTATGGAGCTGCTGACGCTAAAGCAAGAGAAGAATTTTCTCTTATAGCTATAGAAAAACACCTTAAAAGCGGATATGTCAAACAAGTTGATGATTTCATAGATGAAGAAACAGGAATAAAATACAGGCAATATAAACGTCCACATGGACTAGTCTGGAGAGTTCCCTATGCAACTGAAGGTATGGATAAATACGCATATGATAAGGCACTTAACAAAAAGTTTTTAGGTGATTATATTGAACTGCAAACTGCTGGTGGTGAGGAGATTACGCTAATACCTCTTGATACCCCTGAGAAAGTAAAAGATCAGAATAGTGGTGGACACTATTATCAAAATAACCCTTTATACAAAGATTCTAAAATCTATAAGCTAGTACCGAAGAAGGATAAAAAGAAAAAAACTAAGAAGTCTGTCTAACGATAGAGTGAAGTTTGTGAAGTATCGCCTGATTTTGAGCTTCAGTTGACGATATAGTTACTTTTAGGCTTTTGACTGGTGAGAGGTTGTTCCCCTTGAACTCTATTACTTCCTCTGGAAGCTTCAAGAGAGTTCCAGGAGTCATGTATTTCATTAACACTTCTGTTAATGGTGGTAAGTTTTGTAAGTCTTTCTTGGATAATTCGCCTTTGGTTTTCATTTCTTCCTATTCTAACAATTTTTCTATCTAAATGATAATAAGTAAAAATGATTGGGTATTTGTCATAATACTCTTTTGGTATAATATAGTCGTTAGGGAGTTCGTGGTGAAACACGCTAACTGACA
>CAYRJZ010000007.1:1530-56795 GCA_964424775.1 uncultured Gammaproteobacteria bacterium | reverse complement strand
CAGATGATCGGCGCCTGTGAGCATGGCGTTGACTTTCGGTTCATGAAGGACGCGTCAGCCCGGTTCGACAACGTCGATTTCGTCGAGGTCCGCGACCCCGAAGAGTTCGTGGAGCAGACAGACGACGAGATGAACGCGCGGCTGCTCAGCCGGAAAGTCGTCGATTGGCTCAAGCAATAATGGTGTTCGTGGGCTAGAAACTCACAGCACCCTGGTCAGCGGGTAACCGCTAGGGCCTAAAGGCAGCGCCTTCGGAGCGGATGCACTCCTTGAGACTGACTCTGCGCAAAATGCGTGCAGAAGCCAGGCTCAGGAGACGTCCGAGCACTCCGGGGGCGCCGCCCCCTCATCTCGTAATGCGAGATCTGATGAGTCCATGTCATTAAAATGACTGAGGACGAAAGGGAATTCAAAAATCATTAAAGTATTTCTTTCTTCTATCAAATACAGAATAATCCTTACTCCTTCAACCAGATTGCATATAAACTAAATCTGATCTTAATCATAAATTCCATATTGAACATGCGACGATTGAGACTGAGCTTGTGGAATGTGTCAACCCTAAATAACTGCAGGTATTAATTGTCTGACTACAAAAATTGTGCTAGTATAAGCACTCCTGCCTATGCAACGAGTGTTTCTGCCACTGTTAGCCTCACTTATTATTGTTGTATTTTTTCTAATATATTCCCCCTCAGTCTTTGCTCAAAATGCTACTTCAAGTGCTGCTACAGATCTCCAGAAGAAAATACAGGAGCTAGAAAATAAAGTCTCCACTCTCAAAAATGAAGCAAAGACACTCTCATCACAGATTTCAGTAATGGATAATCAGATCAATTTAACTGAATATAGAATTAAGTTAACGCAAGAACAAATTGCTGAATTAAATGAAGATATAAGTATAGCTGAAGAAAAAGTTTCAACTTTGGATAAATCCGTCTCGACAATTACAAAAACATTACTTAATAGAATTGCAGAAACATACAAAATTGGAAATGTTCAGCCTGTTCAATTGCTTCTCTCCTCTCAAAATTTTAATGATTTTGTGCACCAAATAAACTATGTGAGGATTGTTCAGGCTAATGATAGGAAACTTATCTATAACACTGTTCAAGCCAAATCAGACTATACAAACCAAAAAGATATACTGGAAGGTAAAAAACGACAGGTATTATCTCTTCAGATACAGCTTGAGGGCTATACCACTCAACTTGAGCAAGATAAAAGTGCGAAAGCGTTAATGTTACAAACAACCAAAAATGATGAAAAAAAATATCAAGAACTCTTAGCTTCCGCACGTGCAGAGTATATGGCAATTCAAGGAATCGTTTCAGGAAATGGTTCAGAGACAGCAGGTGGTCGAGTGCAACAAGGAGAGAAAGTTGCCTCAATAATACCTAGCTCATCGTGCAACTCAAGTGGCGCACATCTGCACTTCATAGTCAGTCAAAACGGCTCAACCTTAAATCCATTTAGCTATTTGAAAGGAATAGAAATTAATAACTGTTCTGGCTCAAGTTGTGGAAGTAGCGATGGTGACTCAACGAATGCATCAGGCTCTTGGGAGTGGCCAATTTCCACCCCTATCACTATGAACCAGGGGTATGGAGAAACTTGGGCAGTACGTAATACATGGGCAGGACAAGTATACCGTTCACATAATGGCATAGATATTACTAGTTCGTCATATGAAGTGAGAGCTGTCCAATCAGGAGACCTTTTCAGAGGAAGCTATGCAGGTTCAGGAGGTTGCCGCCTTCCTTATGTGAGGGTGAAACATGATAATGGTTTGGATACTTTTTATCTGCATGTTAATTACTAATAACACCGACCCTTCTCCCTCTTCCTATAAAGATTGTAGAATGGACTAGTGATACGTTATTTTTTCATCTTAATTTTTTTATTATTACTCCTTCCTGAGCAAGCTTCGGCTCATGCAGGATTTGAAAAACGCGTTGGTAATACGATCGTGTACGTTAAACACTCTCCAATTTCTCCTCTTGTCGGTGAAAAAGTAACTATTTACTTATCTTTCAGAGATGAAAGTATCAAAACAAATAGTTTAAATGATCAAAATCTCAAGAATCTTCCCGTATTACTCTCAGTGATTGATACTTACTATGGGGACGAATCAAAAGATACAGTCATATACCAAAAACAGTTTGTTACAGATGCAAATGGAGGATTCACTTTTGAATATACCTTTATGAAAGAAAACTTCTTTGATATTGAACTTCAATTTGTGGATACCCAGAATAAAAAGCAACGTGTTGGCTTTTTAGTTCAACCAAGAAAGACTAGACTTATCACCTTAACTAAAGAGTCTACTAATCCCCTATATCTTATTGTTGCTTTTGTAATGGGAGGGGGAACCTATTACATAGTTCAAAAATTCAGAGATCGAGGCCATTGACTTGTATAGTAGAGTTTGATATAAACTGGATAAGTTAATATTAGTTTGTTCTTAAACTGCCTTCCATGGCAGTTTTTTTGTTTTTAAGGAAAGGAGGTGCAGATGAAAAAACTAATTGTCTTACAATCACTTTTACTTACCGCTCTTATTGTTGCATCTCCTGCTTACGCTCAATCAGCAGATGTATCAAGAATTGAGAACTTTATCAGAAGTATTATTCAAGTTCTAGTTACGATGGCTGGGGTTACTTCAACTGGTTTTTTTGTATGGGGTGGATTTAGATATATCACCAGTTCTGGAAGCCCTGAACAACTTGAAGGTGCAAAGAAAACGATTCTCTACTCAGCACTTGGTTTAACAATTGCTCTTGGTGCATTCGTTTTTAGCAATATTGTTTCTGACCTAGCTTCGACTGCGTTTGGCGCAGGACAATAATTAGGAGTATTCTGTCATGAAATTATTTGGTTTTATCAGCTTTATAGCTTTATTCTTCTTGTGTGTAACTCCTGCGTTCGCTCAGTCTAACTCCGATGTCGCGAATTTCACCAGTCAAACCCTCAATACGCTTATTATCTTCGCCACTTTAGGAACAGTCTTTTTTCTTATTAAAGGAGGGTATACCTACATCACATCTACGGGAAAACCTGATGCTTTGGAACATGCAAAAACAACCATACGAAATGCTCTCATAGGCTTAGTGCTTGTTCTATCAGCAGGACTTATCTCATCACTTTTAACACATGCCCTAAATACTCCAGCAGTTCCCACAAATACCACGCCTCTTGTTCTGAAACCAATTATTCCTGAACAAACGCAAAGTGGATTGACTCAAGCAATCACCGAAGCAGTGAATTCATTTCTTCAAAACATTGTTCAATCTGCAACAAAGCCGTTAGTTGATGGAATAATCAGCTTTCTTACTACTACGCCATCTATTCTTACCAACTCAGTTATCTTCAACTTCTGGCTCATCATCCTTGGAATTGCTGACTCACTCTTTGTTCTCCTGATTGCATTGCTTGGATTTCAGTTCATGTCTGCATCATCTTTCGGATTTGATGAGATTGAGTTTAAACATTTACTACCTCGAGTAGGTCTTGCATTTCTTGGTGCTAATTCTTCAATATTTCTTATCGATTGGGTTATTACTTTATCCAACACACTCGTGAATGCTTTAATTGCCGCAACAGGTGGGTTAGGGAAAGCATGGGTACTTAATGCCGTTGAACTATCTAAGATTATCAATGGAGAAGAAGTTGCAATTATTACCCTTATCTTCATGCTCCTTTTTGTCATTCTCTCAGCAGTTTTGCTTCTTCTTTACATCATAAGACTTATTACCATTGCTCTCGGTGCCGTACTTTCTCCGCTTATTTTCCTTCTTTGGGCAACGCCGAAATTCTCTGACCTTGCTGAAATTTCAGCCAAGACGTATCTTGCCACGATATTTACTGTTTTTGTCCATGTGGTCATTATTCAACTTGCCTCAGCATTTCTTACTATTCCCGATCAAATCGGAACAAACTCAATCATCTCAGTTCTTGTTGCGATTGGACTCCTCTTTACACTCCTAAAAACACCATCTTTTATGGTACAACTCATGTTTTATAACACGGGACGAGGACTGGTAAGGAAACTGGGAGGACAGATTATGAATGTGATTACGAGTAAAAAAGATGTTGCAACTCCTCAGCCTGAAACACGTACTGTACGGACGCCAAGAAAGGTAATCGCAGCATGAAAGTACGAAGCATTCCAGCTCAAATAACAACGGTGGAGGATAAAATTGCCGGAAACCTTAGTCTTACTCAGATATTTCTTCTCATGATTCCCGTATTCTGGCTCATGATTGTCTATTCAGTCTTGCCTCCATTAATGGAGTTTTCCTTGTATAAGCTTCCACTAGTACTCATTATTGGAATTATTACACTTGCCTTAGCACTTCGGGTTAAAGACAAGATTGTGCTTAATTGGCTCGTCATTCTCCTTCGATATACCTTGCGACCTAGGTATTATCTGTTCAACAAAAATGATTCATACCTGAGAACGTTGGATCTTATTTCAATTGAGAAGAGCAAACGAAAAGCTAAAGCGAAAACTCAAGCAAAGGTAACAGAGAAAAGTAACAGTACGCCTGTTTCATTAGGTGATCTGGCTAAACTTGAAGGAATATTAGCGGATCCGTCTTACAGCTTTTCCATAAAATCTCAAAAGAAAGGGGCACTCTATGTGGCTGTTGAACAAAACACCAAGTAAGTTATCAAGCAGAAAACAAATTCAATTAAAAGAAGTTCGAGACGGGATACTCATCTTGCCGAATAATCGGTATCGTATGGTACTTGAAACATCATCGGTGAACTTTGAGTTAAAAAGCGATGAGGAACAGGATGTGTTACTTGAGAGTTTTCAAAATTTCTTAAACTCGCTTCCTTGTCCACTACAAATCCTCATTCGAGTGCGCGAGGTTGATGTTGCTGGATATTTAGATCAGATTGCAAAGAGTAAGGAGACAGAAAAGGAGAAAGTCTATAAAGAACAAATCGATAATTACTCTAGCTTTATCAGACAAGTTGTCTCAGGAAATAAGATTCTCACTCGAAAATTCTATATTGTTATTCCTTACGATCATCCGGGAAAGAGTAAAGATTTTAGTGTCATAAAAGAGCAAATGTACTTACAAAAAGACCTAGTTCTCAGAGGACTTGAAAAACTCGGCATGAAAGCAAGAACTCTCGATACCATTGAGGTACTCAACCAGTTTTATAGCTTCTACAATCCTGAGCAATCGAAAACGCAGGAGCTGACAAAACACTCGATCAACATGTTATTGGAAGGAAATTATGCTTAGACTACCAAAACTTGAAAACGATATCACGCTTTATAGAAACCTCTTTAAAAGAGCCAAAAGAAAAAAGAAGCAATCTAAAAAAGAACTACTTAAAAAGTCCTTTGAGTTTAATTTTGGTGAGCAAGACCAGATTGACCTCATTTCCTACTCAGGCCTTGAAGAAAATACCTCTTATCTCCAAATAGGAGAGACATTTGTGAGAACTCTCTTTATATCAGGCTACCCGTTTGTCGCAACAACCGGATGGCTTAACATGCTCATTAATTTCAATCGAAATATCGATATTTCCTATCATGTTGAACAGGTAAATCCACTGCTTGCTCTGCCAAAACTCAACAGAAAAATCACAGAACTTGAATCACGAAAACGAACCATGGTGAAAGACGGAAAGATCATAGGCTCAGAAATTACTGATCCTCTTGAGTCAGCAATTGAACTTCGTGACAAAATTCAACGAGGACAGGAGAAACTCTTTCAAGTCTCAATTTACATGACAATTACTGCAACTTCTCTTGAAGGACTTAACAAAATCACAACGATTCTAGAAACCACCATGGCAACCAAACTTTTCTACATAAAGACGGCAGTTTTTCAGCAGCTTGAAGGACTTCAATCCATACTCCCAAGGGCAGAGAATGTGTTACAACAAAAAAGAAACCTCGATAGCTCTTCTGCTTCTTTAACATTTCCTTTTGTCTCAAGTGAGTTAGTCCAGGAATCTGGCATGCTCTATGGGATAAATAAGTCAAATAACTCACTCGTTATCATTGACAGATTTTCCCTCAACAACGCAAATTCGATTATCTTTGCCCAATCTGGAAGTGGCAAAAGCTACACAGCAAAAGTAGAAATATTACGTCAACTCATGCAAGGAACAAAAGTCATTGTTCTTGATCCAGAGCGAGAATACAAGCAGCTCTCAGCATCTGTTAACGGGACATATATCAAACTATCCGCAAAATCAAAAGAGAAAATTAATCCATTTGATTTCATTAGTAAAGATAACGATTTATCAGAACATATTCAAGACTTAACTGAAATTATTTCTCTTATGGTGGGAGGATTATCTGCTGAGGAAAAAGCCATTGTAGATAAAGCAATTATTCAAACCTATAAAGAGCATGGGCACTCTCTTTATTCTCAATACCAACCAAAAGTAAACCGAAGTGCAAGAGGAAGAAAGCCAAAAGAGAAAAGTTTTCCACTACTTAAGGATTTCTACACAGTCCTCAAGGATATGAAGCAAAAAGACCTTTGCAATCGATTAGAACGATTTGTAAAAGGTTCACTAGCGACTGTGTTTGATTCTCAGACGAATATTGCCTTAGACAATAGATTGATTGTCTTTGATATCAAAGATTTATCCGAATCTCTAAGACAAATCATGATGCTTGTAGTTGCCAACTTTGTGCAAAATCAAGTCAAAAGTAATCCCCAAAAGAGAATGCTTGTGATCGATGAAGGATGGATGCTTCTTCAACACGAAGAAAGCGCTCGATTCGTCTCAGGACTCGTGAGAAGAGCTAGAAAATATTACTTGGGGGTAACAATTATCTCTCAGCAAGCAAATGACTTTCTGTCTCAAGAATATGGAAGAGCAATCGCCTCGCAGTCAGCTCTCAGAATATTAATGCGGCAGGATACGACAACCATCAAAAAAGTAGCTGATGAATTCAAACTCTCAGAATATGAAGAGCACTTTTTACTAACCTGCGATAGAGGGGAAGCTCTTATTATCGCTGACCAGAATCACGTCGCTGTCAAAGTCGTTGCATCAGAAAAAGAACATCCATTACTCACAACCGATCCCAAGGAAATCTATCTTTAAATGAATGAGCTTTTTTGTCACATCTCTCGTATTTAACTTCTGGTCGTTCAGAAAAGAACTCTCCCTGATCTGTCTAACATTCCTCATGGTTCTCCTCCTTCCTGTCATTGCTGTTATTACGTTGACACAATCAGGAATTGAAGAAGTGTCAGACACATTAGCGCAATTTGACTCTAAAACAAATAAAGTAAAGCTCTTTTAC
Source organism: uncultured Gammaproteobacteria bacterium (assembly GCA_964424775.1). Classification (GTDB taxonomy): domain Bacteria; phylum Patescibacteriota; class Microgenomatia; order Levybacterales; family UBA12049; genus JAUPUR01. The sequence goes on along the minus strand of CAYRJZ010000007.1, from coordinate 49,504 downwards.
CCAAATGGTACTCCCTTCAAGGAAATCTCAGTAAACGTGACGATGCCAGTACGTGGAGTAATAACGAATGAATTTGGCGAGAGACATCTTCCATGGTATCTTTTTCACTCAGGGATTGATATTGCGAGTAAAAAAGGAGATCCTATCACTCCCTTTATGCCAGGGAAAGTAATTTACGCTGATGAGATATTCTGGGGGTTTGGCAAACATGTTATTGTAGATCATGGGGATAATATAACCTCAATCTACGCTCATTTGGACAAAATTAAAGTGAAAAAGGATCAAGAAGTAAAGCCAGGAGATGTTATCGGCTTAGAAGGAAGCACAGGTTGGTCTACAGGCAACCACCTCCATTTTCAAGTGAATGTTTTTGGTATTCCAGTTAATCCCAAATTATTTCTTTAAATGGGAGAGGCTTTTATCTTTACAAACTAGCTATGAGAAGCATATTTTTCTGCAAGTCTGAGTGAAGTTAATCGAATCCACATTGCTTGAGAGCTCACCTCATACTTTTTTGTTAATTTGTCTATGTCTAATCCAATCTCATTTAAATCTGCCTCCAAAAAATCTTTAGGAATAAGGAGCTCTGAAGCGAACATATTTGCTTCTTTTTCCTGAACATGGAGTGGGTTATCAAAATCAAATTCTAAGTCTTCAAGCATTTTTCCGTCTTCATCATAGACTTTATGACCGCAAAGGTAATGACCCAACTCATGAGCAATTGTGAATCTTTTGCGGTTTTCAGAGTGATTTTGATTTATGCCGATACTTTTAACGTTATCTTCTATAAAGATTTCACCTGAATAGCTACTAGGAAAATCTACCTCAATGATTTTAAACCCAAGGAGTTTGGCGATCTTTCGAACATCCACTGGTGCAATTGTGATGTTAGCCATCTTTAAAAGACTTATTACATTCTCTCTATTACCACTCATTGTCATTTTTATTTCTCCTCTCGAGCTTTTTTATAGAATTCTTTACGAGCATTTTGAATTTTTTCACGTTCCTTGGAAGATATACCCATATCTGCTCTGTGGTGAGAGAAAAATACACCGGTATTTCCTGAGGTGTTTTCTTTAAGGATCTCAGAAACAGAAGTGTTAAAATATTGAGCAATTTGAGTAAGGTCGCTTACTGATAATTCTGTTTTTCCTCTTTCTATATCAGAAACTGCAGCATGAGACTTCTCAAGAGACTTTCCCAACTCCTCTTGAGACTTACCATTCTTTATTCGCAGCTCACGGATTCTAGCTCCGAGTTCCTCTTTTGATAGTCTATCCATAGAAATATTTTAACATTTTCTTAAGTAAAGGGCAAATTTGTAAGCATACTTGACAAGCAGGACAATCTGATGTAAGCTATACCAGAGTTCTTAAGTTTTACCGGATATCCAGGATAAGACTCAACAGAATGATTATTCAAAAAAAGACCATCCGAAATATCGACCCCTACATCCGTCATATCAGCGATGGGTCAAAAATCACCCTCGGAATCACTGACCCCTTGAGGTTTCCTGATACCCTAAAACGAATCGGCTTTTCAGAACCATATGAAGCAGGACAATCCATTCTTCCTTCCAGTACAGGTCCTGTAAGCAACTATAACGCAGAAGGCAAAACTATTATTCATAAAGATTTGCCAATGGAAACAGCCTACAGGCAAACCTTGTGGCACTGGACTGAATGGCATGGTCCGTATGAGAGGGTGGAACAGTCAAAAATTGTTGATGTTCCATATAAACGATATCCCCGTTCTTTCGAACCGCCACCCGCGGTGGAAATTACAATCTCACAAAATAAAGATGGTGTTCTTATCCTCACGGCTCCAATTCTTGAAAAAACGGCAACTAATAGCGACAAAATTAAGCACGCTGTAAATCTGTTTCTGGAGCTTTTCCATGAATGCCAGTTCTTCACCGAGAATTTGGACGCAATTACAAAAACCACGCTCAAGAGGCTTAACTGGATAGTCCTTCCGCAGGGAGAAATGCCTTGGGAAAAATTAAAAAAAGAAGTTGATCCGATTGTAAAAAGCGCACCCAAAGGAAATCAAGCGGTTCTTTATTACCGCTTGAAGACCATAAATTCTCTTAAGCCGGACTTCAGAGCAATAGGAAGCGGAGGCTTTCACGGTTATATCGTCCATGGTTTTACGGAAAACAACATTTATGTTCTAGAAAGTATGTATTATGGCAATGCCACGTACATATTCGGCGAGAGTTGGGAGGAATTGTCAAAGATGACGAAGGCACAAATCCTCAACGAAAAACTTCAAAAAGCACGTGTTATACATCGTGGGGGATGGAGAAAGAAGGTTGAAGAGATTATCAAAGGGGGTGAGATGAAAGATGAAAAATAAGAACAATTATTGGGTGTCTCCTGACGGCGATGACTGGAAGGCTCAGAGACAAGGGGCAGATAGAGCGTCTCGAGTCTTCGATACGCAACGCGAGGCAGAAGATTATGCACGTAATGTGCTTCAAAATAATGGCGGAGGAGAGCTAATCACGCAAAATCGGGAAGGAAAAATACGAAGCAAGGATACAATAAATACGATTGACCCCAATCCACCAAAAGATAAGGAGCATTAAATCGTTGAAACTCAACGTATCACGTGTACCATGCTGGGCAATGATTTTTGACAAGTTTTTTGATATAGTTCAGCTATGGCAATAGCAAAAAAGCGGACAAACCACAATTCTTCTGTTCTCGAGCATAGAACTAACCGAAGAAGAGTTGTCGCAGCCCTCCTTGCAATCTTTTTGGGAGGAATAGGCATTCATAAATTTTATCTCGGGAAAGTTGGCTGGGGCATACTGTATTTCATTTTCTCTTGGACATTTATTCCTGCATTTCTAGGCCTTATTGAAGGATTATATTACCTCCTCATGTCAGACAAGTCTTTTGAATTAAAATACTCCTGAATACGCAACTATCCATAAAATGTGTATAATATCTCTGGTATGGGTTCACAGCAATTAGGTAGAAATATTAAAAAGGCAAGGCAAAAGGCTCAGATGACGCAAGTTGAGGCTGCAGATAAAGCTGGTATACATGTGAATTACTTCGCGAGAATTGAGCGTGGCGAAGTAAATCCTTCATATGAGATATTAGAAAGCATTGCAAAGGCTTTGAAGATAAAACTATCTGATCTTGTATCTTAAAGAAACTTCTGCAAGTTAAGAAAATCAAACATTTGCTCCGCTGACTTTTTTCCTTCTATTCTACGCATAATCTCACGGCTATAAGTCTGGGATAAAATATTGAGGCTTCCTTCCCAAAGCACAGTTCTATCCAGTATCGCTAATTTTCTGTGATGATTACCCACACATAAGAAGACCTGTACTCCTATATTCTCAAAATACTGTATTGCCTCTTCAGATTGAAGCTGATACTCCTCATTATGCTCGCTAGGATCTTTGGTAATAATATAGACCTTTACGCCATCGCTCACCAACTTCCCAAAAATATCCTTCATTACTCTCATTCTCTCAATGGTAATGAAAGGACTCTCGATGATAACTTCTTTTTTACATCTCGCTAAATCTTGGAAAAAAGCTTGGTAGAAGGTTTTCTCGTCTAAGAGTTGGGAAGAAAGAAGCTCCTGATTGAGGCTAGAAGAGGCCACTATTCAGTCTTCTCCTTCTGATAAGTTACCATGAGGTTGTATATCCAGGCTAAAAGCGGTTCAAATAAACTCCCCGTAGGGTCACAGAAATATCCCGCCACAGGCGGGATTTTTTGTGACTCTAAGAAGGAATCGAATCACCGCGACACTTCGCAGAAGTTAGTACCCCTGAGGAAAATACCTACTGGTGAGTAATTAAAGTGGCAATGTAGTCACTAATTTTCTTTTCTTCATCGGCTGACACATTACTTAGTAAGTCTTTCAAAACAGTAGTTAAACAACGCTCAGAGGCTTTCTTAAAAGCTTCTTCGATTATAATCTGCTCAAAATATGTTCTAAGTATTTGTATTACCTGCTCTTCACTTTCCAACTTTACAGTTAATGCCTTGGTAATCTCCCCTTGAACAGAATTCTCTCTTAACTTGATGAGATCATTTATCGCTGTAGCCATTACCAATCTAAGATAGTGATTGATAAGTTTTTCTTTGTCACCATTGTAATGAGTAAGTTCTAAAATATGTAAAAGAACTTCATGAGTTAACTGTGTATTCATTTACGAAAATGCCCCCAATCCAACTCTCCCATATCTATAATACCTTCAGCTTCAGTTCGGAGAGAATTTTCAAAATTCCCTGCTTTTTTCCATGTATCATATCCAACGATTGCTGCTGCTGTACCTGTCCCTACGGCATGTAAAATACTTGGATTATTTGCAAGCATTGTTAACGTCCCTCCAAGAGATGTTACCTTTACAATCAAATCTTTCAAATCGGACTCATTTAGAATTCTTTTCCAGACAGCTTCTTTACTCTTATATAGTCCTTCAGGAATATCTCGGGAGAGTATACCTGCCTCACGAATTCTCTCAAGAAGCTGCTCTACACCGGCAAGTGCTTCCTCAGTATCATATTCATGAAGAAATGCTACAGAATCATCGACTTCTTCTGAGCGTTGATAATTTAGGGCACTTCTGTCCTCACGGATCTCACAAAAGACTCTTTCAGTTACAGGTCCATCTTTCACGACTAAGGTAAAATCTTTACTATCATTTGAAGCATTAAATCGTATTGTCATATCGCCTCTTGTGAACAGAGAATTATCAGCAAATAAATTATCCATAGAGTATCTATGAAAAATATTTGAAGGATCCAGATTATCTCTCATCTCTTTAACACCCACTTGATATTCTGGACATTGAAGCATAGTACTCCTTGTAACTCTGGAAACGTAATCTACTACTTCTTTAATATCTTCTTCAGGCAGTCGACGACCTTCAACATCAGTCGCAATCTCATAATCTGATATCGTCGGAAAATAATTTTGAGTAACATCCCTGTCTTCAATATTTAATCTCAACCTTCTTTTTAAAACATTAGGGTCTTCTTTTGGAAGGGCAAATTGGTATGACTCTTGAATTCTCGCTGCTAGTGCTTGTTGTCTTTCTTCTTTTGATAGTGATTTGGTTTCACCTGTATTTGTTGTGGACTCTTGTTCTCCACTTATATCAACTTCAGGCAGTATTGGCTTGTCAAGCATTAGATGATTTAACCAAGATTATTGAGATGAGTCAAGAATAATACATAACAAATTACGATAATAAAATCTCTAGTTAAATGAGATTATTTTAAATTGAAACTCAATTACTTGGAGTTATAGATATCTATAATTATCAGAAAAAGTTTTGAAGAAAATAGTTAAGAATCATCCCCCGGGCAGAGTGTCTGCCCGGGGGTGAAGAACGTCGTGTCGATCAGTCGGTAGGCGGTAGGTGGCCGCGGCTCCTCTCGAAGAGGAAAAGCATGAAGAAGATCAACGCCAGCGCGAGGATTGCTCCTCCAGCGACCATGACACCGAGGCCGACGTTGTACCATCCGTAGGAGCCGAGGAGATTCCCACGGAGGTTGCTCCCCGTCAGCATGGTGTTGCGTAGTGCAGAGATTGTGTCGAGCTTGGCTTGCGCCTCTGAGAGCGCCGTCTCATCTCCGGATTCGCGAGCCGTCGCAACAGCAGCGCGAGCCTCACGCTGGGGGCCCCCCAGCGTCGCGTAGGTGGCGCCCTCGTAGCCAGTTTCCGTCGCACTTTCGTTCATGTGCAGCAGGATATACTCCGAGTACACCCGTGCCTGGTCGCCGGTCGTGAGCCGCTTGCCCGCGTTCTCGATCATCCCATCGATTTCCCTCTCATGCTCGGTCAGAGCATCAGCTTGGGGAAACGTGATCATCTGCGCGGACAACTCGTCCCGGACGTTATCCCGAACGTAATTGCCGAGCGCGATGAAACCGATACCTGCCACTAGTGCGGCAACGAAGAGCACGAGCCAGAGCAACTGGACTCGTCCCCACATTGCAGCACTCAACTTTCTATTGAGGTACATGTGTGTTTCCTTTCGTACAAAACAACAGTAGGTAGGTTACCGACACCGTCTCCGACTTTTTACCTCCTTTCAGTCGGGAATTGGCTCCGGCTCACTAGAGTAAGTTATACTCCACTAAACCAAAGCCAATACCTTTATTAACTCAGCAAAATGAGTTGAAAGAAGGTGATCGACTATTAAAGTTCTCTCTCAGATTTGAGATGGTCGATATTTTAACATATTCTTAGACAAACTGTACTTTTTATTTCACTTTTTTACTCAGTAATAATTGTTAACACTTGAAAGTAATTGTATTCATAATTATGAACCCTCTGTTTAAAAATATTTCTCATTTAAATCTTCAAGTAGTATAATCACTCCTTATGCCAGAAATTAACAGACGTAATGCCTTCACCACTGAAGTTTTAAAAACAAAGAAGCGTCCATTTAAACATGGGGTAGATGAGGAAGTGATCGGTCAAATTGCAGAGGATTATAATGTAGAGTTCATTGGCAGGGGGTGTGATAGATTCGTTTTTACTCATCCACACGACTCAGAAAAACTCATTGCTGTCGAATGGACTGATTATGTTCAACGCGACAGAGCAAAAAAATATTTTAATAATTTATTTGCCCTTCTTTTCCCTCATAATATTCCTTACATGTATGCCAGCTTTCACTATCCTGATCAAATCCATGATTATATTCATGAAGCAACATACATGGTAGGTGACGTACGAAGAAGAATTAGAAAAGGTGCAGGAGAAATAGTATATCCGTTTCAAAATGTCATTGAGCTATCCCAGAAATATCACCTCCCTCTTCACATAGATAATGTCCCCCAAAACTTTCTCGTTGGCAAAGATGGTGGGGAATATTATGTCGATCATTTACCTAGACCTGACACTGTTCAAGGAAATAATTTCCTTGAGTATCTTCAAGACAGTAATCGCGAAGAAGATATCATCAAAGCAAGACATTTTTTAGAGCGGATTGCATCGATTAAAAGAGGATAATTTTGAACCTAATATTTAATCAGGAGATCTAACAGATTAGATGCCTCAAAGGGTTTTGCAATAAAATCATCGGCACCAGAATTTGCAGCATCAAACTTTGCAGAAGGATGTGCCGACATCATAATAATGGGAATATGTTGAGTCGATTCTCTTTTTTTTAATTCCTGACAGATAATTCTTCCATCACTTCCTGACATAAGAATATCAAGAAGAATGACATCCGGCATAAATGTTTCAACCTTACCATACGTCTCTTCTCCTTTAGTCGAAGTGAGTACTTCATATCCTTCATCCAGAAGAATAAGCTCAAGCGGCTCTAATATATTTTCATCATCATCAATTACTAAAATCTTTTTTTTCATCATTATGAAAGTGGAAGACTAAAATAAAAAGTTGCGCCCTTTCCTTTTGCACTCTTAAGCCAAATTGATCCTTTATGTCTCGCAACAATCTCTTTTGAGATGAAAAGACCAAGGCCAAGGCCTGGGAATGTCTTTTCTTCAGGATCGGTTACCTGATAAAGTCGCTCAAAAATTCTTTTATGTTGTTCTTTGGCAATTCCCCGTCCATTATCTTTCACTGAAACTATAACATTTCTTTCATCTTGTTTTATTTCAACGATAATTACCTTTCCGTTTGGTGAATATTTCACAGCGTTAGTTAACAGGTTTACCAAAACCTGATAAATTCGATACCTATCTGCATTTACTTCAACTCTGCCGTTTTCTTTTATAATAATTTTATGTTTTTTCGTGGTTGCTTGAATTCCTTCAACAGTATCTCCCACTAATTCATTAATACTGAATTTTTCAATATTCAAACTAAGTTTTCCTGTCTCAATTCTGGATACATCGAGTAAATCATTCGTAAGCTCTGTAAGTCGTGATGCCTGATCCATTATTCTTTTCGCAAAATACTTCTTTTTCTCTAGATTTCCGTTATCAATTTCTCTAAAAAGCAAATCGATAAACATTTTAAGACTAGTAAGAGGTGTTTTTAATTCATGAGATGCCATGCTTAAAAAATCACTTTTATCTTGTTCAAGCTGTTTTTGTTGAGTTATATCTAGCGTAGCTCCCAACATTCGTAGTGGTTTGCTGTCTTTGGCATATGTAATAATGGCTTTTGTTGCTACCCACTTTACTTTACCTTTTGGGGTTATTATCCTGAACTCAGCTGAAAAATCTTCATTTCCACTTAATGCTTCTGTAATTTTACTTTTTGTATATACTCTATCATCAGGATGAATAAATTCTCTAAAAGTTTCATATGATACTTTAAATTTCTTCGGATCGACTTCATGAATTTCATATACTTTATCCGTCCATTTCAACTTGTTTTGAACAATATCCCAATCCCAAACACCAATTTGTCCGGCATGAAGTGCTACACGCAACCTTTCTTCACTTTCCTTCAATGATCTTTCATATTTTTTTTGTGCTGTAATATCCCGCGCTATTTTTGATGCACCTATGACTTTCCCATGTCCGTCTTTAATTGGCGATATACTGAGAGAAATAAGAATATGTTCTCCATTTTTCTTTACTCGAACAGTCTCGTAAATATTTAACTTCTTCCCTTCACGAACATCTTTGAGTAATCGTTCTTCTTCTCTTACTAAATGATCAGGAATAAGTATATATATTGATTTCCCTGTTGCCTCCGATGCTTTATAACCATACATATGTTGAGCAGATTTGTTCCAACTGGTTATAATGCCTTCATTATTGATACTTATAATTGCATCTTGAGTTGATTCAACAATTGCTGCAAGTCTATTTCTTCCCTCTTCACTGTCCCTTTTCTCAGTCACATCTTCGTGTTGAAGTACCACATGTGTTACATCTCCTTTCGTATTTTTAATTGGATACATTCTTGCTGATAACCAGCGATAAGGAACAACTCCAGGAATTTTTATAGTCAGTGTAGGGTCATATTTTATCTCAGGAAGAGCTACAACTTCACCTTTAAATGCTTTTTTAACATAAGTCATTGTTCCGGTCTTCACTAACTGTTTGTCGTTGAGTATGTTGTAACTCTTTACTAACGAAAAAGAAACATTCCATAATTTTTCCCAGGCTTTATTAACCATGACAGTATCACCGCTTGGTGAAAAAATTTGTGTACTGACTGGAGTTTGTTCAAAAATTGTTTTAAAAAGAAGGACTTCTTCAGAATTCATAAGTACAATAATCTAGAAGTATACCATACAAAAACACTTATGTTTGTAATATACAATTTGTGGAGAGAGAACAATTTTTGTACACTTGCCACGTGGAGAAAAAACTTACTAGAGGAGTGATCCAATTCGGACCATAAGCCCAATACCAATTGCATTAAAAACAAATGAGAAAATTGAAAAATATCGCATATTTACGTGTGACAGTGCAAGAAGTGATACACCTATTTCGTCTGGAAGGGGGGATGCAATAACTACTCCTCCTGCAACCGGAAGAAGTAATTGAACTAATGGATGGAATGCTAGTTTTCTGAGAGTTTTTCTTTTTTTAAGTCTCAATAAGTAAGAGATATCCGCTTGAAGATCTTCCCTTACAAATTTAAAAATAATAATGTCTCCTGTTAGTGCACCAAGACCACCAATTAATCCGACTACTAATGGATTAAATCCATCAATTCCCAGTACAACAAAAGCCGCCGATCCGACAGCAGTTGTAAAAACTGAGGTAAAAAGTATTCCAGCTACAAATGAAGTTAAAAGATACGAACTGTCAAAAAGTTTAAGAAACACATCGATTGTTCCTGTCTTTATAAGGATACCTGCAATGAGGATGCTAAATAAAACAAGAGTGAGATCTCGTACAACTTTCCCCTGACGCTTCACATAATCAGTGTAGCAAAATACTGATTAGTCTGCCTTATATGGCTGAGGTGCATGAAGAACTGGTCGACTCGACTCAAGTCCATACGCTTCATCTTCTTTTTTATTTTTTACTTTTAATGGACGCGCTAAAGCTATTTCCAAAACATCATCCATATGATTGACGAATTTAAAGTCAATATCTTTTATGACTTCTTCAGGTACTTCTTCTAAGTCTTTCTTATTATCTTTTGGCAAAATAATTGTCTTGAGTCCTGCGCGATGTGCAGCAATAACTTTCTCTTTTACTCCACCAATTTCAAGTGCACGACCTCGAAGAGTAACTTCTCCTGTCATCCCAACAGTTCTCTTAATAGGATCTTTTGTGAGTGCCGAAATAATTGCTGTTGTAATTGCAAGTCCTGCTGACGGGCCGTCTTTTGGTACCGCACCTTCCGGAACATGAACGTGAATGTCTGTTTTCTGAAATACTTTATCAGGTATACCAAAGTGATCTGCTCGTGCACGAATGTAAGAGAGAGCTGCCTGACATGACTCTTTCATCACATCGCCAAGCTGTCCTGTTAAAATTAACTGACCTTTTCCTGGCATAATCGCAACTTCGATAAAGAGAATATCTCCCCCTGCCTCTGTCCATGCAAGACCGGTTGACTGCCCTATTTGATCTTCTTTTTCAATAAGTGAACCACTGTACTTGATAGGTCCAAGGTATTTTGTGATATCTTTTTCAGATATTGTGACTTTGCCTCTTTTTCCTTCTGCTACCCGTCGTGCAACTTTTCTGAAAATTGTTGCAAAACGTCGTTCCAGGTTACGAACTCCTGCTTCTCGAGTGTAATGATTGATAACAAAATTAATTCCTCCATCAGTAATGGTCACATTTTTCTCTTTCAAACCGTTCATCTCCATTTGTTTTTTGAGAATAAATTGTTTCACAATATGGAATTTTTCATCATGTGTGTATCCTGCAAATTGAATAATCTCAAGCCTATCTCTGAGGGCTGGTGGAATTGTATCGAGCATATTTGCAGTTGTGATAAACATAACATTTGAGAGATCGAAGGGGACTTCAAGATAATGATCTGAGAAGTCTGTATTCTGCTCTGGATCAAGCGCTTCAAGAAGAGCACTTGATGGATCACCTCTGAAGTCTGCTCCAACTTTATCAATTTCATCAAGCATGAAAACGGGATTTTTTGTTCCTGCATCTTTAATTCCCTGAATAATTCTCCCTGGGAGAGCTCCAACATATGTTCTTCTGTGGCCTCTAATTTCTGCCTCATCACGAATACCTCCAAGTGATACTCTAATAAATTTACGTCCAAGAGACCTAGCAATAGATTTACCAAGAGAGGTTTTACCTACACCTGGAGGGCCTACAAAACAAAGAATTGGACTTTTCATTTTGCCTGCAAGTTTTTGAACTGCAAGGTATTCAAGAATTCGTTCTTTTACTTTAGGAAGACCATAATGATCTTCATTGAGAATTCCTTCTGAGTCTTTAACGTCTATTTCAGATTTACTCTCAATACTCCATGGAAGTCCAATAAGCCAATCAATATAATTTCGAATATAACCAGCCTCTGGGTTAAACTGATTCATATTTTGAAGCTTTTTAACTTCTTTCTTTGCTTTTTCTTCGACATCCTCTGGCATCTTTGCTTCTTTAATCTTTTGAAAAAGCTCTTTAATCTCACTTCCACCCTCTTCTTCACCAAGTTCTTTTTCAATAGTCTTGAGTCTTTCTCGAAGAATTGCTTCCCTCGCACCTTTTTCAAAGCGCTCCTGAGTCTTCGAAGCAATTCGTCTTTCAAGCTCAAGAACTCTAATTTCTTTTGCGAGAAGATCAACTAATTTTTGGAGTCTTTCTTTGACATTGGTCATTTCAAGAAGTACTTGTCTCTCCTGAGGCTTGAGATCGAGCGCTGAAGCAACAAGATCAGAGAGTTCTGAAGGGGAATTTTCAGACATAATATTCATGAAAACTAAGAAATCAGCAGACTTACCAAAATTCATTGCGCGCCTGAATTCGTTCGTAAGGTGATTACAAAGTGCTGTAATCTCAGGAGAAGTATCATTCTCTTCTTCCATCTCAACAACTCTTGCGACAAAGAAATTATCCTGTTTTTCATAAGAAATGATCTTAACACGACTCAGACCTCTTACCTGTGCATTAATTTCTCCATCTGCTCTTATCATGCGTTCAATTCGTGAAAGTGTTCCCACTTCAAATAAATCAGTTGGCTCTGGATCATTTACACGAGAACTTTTTTGAAGCACAAAACAGACAACTCTTTCATGCTCAAATGAAGACTCAAGTGCTGCAAGGCTTTTTGGACGACCGAACGTTAATACGGAGTCTGTATTGGGGAAAATAATTCCATCTCTAATTGGGATAATTGGGACAATTTTTTCCATATATTAAAGTATTAGCACTCTATCACAGAAACTGCTAGGTGTCAACCCTATTGAGTATATCGAACTATAGCAAAATTTAAGAAAGAGTAAGTAATCTTTCTCACTGGATTTCTGCTATACTCATCCTCCATTACTTTTGATTTCAAGCTAATCATGATACAATATAGGCTATGATTAAATACTACTATAAAACAACAAAAGAAAAACAAATGGCCTCATTCGAGCACTTCAAAAAGAACTCCTGGGTTTATGTTGAGAACCCAACAGATGATGAAAGAGATTTTCTTGTTGATGAGTTCCACCTTGACCCAAGTTTACTCCAGGACGCTGCTGACATTCATGAAGTTCCTCGTTTTGAAATAGAAGATAAAACTCTCTATATCTTCACTAGATTCGCTTACAGTGCTGCTGATCTCATTGATACAACACCACTTTTGATAGTAATGAAAAATGACTGTCTCATAACTATTTCAACTATTCGCTTCCCACGTCTTGACCACTTTATAGGTGGAAAAATTGAATTCAGTACCAATCACCGAAATCTTCTCCTTACTAAATTACTTCTCCAAATCAACGAAACCTATGTCTCATACCTCAACAATATTAGTAAAAGACTTCGAATCTTTAGTACCCGTGTCCAGAAAATTCGAAACCGGGATATTATCCAGTTCGTGAATACAGAGAATGTTCTTTACGACTTTAATACTGCACTTGTACGTATCGAAGCAATGTATAACAGCCTCTTAACTCGACGTATTCTCTCTCTTACTGAGGATGAAAGAGATCTTCTTGAAGACGCTGCACTTGCTACGAATCAGCTTATTCAAATAACGAGGGAAAGTCTCCGTACTATGGTCAATATCCGGGAAGCTTACTCAACTATTATGACCAATAACTTAAATCGTGTGATAAAGTTATTTACCTCTTTAACAGTTATTCTTACTCTTCCGACAATTGTTGGAACTTTTTACGGAATGAATGTGACTCTACCCTTTGCACAATCTCCATTTGCTTTCTATGGTATAGTCGGAGCAACTCTAGCAATTTCACTTCTTGCTATTGCTATCTTCGTGAAGAATGATTGGCTTTAGTTAACTGAGTTACTTATCTCAACAATTTTGATCGATGCATTAGAATAGAGCGCTTCCATCTTTAACGCTTTCATCATTGCTTCTTTCATCTCAACTACTCGATCTTGTGAGGATTTTTCTGGAACACCATCTAATTCAAAATTCAGTTGTTTTTCAAATTCGTCCATATTTCTCCTTTCTGTATTATTTTCATATTAAGATGAGGCAATAAGAAGAAATGCTAGATCGTGTAAGGAACTCGAAAGAGGAAATTATTTCGCGTGCGTATGAACTATGTTGAGAAGGTGATCAAGTTCGAAAGGTTTGGCAAGAAATCCTTCAACTCCTGCCTCTTTTGCTTTTTTCTCGGCTTCATTATTTGCAGAGACGATAACAATTGGAATTGTAGCTGTCTCTGGTGTGCTTTTAATTTTCTTTGCTAATTTTGTTCCATCTGTACCGCCAAGACCAATATCAAGAAGAATAATATCAATATTCTCAGTTGAAAGAATTTTCAACACATCCTTTTCATTCGATCCATCGATGACTTTATGACCTTCTCCTTCTAAGATTATTTTTACGACTTCAATTATTGGTTTGTCGTCTTCTGCGAGAAGAACTGTTTTGCTCATGGGCCTATTGTACCAAAAAGAACACAGACCCAGTAAATGAGCCTGTGTTCCTCAATTTATCTTTACTAGATATGTGCTGTTCTATGTCTTCTTTCCTCAAGTGAAAAAGTTCGTACACGATCAGCTCCATTATCCTCAAGAATTGCCCGTACTTCTCCAACATTATCGCCACGAGTTGGAACAGCAACAAGAATACCACCTTCTTTTACACGGTCCTCATAGATTCTCGCATCTTCCTCAGGAACCCCAAGTCCAATGAGAGCACCTATCAACCCTCCTGCCAGTGCTCCAGTAGCCGCACCAGAGATAGTTGTTGCTGCCGCACCTGTTAGTCCAAGAGCTGCTGCAAGTGGACCTCCAATAAGAAGCGCACCTATTCCCGGAACGGCGATCGCACCAATTCCGATAAGTAAGCCTGCTATTCCTCCGATAACACCACCAGTGGTAGCACCCGAAACAGCTCCTTCAGCGACAGTGGATGATCCCCGATCTTCAAGAATCTCTGCATCTTCTTGTGATCTAGTGACAATTGAAATGTCTTTTGCCTGATAGTCTGCTTCGTGGAGTTCATCAAGTGCTCCCTCAGCGTCTTGTCTATTTGCAAAAACACCGATTATCATTTCGTCATTATTTCTCATACTTTCACCTCCTTTCTCAATTATATTATTCTTGCACCTGAGCTTAAGAGATGGTCAAAAAATGAGTAAGGAACAGGCAAGAACTCTTTTTTACTGAGTTCTCAACTCGTCCTCATAGGATTATTACAATATCAACGTAGACTAAAACGAATGAAAAATGAAATGTTTGTCAAAATAAGAAATGATGCATCTTCAAAAAGAGTAAAAAAGTTGATTAATGTGTGCGCGTGGTGCCCGAAAAGTTCGTATCCGAAATTAGAGGAGTATGAAGATTATACCCATGGACTCTGTGAAAAACATTATCAGCTTCTCAAAACAAGTAAAGTGTAGCTTTATTCCTTCTTATTTTTCTCTTTATCTTTTGCATTATTATCTTCTTTTCTCTCTTTATTTTCAGACTGAGGTTGAATTACTACTTGAGATACACCTTCAACTGTTACCGCGGAACCAGAGGCAGCCGGAGGACGAGGAGCAGAGCAATACCTGTGAGGCTCTGTTCCTTCAACAAAGAATTCCTTTATAATTCCGTATCCCCCATTACTTCGAACGAGTAGACCATTTCCAGAACAAACTGAGATCTGTTTGACTCCTTCAGGTATCTCAAATGGGACAACTGGCATATCTGTATGTACTGTCTCCATAACCCTTCTCCAAATAGGTGCCGCACCGAGCGATCCAGCTATTTTGTTCATTGGTTTGTTGTTGTTGTCTCCTACCCAAACTCCTACGGCAAGCTGTGGGGTATACCCAACAGTTAATGCATCTTTATAATCTTCTGTTGTTCCTGTTTTCACTGCTGCCGGTCGTGAGATGGTAAGTGCTTTCCCAAAAACTTCAGCTCTAGCTTTATTATCTGAGAGTATTGAAGAAATAAGAAAAGCTGTTTGTTTTGATATCTTTTGCTCCCCATCTTCTTTTTTTTGATACACAATATTTCCTGATTTATCCTCAATTTTGGAAATAGTTGTTACAGGATGATACTTCCCTTTATTTGCGAATGTTGCATAAACATTGGTCAGCTCCGTCAATTTCACACCCGCAGTTCCCAAGACAAGTGAGAGGCCATAATCAGACTCCTCTCCAAGTGTCGTGAGACCTAAATTGCGACTAAAATTGAGTGTATCTGATACTCCTACCATCTGTTGTACCTGAACAGCAGGTACATTCAGAGAATTTGCCAAAGCACGCCTGACTAATACCTGTCCCCGAAAACGCTTATCATAATTTTCAGGCTTATAATTACCGGCGAAGGTAACTCGTTGATCTTTTAATGTCGTTGCTGGAGTAATTATCCCCTGCTCCATCGCAAGAGCGTACACAACTGGCTTAAATGATGAGCCTGGCTGACGAGGTGTATCTGCCATATTCACTTTTCCAAATTCTTCATTAAACCAGTCCCTACTTCCGATAAGTGATCTGATCTCTCCAGTCTTTGAATCGACAACGACAACTGAAGCATTCGTTGCACCAGACCCTTCAAGTGATTGCACCTGTTCTTCAACAATTGGAATAATTTTACGCTGCCATTTAAGATCTATTGTTGTATAAATTTTAAATCCTGACCTTGCTACTCTTTCTTCACCATATTCCTTTACGAGTTGTTCTCTGACCATAAGCGCAAAATGAGGCGCGAGATTGGATATAGAATTACTCTTTCTAACATAACTTAATTTTGTTTTTTTTGCTTTTTCTTTTTCCTCTTGAGTAATATATTTTGCCTGGACCATTTCACTCAGAACATATTCCTGTCTTCTGAGTCCTTTTTGAACATCCCCTGAAATAGGAGAATAGATGGATGGAGCGGAGAGTAGTCCTGCAAGCAGTGAAGCTTCTCCCAAATTTAACTCTTTTGCAGATTTTCCAAAGAAAGAATTAGCAGCAGACTCAATACCAAATGCACCTTCACCAAAATACACAGAATTCAGATACATTTCTAAAATTTCATCTTTGCTAAATCTCCTTTCAATTTCCTGTGATAACACCAGCTCCTGTGCTTTTCTGATAATACTTTTGCGTGGAGTAAGAAGTGAGCTTTTTACTAACTGTTGTGTAATAGTTGATCCACCATATGAGAGATCCTGTTCTTTTATATTTGCAACAAGTGCCGCAGCAAGCGCTTGAAGAGAAAAACCTGGGTGATTGTAGAAATCTTTGTCCTCAGCAACAATAACAGAATTTTTAACACTGTCTGGGATATCTTTCAGAGGGACAAACTTTCGATAGTGGGCGTTATAAAATTCAAAAAAAGCTTCACCATTTCTATCTAAAAGAACTATCCCCGTATTATTTCGATTCATGATTGAATCTTTTGACGTGAGATCTTTCGCAAAATAAACATATGTGAAAACAGGAATAAAAATAACAATAGTAATAAATGCAATTGCTAAAATTATTAATTCCTGACGATACATGTTCGCAATTTTGAGTAAGAGCTTCATAATACATGAGCATAACAAAGGGGAACCGGAGGAATGTAAGAAGAAAGAAAATATGATGTAAGACGCTTATTACGCTTTTACGGGAACATAGACAGGTCTCTTTGGCCGAAGACTTTCAATAAAACTTTGTATTAATTCTTTAATCATAATCCCTCCTTTCTTTACCAATATTTCCATGTCGCATACTTCTCACGTAATGCTTCCTCTGTTACTTCAAAAGGTTTGATATCATATTTTGCAAAACCTGTATTGAGTAATTCCGCTGCCCATCCATCCCGTTCTAAAATTCCAGGTGCTCCAAGAAGGACGACCAAGATATCCCGTCCATCTCTTTTTGCAGCAACAACTGTTGTTTTCTGCGCAGCTTCTGTATTTCCAATTTTGACTCCATATGCACCAGGGTAAACACCGATAAGACCATTCCAGTTATAAAGGTCATACTGTTTGTGATTGGCACCTTCTGGAAGATATGCATAATCTTTCTTCACAATCTCAAGAATTAATGGATAATTAGTCAGAGCATACTGCGTGAGTATTGCAACATCTTCTGCACTACTGAAGTGGTCTGGGCTATCAAACCCCTGTGGATTTTGGAAGTGAGTATTTTCAAGACCTAAAATACGAGCCTTTTTATTCATAGCTCGTATAAAGACTTCCCCCTTATATTTTGCATTTATACCATCTTTAATAACTTCTGCTGAATCATTTGCTGATGTCAGAAGAAGTGCGTCTAGTAATTCTTGTAACTTAAACTTTTGACCTGGAACAACTCCCATTTTTGTTGGGATCTGACTTGCAGCTCTTTCAGTAACAGTAAATTCTTCTGTAGGATCTGCCAGATCAAGAGCAACGACAGCTGTCATAATCTTGGTAATTGAGGCAATCGGAATTTCTTTATCACTATTTTTAGAAGCGATAAGTGAACCTGTCTGAAGATCTATGACTGCATACGCCTTTGCTTCTTCAGCAGCAGATGCAGCTTGAGCTGATTTGATGAAGCCATTTTGCTTTTTAATTGAGAATGTTCGAGGTTTTTCTCTTAAATGAGGGATCACATCTTCAAAAACATCTTTTTCTGTCTGAATCACTGGGGATATGAGCTGGGAAAAACTCATACCAGCAAATTGCAATGATGCAATAACAAATACTGATGTAAAGGTAAGTAGAAAAAGTCTTAATCTGGCAGGTGTCATAAAATCTTTTCTCATGTATTAAATTTCTTTAATTCGTCTCTCAACAATACTATTGTCTGCTACTTCTTTCTGGCCAAATTTTTCATGTAAGAGCGCCCATAACTCTGTTTTTCCTTCATCAAATCCGAGTGCCCACATCCCAACTCCTGCAAGTCCTTTGTCTTTTGCAAAGTCATACTTGACTGCGAGTGAGCGAGGGTCATCAAGAAAGATCATTCTCCAAGTATCAGTCTCCTCAACATAGTATGCCTGCCAGCCGACTTTTCCGATATCATCCCAGCCGGTCTTGTCAGGAGTGATAGTATTGAGAGCTGATTCGTACGTTTGAGCTGTCGACTTACCTCTCCAGGATACACGAGGACGTGTTTGACCCTTCACTTTTGGCTCATACACCATGTAGTTGTAGCCATAGTACGGGACGCCGAGAATGAGTTTGTCGGCTGGCATAAGTGCTAAGAAGTCATCGACAGATGTTGCAATATCATATGCGTACTTACCTTCTTTTTCCCATAGAGAGGAGCTGTTGGAGTTGCTTGCTCTGAACCTGCAACTGCGAAGTCATAAGCCATCATAAAAATGCCATCTGAGCCATCAGCAATTGCACTTATGTCATAGAGCTTTGGAGAAGAAGCTGATGATGCATATACTGAAACTGTTACACGTGATCCTTCAACTTCCTTATGCATTCTTTCTGTTATCTTTTTGACAAAGACTGAAAAAGCATCTCTTTTTTCTTTACCAGGATTGCCGACGTACTCAAAATCGACGTTAATACCGTCTATCCCCCGCTCTTTTACTTCATGAACAGCTTGTTCAATTGCAATGCTTTGTGCCTCTTCATCTGAAAGAAAAGCATCTATTGTATCGTTATCCATCTGCGTAATAGTGAGAACAACGCGAGTACCGTGTGCATGAGCTTTTTTAAAGACATCTGTTGCTTTTTTACTTGTAAAAACCGTATATCCATAATCTTCCTTATCAAGTGATCCATCACTATTTACGGGAACACCAAAGTAAGCGAATGTTGTGAGAGTATTAAAATCAACATTGTCTAATTTATTAATAGTCCAGAAAGGTGCAAAACCGAATACCTCATATCCTTTCTTTGTTTCATCTTCTGAAAGTGAACGAAGTGGAGCCAGTAGCGGATTAATCAGTTTTTGACCTTCAGTTGATCCAATAACAAAAATTAACATGAGACAAAAACTTGCAAGAAAAAGAGTGACATATGACCAATTTCTTTTGGTAAGAAATGACGAAAAAGAGGAAGAATCAGATTGTGACTTCTTAATAAAAATTTTCCTATTGACTGTATTTTTTAATTGTTGCAGGGTTATCATTATGCAGTCTCAATGGGTTTGAGACGCGATTTAAACACATAAAAAATACCCTGTCAAGAAAATTTAAGAGGATGATAAGAAATGTGTAAGAAGAAAAAATTTATCGAATTATCAAAAAATATTGTGCGTATAATCTCTTTTACTCAGCCACAAAATATCCTATATTTTAATGTAAGAAAAATTTTCTTACATTAAAAAACTGAAGTATTATCTATACACAACTTCGTAGCAACTGCCATTAACATAGCCATAGTTATTAATTCCATAAAAACATATTACTTCACTGATTTAAGAAAGCTCCACAGTATTTGTAAGGAAATGATAAGAAAGCCTCAATTCGTATTGAGCAATTGTAAGAATGTTGGTATACTACTGACTTATTATGGTACACACCATTGTTGTCGTTGAAGACGATAAAGGACTTCAGAAATACCTGAAAGAATTACTTCTTGATAACGGGTATTCGGTGAAAGTTGCAGGAGATGGTATCCAGGCTCTTGAACTCCTTATCAAATCCGAGCCCGATGTTGTGGTGCTCGATCTAGGACTCCCTAACATGAGTGGAGAAGCAGTCTGTGCTGAAATCCGCAAGAAATATCCAGACCTTCCAGTTATTATCCTCACAGCAAAAGACAGTATTAATGATATTGTTCAGGGGCTTAACCTTGGTACTGATGACTACATGACCAAACCTTTTGTTGCAGATGAGTTCCTTGCACGTATAAAGGCTCGACTCAGAAGAAAAGATGGCGGTGCAGAATCTGTACTTACTGTTGCAGATCTTAAGTTAAACAGTAAAACACTTGAGGTCGAAAGATCCGGCAAGCAAATCCAATTAACTCCTCAGGAATTTAAATTACTTCAATACTTAATGAATAATAAAGGACGAATTCTTACTCGCGAAATGATCCTTAACCGTATCTGGCTCTATTCAAGTGACATTGAGACACGTGTCGTTGATGTGTATATGGGTTATCTTCGAAAGAAAATTGACTCAGGATTTGAGAAAAAATTATTACATTCCGTCCGCGGATTTGGCTACGTTATTAAAGAGTAAATTCCTTACTGCTCACCTTGACACCCTCCTAAATTACTTCTTATAGTGGTTATATCATTTGAATTTATCCCATATGTCCAAACCGTCCCTGCACTCAACGGATAGTCTAAGTCTATCCGAAAATTCCTATTATTCTTTGTCTGTCGATCGTGGCGATGAAAAAACAGTCATCCTCATGAGAATGAATATTCCCCAAGTTAATACCGTCGACTTCCCCCAGACACGAAATATTTTGCAACTTTACTTACCTACCATTCTAAAATCTACCTGCTACAACGATGATAATTTACCGTTTTCAGTTGAGGTTAGCAGGACTGAAATTGGCCATCTTTTTGAACACATGCTTCTTGAATTTCTATGTATTCTCAAAATAGAAAATGGTCACCCCAGAGCAGTCTATGAAGGAGTTACTGACTGGAACTGGGTCCGTGAACCACGCGGGACATTTCACATAACGATCAAAGCATCATCAAAAGATCTTGAAATGTTATCAGAAGCAATGAATAGAACTATCATTCTTATCAACGCAATTTTATCTCAAGAAGAAAATATCTCCATTAATCTCCCCATCCCTGCAGTTACCAAAAGACATTAATTGTGATTCGAATTTCCCTGGGGGTCACATTTATATAGTCAGGAGGTCGAGGGCTGCGGCTGCGGACCATGCTTGATTGCGGCATCCGGTCTGTCCATCTGGACCGATAAATTCAATATATATTCCATCTGTTCCTTTTGAATATAATTCAATAGGACTATCAAAGTAGACAATTGGCTTGAGTGTTGCTTCTTTCAGAAGTCTCGCCTCTTCTTCAAAGCCGAAATTGACGAGTCCTTCATGACTCATGCCATTTAACTTCGGCCAGAAAGATCCATTGTGATATGAGTCTTTTGCATCATTAAATGTCGGAGAAAGAGAACTCATCGTTCGAATTCCTGCATCCATATCGAAAAGGTCTGGAAGGAAAGCTCTTTTAACAAGGTATGGGATATATTCATCCTCAAGAATAGATGCTCTTTTCCCGTCTTTTTCATACACTGCCCAGAGGAGAAGAAGAGGATTACCCGTCACAGTTCGAAGTTGATTTTTTTCACCATCAAGAGCCTGAGCAGCAAAAGTGAGTCCCTGATCCTCAAAAAGAAAGAGTTGATTGAAAGATACTTTCATGGCATCAGCATACTGGAGCAATTTCTTTCCAAATTTCTCAGATTGAGAATAACTACCTCCACAGGTGTAGAAATCTCCCCATAATTTAAGAGCCAGCCAGGTATAGCCTTGTACTTCAACGGGCGCAATTGGGTAGGATGGCATCGTTCCGTCTTTTCTTCTGATAGAGTTATGTGAGTCAGTCCAGGACTGGACAGGAAGTCCACCAAATTTTCGCTCTTCTGGCAGTCGATACTCTACTAAATAGTCTTTATCCAGATCTCCATAGGTAATGATCCAGTTCAGTCCTGCCTCAACAGAGGAGAGAACGGAGAGAAGGAATGCATTGTCTTGAGTCTGCTGCCAGTATTTATAGATAGCAATGAGTGCAAGTGGTGTTGAATCAAGAGAGTCATAATTCCGAAGTATTCCATCTGGATAGACATACCATGGCTTTTCCCATTTAAGGAGATGTTCATATTTATCTTTTCGGTACTCATGAATAAATTTCCCTGGCTCTTCCCCACTTTCAAAGACTGACCGAGTTCCCTGGAGAGAGACTAATTTTAGAAGCGCTCTTTTACACATCTCACGAAGAGCCTCAGTATTATAATATTTTTTTGCTTGGGAGTGAGAAGTAGCTCTGAGAATTTTGAGAATAGTTATTGCACTATCACGACCGAAGATACATCCGTAAATTTCATCTTTTCCTGAGGCGTTAATACCATCTTCTGTGGAGAGACCGAGCAGGGTGTCATACATTTTCGTTCTGAGCAGTGAATAGTCCATAAATAATAAATTCTTTTCCAATCTAATAAAGGGGAGAAAGTAAGTCAAGCTGAGCAACAATTCTCTTACATTATCTCAGAGGAAATAGTGAAATTTCTGATAGGCTGAAGTTGTGCCTGATCCGTTGATGGGATCTGAACTTTTCTTACTTTCTTAGTGAGAATATCTCGATAAATTTTCTCATATGCATCAGCCATTCGTTCTGCACAGAACTGGGTAAGTGCATACTCCCTGCATCCTTTTCGGTCAATTTGACCGATATTTTTCACTGCCTCGACCATTTCCATAACATTTGTAACGACATTTCCTGTTACCCCTTCTTTAATAACTTCAGGAATAGAGCCTTTATTAAATGCGACAACTGGTGTTCCACATGCCATAGACTCGATCATTGTCAGTCCAAATGGCTCAGGCCAGGTAACTGGATGAAGGACCGCAAGTGCTTTGGTCATCAATTGATTGCGTTCTTCTTCTCCTAATTCCCCAATGAGCTCTATACGATCATCATGTAATTTTGGTTTGACATAGGTATTAAAGTAATCGAGTTCATAATCAGCAATTCGTGCAACAATTTTCAAAGGAATATTTAATTTCTGTGCTGCCTCAATTGCGAAATGAACACCTTTTTCCATAGACATTCGCCCGACGAATAAAAGATAGTTATCAGGCTTTAAAGTAAAAGGATAGTGATTCATATAAAGTCCATGATAGACTGTTCCTGCAATATTGAGCTCAGGAATATTCTGTGGGATCTGTGATTTTGATATCGAGACAAGATGGACATTATTCGTCGCTTGATAAAGCGGAATGTTGTCATCATGAAACATACTGTGAACAGTACTGACAACTGGGGTTTTACTTAAATTTGCAGTCGGCATACTGATTGCGTAAATATGATCATGGATAATATCAAATTCATGAGCGCGTGCATACGCTTTAGCAAAATGAGTAAATGTCAGTTCATTGAGTCCATATGGATTGGCAACTGCGAGCTCTCGGAGTGAGTATGGAACAATTGAGGATAATTTTGCGGAAGTACGTGAGTCGCCTGTAGCAAAAAGAGTAACTTCATGTCCTCTTTTTACTAATTCTTCAGTGAGCGTATAGACTATTCTTTCCGAACCACCATATTTTTTAGCGGGAACGCGTTCGGCAATGGATGCGATTTGTGCAATTCTCATAGTCGGATAGAGTGTATCCTCAGTCAATACTACAGCTTTCGATGCTGAATACCATCTGAGTTTGGTAAGAGAAAATTAAGAATTACATCCTATATGTTCGTGGACGGACAAGAGAAGGAGGTGGTGGCAGAGGTGCATCAGTATCAATAACATGTGAATAATGAATTGGAGAAAGATCAAACCGTGTCATTTTTTTCTGTAACACAGTGTTATAGCCTACAAAAGCTCTATCCTCTGGTACACCAATTTCTGATGCGAGTAAGTAAGGTAAATATACTTTCCCAATAATTTCTGTTCTTTTATCAGGATGACTTTCTAAATACTCATGAGATCTCTGTTGAGGCGGTATGGACAATTGTCCAATATCGTCACTCGCAAGATAAGCAAGCGTGTCATCAATTACTTTTTCATAGTGTTTTACGGCCTCATAAGGTGCTCCACTCATGCGAAGTGCTTCAGCAACTTTATTAAGATCAGTTGATGGAGTTGAAATATTATATTCTTGCAAAATTGATTCTACGTTATCGCTACTTAATTCAGGAAGTTGATATCTGAAATCTTTGGCTCGTTTCCTCATGGTCGAACTTCCATAAATACCCGCAACATAAGCCTCATGTCTCCTTACCAACTCTCTAACGGCAACTGTTCCACGACTTATAGCAGTTAATTCCCCGTGTTCATTTGGTTCAATTGTTGGGATACCCGGGCATTCTCCGATAACAATCCTTTGTTCTCCTTCTGTAGCTTTGAGCGCCTGTTCATGGCGAATAAAATAAAGCTCTGACACTCGTTGATACTCTTCTGAACTCATTTTGCCGAATGGACTTTGCGGATCAACTATTCCATGTTCTCTTGCATCACGAATGATATCAACAAAAGGAATATATACTGATCGAATACCTTCATTCGCAAAGAGGTCGGCCATTTGAGATATTACGAATGATTTTCCAGATCCAGGCTCTCCAATTACCTGTACTGTTCCCAAATGATGCATTAAATCCTGAAGAAAACTCGATAAAGACGGATGCCCATAGGCTCCCTCTGGGGTTTTTAAGTGACTAAGAAGTTCATAATTTTGAAGAGGGACCATTTCCAACTCTGCTCCCAACTGCATTCCCATTCCCCCGCTTCCATCAACGAATGGTGCTTCAAGAGGAGAAGAATAAAAACCAGATTCAATGCGTGGCATTATTTTATTAGTGGCAAGGTAACTTGCACCGATGTTCCTTTCTTCACTTTCGACTTTATCTCAATTTTACCATGATGGAACTGGATAATATGCTTGGCTAATAAGAGTCCTGCTCCCAAACCTTGTTCTTCATTCTTTCCAAATTTATTAAATCCTTCAAATATGCGAGAGAGATCTTCACGCGCAATTCCTGTTCCCTTATCCGAAACAGAAATAATAAAACGAGTTGAACTTACCTTTAAAGAGAGTGTAATTGGCGTATCAGTAGGAGAAAATTTTTCGGCATTTGATAAAAGTCCTACAAATACCTGCAGTAATTTTGTTGGGTCACCAATAAAAACATCATTATTAACCTCTTTTCCCCCATCAATAATTATTTCCCTTTCACTGAGATTCTCAAATTGTTTGACAACCTGTCCAAAAAACTCAATTACTGAGTTCTCTTGAAGACTAAATTGCAGTTCTCCTTGTTTTATACGATTGATCTCGAGAAGTTCTGTTACTAAATTAGTCATTCTTTTACTTTCGTTATATAACTCTTCCACCCATTTACTCTCACTCCCTTCTTTCCCTTTCATCTTTCCATACAACAGCTGAATGTATCCATTAATAGAAGTTAAGGGTGTTCTGAGTTCATGAGACGCAAGTGAGATAAAGTGATCCCTCGTCTCAAGTGCATTCTTTGTCTCCGTATATAACTGCGTTTTGCGTATTGCCAGACTTGCCATCGCTCCAAAGAGTGAAAGGAGATGAATATCATTTGAAGTTGGTTCCTCTGAATTTCTACTATGTATTACGAGTACTCCAATTGCCTTTTTTTGATATGAAAGTGGAATAAATATCGTATATTTAATTTTTTCTTCTAATATCTCAGGGTGTGATCGAAAAAGTTTGGTAGCAGGAACAACAATAATTTTTTGTTGAATAAATGCTTTATATGCATTTGCCCTTCTTCTAACCTTTCGTGAAAAATCAGATGCTTTCGAAGAATAAACTCTATTCATTTCACCATCACTATTCAAAATAACTGATCCATACGCACCACCAGTAAGCTCCATTGCTTCTGAGACAATTATTTTATATGTTTCTTCCGGGGTAAGGGGTGTGAGTAACTTTAAGGCAGCGTTACTGATGTGTTCGAGTTGATTTTTCACAGGTAGAACGATCTTACCAAAAAAATGTGATTTTGCAAGCTAACTTACCATTTTTCACAGCTAATCTTATCTAATTCTTACACTTTTATTAAATTTATATCATGTCAAATCAGTAATCTAGACAACATACCTATGATCTCACAAACCTCCCTACTCAAATTGAATTCTTTCTTTAAGCAATTTAAAACAATCCAATACAGAAAAAAAGCCATGATATTAAGCTCCAACGATACAACTTCAAGCGTTTTTTATGTTAAATCTGGTTATATCAGAGTTTATAGAATCTCAGAAGATGGAGAGGAATTAACGCTCACTATTCTCAAACCAGGAGACTTTTTCCCACTCACATACGGATTTAGTACTAATAAAACAAACTACTACGTTGAAGCACTTACTCAACTTGAGATTTGGAAAGCTCCACAAGAGACATTCCTTGAATTCGTTAAAAGTGAGCCTGAAGTTTATTATGAATTAACAACACAACTGATGGTGAGATTTAATGGAGTCCTGACTCGAATGGAGTATCTTATTTTTAGTAACGCTTATACGAAAGTTGCTTCAACTCTTCTCATGTGTGCAAAAGGGCTAGGAGAAGAAAATGATGGGAAAGTCATTGTCAAAGTTCCACTTACTCATAAAGATATTGCAACAATGATCGGTATTACGAGAGAAACAACCTCACTTGAAATGAAAAAATTAGAACGAAAAGGACTAGTTGTAAGAAACGGAAAATATATTGTCATCACAGACCAGAAATTACTTGAGAAAGAAACTCTACTTTACTCAACACTTGAAGAATCCCCGTTAGAAAGCCTTTAAAATACAAAAACGAGGAAGACAAATGCAATTCATCTCCCTCGAATTATTTATTGTATTGATGCAGTCGGAGTTTTTGGATCATCAGATGAAGATTTTTTTACTTCCTTTAAAGATTCTTTTGTGTTGTTAAGAGTATCGTTAAGTATTTCTCCCCCAACCTCAAGTGTCTCTTCATTTCGTTTCTTTAAATCCTCTACTGTTTTTTCACTCCATTCACGTATCTTTGTTACTCCTTTTGCTACTTTTTTTTGATTTTTTTTATCCATCATGAGTACACCTGCTGCACCCACTGCTGCTCCAACAGCACCTGCTGCCAAAGCAACATTGATTGACTGATTCTTTTTTGTATCTGACATAATTTCACCTCCCTTCATTACTCGTAATAAAGTAGGACACATGGATCCTTCTGTGCATTTTTCTGCTCTTGTTTACCTGAACAAAGGACGAAATAGAATCGTTTTACACCGAAATGCTGTGATCTTACTTTTACTCTGTCCGCGTTAACAAGGTGTATGCAAATATTCGCATTTGAACGACTATCATGTATCCTACTTTATTACGGTATTTCTAGACTTTTTTTAAAGTTCTTGATATGACAACTATAAGAAGTGCACTTGCTGCTGATAAAAGAAAAGATGTAATGTTAAACCCTGTAAAAGACATTCCAAGTAAAACGTTTGCTAAAAGTCCTCCAGTTAAAGCTCCCCCAACGCCAAGTATCAAAGCAGTTAACAAATCATTTTCCCTCGTATCAAGCATATGTGCAATTATTCCGGTAATGAGTCCAAATAATATCCAAGATAAAACATTCATAAGATAACTCTACAGCTCAACCTTAAGAACATCACATAAATCCTGTAAGAGAAGATTAAGAAGTTAACAGTTTTATTTTTAAAAAAGTGCTATAAAATGTGCAGTATGAAGAAAATTTTAACTGTTGATGACGATCGAGATATTGTAGCTGCTGTTGAGGCAATACTGGAAATGGAGAATTACTCATTGGTTTCAGCGTATTCAGGAAACGAATGTCTTGAAGTCGCGATGCGTGAGCATCCAGATCTTATACTCCTCGATTACATGCTTCCTGATATGAGTGGCCGTGATGTTGTTGAAAAAATAAGAGGAAACGAAACGACAAAAGAGATTAAAATAGTCATTTTTTCTGCAGCACATGGTCTTAAACAGTTAAGCAAAGATCTTCCTATTCAAGGAGTAATTGAAAAGCCCTTTGAATTGGATTTATTAATAAAGACAGTCAAAAGATTCACTCAAACTAAAGATACCTCAAAGTGAGGTATCTTTAGAAAAAATTTAGTGTCATAAAAGATGACAGCGAAAAAACACTTTAACTGTTCTTTCGTTGTCTTGCCTGACCTCCTTTACGACCTGCTGCTCGAGCTTCTTCACTCGTGAATTCATGAGCAGTTCCCTTTTCATGTGCAGCTTTACCGCCTTTGCTTGCTATCTGTCGCTGCTTATCAGAAGACATTGAAGCAAATCCTCTTTTTGATTTAATTTTTGTAGCCATTATGTCACCCCCTCTCTCGAACAACTGTACTCCCTAATTTAATAATTAACATTAAAGAGCAGTGTTAATTCGTGTAGATAAATACTGGCACTTGAGCTTAATAAATACAGTAGAGGAATGTAAGGAAAAGATAAGAGCAAAGATTACTTCTTAGCTGATCTTTTAATAAGTTTTGCTGAGTTAATAATTTCTCTTATCTGCCCTTCATTATCTTCAATTTCGTTCGCACCGGTAAGGCGCTGATATTCAAGAAGATAGTCAGAAAGTGCTGTCTGTCTTTCTTTAAGATCTTGTCCAACGCTTTTAATTTTTTGCTGGAGTGCAATGACTGATGGTTGGCTCGCAATTTGCTGGCGAGTTGTTGCCTTCACTTTCAATGCTTCTTTTGCTTTTTCAGTATTTTCTCTATAAATTGGATTATTATTAAAAGAGTCTTCAAACATTTCCTGGAGTTTTTTCTTTTCTTCTCTGAATTTATCGATAGAAGAAATATGATTCTTAATCATTTCTTCTAAATTAAGAAGGAGAGTAGCATCACCACTGGTTGGTGCTACTTGAGTGTCACTTGTTTCATCTACTACTTCGGCATCAACAACTACTTCATCTGTCTGATTTTGTGTATCGTCCATCGTGTTCTACTATACACGAGATAATTTACAGAAATCAAGAGGATACAATAAAAATGTTTTAGGAGATTCCTTGTGCTCTTTGACGTCGAGCCTCAACTTCATCAAGAATCATTTTTCTCATTCGGACTGAAAGCGGAGTTACTTCTACTAACTCGTCATCTCCCACATACTCTAAAGCATCCTCAAGTGTCATGACGCGAGGAGTGTTGAAATGCTCTGAAGTTCCTTCTCCCTTTGAGCGCATATTTGACAACTGCTTCATCTTGCATACATTTACCCGAAGATCTTCAGGACGTGCGTTTTGTCCAACTACTTGGCCTTTATAAACATTTACACCTGGTCCGATAAATAACTCTCCACGATCCTGTATTCCGGTAAGTCCATAGAGCGTCGTTTGTCCGGAATCAAATGCAACGAGTGAACCTCGCTCCCGTCTCAAGTTCTCTCCCACACTTGGTTGATAATGGAAGAAGGATGAGTTAATTATTCCAAGCCCTTTTGTATCGGTAATAAATTCACTTCGATAGCCAAAAAGATCTTTTGTCGCAATAAGGAATTCAAAATAGACAATACTCTCATCTGATTTCATATCTTTGAGTTCTCCGCGACGTGCTCCTAATTTCTGCATCACAACTCCAGAGAAATCTTGAGGGACTTCAATAAAGACTCGCTCATAAGGAGTCTGTGTTTTCCCATCAATAACTTTTTCAATAACTTGAGGTCGTGATACTTCAAATTCATATCCTTCACGACGAAGTCTCTCAATCAGAATTGCAAGGTGAAGCTCTCCTCGACCTGAAACATTCCAGCGTCCATCTGGAAGATCATCAATTCGAAGAGCCATATCTGTTTCAAGTTCTTTATACAGCCTTTCTCTAATTTGTCGTGATGTTTTAAATTCTCCTTCCTTCCCGGCAAATGGTGAGGTATTGACTCCAAATGTCATCTTTACTGTTGGTTCTTCTATATCCAGAAGTGGAAGAGGCATAGGTGATGTGACATCAGCAATGGTCTCGCCAATTGTAATATCAGGAATTCCAGAAATCGCAATAATATCTCCTGCTTGTGCTTCAGTCGTATCTACTCTATTTAATCCTTCAAAAGTCATCAGTGAGGAAAGTCTATATTTCTTCATTACCCCATCGCGATTTATATGCATAATATCTTGGTTGGCAGTAACTTTTCCGTTATAGATTCGCCCAATTGCAATGCGTCCCTTAAATGAATCACTTGCCATGGTAGTCATAAGCATTTGAAGAGGAGCATTTGGATCACCCGTTGGGGCTGGTATGTGCTGAAGAATTGCCGTAAAGATTGGTGAGATATCTGTCATTGACTCCAAATCTGGTAAGTCACCTGCTTTTCCAGACTTAGCTGATGCATATACTATAGGAAAGTCTGCAGTATTGTCATCAGCTCCAAGTTCCAAAAAAAGATCAAGCGTTTTATCAAGGACAAAATCAATACGTGCATCTGATTTATCAATTTTATTCACAACAACAATTATCTTTAATTTTTTCTCCAGTGCTCGTCTCAAAACAAAACGGGTCTGTGGCATTGGTCCTTCTTTTGCATCAACAAGAAGCAAACATCCATCAGCCATAGTGAGGACACGTTCAACTTCCCCTCCAAAATCTGCGTGGCCAGGAGTGTCAATAATATTTATCTTTGTCCCTTGCCACTGAATTGAAGCATTTTTAGAAAAGATAGTGATACCACGCTCACGCTCAAGCTCATTACTATCCATAATGAGGTCAGTTTCAGCAATTTCTTTATTTAAATGAGTTTTGGATTGCCTTAAAAGTGCGTCAACGAGGGTAGTTTTACCGTGGTCAACATGGGCAATAATTGCGACGTTTCGTATGTTATTCATAAGCCAAAAAAATGACTTCGGAGACCGAAGTCAAATACTATAGTACTATTGTATCCTATTCTTTAAGATAATACAAATCAACTCTTGTCAAAAAAAATAATCTTCTTATAATGGAATAACTTCTATGAACATTTCATCCATCCACGCACGACAAATCCTAGACTCCCGAGGATACCCAACAGTTGAAGCTGATGTCACACTTGATGATGGAACGATGGGCAGAGCAGCAGTCCCTTCTGGTGCCTCTACTGGAACTCACGAGGCTCTCGAACTTCGAGACGGAGACCCATCTTACTACCAGGGGAAGAGTGTACGAAAAGCAGTTGAGAATGTAAACACGGTTATACATGAGGCGCTTAAAGGAAATGACGCTTCCTCACAAGAAGATATTGATAACGTACTCATATCTCTTGATGGTACCGAGAACAAAGAAAAACTAGGAGCAAATGCTATGCTCGCAGTGTCACTTGCAGTATCACATGCAGCTGCAAAAGCTACGAATCAACCTCTTTTTGCTTACTACCAGAAATTAACGGGGAATGCCTCACCTCTCATGCCTGTTCCGATGATGAATGTCATTAATGGAGGCAAACACGCAGCTGGATCTACAGACATTCAAGAATTTATGATTATGCCTATTGGAGCATCTTCCTTTTCTCAAGCTCTTGAAATGGGAGCAAATGTCTTTCATACACTTGGTAAAGTTCTATCAGAGAAGGGATACGGAACTACAGTTGGAGATGAGGGAGGATATGCTCCCCATGTCAAAGAAGGAAATAAAGAAGCACTTGATCTAATGAGTGCAGCTATAGAGAAAGCTGGGTATACTCTGGGAAGTGATATTGTTTTTGCCCTAGATGTCGCAGCTTCTGAACTTTTCGCAAATAACACCTATACTTTGCATACAGAGAAGAAAGAGTTAACATCAGATGAAATGGTCTCTTATCTCGTAGAACTCACAAAAAATTACCCAATTAAGTCCATTGAAGACGGATTGTTTGAGGATGATCATTCGGGGTGGATAAATTTAACGCAGCAATTAGGTGCAACTACTCAGCTGGTCGGAGATGATCTCTTTGTAACAAATACGAAAAGACTTGAAAAAGGAATTGCTGAGAAAGAGGCGAATGCCATTCTTATTAAAGTAAATCAGATTGGCACTCTTACAGAAACAATTCACGCAGTACAGATGGCCTCAAAAGCCAGTTGGAACAGTGTCATGTCACACAGATCTGGCGAGACTGAAGACACAACAATTGCACATTTAGCAGTTGGCCTCGCAACCGGACAGATAAAAACAGGGTCACTCTCACGCACAGACCGAATAGCGAAATATAATGAACTTTTGCGAATCGAAGAGATTTTGGGAAGCAAGGCACACTACTCAGGAAAGGAAATTTTTGCATAATGGCCTACCTCGCTCTTGTTCGACATGGACAATCAGAATGGAACGTCAAGAACTGGTGGACCGGACTTACTGATGTTGGGCTCACTGAGATAGGAATCAAAGAAGCAGAGTCTGCCGGAGAGCATTTGAAAGATATCCCTTTTGATGTCGCTTTCACATCAGTTCTTACCCGAGCGAAAAACACATGGGAACATATTGCATCACAACTCGATAAAAAAGAAATACCAACGATCGAAAATGAGGCACTTAACGAACGGGACTATGGAGACCTTACAGGAAAAGATAAATGGGAAATGAAGGAGCAGTATGGAGAAGAGCAATTTTTAAAATGGCGTCGAGGATGGGATACTCCACCTCCGAATGGCGAATCACTGAAAGATGTTTATACTCGGCTCATACCCTACTTTGAATCAACAATTCTTCCCTACCTTAAGGAAAATAAGAATGTCATTATTGTTGCGCATGGAAATAGTCTTCGGGCACTTGTTAAGTATCTAGAGAATATAGACGATAATGTTATTCCTTCACTCGAAATTGCAACAGGAGAAATTTATTTATATCAAGTTGATACACAAGGAAAAGTAACATCAAAAGAAATTCGAAAAGCAGCGAATCTTCATACTCCTTCTCAACAATGAAAATATATTTTGTCAGACACGGTGAAAGTGTCCTAAACGCTGCAAATACACATCAGTTTTCTCATACCCTATTATCCAAAAACGGAGAAAGACAAGCACATACTGTTGCAAAAAGATTTGAATCTATAAAAGTTGATAAAACTCTAACAAGTGACTATAAAAGAGCGCAACAAACAGCTGAAATTATTTGCAAGCATAATAATTTTCCGCTTGAGATTGATGAAAAATTACGTGAAAGACGGTGGCCATCTGAGTTAATGGGAAGAGAACGTAATGATCTAGCAATTGTCACTATAAAAAAATTATTACTCGAAAACGCACATGATCCATCATGGCATTATTCTGATGAAGAAAACTTATATGATGTTGAAAAAAGGGCTGAGGAATGTTTGGATAAATTTAATAATGAAATGAAGAATGGTGTAGACAATCTTTTAGTTATTTCCCATGGAACATTTATCCGTACTCTTATATTAAAAATGATGTTAGGAAATATTGAAAAACAGACTTACTATGCATTTAGAGAATTTATGGTAATGAATAATACGGGAATAACAATTGTTTCTTGGAAAGATGAAATGTGGAAACTACTCACCTGGAATGACTATGCTCATTTAGGAGAATAATATTAACTTTCTAATAGGTGAGCAGTCCAACGCTTCTTCCCTACTCTTCTTCGAAATCCGTCTATGTATTGAGGATTGCGTAACATCCTCCCATAGGCATGATAAATTTCATTCGTAAACTTAGATGCAGGACAAACGACACGTGATGGAGTTGAATTATCATCACTTATTTTGTATGCTCCAAAAGCGTTTTGTCGCTGTAATAATGTAAAAGCTTGAAAGTCATTTTGCTCATCATTAGTAGGAAAAAGTTCTTGAAGTCTTGGAATAAGCTCCTCAATAGATGAAGCTGGAGTATCAAAATGTTTTCCCATAAGCAGTACGAGAGGTAGTACTGTTAGAGTTGCAAAAGAATTTATATCATCATCGTCTGGTGCCTTAAAAATTTTCTCAATATCTCTTCCAAGCAATGCTGAGAAAGTAAGAGCAGTTGTAGCCATCTGATAAAATTTCCCATTGTTATCAGCAATAGTTCGAGCAACATTCATCTCAGGTGAACCCTGAGCGTTGCGATCTGGCACAATAAGTGTTCTTTCTAAATTACTCATTATTGTAGGGTCTTTTAATTTTGCTTTTTGAAGTAATTCATGCCAAAAAGTTGGCTTATTGAGTGAATCAATTTCCATAACAAAACCTAAAGGATTGATCCAACTTGGTAATACTGATGAAAATCTTTCATGACTTAAATGAAGATGCTTCGCAATTGGACCGAGTCTCACGGCAATATTTTTGGCATCCTCACTATTATTACCCTCAAAAGAAGCAAGAGATACATGAAGGGCTTCAGTAATATCGTCTTGATTTAATGATCTAAAAAAACTTAAAAAATGTGGGCGAAAACTTTCTGAGTTACTTGGTTGAGCTAATTGTTCTCCTGGCATAATCTAAATATTTTATACTAAAATAGTCTAACCTTCATAAAACTTCTTATTTTTTAATTTTTCAGGAAGGAATGATTTTCCCTGATCCGGACCGACATATTCATCTGACCATTTATAATCTTTTGCATACCCGAGACCTTTCATGAGCTTGGTCGGAGCATTGCGAAGGTGCAGTGGAACTGGCTCATTGGGAAATTCATAGACTGCTGTTTTTGCTTTGCCAATAGCATTTGTAGTAGCTCTCGATTTTGCGGCTTTTGCAAGATAAACACAAATATGAGCTAAAATGAGTTGAGACTCGGGCATGCCAATTTTGGTAACTGCCTCAAATCCTGCATTTGCCTGAATAAGAGCGCCACGATCTGCCAGCCCAATATCCTCAGATGCAAAAATAATCATACGTCGGGCAATAAACTTTGGATCTTCTCCCCCTTCTAACATTCGTGCTAAATAGTAAAGTGCAGCATCTACATCGGATCCTCTCATTGATTTAATAAAGGCTGAACTAATGTTGTAATGCTCTTCACCTTTCTTATCATAAAGTCCTGAAGATTTTGTCTGAAAAATATCCTTAATTATATCTGGTGTTATTTTCTTTTCTTTATAGTTTACGACTGCAATCTCTATAGCATTTAACAACGTACGCGCATCACCACCTGATAGTTGAAGAAGAAGAGTTTGAGCATCATCATTTAGCTCTTTTTTATATTTTCCCAATCCTTTATCCAGGTCCGTTAAAGCTCTCTTTATCAAACTTCTCAAATCATATTCAGACAAACTCTTCAGTACAAAAACTTTTGATCGAGAGAGAAGAGCACTATTTACTTCAAAAGAAGGATTCTCAGTTGTCGCACCAATAAGAATTATAAGACCGCTTTCAACATGCGGAAGTAATACATCTTGCTGCGCTTTATTCCACCTATGAATTTCATCAATAAATAAAATCGTCTTAATTCCATTATTTTGATTCTCTTTTGCAATCCTCACTATCTTGAGGAGATCATCTTTTCCTGTCGTTACAGCCGATAGAGTGTGAAAGTCAGATCGAGTTTCGTGAGCAATAATTGATGCAAGCGTTGTTTTACCACTTCCAGGTGGACCCCACAGTATCATCGAAAAAAGTTGATCAGACTCAATCATCCGTCTGATAATTTTTCCTTTTCCAACAAGCTCTTCTTGACCCACATATTCATCAAGATTCTCAGGACGAAGTCGATACGCCAAATTCATGGGTTTATTCTAACATAGTAAGAAAGCTACTTTTCAGAAGGAATTGCTATCCAGAGGATAATATACGGAAGAAGTCCAGGAAATCCTCCAGGGAGGAGCAAAAGGATCCAAATAATTCTCACAACAGTCACATCAATATTGAAGTAATTTGCAAGTCCGAGAGCCACTCCTCCAAGAACTCGACCTTCACGTGGTCGAACCAGTCTTTTTATTTGTTTTGCCATATAACTATTTTATCACTCACTTTAAATTACCTCAAGGATACGATACAATAGCCTCATGGAAACCCTTGATCTTCCCATTAAATTAGGACTCGCACTTATTCTTGGTGCAGTCATAGGTTTTGAACGTGAAATTAATGAGAAAAGAGAGGAAGATGAGCTGTCCAAGCACCCACATTCTGCTGTTCTTGGTATTCGAAGTTTTTCACTCCTTGCAGGTCTCGGAGGAATAACAGGTGCTTTAGCTTTAAATTTTATGCCGCTTGCTTTGTTAATTGGTGCTGCATTCTTTTCACTTCTTATTTTGTATTACTACTCAGATATTAAAGCCTCTGGTGATTATGGATTTACAACAGAAATTTCAGTAATTTATACCTTTTTGATTGGTCTCCTTCTTATGCTTGAAATACTTCCTACAACTATAATTGTTGCTTTCACTGTTGTGGTTACTCTTCTTTTGTCACGAAAGAAACAAATAAAATCATTTGTGAGTGATGTAAACCACAATCAAATTAATGCATTTATAAGTTTTGGCATTATCGCTCTTGTCATCCTTCCTTTTTTACCGAATACAACGTATGCACTATCAGATATTCCATTTATCAAGCAAATCCTCACAAATTTTCAGGTTCCAGCAGAGAAATTAGCGGAATTAAAAGTATTTAATCCTTTTAAAATATGGCTTCTTGTAGCACTTATCACCGGCCTTGATATCGTTGGATATTTATTAGAACGTCTTGTTGGACAGAAAAAAGGTTGGATACTCACCAGTATTGCAGGAGGATTTATTTCTTCAACTGCGACGACTCAGTCACTTGCGCAACAAAGTAAAGAATCAAAAACAGTAAGTCATTTACTTGCTGCTGCTCTTCTCTCAAATTTAACCAGCTTTTTTCAAATTGGGATACTTATTCTTGTTGCCAATCCGGAATTCTTTGCTCGATTACTCCCCACTCTCGTCATCATGATTGTTGTAACAACTCTTATTACGCTATTCTTCCTTATGCAAAAAGATAATTCTAAAACAACTGTGAAACTGAAATCACATGATATCTTCAATTTAGCACCAGCACTTAAATTTGCACTTATCTTCTTCGTTATCACTGTTGTCTCAAAAGTAGCACTTGAGTTATTTGGTGAAAGTGCTTTTCTTATTACAACTGCGCTTGGTGCGTTTGCAGGACTTGACGCGGTCATGTTAAATACCGCCGAACTTGCAAGACAAACAATTACTGTCCAACTTGCCGTCCAAGCATTTATTGTCGCTAATGGAGTTAATCTTTTAGCTAAAACTGTTTACTCTTATCTCCAAGGATCAAAAGAGTTTACCTTTAAATTCTTTATTGGAGTTGTATTAATTATCGGGGGAAGTCTTATTGGACTTTTATTTGTTTAGAGGACTAGCATTTGCAACCGTCTGAGCAGGTTGGACTTTTGGATCGAAATTTGTAAAGATCATTGCACATGATTTCCCTGCACATGATACACAAGCATATTTATAATTTCCAAGAATTGCTGATCTATGAATTGGTGAGTTGAGCCACCACTGTAATGCTTCAGCTTCAGTTCTCATACTAATCATATTTTCAGTAGCCCAATATGGAAGATTTCTAGCCTTAAATCCCGCATGCATATAACTTGATCCATATACCTCATTATCAAGCTCTGGTCCTCGGGAAGTTGCAACCTCACAAATTCGTGGATCTTTCTCAAAAGCTGCCAGTCCTACACTTGAGCGGTATGAATTGACCATTTGAAAAAGTGTTTCAGCATTAAGGACACTTCCAGATGATCCTGCTGATTGGTCAGGTGTTACTTGTGGGAGTGGAATTGGCGTCACAGAAACTGTAGGAGGTGTAACTTCAATAATTTGCTCACTTTCAGGCTCTGCTTTCTTAAGAACTGTCTTTGCAGGCGTTACTGAAGAAACAGTTTTGGATTTATCCTTAGCGATAATAATGGAATCTGATAAATAAGTATCCTTCTTTTGATAAGGAAGCATAGTAAAAGCATGATAAAGATTTTTTATCTTAATTTCTTGATCATAAGCACAATAATCTGTATTTGAAGCAAGTTGAGTGTCTGTAAGAGGTGTGGGAATTTGTGCGTGAGTCGTCTTTACCACAGGAGGGAGCATAAACACTATCCCGAGCAGGAGGGATACGGCCAAGCGGGTACTATGTACTCGATGTCGCATCGAACCGCTACTATACAAAAAAAAGACGAAAAAAGCAAGTTTTAGCAACTTTTCTTTTATACACTGAGGCTAGAATGAGCAAATATTATACTCATAATCTCATCAGTTTTGGAACTTTCATCAGATCAAAAACACCCTTCATGGTACAGAGCTCATGTGCAAGAGCGGAAGCACTATTCTCAATATCTTCTCTCTTTTTCTGATTATTCGTAAGTGCAATATAGTCTTCCCAAGCTTTCATCCTCCAATTCTGTATGAGCGATTGAAGAAAGAGAGCATATGTATCCCTCATTTTTTGAGATAAGGTACGAATAATGATGTTCTGTTCTTGAAGAGAATCAACTACTTCCTCAAGTGAATCTTTAATAATCCCATTTACCTTTTCATAATCTTCAAAAAACTCTTCCCCGACGTTCGCACCTCTTAAAGATTGGGGAAGATCATTATTAACATGAGCGTTTACCCCTAATGCCATGAAAATATATTGATGATAATTATTCTCTCTACTTTGTTCAAATAATAATCTCCACGCATCCGGACAATGCTCTTGGTGAACAAATTGCGCTAACGCATCAAAGTAGTAATGAGCGAAAACAACATCTACTTTTTTCATTACATCAGGATACTTAAAGAATCCTTCCTTCACTTTCTCATTTACAGCGCGGGTAATAATTAAATACGTTGTGTTAAATGCTCTCAGATTCCTCATATCTGATGCCTCCAACTCTCTATTGAGATATTCCATGAATGCAATTACCTCATCGACTTGAGTGATTTTTTTATAGTTAGCAAAAATTTGTGGGTTCATAAAATAATAAATTCCTCAAATCACTTAACAACTCAAATAAACAAGAGTAATAAGTTGAAATACAAATAGTAGTTAAATAATTGGGAATAAGCGGGAAAAATATGTTTTCAGTTCGTTTTCAAACTCCTCCTTCGTACCCCCATTATAAAATACCACGTCTGCAATTTTCATAACCTGTTCAATTCCTTCTCCTTCTAACTCTTCAACCTCATCAAATTTTTGTCTAGAGAGATCATCACTACTTTTCTGCCTATTGATATATCGACCAAATCGAGTCTCCTTTTTGCTATCAACTCCGATGAGGAGAACATTTGGTATAGTCTTAAAATAGAGTGCTGTTTCAATTACTCTAAAACCATTTATAAGTGCTCCATTATAGCTTCTTCCTGACTGTATTGCATCGTTGTAATCCTGTGTTACATTTTTTAAAAATCTATCAATTATTATCCCTGGCCCATATCTTTCGTACATTACGTCCTTTACTTGAATAATTTCATCACGAGTTGTAGTGGGCATTCCTACTTCTTTTCCGTAGTCTCTTACAATTTGTGACCCTACATAATGTTTAAATCCAAATCGCTCTTCAAGAACTTGAGATAGGGTATCCTTTCCGCTTGCAACTTGTCCTACTACCCCTAAAAGAGGAATAGAGTCAGGTAGCTCTTTCCATTCATGATGAATAGCTCGTTCTGTCATGCTAAACTGTGATATATTCAATTATACTGCCTATGAATGATTTCTCAACTCCAATGATGCGTCAATACCGCTCCATTAAAGAGCAGTATAAGGATTGTCTCCTCTTTTACCGCATGGGAGATTTTTATGAACTATTTAATGAGGACGCTCATGTAGGAGCTCAAGTACTCAATATTACACTTACTTCAAAAGCAGGTGGAAAAGATGGGAAAATTCCAATGGCAGGTGTTCCTTATCATGCAGTCGATACTTACTTAGCAAAACTCGTGAAGGCAGGGTATAAAGTTGCGATTTGTGAACAACTGTCGCCACCGAACAAAAAAGGATTAGTTGAACGAGATGTTGTTCGGGTGGTAACGCCTGGGACACTTCTTGATGAAAATAATTTAGATAAGAAAGAAAATAATTATATAGTCTCATTACTTACTCAAGATAATTGTCTTTCTTTCTCAGCAGCAGATCTTTCCACAGGATTTTTTACCACCACACAAATAGAGTTTGAAGATCTTTCAAAAGTACTTCTTGATGAACTTTCTCGACTCAAACCTTCAGAATGTATTCTTCCTGATGTTTTATACAACGATTCAGAATTACTAAAAATACTCAGAACTGAAAAAAATCTTAATATTTTCCCATTCACTTCGTATTCATACTATTCATCTAATGCGAATGATTTCTTATGCAAACATTTTGGAATTAAGACTCTAGAAAGTTTTGGTATTGATGATAAAAAATTTGCACAAGAATCAGCTGCTGCATTACTAGGGTATCTTAAAGAAACACAAAAAGGGAATATTATTCACATTAAAAAAATCTCACCTTTCTTTAATGAACAAAGTCTTGTTCTTGATAGATCATCAATGATAAATCTAGAACTATTTTCAACTATAAGAGATCACGATACTCGGGGTTCCCTCCTTTCAATAATCGATAATACATTCACAGCGATGGGAGGAAGACTTTTAAAGTACTGGATAAAAAAACCGCTGACTCAAAAAGAAAAAATTGAAGAGAGACTCGACAGTGTTGAAGAGTTAATGAATAAATCAGATTCTCGTGAAATTCTCAATGAACACCTTCGTCAAATCCCAGACATCGAAAGACTTTTATCCAGACTCTCAGTTAACTTAGGGAATGCACGTGATTTAGTAAATTTAAAAACTGCATTAATGTCATCTCTGCAAATTAAAAATATATGTACATCCTTTACTTCCCCCCTTCTCCAAAATAGTTCACGAAATATATCCCAAGAAATTGAAAGTATTATCAGCTACATTGAAAAGTCTATTGTAGACGAACCACCCATTTCAATTCGCGAAGGAAGAATGATTCGTGAAGGTATATCATCTGAGCTGGATAATTTAAGACTACGAATTCACAAAAGCAAAGAATGGATTCAGGTTTTAGAAAAAACAGAAAAAGAAAAAACAGGTATCGGATCACTTAAAGTAAAATTTAATAAAGTTTTTGGCTTTTATATAGAAATATCAAAGACAAATTTACACCTTGTTCCAGACAATTATCTTCGCAAACAAACCCTCGTAAACGGTGAACGATTTATTACTAAAGAGCTGAAAGAACATGAAGAAATAATTTTAACGGCAGAAGAAAGAATAAATGAAATTGAGTATCAATTATTTTTGAAAGCACTTGACTATATACTCAGTAAAACAGAAGTTATTCAATATACTGCAGAGAGTATTGCAGTTGTTGACTGTATTTGTAACTTCTCCTCAATCTCAGAAAAAGGAAGATATACTAGACCAAAATTACTATTCTCTGGTGAAATAAGAATAAAAGAAGGTCGACACCCAGTTGTTGAAAAACTTCTTGAAGATACACCTTTTGTCCCTAATGACGTCACACTTGATAATGTTTCTCAGTCTCTTCTTCTCATAACAGGTCCCAATATGGCTGGAAAATCTGTTTTCATTCGTCAAACTGCTCTTCTCGTGCTCATGGCACAAATGGGGTGTTTCGTCCCTGCAAAGAGTGCACATATTAGTATTGTTGATCGAATATTCGTTAGATCAGGAGCATCCGATGTTATTACCTCTGGTCTTTCAACATTTATGGTGGAAATGGTTGAGACTGCTTACATTCTCAATAACGCAACCTCCAATAGTCTCATCATTATGGATGAAATTGGACGTGGAACAAGCACTTATGATGGTATATCTATCGCCTGGGCAGTTGCAGAACATTTAGTTACATCCATCAAACCTTCACCAAAAGTTTTATTCGCTACTCATTACCACGAACTTCAATCACTTGAAAAACAATATCCAAATCATATTAAAAATTTCCACATGGCTGTTACACAAAATAATGGCTCCCCGATTTTTCTTCATACGATTCTTCCTGGAGGGGCATCACATAGTTTTGGTGTTGCTGTTGCAAAACTAGCTGGCGTTCCTGAAGGGGTAATATCAAAAGCGTACGAAATACTTCAAACTCTTGAGTATCGTGATGTAACAGATAACGGAAAAAAGTATTTTGAACAACTTCCAGCTGACAACACATTTGAGTTAACAGAAAAAAGTGTTGCAGACCACCTAGTATTAAAAGAATTAAATAATATTGATGTAGCATCAATGACACCTCTTGAAGCACTGAATAAATTGGCAGAATTAAAAGATAAGATAAAATTCATGTCCGAACAAACGACAACATTTATTGAAGCTGATTAGAAATGGAAAATACTGAAACTCAAAACACTTCTGACATTCTTACTCCTGAACAGATTGAGCGGTGTGATATGGACATCCAGACAATTGCAACTCTTTCTATTTTTGCTCAAGAACAAGGACTCATCCCTGTAATTGGTGGTGGTTACGCAACTGAGGCACATTGTGGAGGGAAAATAACACGAGCACACGGAGATATCGATCTTACTTTTTATGGATTAGTTCCTCTTGATACACACCAAATTGCTCACCAAGTCACATCCCTTCTTTCTTTAGAAAAAACTCAATGGGATAGACATCTTTCTGAACACGAAAAAAATACTGGAGAAAATTCAACTGAGCATATTGAATTTAGGGAAATAGAAAAAGAACTACTTCCCTTTCCTGATAGAAGACGTGTAGAAGTAGAAGTTTATGAAGACCACCATGCCCATAAAAGATTTGAGCAGAAAACACTGCGAAATTCGTCAGGAGAGACAATAGAAGTTAATGTAAAGAAACTATCGTATTTATTAGCTGAAAAAATACAAAGATTATATGAAACAAGCCTTTTATCTGATGAAGAAAAAGATAAATTTGGTCGAATCACGACACCAACTGATTATAAAGAAGTACATAGGCTTATTTCTTTACCTTCATTTACTATCCAGCAAAAGGAAGAATGCTTAGCTATCCTCAAAAGAAGACTTGAAAGAAAAAGTGGTGATAAGATTGATCCAAGTGCTGTCTTTGAAAAAGTTTCCACACTTTTATTGCCTTATATCTCCTCTATATAAAGAGAGTTTTTTTACTATGATAGGTATCTACAAAAATGAGTAAAATTCATCTTTTGTCTCACGAGACTATTTCAAAAATTGCGGCAGGTGAAGTTATAGAAAGACCTGCTTTTGCAATTAAAGAGTTAGTAGAAAATGCTATTGATGCTCATGCATCATTTATCGAAGTTCACGTTGAAGAATCAGGCCTCAAAAAGATTATTGTCACTGATAATGGAACCGGAATGAGTAAAGAAGACCTAGAGCTTTGTTTTCTTCCTCATACAACAAGTAAATTATCAAATGATGCTGATCTTATTGGGGTCAGAACACTTGGCTTTAGAGGTGAAGCACTTTCTTCAATTGCTGCAATTTCTCATATGACAATTCAAAGCAGGGAACAAAACTCTGATATTGGATATAAAATAATAATCTCACGAGGAGAGGAATTAGAAGTTGTACCCATAGGAACACCATTTGGGACACGTGTGTCGGTTAATGATTTATTTTATTCAGTTCCAGCCAGGAAAAAATTTTTAAAGAGTGGAAAAACAGAATTACGACTATTAAGCAATATTATCTTACAGTTCGCGCTTTGCTATCCTTCAATCCATTTTGTTTTCTCACATAATAAAAAACTTATTTTTGATCTCCCACCAAAAAAAAGTAATGAAGAAAGAATATCATTTTTGCTCGGAAATGACTTTATTTCTCAAATGATGGATTTCAAAAAAGAAGAAAATTATATTCAGTTGCATGGGTATATAGGGCATCCTCAACAAGCTTCGAAAGTAAATAACAAACAATATCTTTTTGTTAATAATCGACTGGTGTCTGATAAGTTAATTTCACTCGCTATAAAAGAGGCATTTGGATCATTGCTACCATCATCCATGACTCCGACATACCTACTGTTTATCAATATTCCTCCAGAAACAATTGATGTTAACGTCCACCCACGAAAAGAACAAATTGCTTTTATAAACAACTCTTTGGTATTTGAGACAGTAAAAAATGCTGTTACAGAAACTCTTAATCACAATAATATTAATTTCCGATTGTCTAAATTTAAAGATGATAATTCTGTAAAGACTGGTGAAACAACTTCCTTTACTGGACTTATTTTAAAACAACATGTACTCGTTCCTGAAAAAAATTCTTCTGAGTTATTTGCACAACATTTTTCACCAATACAAATTGAACTCACCTATATACTATCCATCACACCCGGTAATATTACTCTTATTGATCAACATGCAGCACATGAGAGAATTCTTTATGAAAAATTTTTAAAAGAATTCTTAACTGAAAAAACAAAAAGTGATTTACACATTCTTTCAGAGTCTTTAACAGTCGATCTCTCACTTGATGAAAAAATGTTACTGGATGAATATGAAGAGCTACTTCTTAAAACAGGATTCATTTTTGAAAGTGTAAATAAAACAACAATTATTATTAAAAAAATTCCTTCAGTTTTTAAAGGTAGAAATATTAAAAAAATTATCAATGATATATTACTTGATCTATCGCATGAAAAGAAAGTTTCTCCAGTAGATCGTGCAACAGAAAGACTCATCGCATTTTTAGCCTGTCGAGCTGCTGTAAAAAGTGGAGATAGACTAGATGAAAATACAATGAAACACATTCTTGATGAATTATCTCAAACAAAAAATTCATCCACTTGTCCTCATGGGAGACCGACAACACTCCACAT
Organism: uncultured Gammaproteobacteria bacterium; assembly: GCA_964424775.1. GTDB lineage: Bacteria > Patescibacteriota > Microgenomatia > Levybacterales > UBA12049 > JAUPUR01. Next base: position 4,716 of record CAYRJZ010000007.1, on the reverse strand, counting down.
TTCATATGAAGAGTTAGCCAAATTTTTTAGGAGGAAATAGCAATCTCGTTCATATTTCTACCTGAAGTGACAGAGAAATCAAGCTTTTCATCCTTTGCATCAAAGTGTTCATTACAGAATTCATCTTTATGTTTTATTAGAAGCCATGCATTCTTTCCTCCAAATCCTTTTGTTTTTACCAGAGCGAATGAACCCTTTATCTTACTTCCAAAAAGTTTAAATTTTATTTCACCTTTCTCAATTCCACTTTTCATTATCTTATTCCCGTCTTTATTATTTTTTATTTCCTCACGCACTCCTTTTGATATCTCAATTTCGGGATAATAATACCCTCTATCCCAGATCATTACTGGGCCTGCTCCATATGATCCTTCTGGAAGTACACCCTCAAATGAGTTATAGCTCATCGGATGATCTGGAGTTTGCATAGCAAGTCTTTTAAGTTTTGGTGAAAGTGATGGACCTTTTGGTACAGCCCACGAAGGCATAACACTACCTACTTGAAGCCTTAGATCAAAATGAAGCGTTGTTGCGTCATGTTTATGAATAATAAAAACAAGTTTTTCTTTATCCTCTTCTGTAAAAGATAGTTGTTCCATTACCCAATTATACACTCTTCTTTCCAATAGATTTTTGTTTTGCTACAATCACAGATATGGAAATTTGGTTTATTGTGCTCACCATTCTTGGACTTTCACTTTTTGAAATTATTACTAGCATTGATAATGCAATAATTAATGCTGAGGTTCTCTCAACAATGGGAGAAAAAGCAAGAAGATGGTTTTTGACGTGGGGAATATTCTTTGCAGTATTTGTCATGAGAGGAATTCTTCCCTTTGTTATCCTCTTTGCAGCAACTCCCCAACTTGGAGTAGTTGGGACCATAACAGCTGCATTTTCAAATGATCCACAAATTGCAGAAACAGTAAAAGAATCGTCACACGTTCTTCTTATTGCAGGAGGAGTCTTTCTTATTTTTCTTTTCTTTCACTGGCTTTTTCTCGAACCAAAAAATTTTGGATTAAGAGGTGAAAGATTTTTCCATAAGCAAGGCGCTTGGTTTTATGCTGTAATATCAGTGTTACTTACAGCAATTGTTTGGCTAGCGTTCCAACACCACAATCCGCTCCTTCAGTTTGGAGCAGTCGTGGGATCAACTGCCTTTTTCATCATCCATGGATTTAGATCATTTGCTGAAGAACAAGAAGCAAAGCTATTAACAGGAGGTATGTCAGATGTATCGAAAATTGCGTATCTTGAAGTATTAGATGCGTCATTTTCAATAGATGGAGTTATTGGTGCATTTGCATTCACATTTGCAATTCCATTAATTCTTATCGGTAATGGACTAGGAGCAATTGTCCTTCGTCAATTAACTATTAGAAATATTGAAAGAATAAGAAAATATAAATATCTTAAAAATGGAGCAATGTACTCAATCCTTGTATTAGGAATAGTTATGCTCCTTCATAGTTTTGGAGTTGAAGTACCTGAATGGCTCTCTCCCGTAGTTACATTTGGAACTGTTGGTTATTTCTTTTATAAATCACGTGTACAAATGGATGATATTCAAGAAGCACTTGAACCAGCTCCAAAACTAAAAAGAAAAGCAACTTCAAAAAAAAATAAATAATGCCCATTTTTTATACGTATATTCTCCAGTGCTCCGATGGAACCTACTACATTGGTAAAACAACAAATTTAGATCGTCGACTCCAACAACACAACGGTATTATCTCGGGAGGTGCAAAATACACAAGAGGAAGAAGACCAGTTGTATTAAAATATTCAAAATCCTTTAATACTCTTTCAGAATCACTAAAGTATGAGTTTTATCTTAAGTCACTTTCTCGTGAAGAAAAAATAAAACTATTGTGTGTTAAGGATTAACACTTAAAATGTTTTTACTGAGGTTTATTTCTTTACAATCTTCTTTACAGAATGCAAGACCTGTCTCCTGGTCCAAACACTTATCACAGGAAATATAATGATAGTGACACATATCATAGGCACAATTAACATACCTATCACAAGAAACCCCACAATGCATACACTTTCCAACAACTTCGTGTTCTGGATCCTCCGCATTAAAAGCTAAAGTTAATCTATTATCGAAGACATATAACTTTCCTTTAAAGTGTTTATTGGGATATTTTTCCATATATGTCTGTATTCCGTCTTTTAATTGATAGACATCTTTAAACCCATTTGCAACAAGAAATCCTGATGCTTTCTCACAACGAATACCGCCCGTACAGACAGTAACAACTGTCTTATTTTTGAGGTGTTCTAATTTAGGTAGTACTTGAGGAAGATCATAAAAATTATGTATACCTGAGGGGATAAATCCTTCAAAAAAACCTGAAATATACTCATAATCATTTCTCATATCAACAATATAAAATTCTTTTCCTTCTTCATACCATAGATGTAATTCATCAGCAGAAAGATACTTTCCTGTTACTTGATTGGGATCAAGCCCTGGAATTTTTATTGTGACAATTTCAGGTCTCACTTTTACTGATAATTTAGGAAATGCATCTCCTGTCCCTGGACTTTTCTTAAAAATAATATCTTTGAAATACTTACTGTCATACATTGCTTGCATATATTTCTCACAAGCATCAATTGTCCCTTCAACAGTTCCATTAATTCCCTCAGTTGCGATAATAATTCTCCCCTTCATCCCAAGCTCTTCACAGAGCTTTCTCTGCTCATCACGAACCTCTTCAGGATTTTCTATTTGAACGTACTTATAATAGAGAAGTACTGTATATTTTTGTTCCATAACATCACCGATTATACCAAATATTACTTATCTCTTGCATTTTCTGACGTTCTTTGTCACTATGTCTCTCATCCATGAGACTCACTAAAAGTTCGTTTCCATTAACTGTAAAAAATATTCAGAAAGAGATTGATGACTATGTCAGTATCTTTTTTCATAAGCCAGATAATTTTGACTTTAAGCCAGGAGACTGTTTTGACCTTTTTTTTCAACACCCAGACTTTCAGGAGGGAAGGATATTTTCTTTTTCATCATCTCCGACGGAAGATGATCTCCGAATTACCTTTAGAAAAGGAATAACTGAATATAAGAAGCGTCTTGAAGATAGCAAAAACGGAGACACATTTCTTCTTCATTTTTTTGGAAGCCAATATTCTTTCTTCATTGATAGACCACTC
>CAYRJZ010000007.1:0-1520 GCA_964424775.1 uncultured Gammaproteobacteria bacterium | reverse complement strand
ACTCATCTTTTATGCTGGAGGAATAGGAATTGCTGTATTTAGAAGTTTCTTAAAAATGATCGTTGATCAGAATATAAAGTCATCAATTCACCTTATCTATATAAATAGAACCGAACTCTTTCCATTTCAAAAAGAGTTAGGAGAATGGGAAAAATTGGGATTGATAGACACTCGCTATCTTATAACTCAAAAAGAAGGAAGATTAACTCTAGACAAATTAAATACATTTATTCCAAATATCACACAGAAAAAATTTGAACATTACATAGCAGGCCCTCCACTTATGGTAGATGCAACTACTGAATTATTGGAAGAAATTTGTATTCCAAGTCACGCAATACATACCGATAGTTTTGATGGGTATCTGGAAGAAATGCGTTAACTTATGAAATTAGCTCAGTTATCGTTCCTTCTTCAAGTACTAAGTCATGTAGAGTACTTATAGCAATTTCCCTCATCAGTAAATCATTTACTTTTGTGAAGAAATCAATCATGCCAAAACATTCACGTATCACGTAAAAAGTCATAACGTCAGTAAAATTATCAGGAAGACTAATATATTTTGAGTATGCTGAAAGAAAATTACTTTTTTGGTCTGAATGTTTACTCAAATCCCAAATAAAGAACTTAGCAAGATCATAGAGAGGTCTACCACCGAAAGTGATTCCATAATCAATTAATATTAAATTTCCGTCACTTTTTACTATAAAGTTATCTAGGTAAATATCATGATGAACAAGTACTGCTTCTTTCTTTGACTCTTCATCTAGGATATACATCCTATCATTAATAACTTTCTCTACTTTTTTATATAAATCTTCTTGAAGTATGCTATATACCAAGTCTTTTTTTGCAAACAATTTCTCAAGTTGATATTCTTTCCACGATATCTGAGTAGGTTCTAGAAGATTTCCAAAATGATCTACTTGAATTGAATTTAATTTTCCTACTGATATTCCAATTTCTTTAATAATTCTTTCAGTCTCATTTACGTTCGTTACGAGATCACTCGCCGGTACCCCCTCTATGTACTCAAGTAATAAAAAATGTTTAGGATGATGATTATGTAGAAGAAGTCTTGGAGCTTGAACATTATTCTCCTCTAACATTTTTAAAACGATATACTCTCTTTCAAGGCTCTCAGGTTTATGTACAAAACTTTTTGCAACAAATTTTTCAAAGCCCTTTTTCTCTGATGTTACAAGGAATGCGTTAGAAACTCTCCCGTCAGATGATGAAAATTGTATTATAATTTTGACATTTTCATTCACTAAAAAAGGATATTCACTCAAAATTTGCTTTTTTGCTTCTAGAGGAGTCATGTAAGGATTATATCAGAGGAAAAACTTTATACTTGCTGCTGGACCAGGATTTACCACAAGGGCACTAGGTATTTTATACCGTCGCTTCTCATCCTGGCTTTTCTAACTCATAAAAAAACTGGCACAATGCCAGCATTTTTATAAGCTGCTGGACCAGGATTCGAACCTAGATAAACGGATTCAGAGTCCGTTGTCCTA
>CAYRJZ010000006.1:0-57757 GCA_964424775.1 uncultured Gammaproteobacteria bacterium | reverse complement strand
CTGGCTAGAGCGGCTCGTTTACACCGAGTAGGTCGGGGGTTCAAATCCCTCAGCGTCCACATTAAAAACTCCTATGAATAGTGGGAGTTTTTTTATGGGAGAAAGGTTATTTTTTGAGAGAGCTTTTTACTTTATTAATTGCAGCATTTGCAACTTTTGTACCTACTGATGCAGCGAGTGCAGAAGGATCCGATACTGCATCGGAGAGATCATGGATCTTTTTATCAATAGTTGCGTGGAGATCAGTTACTTTATTGCGAAGCGTAATAAGAAGCACAGCGATGACTATGAGTAGTATGCTTCCCAGGCTCATAAAAACAATAGCCATGACGTAAAATATATTTTGAAGTGTCACCATGTAAGTATTATTGTACAGCTTGTGAATCACATGAGTAAAGAGTAAGGATTTGGTGAGAAGGAAGACTTGCCTCCCCCCTTTTTGATTATGTATAATGCAATGACTTTGTCTGTACTGTGCCGCGGTAGCCAAGGTGGTCAAGGCACCTGTCTGAAGAACAGGCTATGTCAGTTCGACTCTGACCCTCGGCACAGTAGAGATAAATATATTCTCCCCTTCAAATTATATTGTAAAATCAATCCAAACTTGACAAGTTAAGCTAAATATGGTACTATAGGATCTATATTGCTCCGAAAGGAGCATTTTTCGTATATGGTCAATACCATACTTCAAGGCTTAATGCCACTCGTCGCCTTTTCTGCGTCCCTTAGTGCGACTTATTCACCTTCTGCTTCCATGCAGAACACAACTTCTACACCTGTAAAAGAAGAGAGATATGTTGTGGTAAAAGAAGGAGATACCCTTATGTCTATTGCTTATGAGCAATATGGCAGTGAAGACTTTTGGACTCTTTTATGGAATGATAATGACAGCATTGAGCTTCCTCAAACACTTGAGATCGGTACTCGTCTGAAAATTCGTGAAGGTAAGATTGAATTTGAGGAATTGAAAGACGAACTCAAATCTCGTGTACCTGTTGTTATACCTGAAATTCCTGTTGTTCAAGTAAATACAATACAGGCAGAGCAGCCTCAGCAAGTAGTTCCTATATCAGGAGTGAAAGTATTAACTGATGCACAAATTGCCTATCTTGGTCAATGTGAGTCTGGAATGACTGCAAATAGAAATTCTGGAAATGGTTATTATGGAGCTTTTCAGTTCTCCATTCCTACGTGGAATAGTATGAATACTGGGTACGCTCGAGCCGATCTTGCGCCTCTTGAGGTACAAATCGATGCTGTTCAGCGACTCCTTCAGAGGTCAAGTATTTTTACACAATTTCCAGGCTGTGCACGAAAAATGCAGGCTGAGGGAATTATCTAACAGTTGTTGTAACTGTACCTTCAAAGACAACTTTCGTTTGTGGTAAGTCTTCCCTTTCAGCAATCAAGTGATGTGCTAACTCATCTTTTTGAACTTTCGCTGCATCATGAGAAGCAATTCTGATATCAATGAGTGGGCTTAATTCGGATTGTAGGCCTTCTAATGCTTCCATATAATTTCCTCTTTGAACTTCCTGATGTCCTGTAACGGGGGATGAAATATCTGTTCTTAACAAATGAAGAGTAAGCTGACTTTTATTAGTTTCAGTTGTGTTTTCTACTGCACCTATCCATGTCACTGTTTCTGATTTTGCGGCACTATTCAAAAAGTCCTTGGTAAGATTTCCAACTCTTGGATCCGCTGTATCAAAATATTGTTGAAGTTGATTGTACATGCCTTCTAATTTCATAGAGTGCAATTTTATCATATTGTGCAGGCATAAATAAATTTTGTTATAATACCTTTTACATGCGGGGGTAGTTCAGCAGTAGAACGCTTCCTTGCCAAGGAAGAGGTCGCGGGTGCGATGCCCGTTCCCCGCTCATCGTATTTCCACTTCTCTGCCTGATTTTATGAAAAAAACTTTTTCGTATATCAGCGCAATACTTCCTTATATTTTTGTCTTTTTAGCTTCACTTTTTCGTCCTGCAGACACTGATCTTGGTTGGCATTTAAAATATGGTGAGCATTTTATAAAGACTGGTGACATTCTTCGTGCCAATACTTTCTCAGCAGAGATGGCTGATTTCAAGTGGTCAAATATTGCATGGATGACAGATATCCTTTCCTATTTAATCTATAGTCTCGGTGGCTTTTTCGCATTAACACTTGCAGGTGCGATAGTAGTAACGTCAACCTTTTTCTTTTTTTCTAAAGCTTTTAAAGTTGATTTCTGGCAGAAGGCAATCCTTTTTCCACTTCTCATTTTCTTTGTAGAGCCCTTAAACAGAATCTCATTCAGAGGACAATTGATAAGTGTGATGCTTCTGGGTGTTTTATTGTATCTTCTTGAAAAGTATAAAGATGGTTCACAAAAAGCACTCTTTTTTGTTCCACTTCTCTTTTTTATCTGGGCTAATATTCATGGACAGTTTATTTTAGGATTAGGCGTTCTTTTCCTGTGGTTATTTGCAGATGTTGTAGAAAATGTTATTAAGGCAAAGAAATTAAATGATGAGGTAAAAAGTAAAGCTGTTCAATATGCGGGTATTAGTATATTGAGTTTGCTACTTCCCATCATACATCCTTTTGGAATTGGTATTTATGAAGATGCTCTTATTCATTTTCACAATCCTCTTCTGAAAAGTATCGCAGAGTACGTGCCTCCTGAGGAACTCTCAACAACGTGGATCAATCAATTATTTATGGCAATATTTTTATCAGTCGGAATAATTACATATGTCATACAGAAAAAGTGGAGAAATACTCTTACAACAATAATTCCATCACTTCTCCTCTATACTGTGTCGCTTAATGTCAAACGCTATGCATGGTCAATGTATTATGTCGCAATTCCTCTTCTTAAGCCGCTTGCTGACTTTTTTAGACCACCAACAAAGAGGATTCAACGACATGTGGCTACAGGAATATTTTTGGTACTGATTATGATGACACTTATTATTAAATACCCTCTTACTCAGTTTGCAGACATGAACTGGAACGTGTACTGTCAAGAAATCGGAAATTGCTCTCCTCAAGGTGCAGAAAAACTTAAAAAATACTACATACCTGGTAAAACCATGACGCTTTATGACTGGGGTGGCTGGCTCATTTGGAATTATCCTGCAATTAAGCCAAGTACGGATGGACGGATGCATTTGTGGGAGAAAGATGGATATTCTGGATTTAGGCATGACTACAATATCGAGCAGAATATAGCTGATCTTCACTTCTCCAAATATGAAGTAGTCTTTACAGGGAAGGAAAAGCCAATTTATTCAAGGCTTCAGGAACTAGAAAATGAAGGTACTTGGCGAAAGATGTATGAGGATCCCAAATCAGTTATATTCACTCGAGTCTCCCCTACTAGGTAAATTCAGCCTCTCTATGGTAAAATGGTCTAGCGTAAAATCGCATACTGCGGAATCGTTCAAGGGTAGGACAACAGACTTTGGATCTGTTTATCTAGGTTCGAATCCTGGTTCCGCAGCAAAACAGGACTATAACCCTAAAGCTCCGATTCAGCGCTCCTGAATCTTGAAATTTTACCTAATGCTATGGCCAATAGCGTCAATTCTGAATCAAAAATCTCTAAGAAGTGTACTTATAATGATAATTCGGTTCCAGACAATATATTATTAAAATACTTTTATGTAGAGTGTTTTGATAGAGCTGATGTTCAAGGAGTGTTAAGTACTTACATAAAAATGGGTTAAAAATCAAAAAGTAGTTAAATAATTTTTATGGACTTGACGGAGGACCACTCTCCCGGCATGCAGCCGTTTTGTCCTCTTATTTTAAAGTACCACTTTCCTGGAAAAAGAGAGTTTATATTGTAGGAGATAACACCGCTTGAGAAGCCGTAGTTAAACAAAGTAGCAAAGTTGTTAGCATTTTCATCAAAGCCATAACTTATAACATAGGATGAATTTGCACCTGAGACAGGTGCGAAAAACAAGTTCGCAGTGGTCCCCGAAGCACCCATTTGGAATAAATTCGGTGCAGAAAGAGGTGCTTGCGTGGTACAAGACGGTGGGGTTGATGAACTTGAAGAGCTAGATGAAAATCCTGACGAGGGAGAAATAAATCCACGAAGCGTAGGGTACCCCCCTGAATTAACCTGCCATATATCTGTAAAATTCCATGTACTCATTGGCGAGCTTGTACTATTCCCCTTAAAATAATTTGGATCGCTATTGCCTGAGTTTTTTGCAGTACAACTCGCCGACCCTGAAGCACTGCAGCTATTTACCCCTGCTAAATATGCGTCGAAATAGTTCCCTGTCGATACACCATTTCCACTCCAAAACATACCTCCATCTCCGCCTGCTGAGTTTGAAATAGCTGTAGAGGAAAAAGAATTTGAAATTGTTCCGGCGAAATATCCTGATATAAATCCTCCTTCTCCTCCCCCTCCTCCTCGCTCCATAACCCCACTTGAGTAAGAATTTGTAATAGTAATACCACTATATACCAACCCGATAAATCCCCCAGCATATCCAGCACCGTGCATAACCCAATTGCCGGATGTATAGCTATCGCTAATTGTATTGCCTGTGTCCTCCACTCCTGCAATAAGGCCTCCAGCAGCAGAAAGATCTACATTCCCAATTATATTGCCTATATAAGCAGACTTTTGAATTGTGATGCCATTTTCACTCCATCCAATTAATCCGCCAACGTATGCACCCGATTTATTATTAAGTGTTAGATTGGAAAAAACGTGCGAAACAACTGTGCCCCCATTATTCCCACCTATAAGACTTCCTATGTATGGATTAGTTCCTGTTGAAGATACCGAGCCACTAATAAGACGAACATTGCGTATGTTCGCGTTCAGGGTATTACTGAAAAAACCGGCACTTCCATTTGAAGAAATAGTAATATTGTTTATTGAGTAATTTTGTCCGTCAAATGTCCCAGTAAAATCAGAGCCATTACCGATTGAGAAAAAGCTTGTACCTGTACAATCTATATCATTCATCTGTTTGTACGAAGAGCTTAGAGATTCTGTTATTGCCTGAAGTTGTAAACATGTGGTTATTTGGTAAGGGTCTCCGCTGGTTCCGGCTCCTGAACCTGAAAAAGCATGAGCAGAATTTGTTGGTATGGCAAAGATAAAAAATACAAAGACAAATGTAAGGATTTTCTTCACTATATTTTAATCTAGTTAATTTCTGACAATTTCACAATATGCAAAAATACAAGGCTAGAATATATATGTGAAAGATACGCTTTTTCTCTAGGTTCTAGTACTATAGGTAGTCAATTTATTATAACGACTGAAGGATTCTGACCGGTATACTCAGCAAAATATTTTCTTGACTCAAATTTAGCTTCACACTATACTTCGCGCATGAGAGAAAGCTACTCCCCTTCCCCAATACATATTGGTCAACTTTACGATCAACAAGCAGTACAATACAAAGAGTTTGCAGATAATTCATTCTCTTGGAGACATATCGAACAACGAGCTCTTGTGCGCTATTTGAGTGGGCGAATAAATGATCAGACGAGAATATTAGATATTGGTGTTGGAACAGGGAGAGTTATCCAGACATTAGTCGAATTAGGAGCGTCTGAAGAGAATATTACAGGAATTGACGTAAGCCAGGAACTTTTATCCGATGCATTAAATAAATATCCTCACGCACAACTTATCAGAGCTTCTTCAACAAATTTACCTTTAAAAGATGAGCAATATGATGTTGTTACTTCTAATATGGTATTTCAATATCTTGATAATAAAATGCTTACAGAGTCAATTGGTGAGATTTATCGTGTACTTGTGCCAAATGGATTGTTATGTTTTGTTGAACCACATCCTCTTCATAACGATGCTGCAATAAAAGGTGAAAATAATAATAAATGGTTAACCCAAACTACCCCTTGGGGTGAACTAGTACATACGTTTAATAGAGATCCATGGGATCTCATGGATATTCTAGAACTTGGAGGATTTAATTGGGTGGATGGATACGAGACGTTACCAATAGAAGGTTTAGAGACTCCATCACATGACAGGCGATATTCTCGAGCTGGTTATCTTTGGATGAGAGTGGATGAAGAAACTAAAAAAGAACGCAATAATAAAGATTATATTATACCTTCACTTTATGATGCCTTAGGAGGCTCTTCTTAAAATTTTATCCAAGTTCTTCCCTTTTGCTAGTTCATCAATTAATTTATCCAGATAACGAATATTTTGCATAATTGGGTCTTTGATCTCTTCTACTCTCACACCACATATAATTCCTGTAATAAGTCGACGAGAAGGGTTGAGATGAGGTGCTTCTGCAAAGAAAGTCTCGAAATCTATTTGTTTATTTAAAATTTCTTTAAGTTGTTTTTGGTTATACCCTGTAAGCCAGTAAATGATTTCATCAACCTCTTCTTTTGTTCGACCTTTTTTCTCTGCTTTTGCAATATAGAGAGGATATACTCCTGTAAAGCTCATTGTATAAATACGTGGTTTAATCATTAAAGTCTTGGTAATAGTATCTATGAAGAGTAAATGAAAAATCAAGAAATAGGCTCGGATCAACTAATTTAATAAGGTAGTATAGTCTCATGTTATAATTAATTATGTTCAGGAGGAAGTCTCTCTTTGAAAGACTCAACAGATATACTTTTTTCTTTGCACTTTTACTTTGTTCACTTTTCTTTATAGCTTATTCAGTTCTTTCTGTTGTTCGGCATAATAACTATCAGTCTTTTGGTTATGATTTGGGTATTAACAAACAAGTTGTATGGCGTTATAGTACATTTCAAGCGCCTCTAACTACGTCAGATCCTTTCCCTGACCAGACAAAACTTGTTACTCATGTTGAGCTCGTATATCTGCTTATAGCGCCTTTTTACTGGATTTGGGATAGTGCACGTATGTTAGTTTTGCTTCAAGCTGCTTTTGTGAGCTTTTCGGGAATTGGAGTTTATCTACTAGCTATAAAAAATAAATTGAACCCTATTTTAGCGCTATCTCTTGTTTTTACTTTTTTAGGATTTTATGGTGTTCAAAACGCTATTTGGTTTGATGTCCATAGTGCTACTTTCGCTGCAGCATTTCTTGTTTGGTTTATCTATTTTCTGGATAGAAAAAGCGTAAAGTGGGCAATTCTATTCTGTCTTTTAGCAATATCCGCAAAAGAAAATATCGGATTACTAACATTTCTGATTAGCTTGGTCTATTTTATAAAACGAAGAGATAAATTAACGATTATCTTAATGACTCTGTCTCTTTTTTATCTACTTTTTATATATCTTGTTTATTTTCCCCATATTGTAAACCAGCACTATCTTTATCAAAACAAGGAGGGTTTACTTTCTAATCTTAATCCATTCAGTTTGTTCGATTCAGTACAGAAGAGAGAAGCATTATTCTATTCATTTTTCACTTTTGGATTTATTCCTCTCCTTCTTCCTATCTTTTTACTCCCAGTTCTTGGTGATTTTTCAACATATTTTATTTTAGCAAGTGAATTGACACCTTCACACGGTATTTATATGCATTATCGGATAACATTGGCTCCACTACTTATCTGGGCGACAATTATGACTGTAAGACAATTTAATGTATTAAATACAAAATATATTGGTGTGTACTTAATAATCTGTACTCTTTTAGCCCAATATTTTTTGCATCTTCCTTTAAGTTATTTAGCTAAATCGTGGTTCTGGACTGAACCAAGTGGAGTCAAGCACATAAATACACTTATTAAAGAATTTGATAAAAATGATTCAATTGTTGCTCAGAATAATATTCTCCCGCATATAAGCCATAGAGATAAAATTTATACACTTTATCCTGAGAAGAAAAAATTTATGGAAAATTCACCATGTGGAGTTGTAGAATGTAATTGGTTTCGTTGGCATGGAAAGCCCAAATATTTAATTGTTGATACTTCTCCAGAATGGGATGCAAGGCACCTCCTCATTGATCGTGATCCTTTTATTGATGGAATTAGTAATTTGGAGAAATCAAATGTAATTTCAGAATATAAAAGAAAAGGAAGCGCAGTAATCTATAAAGTTAACAGGAATCGCTGATACTCTATTTAACGATATTCAATAATAATATATTGACAAACGATAAATGATGTGATAAGATACTTTTATATGAAAAAAGGTTCTACATTGTTTTTGAAAACAATTATTGGCATTCTTGTTGTTGTTACTCTATTGCTTCACATTTTTGTTCTTCCTCGCATAATTATTGCGGAATTTAAGAGCGATTTTGATTATCTCCCTATCCTTTTAGGTCTATATCTTCCAACTATTGCTTTTTTTATTGCACTTCACTCTGCATGGAATCTTTTGGGACTTATTGATAGGAATTTGGCATTTTCAAAATTATCGATAAAAGCCCTCAGAAGAATTAAGTACTGTAGTTTTATTATATGTGCACTTTACGCTATTGGTTTGCCTTATATTTTTATGCTTGCACAACAGGACGACGCCCCAGGACTCGCACTCATCGGGCTCATCTTTACTTTTGGTCCATTAGTGATAGGAACAGCAGCTGCAGTTTTTCAGAAAATGTTTCAAAATGCGTTAGATATTAAATCTGAAAATGAATTAACAATATAAAAGGTAGGATTATGAGTATTGTAATTAATATTGATGTCATGCTGGCAAAGCGGAAGATGAGTGTTACTGAACTTACCGAAAAAGTCGGTATCACCATGGCAAATCTTTCGATTCTTAAGAATGGAAAGGCAAAAGCTATCCGTTTTTCAACACTTGAAGCCATATGTAAGGCTTTAGACTGTCAGCCAGGAGATATCTTGGAGTACAAAGTGGACTAATATGAAGAAAGGTTTAACATATTTCGCTCATGCAGTTGTTCTTTTTGTTGGGCTTGCTGCTGTAGCCATCTGTGTCATTTTACTGCCAGAATTAGCACGTGAAGATGCAGTTACAAGACCTGCAGGCACACAAGATTTAACTGTTCCATTCCTTATTGGTTCATACATCTTAGCGACTCCCTTTTTTGTGGCACTTTATCAAACACATAAGTTCTTAACATTGATTGATAATGGAAGAGCTTTTTCAAAACAATCTTTAAAGGCGTTACAAAATATAAAAATATGTGCAGTAATGTTCAGTCTGTTAGTGGTACTCGCTACAACTTTTGGTTTAATTTCTTCTAAAATGATTGATCCTAGTGAGGATGTTACGTTTATGGTTCCGCTGGGATTTGTATTTACCTTTGTACCTGCTGTTATTGCCGTTTTTGTTGCTGTACTCCAAAAGTTACTCTCAGATGCGATGTCTTTAAAAGATGAGAATGACTTAATTGTTTGAGAACAACTTCATTTTTGGGAATTTTGGTATAGTAAGTCCATGAGAAAAATTATTGTACTTTCATTTATGTCTTTGGATGGAGTGATGCAGGCGCCTGGTGGTCCGCAAGAGGATATGAGTGGAGGATTTACATACGGAGGCTGGACCGTCCCCTACTTTGACGAGATCGCAGGGAAAATAATGACTGAGCAGATGAAGCCTGCTGATCTTCTTTTAGGAAGAAAAACATTCGACATTTTTGCTTCCTACTGGCCTCAACATGAGAATGATTGGCCAGGTATTAACGATGTTACAAAATATGTTGTTTCCAATACTCTCACTCAAAGTGACTGGAGTAATTCGATCTTCTTGAAAAATGTTGAAGATATTAAAAAAATTAAAGGACAAGAAGGATTGGATTTACAAGTTCACGGAAGCAGTAATTTGATTCAGACATTACTGAAAAATGATCTTGTTGATGAACTTTGGCTTAAAATATTTCCTGTGATATTAGGATCAGGAAAGCGTTTGTTTAGTGATGGAACAATACCTGTCGCGTTCACTTTGTTTTATTCGCACGTTACACCATCTGGAGTAATATTCGCTTCTTACAAACGAGCTGGTGATGTTAAGACAGGTTCTTTTTGATACCGATTTGTGAAGTGGGAGGAGAGAAAAACTATAATGAAAGCGGATATTTTTTTATTCGCCATGCTAAAAGTCCGTTCTCCATTGAAAAAACATTTTTATATCCTAATTCACTCATCATTTCTGCAGCTTGGCTACTTCGTGAACCACTGAGACAATACAAGATAATCTTACTTTCTTTTTGAGGTATTTTTTCTTCAATCTGATTTTTAATTTTATCTAAGGGAATAAAAAGACTATTGGGTATATATCCTCTTTGAGTTTCTAACAATGTTCGAACATCAACTAAAGTTACTTTTTCACCACTATCTATAAGATTTTTAACATCATCTACAGAAATTGTACTTATCATATGACAACTGTACACTCATTTTTCAGCAAATGAATTGATCTTCGTCACTTTATCGTGATTGTTTTAGTCTGCTATATTATAAACATTATGGAAACAAAGCAAATAGTGGTCATACATGGCGGAAATGCCTTCGAAAAGTATGAAGAATATATAGACTTTTTACAGACAAAAGAAGTTTCACTAGAGAGACTGAGATCAAGAGACTGGAAAAGTACGCTTGGTGATGAGTTAGGCGAGAATTTTGACGTTCTGACTCCAAAAATGCCCAACCCATCAAATGCGAGGTATAATGAATGGCAAATATGGTTCAAGAGACTTGTACCACTGTTCGATGATCAGGTTATATTTGTAGGTCACTCTCTCGGTGGTATTTTTTTAGCAAAATATCTTTCAGAGAATGTGTATCCAAAAACAATTTTGGCTACATTCCTTATCGCTGCACCTTTTAATACGCCCGTCAATCATCCGCTGGTCGATTTTAATCTTACAGAGCCCTTTGATAAATTTGCAGATCAAGGTGGGAAAATTATGCTTTTTCATAGTAATGACGATAAAATTGTCTATCCTGACAATGTTTTTTTGTATAAGGAAGCGTTACACAATGCAGAAGTAAAACTATTTGAAGGAAAGGGACATTTTAATTCACCTGATTTTCCAGAACTAGTTGAAGAAATCAGAAAAATTTCTGAAGTTTCATGATGAAGAGACTTATCGTTTTGATGAAATGGTTGTGAAACGGAACTACTCTTTTTTTTGAGTATTTTTTGGTTCTACAATATCTCTTTCAACAGTTATTGAGCATTCTGTAATGAGTGCAGCAATTGCCCCAACTGCTGCCAGAGGTGGAGCGATTACTGCCCCGACAACTCCAAGAGTCAGAGGAAGAACGATGAGTTCTTTACCATTTTTATCTTTAATTGTTATACGTCTTACGTTACCCTCTTCAATAAGTTCTTTAACTCTTTTTAAAAGAATATCTCCATTCACTTTAAAGGTTTCTTCTTTTTTCGTTGCCATGTATACATTATAGTACATTTCGGTAAATTTCTGGTAAGAACTCATGCTACAATGCTACCACTATGAGTATTGAGGAGTTGTTTGACATTACAGCTGCACATCAGAAAGAACATGACTGCGGAGGTCATCCGTATCAGTATGGAGATGTTTTGACGACACTCATTACAGCTCTTCAACCAGTGAGGGTACTTGAGGTAGGTACAGCGCTTGGTTATACTGCTGCCTGTATTGCGAGGGGATCTCAAGGTGTTTTTGTTGAGACTATTGATCAAGATGCCACACACCTTGAACAAGCTCGAAAATATTGGAATGAATTACACTATTCTCAGCAAATTGAAGATTATGAAGGGAAAGCAGAAGAAATTTTACCTCAGTTGAGTGATGAGTATGATCTTATTTTTTTTGATGGTTACACCCCACAGCTTAAATTTCTCCCCTATTTTGCTAAACTCTTGAGGAAAAATGGAGTACTAGTTACCGCCAACCTCTTTTTAAGTGATTCAAAAGGCGGAAGATATCTCACTCTTCTTCAGGACAAAGAGAAATGGCAAACGGGTGTATTTGCTGATACTGCTCTATCAGTGAAATTAAAGTGAGTACCACTTTCCTCTCTTCATAACGACTCTTTTTATCGCTATTGGATTTTCAGTATAAATTGGATCTTCAGCTAGTTTTTTAATAGGACCCTGCGTCCAGGGAGAAATTTTTACCTTACTATCATTTTTCCCTGGAGCATGGATATATTTTTGTTTATCTGGGTCAGTGACAATTCCAATATGTCGTGGGACAAGCCCGTTGTATGAAAAAAAGATGAGATCACCTGGAAGAGGATCTCGAACATATTCACCAAAGTGGTCATAATACTCAGTGACATGTCGAATGCCTTCTGGAACGTAAATGCCTGATTCGTTTAAGACATGTGTTACATACCCTGAACACTCAAATCCATTTTCCGGACTCATACCGGCTTCAGGTCCTTGATACGGTACGGATTTTACTCCTCTATATTGTTCGGCTGTACTTACAATTTTCTGACCTATTGATGCATACTCACTCATAGTGAAGAGAAATTATAAAAGGTGATAACAATCTGGTCAATTAGATCACTGACTATTTATATTTTTTAGCGTAAAATATCACTATGAAGCAATTCTTCACAGCAATTACGATAAAGACAATTTTTATAATACTTTTTTCTTCATTTTTAACAGTGGTCTTTGTAGCCTTACTTATTTATTTTAAACCCCGATTAGCGACTGAATTGTTGGATTTTCTCTCTCCTTCTCCACAGCCTACTCCGATTGCGTTAAAAGGAATTGCGGTCATTGGAGATAGTCAGTCAGATGAGTATCGCACTGATGATAGCCGAGGAGTTACATATGCATCGACTACTTTAAACTGGGTGGAACACCTGGCGAGATACAGAGGTCTTCCTTTTGGTTCACAAGGAACATTTGATGAGCCACGAAGAAGTGGATATGAATATAATTGGGCACGGACCGGGGCAACAACGTTAAGTATGATTGAAAGCGGCCAACATACGGGAGTTGCGGATCAAATTAAAAGCGGTCAAGTGAACGTTGTCATTATTTATATTGGTGCAAATGATTTTGCTCCTTTTATTTCAACTGATGGATACGAAGCAATATACGAAGGACAACTTACACAGGGAGAGATATTTGAAAAAATAAATACGATGGCTAGCCGAATCAAAACTGCTGTCGATATCCTGCAAGACAGCGGAAATGTGAGAATAATTCTTGTTTCTATTCCTGACTGGGGCCGAAACCCTGCAATGAGAATAGCTTTTCCACTACCGTACCAAAGAGCACGAGTGACTGATGTTGTTAATAACATCAACGCTGATTTAAAAGAATTAGCTGAAGAGCGAGGGCTACTTTTCTTTGATATCAATGAATTTTACGAAGATCTCCAGAGCAATCGAAGTGATAAAAAAATAGCACTTGGAGAAAAAGTTCTTGAAAATACTCTCCCTAGTGAAAATCCCAATCATATTTTTCTAGATGATGGTATTCATCCTGGATCTGCTGTTAATGCTCTTTTTGCTAATAAAATGATTGAAGTTTTGAACACGTTTCTCATAAAACCCATTACTCCATTCACGGTTGAAGAAATGCAAAATAATTCAGGGTTGTAGTTGCATTTGAAGGTGACCAAAATTTGCAGGAGTAAGAGTTGTGTGAAACGATAGTACAGAACACATAAGTAATAAATTCAGTATGATTTTGCTATAATCTCAGCGATGAGAACTGAGATACTAAATCTCTACCCTAGACTCCCAGAGCTCAAACCTCCGTTAGAAGATGAGACACCTCTCTCTGTTGAGAAAGTGCTCGTTGCCGGAAATATTGCTGGTTGTGCAGGAGTGAATATGGCTAATAAGCTTGTGCTCGAGATGCTTGATCTGACACAAGGAAATGAACCTATTTGGGTAAATCATCCCTTAACTCATAATAACGTATCCATGGATTATTTTTTAGAAAGAGGAGTTCGTGTTTTCAACAATGATTTTGATCAGGTACCGGATGGTGCTTTGACTGTTTTTTCTGCACATGGTGTCACACCCGATCACTATCGAATAGCTGAAGAAAGAGGCCTACTTGTCTTTGACGCAACATGTCCGCTTGTAAAAACACAACAAGACAAGGCACGCGATATAACAGGAAAAGGGGGAACTGTTCTTCTTATTGGCGCACGAAATCATCCTGAAACAGAAAGTATCAAAGGATTTGCAGAAGAAAGTGGAAATGGACAGGTGCATGTCATTTTTGAGGAAAGTGATGCGCAAACAATTCCAAATGTGGAGGGAGATAATATCGCAATAGTCACTCAAACAACTCTTGGCAAATATGACACGAGGGACAGAATTCGTGCGATTCGTGCTGCGCGTCCAGATATTGAAGTGGCAGCGAGACGTGGTAATAATGAAGAGGAAGGTAATCTGTGTTATGCAACGACAAACAGACAGGAAGCTGTTGAACAACTCGTTACAGAAGGTAAAGCCAATGCACTTTTAGTTGTCGGTTCACAAAGTAGTCATAACTCAAAAATGCTTGCAAGAATTGGTGAGAGCTTGGGGGTTCCATCACATTTAATTAACACAGGCGCTGAGATACAAAGAGAGTGGTTTACTGATGATATAAGGAGAGTTGGTGTATCAGGTGGGGCATCTGCTGAAATATCACTAGTCCGACATGTTACAGACTGGTTTAAAATAAGGGGGGTACCAATAGAAATACAACCTCAAGTAAGAAATGAAAAGGATGGTGCAACATTCCCCTACCCTGAGATCACAAGAAGAAGCATGGATGTATTACGAGCAAGATACGCACAGTAGTAATTGAAGAGCTTGACAAACCAATCTTATCTTTCGTATTCTAGTTTCCAATGCAGAAGTACCTCCCAGTATTTCTTTTTCCTATTCTCTTATCTGTTTTAAGCGGAATGATTTTTTATATTCTGCTTGAGTCTCGTTCTCCTCTGTCTCCTTCTATTTCGCAAGCTGAAGCAGCTCATCGAACAAGAAGTAAAAGGATGATCCCTACACCAACACAAACTCCTACACCTACGCTTCGACCAATACGGACCCCCACCCCAACACTAAAACCGATTAAAACTCCTACACTCATTCCTACAAAGGTGCCTACTATCCAGGCTACTCCTTCTCTCACTATGACATCTTCTTTGTCATTTCAAGATTTTATAATGAGTGAAATAAATGAGTATAGAAGGTCCCAAGGGTTGTCTATTGTAAAGACTCATTCAAGTACATGTGCTTTTGCCAAAACGCGTGCCAAGGAGATAGCGACGTCATTTAATCATGACGGATTTAGAGATCGCATTAATAATAAAACTCTCCCCTATCCATCTTACTCAAGTATTACAGAGAATATTGCTATGACGTCAGATTACAAGCAAGTCGTGACAATGTGGAAGAATTCTAGTGGGCATGCTGAAAATATGAGGAAAGACACACCTTTTGTCTGTGTTGAGCGGGAGGGTAACTATTATGCGTATGAAGGTTGGAAGCCGTAAAGACAGATAAGGCTTGAATATTTATAAAAAAAAGTTTATTCTTTCTTACGTAAGGGGAATATATGTGTTATAACTGCGGATGTGGATTAACAGATGATGATATGGGCGTTGGACACGCTCTTGCCGAACCTGAAGGAAAATCAATTACTGATAAAACCTTTGCTAAATTAGCAGATAAATGGGAGATGTCAGTTGATGAAGCTCGTAAACTTACTCTGGCACTTTTGACTGGAGAAAAAAGCGATCCTGAAAAAGAGTCTCAATTAAATGAACTCATGGATGAAGCTGCACAGTCACAAGGTATGACAATTGAAGAATCAGAAGAAGAAACTTCCAAGCTCCTTAAACAAGTTGTAAAGTAATTTTCTAGCATTTTTCTTACCCCTGTTTTTTTCTATTCTTATGCTTATTAGCTATCCTCACAGTGTCAGAAAGGGGGTGGAAATATGGACGATAAACAAAAGAATAGTCAAGAATCATCAGATATTGGTGAAAAAGGTGGCATGAGTGATTATAGTGAAGGTCTTCATGAAGACAACTTCCCTGAGTTGGACAATGACACAAGTGACACTGAATAACAGATAGTATTTTGTATAACTGAAATAGGTAGGAAGTAAATTTTCTACCTATTTTATTTTACAATTTTTTCCCAAGGAAGGCCTTTTTTTCCGAAGTGACCATAGGCTGCGGTACTTTTATAGAGCGGACGCCTCAAATCAAGTCCATCAATTATCCCTTCAACAGATGTGTCCAGCAGTTTCTTCATAAAATCTAAGAGTGCTTTTTTACTTACTTTTTCAGTGTTAAATGTCTCTATATCCTGCATTAACGGTTTGCGAATGCCAATTGCATATGCAAGACGAACTTCCGCTTTTTCACAAAGTCCATGTGCTACAAGATTTTTTGCCAGGAAGCGGGCTGCATAGGCACCTGAGCGATCTACTTTTGTAGGATCTTTTCCGCTGAACGCTCCCCCACCCACTCGTGCATATCCTCCATACGTATCTACGACAATTTTTCGTCCTGTGAGCCCTGAGTCAGAAGCAGGACCTCCCTTATGCCAGACCCCTGTTCCATTAACTGTAATGTCGTTTTCACTTATATGAAAGCCTTCTTCTTTGAGAACAGGAGTAATGACATACTTGTAAAGATCCCTCTTTACGCGCTCAAGAGAAATACTTTCATTATGAGGTACGGCTACAACTACTTTCGTAACTTCTACTGGTTTGCCATTCTCATAAGCAACTGTTACCTGACTTTTTCCATCAGGTCGAAGATATGAAAGGGTCTTGTCTTCTCTTACTTTGTCTATTGTTTTTGCAAGTTCGTGTGCGAGAGTTATGGGAAGTGGCATCAGTGAATTTGTCTCTGTGCATGCAAAACCAAACATCATACCTTGATCTCCCGCTCCTTTTTTCTTAACTCCACGTGCAATTTCAGGTGATTGTTCATGAACATAATTTTCTAGAGGCGATCTATAACTAAATCCAGACTCGGGATCGACATATCCGAGTCTTTTTATTTCCGAACGTGCAATTTCCTCAAAGTTTATGTGTGCAGTAGAAGTTACCTCACCTGCTAAGACAATATGATTATTAGCAGCAAGGCTTTCGAGAGCAACTCGGCCAAAAGGATCTTGTGCCAAAACTGCATCAACAATTGCATCACTAATTTGATCACAAATTTTATCTGGGTGTCCTGCACACACAGATTCAGACGTAAATGTTGTTTTATTTTTCATAAAAAAACCTTCCATATGGAAGGTTGATAATATACTGTTGTTTCAGTCACATACGTCCTTCCGACGAGAGCACCGCGTTATGCCGGTTGCTGTCCACTAAGTAGTGGAACTCTTTATGTTAAAAATAGTTAAACAGATTTAAAAAAAGTTTGCAATAGTCTACAATTGCTTCATGTTAAAGCTCGCCACCCTTTGTTATATACAAAAAGAGGATTTTACACTCATGTTACATAGAGTAAAAAAAGAAAACGACATTCATGAAGGAAAGTGGAACGGAATTGGTGGAAAATTTGAACCAGGTGAATCACCTGAAGAATGCGCAGTTCGGGAAGTAAAAGAAGAAACAGGACTTACTGTAAAAAAGCTCCAGCTAAAGGGATTCTTAACATTTCCAAAGCTCAGTGGCGATGATGACTGGTATGTATTTGTTTTTCTAATAACTGAATTTGAAGGTGAGCTTATTGAGTCATTGGAAGGAAATCTTGAATGGATACGAAATGAGAAAATAGTGGATTTGCCTTTGTGGGAAGGAGATAAGTACTTTCTCCCTTTCCTTGGGAGAGAAGGATTTTTTTCAGGGAAATTTTCATACCAAAAGGATACACTTTTAGACTATTCCCTAGAGTATTACCCCTTTAATAGTTAACTTTCCCTCAATTGAGTAGAGAAAGATAAATGTGTCTTAACGAGAGATGAGAAGATTAAAGGCAAGGACGAATAAGAGTCCTACCATAAAAGGTATCATATGACCATTATTGAAAAAAGATTTGTAAAAATCAAGTAAGAAAGTATTGTTTAGCTTGAGTCATCAATCTATTGATGAGCTTGCTTTGTAAAACAAACAGCTATACAATTTTCTGATGAATCACATCACTATTGCAAGAGCTTTAACGAAGCTTCTTGATAAACAGTTTAGAATTGGTAACTTTAGTTTTGGGCTCGATCCCCTGCTTGGCATTTTTCCCTGGATTGGAGATGCAATAGGGTTAATTCTTTCAGGGTATATTTTATGGATTGCTACACAGCTTAAACTTCCTGAGAAAGAAATTGCTCGTATGACTCGCAATATCATGATTGATTTTGTCTTGGGGCTATTCCCTATCGTTGGAGATATAAGTGATTTTGTTTATAAGGCTAATAGTAAAAATATGGATATTCTTGAAAAGTTTTTAGAAACTGATAAAAAGACAATTGAAGGCGAAGTAATTTCCACTAGATCTTCTTAAATGCTTTTTGAGAGAGCATAAAAGCTGCAAGACAAGTTTCCAGAGCTAAAAGCCCTATGAGAGACATATTTAGTTGAATTGCATCTCTTCCAAGAAGAAGATAGGCAGAAAATCCACCTAGTAGTGCTCCGCTCATACCAAGTAGGACACTTGGTCCAAGCTCACCTCTTCCTTTTTTGGGTTCAAGAAGATACAAAATAACTGCATTAAGTGTACCGAAAATCATCCATATAACTATTGTCATATATTTAGTAAAGTAAATTCTCATAAGAATTGATGAATTATTTTGTAAGAGGTGGATAAGTGAGCTCAACTATTCTCCAAACCCATCTACTGATATAATAACTGAGTGAAAATAGGTTTTTTTACTGATGGTTATCTTCCGCAGATCAACGGCGTGGCTGTATCAGTTGAATCCTCTGCAAAGGCCTTAGAGAAACTTGGGCACGAGGTGTACATCGTTGCGCCGAAATATCCTGGGTATAAAGATGAAAAGAATGTTATACGTATTCCCTCGCTTCAATTAACTAAACAACCTGATTATCGTTTGGCAACTTTTCTTCCCAATAGAGCACTCATTGCTGCCTCACGTATTGATTTTGATATTATCCATGGCCATTCTGGTGGGCCAATTACACTTCTTGGATGGGAAGTTTCACGATTGAAAAGAGTTCCTTTCGTTGTGACATACCATACACTCTGGAATCAATACACGCATTATATACTCCGGGGGAAAGTTATAAGACCTCGTATGGCTGAAATTGCGAGTCGAATATTTGGAAATTTATGTGACATGCTTATTGTTCCAACACGAAAAGTAGAAAAAGAACTTCAGGATTATGGAATAGATAAGCCAATTCATGTTATTCCAAATGGGATTGAGACAGAGAGATTTCATAATCAAGAAAAAGGTTATCTCCATCAGCTTTTGAATTTAAGCTCAGAAAAAAAGGTACTTCTTTACGTTGGGAGAATTGGCAAAGAAAAATCAATTGATTTTCTAATACGGTCATTTAAAGATATTGCTTTAAAAGACTCAACTGCTGTTTTTGTAATAGTTGGAGATGGTACTGACTCTGAGCGAAAAAGACTTCTCCATATTGCAGAGGAGTGTGGAGTGAATGAAAAGGTATTTTTTACAGGTTTTGTCAAACAACATCTCATTCCAAAAGTGTACGCTGATGGAGACGTCTTTCTTTTTGCCTCGACTTCTGAAACCCAAGGGATGGTTATTCTTGAAGCTATGGCATCAGGCCTTCCAGTTGTTTCAATCTATGATGATGCATATGTTGAAATCGTTAAAAACGGTAAAACAGGATATCTTGTCAGTGGTAAAGAGGAAAAATTTGCTCAAGCTGTTAATCTCTTGCTTCAAAATGAGAAGAAAAGAAAAATTATGGGAGTAAATGCACAGAAAAAAGCCCAGAATTATTCAGTTATGGAAATTGCCAAAAGACTTGAAAAAACATATAGTGATCTTATCAAGAAAAATTCAAAGAATATTGATTTTCCTTTTAGAAGACTGAAAAAATATTTGTTGCAATTTGAATAAGATGGAAAAAAATTCTATTAAATCCTCACCTTTGGTCAGTATTGTTATCCCCGCATATAATGAGGAGAAAGGTGTAAGTAAGACAATTGAGTCTGTCCTCAAACAAGATTATTCTCCCTTTGAAGTACTTGTCGTTGACAACAATTCAACTGATAACACAAAAGAAGTTGCGCGAGAGTTTGGAGTAAGAGTGCTTTCTGAAAAAAATAAAGGTGTCGCTCACGCAAGACAACTTGGTTTTACTGAAGCAAAAGGAGATATCATTATCTCAACAGATGCTGATACTATACATCCAAAGAACTGGATAAGTAATATTATAAAAGAGTTCAGTCGGGATCCAAAAATTGTTGCCGTTGGTGGCCTGGGTGAATTTTATTCAGGACCACCTTCTGCTCGCTTTGCATCAAAGTATCTTTTTTATCCATTTCTCGTAGTTGACAAAATTTTTTCAGGTGGGTGGAATTTATCTGGATTTAATATGGCAATAAAGAAGGATGCTTTCATGAAAACAGGCGGATTTGCAACGAACCTTCATATGGGAGAAGATATTGATCTATCAACGAAGTTAAGAAAAATTGGGAAAGTTGTTATTAGTAAAAATATCTCAGTTAAAATTTCGGGTAGAAGATATAAAGATGGTCTACTACGTGGTCTTTGGGATTATGTCCCACAAGTATTTTCGCGATTTTTCTTACGGAAGAATGGCACACATACTTTTAGGGATGTTCGTGAATAACTCCCGTTCTGCTTGACAAAAGCTGCTCATTTTTCTACGATGGTAATGTAACAAAAAAGTAAGAGACTAATAAGATTTTTGTATGCAGACGATTCTTCTTTTTTCAATTGCCCTACTTGCTGGATATTACTTGTCACTTCAATTCTCACATCCTTCAAAAAATAAAAAAAGACTCCCCTGTATCAAATACAAAAATATTGAGTTTACTCCAAATTTTAGAATTCACAGTCGAACAAAGACGTATTGGTTTCATCATTGGTTCTATTTATCAGTTCTTATCGTTGGTACAGTTCTCGTCTATGACAATATTATGCACTACACAACCGCAAAAGCAGCTGCAGGTGTAGCAGTCGGAGGAATAATCCAAGGCCTTCGATATCCCGATCGTTTTAAATTCCGTCATCCACGACTTCCTGACCGAACCTCCTCATAGTGATATAATGCCTCTCATGCATTCGCTTCGAATACTTCTTATATTGGGGATTACTCTTATTATTATGCTCAGAATGCAGACTACATTCAGCGATCCAAATTCTCCTCTTCAGTTAAACATCTCATCTTCTGTCTCACCTACCCCAAGTCCTACTACTGAGAGGGTAAATAATAAAAGAACATTCCAACTGCCTTTTGTTTATCCAAATTCAGTAATAAAAAATTTTACACAAGATGATCTTGTGTTAGAAAGTGTGGATGATTTTGATCGAATTGTGAAATGGTATGAGGAGATTCTCTCAAAAATTCACGTAGAAAATAAATCGGTTATTAAAAATAATAGTAACAATTTTTTTCAGTATGAAATTTCCGGAAATGTGCAAAACTACATCCTGAGTATAAAAATTGAAAAGAAAAATGAGGAAAAACGGACCAAAATTACTATAAGTGTAAAAAGCTCTTGACACATCAAATTTTCCTTGGTAATATCCGGCCATACTGCTCTGCCCCTTGCAGAGTTTTTTTATAGATATGGATCACTCATTACATAAATTTGACTACAAAAAAATTACTCGACAAAAGTTTTTCTTCCCAGGACTTATCGCAGCTCTTCTAATTTTAGGTGCACTTTTCTTCGCAGTTGCAAATAGTAATAAAGAAACAATTGCAGTTGGTGATAATAGTACAAAAGTAACAATTGCCAAACCAGAAGCAACCCAAAATCTTAATAAAACATACGAATTCTCACTTAAAGACACGAATGGAAAAGAAGTAAGTAAATTAAAATTTGTCCTTGAAAATGCTGAAATTCGTGACGAAGTTATTGTAAAAGGAAAAAGAGCAATCTCTGTTGAAGGAAGAACATTTTTAATTCTCAATGCTAAAATTACGAACTCATATAATAAAACGATCGCTGTAAATGCACGAGATTATGTTCGATTGACAGTTAATAATAGTAGCGAAAAAATTGCAGCAGATATTCATAACGACCCTGTTGAGATTTTAGCTGACTCAACCAAACCAACTCGACTTGGATTCCCAATAAATGATTCAGATAAAAATCTTACTCTTCTTGTAGGTGAACTTACAGGTAAGAAAGAAACAATTAAGTTAAATCTTACTAAGTAGGATACCAGTTCCTTTATTTCTCAGACTGCTCTATGAATACAAAGACAACTAAGACAATGAATAAAATTAGTCCTGAACTTATTGCAGAAATTGTTGAAGCATTAAATAATATCCGCGGTTGGGGAAGCGTCGAGATCTACGTACAGGACTATAAAGTTGTTCAAATTACAGAGCGCAATATCAAAAAGACAAATTCACATATTCCTAATGGGCATACTGTAAAAATATAATTTTGGGTATTGACATACATTTTTTATTCAATTATATTTTGCTCATTAAGTAGTTTTATTTAATTTCTAAATTAAATAAAGAGCTGACCGTAAACGGAGGCACCTATTTCTAAATGATTAGAAATGACGGTGCCTTTTTTTGTGGACAATGTTTTGTAAATAGATTGTAAGGATGTGAGAAACCTTACAGAGAACACAAAAAGAAATCGATTATCTTAATAACTCAAATGAATACAAGTAATTTATTACAACAAAAAAGAACTCAAAAAGCGGAAGCACATCTTCCTAAGTAATTTAGAAGGATATGTTTCCGTTTTTTTGTCCAAGCCTCAGGCCTTAGACAGGAAAGCGGATGAAGTGCCCAATTCACCATTTGGTGGAAACGGAATCATAGTCAAGAAAGGGGGTGACAAATATAATGACAAATTACAAAACACGAATCGCAACAGCTATCGCAACCGGATCAGTCTTACTCCATGCTTTAGCTCCAATGACACTTGCAGCTACTGAGATCACTCTTTCTGGAAACGGATCAGGATCTAACAATACTGCAAATGTTTCACAATCAAGTTCACTTAACGTTGTTCAAAACAACACAGCTAACGTTAGTAATAACGTAACTGTTAACGCTACAACTGGCGATAACTCAGCTTCAGGTAACACAGGTGGTAATGTAAAAGTTAACACAGGTGATGCTTCAACAAATGTTACAGTCAAAAACCAGCTTAATAGTAATGCTGCTGATGTAAGTGGATGCGGTAATTGTACTGGTGATACAAAGGTTGTTATTTCAGGAAATGGTTCTGATTCAGATAATGATGTAGACCTTTCTAACAATTCAACAACTAATGTCTTCCAATACAACAACGCTGATGTCGACAACGACGTTGACGTTGACGCAGAAACTGGGGACAACGATGCAGATGACAACACTGGTGGAGATGTAGAAATCGAAACTGGTGACGCTGACACAACCGTTAAAATCATGACAGCTGCTAATGCAAATTCAGCAGTTGTAGGTGGTGGTGATGATGAAGCTGGACTCGTTTCAGCATACATCCTCGGAAACGGCTCTGATTCAGACAACGAAATCGACCTCAACTTCGACAATGCACTCGTTCTCACACAAGATAACAATGCAGATGTTGATAACGACGTTGACGTAGATGCTGATACAGGCGACAATTCTGCAGACGACAACACAGGTGGCGATGTAATGATCGACACAGGTGATGCTGATGCTGATGTTACAGTTGACAACATGGTTAACTTTAACGCTGCAGATGCAGGATGCGGATGCGTCTTTGACGTACTCGCAAAGATCAACGGAAACGGTTCAGATTCAGACAACGATATCTATGGTAACTTTGATGAGACTGCAAGTCTTTTCCAAGATAACTATTCAGATCTCGACAATGATCTCGACGTTGACGGAGATACAGGCGATAACGATGCAGATGACAACACAGGAGAAGTAGATGCGATCTCTGATCCATCTATCGAAACTGGAGACTCAGATGCTGAGGTTACTGTTAAAAACGCAGGCAACCAAAACGTTATCGGCTCAGCTGACCTTCCAGACTTTGACTTTGACTTCGACATGAATTTAAACATGTGGAGTATGTTCATGTCTTGGTGGGCTAGTAACAACTAAGATATAAGAACTGTGGGGTGTCGATGAGCACTTCCATTAGCACCCCACACTCTTATATAGAAATTAAATAAATAATATTTTAAAAATTATGACAAATATATTAAAAGAAATTACTGCATACTTTATAATTTTCATGATGGTAACAGTTCATACTGTTCCAGCACGAGTATTCGCTCAGGAAGTTCCAACAGCGCCAACTGCACCTACAGCGCCTAGTGCTCCAACAGCTCCTGCAGCACCGACAGCACCAAGTGCTCCAACAGCGCCAACTGCACCAACAGTAGAACAGGCTGTTAGTGATGTTCAAAATAATGACAGTGATGATGAAGAGGAAGAACAAGAAGAAGTTGAAGAGCAAAATAGTAATACAGAATCATCATCTACGAAATCAACTCCTACCCCTACTCCAACACAAGCTGCAGCAAATGAACAGCAAAGCGGACAGGTCGGTTCAAGCGAAGTCAAGACTGGTGATGCTGTATCATCAGGAATTATTTCTACAGCAGGTAACAACAATACATCTACATCTCCTGCAGGAACGTCAGGTTCTGGAGCAACCGTTGTTAACTCTGGTAATGGCGCAGACTCAACAAATAACGGTTCCGCGGCTGTCGTCAATAATGATAATACGTATCAAAATAACGCAGCTGTTGTAAATAGTAATCTTACAGGTGCAACAGTAACCGGTCAGAATGACACTTCTAAAAATGTTGGAGATTCATCTATTAATACTGGTGATGCTAATACAACAGGAACTGTTATCACATCCGTTAACACGAATGCTGATGGAATTATGGTCTCAGAATTCAATGTCGTTGATGATCATGTTGGAGATATTGTTCTTGACTTTGGAGCTGCATGCGTCTCAGGATGTGGTGGCACGGGAAGTCTCTTTGCAGGAAACACTGGAAACGGTGTTGACAGTGAGAACACTGCTGATACTGATGTAACAAATAACAGTAATACGTATCAAATGAACGATGCACTTATTGGTAACGACTTAAATCTCTCAGCAGATTCAGGTAATAACACGGCAAATAAAAACACAGGTGGAGACTCAAATATTGAGACAGGTGATGCAAACGTTGCAGCGAATGTTCTTACCTTTGCGAACAACAATCTCGCTGGAAATGTAGTCTTTGGTGTCGTCAATATCTTTGGTGATCTTATCGGGGACCTTATCTTTGACGAATCACAATTTGATGCACTTGGAACAACAGCACTTAATTCAGGGAATGGCTCTGGCTCTACAAATACAGCAAATTCATCAACGACAAATAATACAAATACATTCCAGGAGAATGATGCAAATATTACTAACAATCTTATCTTTGATGCGTCAACTGGTGAGAACTCAGCAAGTGATAACACTGGTGGCAACAGTACTATTAAAACAGGTGATACAAATATCGACGCGAATGTTCTTAACATTGCGAACATGAATCTTGCAGGCGGTAATTGGTGGATAGTTCTTGTCAATGAAGCTGGTAACTGGATGGGTAAAATAATGGGTGCACCTGAGGGAACAAAGTTTGCAGCTGTGCAAGGTACAGACTACACTATTGATGAAAATGGCTTTATCACCGTTACCAATACTGGCAATGGTGCAGGATCAACAAATGACGCATCATCAAGTGTTACCAATAACTCAACAACTGTTCAAGACAATAATGCAGATATTGTAAACAACCTAAATCTTTCAGCTAACACAGGTGGTAATAGCACAAGTAAAAATACAGGTGGCAACTCTAATATCACAACTGGAGATGCTAATATCGTAGCGAACATGGTGAACTTTGTTAATAACAACATAGCAGGCAACGGTAAGCTCGTCGTAACCGTCGTCAATGTCTTTGGAAGTTGGCTTGGCGACTTCGTAACTCCTGGTCAGAAAAAAGAAAATACTGCACAAGCACAAAATAATAGTAATAACATTGGTGGAGCTAGTGATAATAATGAAACTACCAAATCTGTACCTACCCCTACTCCAACAGTCGTTACACAACAAAAAACAATTGCACTTGTCGGGAGTGGAGATGCAAACAACACTGTTACATCACAGAACACCGGAAATGGAAACGTTGCTGTCCTAACTGATAGTAATGGTTCTGCACAGCCTACACCACAAGTGAAAGGTGCTTCATACTCTGTTGTTGATGCAGCAAAAAGAAATGTCATTCGAATTAATTTAGCTTGGGCTATGCTCCTGCTTCCTGTCCTCGCAGGTGCATATCTCAGTCGAAGATTTGTACTCAATAGACGAACTGCCTAACAATTAAATAATCTGCCTCTGTATTTTCTCTAACAGTAAATAGAGAAAAAAGTATACACTTTTAGTACTTTATGCAAAAACAAAAAATACTATTGGCATTAGTAACAGCAACTGTTTTGCCTTTATCAGTTAAAACGGTACAAGCTGAAGAATTGAGCATTTCTGGAAACGGAAGTGGTTCAAATAGTGATATCAGTGTTACGACATCAAATAACACGACAGTCCAGCAGAATAACACAGCAGAAGTCACAAATGATGTTACAACGAACAGCAGTACTGGAGATAATTCAGCATCAGATAACACTGGTGGGAATACAAATATTTCATCGGGTGATTCTTCAACAGCAACTCAAGTAAACAACACACTCAATCAGTCACATGTTGAAACAGGATGTTGCCAGTCTGCTGGAGGTACCGCGGAAATTTCTGGAAATGGTTCTGAATCCAACAACACAATTAATTATGGATCAAATACTACTAATAATGTCACTGTTACAAATACAGCTCATGTGACAACAAATGTGTATGGAACAGCAATTACTGGTCGAAATACTGCAAATGGAAATAGTGGAAATGTTTCAATTCAAACAGGAAATATTAAAGTAAGTGAGAAGATTGTTAATAACGTCAACAGTTCCTATGTTCAGCTTAATACATCAGCATTTGGCGGTATTTCACTTATCATCACTGGTAATGGCGCAGGGAGTATTAATAACGTTAATTTCTTTAATAATTCTGTTAATAATGTAAACGTAAATAATATCGCAGATATTTTCAATAATAGTGTCTGGAACTTATTTACAGGTGAAAATACTGCTGATGATAATAACGGGGATGTTAGTATCAAAACTGGTGATATTGACCTTGATGCTCTTATTGAGAATAACATTAACGACAATGTCGTAAAAGTTGACTGTAACTGTGATAAAGAACCTGAAGAGCCTGAAGAACCAGAAAAACCTGAAGAGCCAGAAAATCCACCAACAGGTGGTAATGGACCTACCAATCCAACTGGAGGTAGCAACCCAACAGGTGGCAGTGTACTCGGTACAACAACTGGTGAGGTACTTCCAGCTACTGGAAATCCTTGGATCTTATTAGCTATTCTAGGCAATCTATTGATGCTCCTCTTTGGTGCGGTGTTAAGACTGAGATCCGGAAGGTCACCAGGTTTTGTACTTGCATAGTGAAATCCCCTTCGGGGGATTTTTTTTGCTTTCAATACATGCTTGTCTTATAATATTCTCCTTATGAAAAAGCGTTCAATTTCTTATTATTTGGGAACAATTCTTATTATTGCCTCACTTTTCGGTTTTGTTTTAATTTTTTATCCAGTCCTGAGTGCATATTTTTTTCCACGACAGCTTACTGCACAAGAAAAATCACAATCATTTACATTAGTAATACCTACAATTAAAGCAGAAGGTATTGTTCTTAAAAATGTCGATCCATTTAATAGGGACGAGTACATGGGGGCACTGAAACGTGGAATTGCGCATGCAAAAAATACGTCACTTCCTGGGGAAAACGGAACAATATTTCTCTTTGCTCATTCATCCGGAATGCCTTGGGAAATTACAAGATACAACTCAGTTTTTCTACGCTTAAACGAGCTGAAACTTAATGATCACATAAAAATTATGTATGAGGGGAAAGAATATTCGTACTTAGTAAAAAATAAAAAAGAAGTCTTTCCCACAGAAGTTAACTATCTTCTGAAAGAATCAAAACATCATCTGATTCTTCAAACATGCACACCAATTGGCACAGACTGGAAAAGACTTCTTATCTTTGCAGATATGAAGTAATTTATGGTTTGACCATAAACCACTGAAGACTATACACCATAATAAGGACAATAAGAGCTAACAATAAAAGCGCTCCATATCCAACAAGGTTATGAACTGGCTCTTCAAGTTTTTTATGATATCCTCGTTTATGGAGTGGGACAGATTTCTTTTTTGCCATTTATCCTCCTTTCTTAACTAATAGTGGAAGAAATTGCAGTGTTTGTCAAGAGATCGGGTTAATTAAAAAATGAAGAAAAGAAGCTTTGGATTGAGCTCACAAGTGAATCAACAAATGATTTCACTTCTGCTTTTTCAGCTTCTGTAGGCTTTTTATTTACTTCAGTTTTATTTGTCTTTTTTTCTTTTTCATCGTTATTATCATCTGTGACAACTGTGTCGTTCTCTTTAACAACAGCTGATGAATCTATATCGATATTAGTCTTTCCATCGTCTGAAGAATAGTGAAAGTCTTCATTTGCCTTGGTCTCAAACGTTTTTACTTCCCCATTATTTTCAATTCTGACACTCGTTGTGCCGCTTGTGCTACTTACTGAGGTAGATTGAGACGTCGACGTATTACTATTCACTTTAATACTTGTGTCTTCTCCATCAGAATTATTGGAGATATTGATTGAGGTCTTTGCCTCAGTCTGAGCAATTGAGGAAAAACTAAGTGCAGTAATAACAAGTAATGCTGGATAGATAAGATTTCTCATGGCAAATATATACTATAGATTTTGAATATAAAAATAAAGTAAGAAAAGTCAGTCATTCTCCATAACGTCTTCTTTTCTCAAACAAAAACCCTGCTGCGTTTGTCGACAACGCCGGGCAGGGTCTTGTCCTTCTAGAAGTTATTTATACCTTACTCGAGAGTAACGGTATTTGCACCAGTTGTAGTAGTATTCTCAACAGTTGCATCTGCTTCTCCTGAATCTACATCAACATCGCCACCTGTATTTTTATTAGCGTGATTGTCGCCTGTGTTTTGGGCAACAAGAACACCATTGACTACAAGTGTATTATTGGTCTGACTGACTACTGTTTTAGTCTTAGTGTTTGACTTAACTTTATTCGTTGAGTCAGCACCATTACCACTGATTCGGATAGTGTCATCACTATCTTCACAAGGGCAACCTGTTACAGTTGCGGAGTTGTTCCCAGTTTTTGTTGTATTTGTCACTGTTGCAGTGGCATCACCACTACCAACTGTTACATCTCCACCTGTATTTTTATTTGCTGTATTTCCCCCAGTGTTTTGCATAACACCAACGAGATTTACAACAGCTGTGTTGTTTGTTTGGGAAACTTTAGTCTTGGTCTTTTTATTGACCTTAACTTTATTTGTTGAGTCAGCACCATTTCCTTTAACAACAACTGTGTCTGCAAAAGCTGCAGGAGCAAAAGATGTTGCTAAGAGTCCAGCTGTTGCAGCAGCTGAAGCAATTTTAAGTTTTAAATTTGTCATTTTATTTCACCTCCTTTCAAAAAATCTCGATCTACGATTCGGCAAACGCTAATAGATAGGACTATTAGATTTCACATGTCTTTTCTGATTCTGCGATACAGTTATCAGAATTTCCTGATCCACCTTTGGCTGAGTCAATACCGTCTTCACCTCGAAGTATGTCGTTTCCAGCGTCACCACTTAGTGAATCGCCACCATCTCCTCCCCAAAGTTCGTCAACTCCAGAGCCTCCTTTTAAGCTATCGCTATCACCCATACCATAGACTTTATCGTTATGACTTCCTCCATCGATTGAGTCTGAATTATCTCCTCCGAGTATGACGTCATTTCCAGAGCCTCCATCAATCTTGTTGCTTCCGGCTCCTCCAACGATACAATCATGTCCACCTTTTCCATCGACCTTGTCTGATCCGCCAAGAGCGAATATAAGGTCGTTTCCAGATGTTCCACTGATTTTATCTGAGCCTTCAGTTCCAACAATTGGTGTTCCATAGGTGACGTCGTTCCCTTGACAAGCAAGAGGAACTGCATAAGGATTAGCTGGTTCTTCAATGATAAATGTTCGAAGTTCACGAACATCATTTTGTCCGGCATCATCAGTTGGGTTGAAAACGAAACAGTATTGGCCTGGTGTTAGTCCAGTTGTGTCTTGAGTTGTACTGAATGAGTCTCCATCCCATGTAAATGTGTCACTG
Organism: uncultured Gammaproteobacteria bacterium; assembly: GCA_964424775.1. Taxonomy (GTDB): domain Bacteria; phylum Patescibacteriota; class Microgenomatia; order Levybacterales; family UBA12049; genus JAUPUR01. Next base: position 27,477 of record CAYRJZ010000006.1, on the reverse strand, counting down.
TGACCATCTACATTTCCGAATAAGGTTGCTGTTGTAGCGTTACATGCTCCTTGGCGAATCGCCCATTGAACAGCGTCGTCATCTACTTCGTCACCATCGTCATAAGTAGCTGTAAAGTTGTAAATCCCGCTAACAGTAGCTCCATCAGTTGCTGGGTTTGTAATTTCACCACTAACAGATGTTACTGGCGTAGAAGATGTGAGAGTCACATTATCAAATAGAAAACCGTTTCCAAAATTAGCAGGTACAGCTGTACCTCCTGAACGGAACAAGACTGTCTTTATTATTCTAGGTGTTTGTTCTGCATTTGCTTCTGCATCATATCTATAATAGTTTTCCCAGCTAGTTCCTGTATGTTTAAGAACATCGTCAATCCATACTTTAACTACATCATTTGATGGGCCTTCAACTGCGTCTAAAGATAGCTTTATGTTATGAGTCTCAGTTCTCGAGTATGTCCCTAAGTCTGTTAAAACAAAATTTGCTGGATTAGAGGTACCTTGAACATCATAAAATATCACTTTAATACCACCAGAAACATCTTCAAAGCCAAGGTAACTCATTCGAGATCCATCCCCCCTATCTGGAGAAATTGAGAGAAATAAGCCGGGTTGTTGAGCAGTAGGTATTGCAGAAGCAATATCAAACTCCATCTCAAATTTTGTTTGGCGGGTTCCTGGTAGAAATGAACCGCTTGTTGCGATTGTTTCTCCAACTCCATTAGAAAGAGGTTTTGCAAAAGTTTGATCCCCAAATGCTCCAGATGTTACTGCATTCGAGATACGCAGTGTTTGTGATCCGAATGAAGCAAAGCCATACGTATTTGTTTCAACTTCTGAATCATATGTTCCAGTTTTGGTCCAACTATCTTGACCATTAATATTCCCTGGATTATATGGAGGGTTTTCAAAACTTACAGTATGTGTGTCAGCTGTAACTGGACTGAGAACTACTGCAAAAAGTGCAATTGTTGCTATAAAACTTCCTAAAAATTGTTTTGTATATTTCATTATTTTCACCTCCTTTCATAGGTAGGATAAATTCTCCCCCCTCTTATTATTCTTCAACTCGGGACATAATGAGAGAGGGGTTCTGAGCACAAAAAAACCCCTCATATCCCTCCAACACCGGATATAAGGGGTTAGTGTTATTTTCAACCAAATGACAGTATGATACCGGGCAGGTAATGAGCATACAAATATATATTCAGCTGTTAGTGCACTTCTCGGGATGTTGCCTGATGTAGTTAGTTTTAGGAAAAACTGAACTACTTGCCTCCGCTGACGGTCGGCTGTTAATACCCACTGAGCAGATATTAATGAAATATCACTCGGGAGTCAATTGATATCTACTGGATCACATTACATACTAAATAGTTCAGTTGAGGCAAAAATTATGTTCGATCAAAAAATACTCTCACAGGTGGACGTGAACTGTCAAGTTGGTTTGGCATGAGGCGGGGATTGACATTATAATAGGTAAAATACATTTCGGCGAGTTTTTTGTCACCACCGCCGTGTGTCTCATAAAAGTGTTGAATATAGACTCCCTCACCAGCCGGTCTTTTGTCTCTTACTGAGCGCATGTCGTGTTTGGTAATATACCCTTGCTCGTCATATTCAAATGACTCGACTGAAGTTACATCATCTTCTCTGACTCTCATCACTTTTATAAACCCGTTTTCATCTACATGAAATTCATGGGTATCATTTCTATAAATAGTACCTGTATCCCGATCTTCTCTTTGCAAACCGTATAGTTCAATTTCTTCAGGAGAAAGAGGCAGAGCAGGGACGGAGTAATGCGCACTTACTTCTTTTTTATGTCGAAGAACATACGAATGAAGGTTTTCGTCATTTATCTCAGTATCGATGTGGTCAGGTCTGCGAAGTTCCATAAGTTTAGCGTGATGTCTTTCTTTGAGTTTTTCGTGAACTTATTCTTTTTGAAGTCACCTGCGGGTGGAACCAGTAGTAATAGACAATTGGAATAAAGAAAAGCATGATAGTACCAGAGAAGAAAAGACCAGCGATAATTGCTCCTCCTAGTCCACGCCAGAGTGGATCAGATACGGTAATTGGGATAAGTCCAATAATGGTTGCAAGTGATGTCAGCGCAATTGGTTCAAGTCTACTCTCTGCAGCGTCAACGATGCTTGGGACGAACTCCATTCCCGTCTTTTGATTGGCGGTGATTTTATCAACGATAAGAATAGAATTCTTTACAACTATCCCAAAGAGTGCGAGAACTCCAATGAGGGCAGGAAATGAGAGTGGAGTGCCGGTTAAAGCAAAGAGAATGAATACTCCTGAGATAGAAAGCGGGATAACGAGCATAACAATAATTGCTTTTCTAAAAGAGGAAAATTGAACTACCATCGTTATAACAATAAGGAGAAATGAGATAAGCATGGCTGAGAGAATTGAATTTACAGAATTTTGATTTTCTTCATTTACTCCTCCAGTTTTCCAGGTATAACCATCTTTTAGCTTGAGATCTGTTCGTGCGAATTGTTCGAGTTCCTGATTAAGTGTACTGACAGAGTACCCATCTGCAACTGATCCACTCACTGATATTGTTCGTTCACCATCTTGCCTCGTAATAAGAGTTGGACTTGGTTCCATTTCAAGTCTTCCTAACGTTGATAACGGAATATTCTCAGTCGTAGTCGGAATTGACAATTTATAAATGTCTTCAACGTTTTGAGTTGTATTACTCAATCTTAAGGTAATATCTCTTTCTTCATCTCCGTTTTCTGCAAACTTAACTGTATCAAGTGGCAGTCCACTTGCAAAAGTTCGAAGCCAAAGCCCGAGTTGATCCTGCGACAGCTTATTGAGTGCTAACTGCCTTGCATTTGGAATAAAGACGAGTTTACTTGTTCCAGGTTTGACTGACTTGGACACATCACTGACTCCCTCTTTGCTTTCCAAATACTCCTCAACACGACTTGCGTAAATATCTAATTCACGAAGATCTGATCCAAATAACTGAATTTGAAGATCTGATCCAGCTGGTGGACCTCCACTTACTTCAGTTACCGTTACTCTTCCAGGTGTATATGATGCAAAGTCTTCGCGGAGTTTTTCAGCAAGCTGAATTGACGTAAGATCTCTTTCACTTTTTTCTGGAAGGACGAGTGAAAAAAGAATTGTACTACTATCTCCCCCACCTGCTCCAAATCCCGTGTTTACTGCCTGGCCAATATCAGCGATAACATAGTTAACACTTTCATCTTTTCGAATGACGTCAAGGACGGCAAGAGCTTGTTTTTTTGCAATATCCTGCTGAGTCCCAGCGGGAAGTTCAATAGATGCATACAGGTACTTCTGATCACTGCTTGGGAAAAATTCATTTTTGACAAAACCAAATGGAACGAGTAAATATGAGAAAAGTGAAAAGATAACGACCATTGCTACTGTTTTACGTCGATTTTCTTTATTCTCGAGTACTCGTGTGAGGATGCGTCTGTACCGTCGTCCAATACCATTAAAACTTATCAGTCCGTGATCGACGTAAGTTGGAGCATTTTTGAGAACGGTATATTCTTTTTGCTGCTCATGATAGTACGTGCGAGATTTTCTAACTAGCGCAAGTCTGACATTTGCTGTGACAAAAAGGAAAAGAATAAGAGCAAAGAGTGCAAAGATAAGCGTCGGACCTTTAGGAACAATAGATATAAAGATCGCAAGAAGTATAAGAACGAGAAGGACTCGAAGAAAAATAACAACTCGACGTGGAAGATTAGGTTTCAGAAGGAAGATCATGAGCGGCAGAATGATAAGCATCGCGACAACAAATGATCCCAAAAGTGTACTTGAGACAACAAGAGGAATTGATTTAATAAATTCCCCAATAATTCCTGTTGAAATAAGAAGTGGTAAGAATGCCCAGACTGTTGTTAACGTTGTCGTAAAAATCGCAACAAGAAAATCTCTCCAGACAAGTAGTCCTGTCTGAAGCGGTGTGAATTTTCCAGAACGGAAGTATTGAGTCATAGCTGAAATGACAACGATCGTATCATCGACAAGAAGTCCGAGAGAAAGAAGAAGTGAGAACATAGATAAGAAATTGAGACTTATTCCCAACATGTTCATCACAGAGAACGATATAAGAAATGTGAGTGGAACAGCAAAAAGCGAGACTATTGCCTGTCTGAGACCTAAGAAAACAAAAAGTACGAGGAAAACAAGAACTGTTGTGAGAATAAAGTCTTCAATTAATTTATCAAACTGTTTATTAATTTCTTCACCTGCGTTCGTAATTGTCTTTATTTCAAATTGTCCCGGATAATTAGCGAGTACTTCTTCAATTTTTCTCTCACTGTCTTTAACAGCTTTATCAATATTGGCTGTGTCTGTCTTATAAATATTAAAAGTAACAGCTCTGACTCCATTTAATTCTTTATTTGCAAAGTAAGATGGGAACTGATTTGGTTTGGAACGTTCTGTGACTTCTGCGATTGATGATAGGGGTAGAATGTTTCCATTAACATTCAGTTGTAAATTTCGAACATCCTCAATAGATGTTGCTGAGGGATCAATACTGAGTGCAAAATTTGAATTAGTTGTTCTAACTGATCCAGCAGGAAATGAACTAACCGCGGTTTTCACACTTTGAGACAGCTGAAGAGGATTGATGTCATATGTTGTGAGTGATTCTGGTCTGATAAATACACTAATTTCTTGTTCCTCAAGTCCACTTACTTGAGCGTCTTTAATAGTTGGAATATTCTCTAACTCGTCTTGGAGATTTTTTGCAAATTGTGTGAGACTTGCAACATCACCCTTTCCAATGAGTGCAAATGACCAGACTGGTTGATTTTCAAAGTCTATTTTCTGCACCCGAGGTGCTTGTGCATCTTCTGGCAATTCCACCTGATCAATGGCAGACTGAACATCTGTTCTTGACTTTTCAGGATCAATTCCAGACTGAAATTCAATTTGAATGACTGACACATTCTCTCGAGAGGTAGAGGAAACTTGTTTGACATCAGTTATACCGGTTACATTACTTTCAAGTGGCTCTGTAACAAGAGACTCAATGTCTTCAGGGCTTGCACCGGGAAGTACTGTTGACACAACAATTATGGGAATTTGAATTTCTGGGTTGAGTCGTCTTGGGAGATTAAAGTAACTGCTGAGACCGACAACGAGAATTGCTAAAAGAAAAAGAATAAGAAGTCGAGGGTTGGAGAGATATTTCCCAATAAAAGAATTACTTAGCTTCTCATCAAATTGTAGTTTTTTTAAAAATTGTAAGTCTGTCATACATATAGGTCACTGTTCGTACAGGAATTACTCGAGGCGAACTTTATCGCCAACAACAACATTTCTATTGAGAATGACTTTATCTCCTCTGTTGAGACCGGAAAGCACTTCAACAAAGCTTCCATACACAGTTCCAAGTTCAATAGTTCGTGATGTCACTTTTCCATCATTAACGATATTCACTGTTGACTCTTCCTGACTTTGGAAAACAGCATCAATTGGAATATATGGAATTGTTGTTGCACTTCTACTTGAGACAATCGGTACTTCAACAGGGACAAATTCAAGATTGGTTGAATTGGATGCACCATCTGGAAGGTTATACAGAATGGTGTGAAGTTGTCCATCTGTTGCAATAGTTGAGACATAACTTGGAACAGCACGAACTTGCTGTCTATTAAAAGTAAATGTCGTTGGTTCAACACGTGAAATAGAGAGTGCGATATCTCGAGGTGCTCTTAGAATTGCAGAAGTTGCAATATCAAGACACCTAACAATTGCAATAGGCGTACCAGGGTTCACTACTTGTCCTTTTTGAACAAAGATTCGCTCAACAACCGCAGGGTATGGAGCTGAAGGATGCATAAGTCCTTCTTGAACGAGCGCTAAGTTATACTGAATACCTGCTACTTGTCTGCCCAGATCAATAGCTTTTTCTTGTACATCCAGTTGTTTGAGGGCGATGTCTTTTTGTAGATTTGCCAACTCTGCCCCTGGTTTTTCATTATTTCCTTGATATTCAAGGTTGCGAAGAGTTCCTCTAAGCTGAACAACTCCTGCTTGCACAGGTGCTACTGCTTGTTGAGCAGCAGCAATTGCTGATTCATCACCACTATTTTCTGCTTGTTCTAATGCATCGGTTAGTCTTTCGAGGATGTCTTCATTGAGATCAAGGAGCTCACGTGTATCCCCTGCTGAATCTTGGGAAATTCGCCGAAGTTCTTCAGCATTTGTACTGGACTTTTCTGCTACTTCACGCTGCTTTTTAATAAGATCTTTTTGTGTTGAGTATGTTTCATTTACATTTCGTGCTTGTGCTCCTGCAAGTTGAGCTTGAAGTGCTGCTGCGTTACCTCCTTGGTAATTTGTTGTGAGTGAGACAATTTTTTGTCCTGCTCTTAGTGTCGCTCCTTCTTCGACATGAATTGTGTTTACAACACCTGGCGCCTGGGCAACGATAGTTATGACTCCCTTCTTTTCAATCTGAGCTTGCAATTTTACTGTTGGTGTTTCTCCGATGTTAAAGGTCGATACATCTTTTACTGGGACTTCACGCGTAGTTTCTTTCTTATTGAGACTATTTATTACAGTTCCACCGACCATAATCAGGAGAAGAAGTCCGAGGGTAAGGAAAAATGCAGTAAATGGTTTGCGTTGAATAAAAGAAATACTTCTTCGGTATCGTGGTGAAGAAGTTATAGATTTGTATGTGTTTTGCACGTTAAAATGACGGAGGCGTTTTATTCTATCTACCATATGGATAATTGATTGGGGCAGGCAGAGGTAAGAGGGACAGGTAACCTGAGCTTAGAGAGTATATAAGGTATTCATTTATCCGTCAAGTATTGTCTTATAGTGAAGTGAAATGTTCAGCGAAGATATATTATCCAATAGATTAATCCAAATAATATTCTATAGATACCAAATCCTATAAAGGAGTGGTTTTGGACATATTTTAAAAGCCACTTTACAGCAAAAAGAGCAACTATATATGACGTAACAAATCCCACGCCGAGTATCATCCATTCTTGATTACTAAATGCGAGATCACTTTCAATAAGATCAAGTGTCGTTGCGCCCATCATCGTTGGGATAGCTAAAAGAAAAGAGAACTCAACAGCTGTTTTTCTTGTTGCTCCTGTGAGTAGTCCACCCACAATTGTCGCGCCAGCCCGGGACACACCTGGAATGACCGAGAATGCTTGTGCAACACCGATAATAATTGCCTGTCTTGAAGTTATCTTCTCTACTTTTTCAACAGCATTCTCTTTTTCTGTGTAGAATTTTTCAATGAGAATGAGTAATATTCCTCCAAGAATTAATGCAATAACAGTAATAAGTGGATTGCCAATAAGAACATTTTTGATAACTGGGTATAATGTGAAGCCTACAATGCCACTTGGTATAAATGCGATTATAAGTGATTTCCACAAGACGAATTTTTGGAGAAGTGTTCGAAGGTACAAAGTAATAATAGACAAAATGGCACCTAATTGGATAATAATTTCAAAACTTTTTACAAAATTTGTGTGTGCAATGGATAGTGCATGAGCGGTAAGAACGAGATGTCCAGTTGATGAGATCGGAAGAAATTCTGTTATACCTTCAACAATTGAGAGAATAATAGCTTGTAATAGATCCATAGTCTCTATATTACCAAAATCTTCTTAGGAAAGTGTGAGTCTTACTTCAAGTGCCACATGGTCTGATAGGAGTTGTTCATCTCCCTTATCTATTTTTAAAGGTTCTGTAAAAAGCAGCTTTTTATCATGAACACTTATTCCTGCATTCTTTGTATAAAAAATATAATCAAGGCGTTCCGAAAATTTTATATCATCAAACCACACAATAAATGTTGATGTAGTGTCTTCTTCAAAAACATCAACTACATTGGCATCATTCAAAAATGCCTGGTAGAGGTGAGATGTTGCAGGGGTATTAAAATCTCCACCAATTATGGCATTGTAATTTTTATTTTTAAGTGAATTTACCAATGATGCACACTGTTTTAATTGAGATGTAAGTAATTTTGTATAAATGCTTTTTTCATTCCAGTTCCCTTTTGAATTTTGCGTAAGATGAGTATTTATGAACCAGAGATTACTTCCATTTTCTTTTAAAAGAAGCATGCCTTTTTGGGTAAGAGGGCCTGTTACTGATTTATTCCAAAGAGCACCTTTTTCTGCAAAATCAATAAATATTTTTTTTGTAAATTTTAACTTTGAAAAAGTTACCAGTCCTCCTTTTGGTCCAAAAATACCGGGTTGAAAGTAGACTTTGTATGTCTGAGATAGCGCTTTTTTTAGGACAAAGAGATGCGGGTATGTATGGACTTCTTGAAAAAAGATGATATCTGTTTCTCTTTTATTAATTTCCTGCGCAATAAGTCGAAATCTTTTTCTTATTTTCGTTTTGAGGAAAGTTTTAAGAATTCTTTCACCATGGAAAGGTGAACCAAAGACATTATAAGAAATAATTTGCAATGAATTTTTCATAGGTTTTGCTTAATTATATCAAGTCTGATGAGGTTGGTGATTTTCCATTTACCTGATAAAATATTCTGGTGAAGCGACTCTGGTACTTGCTGTCTATCAGTCTATGCTCCCTCCTTCTGGTACTTATCTATTCATTTTTTTTTAATGGAACGTCATCTGATACTTCTTATGAATCCCCTCTTCCTTCTTTTCTTACTCGTAGTGAAAACTCACAAGTTACCTTGATAGATGTATGGCTTCCTTTTATTGAGAAGATTCAGGGAAGTGAAAAAGAAATTCCTGATTTTACTGCGAAGTCAGTTCTGATGTATGACTTAACTACAGATAAAACACTTTTTGAACATAATGCAAAAGAGAAAATGCCTATGGCTTCACTTACTAAAATAATGACGGCAATTGTGGCACTGGAAAATAGAAAGGAAAATGATAGGTATATTGTTCGTTCAGTGGATCTCGTCGGTGAAGATAGTATGGGACTTGAAGCTGGTGAAATACTCACACTTGAAGAGTTACTTTATGGACTGATGCTCAATTCAGGTAATGACGCCTCCGAAGTACTCGCGCATAATCACCCGCAAGGTCGAGAGGCGTTTTTAAAAGCAATGGATGATAAGGCAAAGTCACTCGGTCTTTCTGATACAAAATTTAGCAACCCTTCAGGTCTGCAAGGAGATGGCGTGCAATATACAACAGCCTATGATTTATTGGTCATGACAAGATATATGTTAAGTAATTATCCAGAAATGAGAAAGATAGTCTCAACGTATGAATACATTATACCGGCAAATGACAGGCATAAAGAATTTCATCTCTTTAACGAGACCAATCTCCTGACGACGTATCCCGGAGTGAAAGGAGTAAAGACTGGATTTACTCCTGAAGCTGGGATGTGCCTTGTCTCCTATCTTGACTATGAAGGACATCACATTATCGGTATTCTCTTAAATAGTGAAAATAGACGAGAAGAAATGCGAAATTTTCTGGATCTTTCCTTAAAAAGACTTGGTGTTCCCCCACCTTCACATCAATAAAGCATTCCTTTATCTTACAAGTTGCTTAGAGCACGGCAAATCAAGTAAAATATGCACATTGCCGCGGTGGTGAAATCCTGCCTGCCGGCAGGCAGGGGTATACACGCAAAGTTTTACAATGTATTTTGTTTATATACTCAGAAGTTTGCGTACAGGTGAGTATTATAAAGGACTAACTTCTAATCTTGGTGTAAGGTTAGCGCAGCATGATGGAGGAAAAGTAACTTTTACGAAAAATAAACTGCCGGTTGTACTTGTACACGTTGAAATAGTTGATATTATCAGTGACGCAAGAAAAATGGAAATTTTTTTTAAATCTGGTTTTGGAAGAGAAATAATCAAAGAAATCGATACTATGCCGCGGTGGTGAAATGGTATACACGGGGGCCTTAAGAGCCCTTGTTCGCAAGGACGTGGGGGTTCGAGTCCCCCCCGCGGCACCACCAGAATATTTCGGGGACTAGCTCAGTTGGCTAGAGCGCGCGGTTTGGGACCGTGAGGTCGAAGGTTCAAGTCCTTTGTCCCCGACATCTTTATATTCTCTCAATTTCCTCGAGGAGTTGATTACTGACTAAACGTGCATCTTGAAGTGCAACACGAGCATATTTTCGTACTTCCGGGTCGGTAATAAATTTTATTCCTGTGTATTTTTCAGGATTTACTCCTGTATATTTGAAATCAATAAAGTGTGCTTTAAAATCTGAATCTCCGGCAAAGAGATGAGACTCTTGTGCCAAACATTCTTCAATTTGGTATTTTCTTTCAGAAACAGAAGCTTCAATTGCTGCCACATCATATGGGAGTTTGAGTGAATTAAAAATAGTTGTAAAGTGTTTTAAATTAATTCCTTGACCTATGTGTTCAGTTACGAGAAGTGCTCTTTGATCCGGCTGAACAGAAGATAGTGCCCGACTTCTACTTTGAAAGGCATTTAACATATCCGGAAGATGTTTCATGTTTCTTGATCCTTGGATAAATATACTTGGGACTGCTCGTTGTCCGTGTTTAAAATAGTACCGGTTAATAGTTCGTCCTAGAATAATCGTTGGGATTCGTCCACCCGTGTCATCACTCACTAACATCCCGTATCTTCGTGAATCAATGGCTGGTTTGATCTGTTTCAGAATTTCAAGCAAAGGTGTTCTTAAATTCTCTATTTCAGAGAAGTGGATAGACTCACCGCCTTGAATTCCATATTCATCTTGAACTTGAACCTCATCTATAGACATGGAGGAGGATTATAGCAACATTTATTTCAGAGGAAAAGCAGTTGAGGTAAGTGTTATTCTTTATCGTCGTCTTTGGTGAGGTCTTCTACCTCATCTTTACTCACATTTTCTCTCTCAGGTGCTGCAATGACATTGCGAAGTGTGACCAGAACACTATTTGCCCACAGTGCGTATCCAAAATCTGATGGATGCCACCCATCACTTGCAACAGCTTCTGGGTATGCCTTAAGAATTGCTTTACTATCATTAAAGACATCAACGAGAACCGTATTTGTTTCATCAGCAACACGTACAATGATCTCATTATATCTATTTGCCATATAACGGCTGTATGTTTTTAAAATTTTAGGCACAGCTGTGGTAAAAGAAAGATCTGGAACTGTACTAATGACAATAGTTGCATCAGTTTCGCGGTGGAGAGTTTTAAGAAGTTTGCGAAGAAGTCGCTCATAATCATCTGTTTTGGTGCGTCTAATAATGTCGTTTGCTCCCACAGAGATCGTAATAAGATCAGGATTTTCTGCGATAGCTTTTGGAAGTTGTTTGTCAACAACATCTGAGAGAATTGCACCACTTCGCGCAAAATTATGATATTTCGGTGATCGATAACGATCTTTGAGGGAGGAGTAAATAATATTGGTGTATGCTCTTTCAGGAGTAGACGCTCCCATTCCTTCAGCTGTACTATCACCTAGTGCTACATAAGTAAATGGACTTGTTGTATCTCTGAGGAATTGAAAAACACGATTTTTAATTGATGATAAAAAAGTAATTATAGACACATCATTATTATACGCTATTTTTTGAAAATCTAGCATTTCTACGAGTCAAAATGTTATAATAACTTGTATTCGCGGGTGTAGTTCAATGGTAGAACATCTGCTTTCCAAGCAGAATGCGAGGGTTCGATTCCCTTCACCCGCTCAGTTTTATGCATACCACTGATAATTATCGAAAACACAAAACGTCAAGTTCACTTCAAAAAAAACTTCTTGCAAATTTTAACTCAGTTCTCCTTGAGGAAGTAAAAAAGATCAATCCAGATTCAATTCTGGATGTTGGCTGTGGTGAGGGATTTACTCTTGAAAAAATTCGTAAAGCTGGAATTGGAAAAAAATTAGAAGGTGTGGACTTTCTTGATCGGGCAATTGAACTTGGGAAGAAAGAACATCCCAAATTAACACTTAAGCAGGGATCAATTTTTGATCTTAAATACAAAGACAATTCATTCGATCTTATTATTTGTTCAGAGGTACTCGAGCATATTGATGATCCGGAAAAAGGCCTTCAAGAGTTAGTTCGTGTTAGTAAGAAATATTGTCTTCTTTCAGTCCCAAATGAGCCATTTTTTATGATGGGTAATTTTTTGCGAGGAAAAAATTTATCACGTTTTGGGAATGATATTGAGCATATCAATCACTGGGCATTCTGGCAATTTAAAAATATGGTAAGTCAGTATATGACAATTCGAACTGTTCGTTACCCTATCCCTTGGACACTTATAGTTGCAGAAAAATAATTTATTTATCTTCGTCTGTCGTAATACTGTTAAAGAGGACGATTAAGAAAGAAACAAAAGGAATTGATAGAAGTGCTCCGATCACACCCATTAAATTTGCTCCAATCATAACAGCTATAATGACGATAACTGGATTGAGTCCGACAGCTCTCTGCATAATTTTTGGAACAAGAATATTATTCTCAAGCATCTGGATAACGATATAAAGAAGCGTGACAACTATCGCCATAGTTGGTGAGACAGTGAGGGCAACAACAATTGCTGGAATAGATGCAAGAATTGGCCCGAGTGTCGGGATGACCTCAAGCATTCCGGCAAGAATGGCTAGTGGGAGAGCGTATGGCAACTGGAGAATGCTTAATACAACATACGTAATTACTCCGATTGCGAGAGATAAGATAAGTTGACCCTGAAGCCACGCGCCTAATTTATCATCCACCTGTTCAAGTGTTTCAACAACTCTTTGTCTTTGAGACCGATGAAAAAGATGTGAGATACTATTTTTGAATTGATCATGCGAGAGAATGAGATAAAAACTAACAACAAGTACTGTTAAGGTTGAAAACACTCCTCCAAATACTTTACTTGTAACTGTAAACGCATTTCTCCCTATTCCATCTAGTTCTCTTGTAATAAATGACCTTACTCCATCTGGATTAACATCAAATCCAAATACCTGACCAGACTCTTTCAGGTACTGTGGAAGGCCTGTGAGAAGTGATGTTACTTGTGATGCAATAAACGGAACAAGAGGAAAGATAATCAAAACAATAAAAATAAGAATGCCAAAGAATGGAAGGAGAGCTGCAAGAAAGTTAGGGAAACCTCTCTTTTTCAAAAATTTTACAACTGGAAGAAGTGAAGCATTAATGATGTATGCAAGAAAGATGGACATGAGAATTCCCCGTGTTTGGAATAAGAACCATCCCATGACGATCAGGAAAAGAGCGAAAAGCACTTGATTACGGAGGAGAAAGAGAAAAAATTTATGTGCCATATGTAAGAAATTCTTCTAATAGTATGAAGTGCATACACATCTTTGTCAACGAGAGTAAATTCGCAAGAAATTCGTGCCTATGCTAAAATAGAAAGGTAATTTGCGCCTGTAGCTCAGTGGATAGAGCATATCGGTTCTAACGATGTGGTCGGGGGTTCGAATCCCTCCAGGCGTACACACACAAATTTTTAAGATTCTTTCTTCAGATTTGTTGTGTTCTCGGACGGGATGAGAAGCGACACTTCGGAGAAGATTGTACCCTTGTAGTAAATCCCTCCAGTCGTACATCATTTGCTTTACATATTCTCATCTGTTTCTTACAATCTCTTCGTAGGATACTTTTATGATTCCAATTTCTGATAGTGAGAAATCAAAGAGATTTCCATTTCTTAATTTAATTTTTATTGGTATAAATGTTTTTGTCTTTTTTCTTCAGATTACAACACCTGATCCTGAAGGGTTTGTTATGAAGTACGCACTTATCCCATCCCAAATAAACTTTGCTGATTTTTCTACACTTTATCCTTTTATTACGTCTATGTTTTTACACGGAGGATTTTTGCACATTATCTCGAATATGCTCTTTCTGTGGGTATTTGGCGATAATGTCGAGGGAGAACTCCCTCCCCTTTTCTATCTTGTTCTCTATATTGGATCAGGAATTGTAGGGTCACTAGCACAGTATCTTCTCAATCCCACATCAGATATTCCAATGCTCGGTGCCTCCGGTGCAGTAGCAGGAGCGTTGGGTGCGTATTTCGCATTCTTTCCACACCATAAAATCAGAACACTTGTTACACTTCCCTTCTTATTTACCATAGTTGAAGTGAGTGCCATGTTCATGCTCGGGTATTGGATCGTTTTACAAGTTATATCTGGAGTTGGAGCATTTGGGATGAGTCCTGATCAAGGTGGAGTTGCGTATTTTGCTCACATTGGTGGATTTGTATTTGGATTTTTGATCGCAAAGATGATGCCGACACGTGACCCAATGCTCAGGAGAATTGCATAATGGAAATAGGAAAACTCTTCATAATAGTAGGTGTAGTTTTAGTCATTATAGGTGGCATATATATTATTTTTCCAAATATATCATTTCCACCAAAATTACCTGGTGATATCTTTATAAAAAGAGGAAATTTTACATTTTATTTTCCAATTGTTACTTCAATACTTCTAAGTATAGTTCTTTCTCTTATCTTTTTCTTCCTTCGTAAATAATCATTCATTTAATAAATAGCTTCAAATATGGTATACTTTAGCAGCTCATATGGTGGCTATAGCTCAGTGGTAGAGCGTCAGGTTGTGGACCTGAATGTCGCGGGTTCGATCCCCGTTAGCCACCCCAAAGTTCTCCTCAATTTTAATCCTCTGTTATAATAATTCCATGTCAGTAATACAATTCCAAACACAACTTTACACTATAAATGACTGGACTATTCTCCATTTGCCTCCAGATGCGAGTGCACTACTCCCTACTCGCAGCATGATTATGGTAAAAGGGACTTTGAACGGTGTTCCTTTTAAAACTCTTCTTGAGCCAGATGGAGTATATGGACAAGGACTTAAGCCTAGTCATTGGTTTCGTCCAGATAAAAAGTTACTGGGGGAAGCTGGTGTTAAAGCAGGAGATAAAGTTCAAGTTACACTTGAGCCAACAAAAGAATGGGTAGAGCCAGAAGTACCAGCTGATCTGAAAAAAGCTCTTGAAACCTCTCCTAAAGCTGAAGAACTTTGGAACGATATTACTCCAAGTGCGAGATGGGATTGGGTCAGATGGATACGAGCAGTAAAGACGGAGGAAACACGTCAAAAGCATATCGATGTCGCACTTGATAAATTAAATAAAGGAATGAGACGGCCATGTTGCTTTAATCGTAATCTTTGTAGTGAACCAGCTGTTTCGAAAAATTGGAGACTTCTCGATTCACAAATATAAAATTAATTATGCAAAAAGATTTACTTTCATACCATAAATCACTCTCTCCTTCAGATAAAGATATTTGTGATCTTTTGAAAAAAGAAATTGATACCGCCCTTCCTGACGCTGAAAGTAAAGTATGGCATGGTCACCCAGTGTGGTTTTTGGATGGTAATCCAGTTGCTGGGTATGCTAAGAGGAAAAATGATGTTCAGCTTCTTTTTTGGAGTGGACAATCTTTCGACGAGCCAGATCTGGAAGTTGAAGGAAGTTTTAAAGCAGCCCAAAAGAGATATACAAATGTGGATCAGATTAATATTGAAGACCTGCGTCAATGGCTGAAAAAATCAAAAGATATTCAATGGGACTATAAGAATATTGTGAAACGAAGAGGTGTTCTAGAAAGGTTAGTATAAGAAGAACAATTAAATTATTTTTGAGATGAAGCAAATTGAGCAAAAGTTCTCTCTAGGCTGTGCTCAGAATAATTATCCTTATCTGCCATAATGGCGCTCATCATATGATCATGCTTCCGATCAAGGTCTTCACGCATTGTAATGGCATATGCGAGCCCAATAAGAAGTCTTGCTTTTTCTTCTTTCCCTTTTACTTCTGCAAGTTTGGCATTAATTGTCGTTAATTCCCTTTCAGTTACCGATGCATTTGGAACGGTAACTAGCTGTTTGGCCATAATTTTGAGGAAAACATTGAGACTTGTTTCATCAAGGCTGTTAAGTTGTTCAAGAGATCTTCCACTGAGTTTTGATTGCATTTTGCGAAGAATTTCAGGATCAAGTGCTTCTCCCAATTTTCCTGCTTTCTGTACCTTTTCCCACACATCGAGTGCAAGGGGTGTTTTTTTATCTTTTGCTAATTGTACTGTATCAATTGGTTCTCCTTTTGCGCGGGTCAACTCTGGAGCAAAAATCTGCTCTCGAATTTCATCAGTTGACGACAGCCACAGATAAGTGGCAGAAATTGCCTGAAACTCTATTGCTCTTTGTCGTGCTTGTTCACGAGCTTTCTCTGGTGTTCCTGGAACATCGACTGGAAGAAGATTCCTCATATAGTATTCAACATGGTGTGCCAGATCGGTATTGGTATGATCCGGAATTTTAAGAGCAGTCTTTTTCTTCTCGTTTACTTTTGTTGCTATATCCAATGGTTTGTCTGCCATTCCTACATCAAATCCCCACATTCGAAGAATCGCTTCAGGACCAACAAGTTGCAGTCTATCTGCACCCATCACTGCGCGAGGCATTTGTTCATCAAATATTAATTGATATTTTATGGGTTCTGCTTCCTGCTGTTCTTTAGTAGGTGGCCATGTCTGGTGATTGAGCACACTATGAGCTACATGATCTCGCAGCTCTTGTGGTATACCGGTGAAATGATCAAGAATTTCTTTTGTAAGGGCAAATGACATTTGTGCATGAGCTTTTCCCATCTCTCCACCTGTTTGTGTCCCAAATACTCTTTCCTCTGCGAGTCTTCCTGAATCATGCATGAGTGAACCAATGAGTGCTACTGCTCCATATGGGTCTTTGCCTCCTGCTTGAACTACTTCTACTCGTGCCTGAAGTGCAGCCTTGAGATCTTCAAGCAGATGCCTTCTGTCATGTCCAGGTAACCCTTCTCTTTTTACTTCTCCCCAGAATTTTATTACTGTCTGTGCTAATTTTTCTAAATGATGCTCTCCTTGTGGGCCTAAATCTTGCTCAATCCATGAATTGAACTGCGCTTTTTTTTCAGGAGTAAGTATATTTCCTTCTACTGCATAATTTTTTTGAAACTCTGAAGCATTCTCCGTTGCTTTTTTGAGAAATTCCTGAGGATCAGTTCCAGGCATTCCCTCACTTCCTGGTCGATCATCGATGAGATGAACAAGTTGTGTTATGGTTTGGTCAAGCGTTTTCTTGGTACTTGTGTCTACGGTAGGGTCACCTGTTGTTATACGTTCACTCATCCTTTATTTACAGTAGCAAGTCTTTCAAAAAAGATCAAATTGGAGGAATTATGTAATAGATGAGATTGATATAGTTTGTCATCTTGACCTGTACGTTCGTACAGTGATATAACTATTGCACAAACGTACAACACTATGAATTTAGATGCAGCAATAACCAAGATACGACAGTTCTATAAGACTCAGAAACGTCTTCCCTCTTATCAAGAACTATGCGACTTGTTCAATTACTCATCAAAGACAGCAGCTGTGTACTTAGTCAATAAATTAATAGAGGCGGACATTCTTGAGAAGGATGAAAAGGGTAAACTCCTTCCCAAGAAACTGTTCCATATCCCCCACATGGGTGTTATTAAGGCAGGATACCCAACACCCATGGAGCCATCCTTGGGGGATAGTATCGACTTTTATGAATATATCCTTGGTATGCCTGGGGATATGTTCTCCCTCACCGTTAAGGGAGATTCCATGATAGAAGAGTGTATTGCTGATGGGGATATTGTTATTGTCGAGCGAAATGACAATCCTCGTAATGGCGATATCGTCGCTGCGTGTGTGGACGGTGAATGGACTGTTAAGTATTTTCAAAGAAAAAACGGGAGGATTTCATTAATCCCTGCAAATCCTTCCTATCCTGTCCTCCATCCTAGGGAAAGTCTCTCGATAGGGGGAATTGTCGTTAGCGTTATTCGAAAGTATCGCTAGCTCTTTTCTCTTTCTCACAAAAAGGCAGGTAAATTTATGCAGGAACATATTCAGGAGGATATAAGTGTCATCACCGTATTCGATCATATCAAAAGGCGTGTCCTCCCATGGAGAATTAAGTGGAATGGAAGAACTTACACAATTACACAAATCGGTTTACACTACACTCTTTCAGAAGGTAATACTCTTTGCCATTTCTTTAGTGTTAGTGATGGGTCTTTGTGTTTTCGTCTGAAATTAAATACCCGTACCCTTCATTGGCGTCTTGAGGAGGTCAGCGATGGACAGCCTTCCTAAAAGAATTATCCTTCATATAGATTTTGACTCTTTCTTTGCAAGTGTAGAGCAGCAACACAATCCCCTTCTTCGCAACAAACCAATTGGCGTTACTGCAACAAACGGGAGAACATGCGTTATTGCTTCGAGCCGTGAAGCAAAAAGACGAGGGGTCAAAACAGGCACTCGTACGTTTGATGCAATGCGTCTTTGTCCGGGAATAGTTTTTGTACCGGCTGATTTTTGGAAGTACTGGGAAATAAGTAAAAAATTTATTGCTATCTGTAATGATTTCTCTCCAACTGTTGAGGTATTTTCAATTGATGAACTCTTTATGGATGTCACTGCGACTGTCTCTTTGTATGGAGGTGTGGAAAGTCTCATCCATCACTTAAAGTCACGGATTCAATGGGAAATTGGATCTTTTATTACTGTATCAGTTGGCGTAGCGGAAAATAAAATATTAGCTAAGTTAGGTTCTGGAATGAAAAAACCAAATGGGATTTTTACTATTAATTCGAGTAACATTGATGAGGTCTATAAAACAGCAGAGCTTCAAGATATTTGTGGTATTGGACCACGCATTGAAGCACGACTGCATAGAATGGGAATTTTCACTCTTACTCAGCTGCGTAAAGCTCCTCTTGTTCCTCTTATTGCGGAATTTGGTAATGTTGAAGGACACTTTTTGTATGATGTTGGTCAGGGTCGTGATGTCCGTCCCGTTGTTGCTTTTACAAGGACTCCTGATGTGAAATCAGTCGGAAGACAGTACTGTCTTCCTCAAAATGAGCACGATCAGCGAGTTGTTGCCCAGCATATTTATGAGTTATATGAAGAAGTAGCGTTGAAGTTAAGGCGTCTGAAAAAGAAAGCCCGCTCGTGTGGGATTTCGCTTTTTGGCTCGTATAGCGTATACGGACATATAACGCAGCAACAATATGTAGATAGTGGTGTGGATCTTTTTGAGCTTGGAATGGAAATTATCAGGAAGGACTTTGGTGATATTCCCAGTGGATATGTGCGTCGTATTGGGGTCTGGGCAGGGTATTTAGAAGATTCATCTCATCTCACCCGCCCTCTCTTCCCTGAAGAAAGAAGAAAGGAAAAAATCCTTTCTATTCGAGATGCAATTAATGATAAATTTGGAACTCATACTATTCGCAACGCATTTTTATATCGTGCTGCTAAATTAACAACCGTTCCCAATGGTTTTCTTAGCGATAAGGTAGAACGGACAAAACTTGCTCAGACATACTAAAAAACAGGCCACGAGGACCTGTTTTTTAGCTATAAAATAAATTATTTACCGGTATTTGGTGTATTAACATTTACGTCAACTTGACCAGGTACATTTACACTAGGAGCTTGGAAGGCATTCCCAATGTATGGAAGACCGTAGACAAAAAACGCAATTGCTAAGAGAACTAAGAGAATAACTGCGACGAGTGTTCCAGTATTACTACCAGATTCTCTTGTATGTTCGTGAACAACAGTAGCCATTAAACATCCTCCTTTCTTCTTATTGATTATGAAGCTGAACAGTGAGTAAATTTTGAATATCCGGTAAGAACTAAGTAAGGAGAACTACGCGAGCCAGAGAGAAAAAAGATAAACAGAAGAGATAAGAGTGACCACGGTAATACACTGCCAAAAGATTTGATTTACAAACCACATCGCTTCTCCTTTTATAATTTTATTCATAAAGAATTTTTCAGGTTCATTACCACCTCGTGGGTGAAATTGCTGAAAAAACCAGTAAAGCGTTTCACCAACACTTCTTACCAACCAAAAAATAGAAAAAGTGAGAAGGAATAACAAATAATCCTGAATAAGGATACAAAAAAGTGATACAAGTGACCAGAACGCTCCAAATATTACTTGATCAGCCCAGACAAAAGACCCATACACGTCACATATCTTAGGTGTTTTGCCGAATGCATTTTTTTTCGAGCGACATTCATACATTGCCTTAATGAACATCGTGAAACTTACTAGTCCGAAAATGCCGATAAGGATGTTTGCAAAATACATAATCTTGAAAAATGGAAGAATTAGTTGTAACTGTGCATAAGAAAATGGCAACAAAATTTGTTAAACTCTTTCATGATGAGGGGTTTGGCAAATAAAGGCAAGTTCAGCGAGTGTATTGTCTTTTTCACTTTTTGTTAGTCCGATAACATCAAGTCGTCCTGGGTTTTTTAATAAATCTTTACAAATAATTACTCCATCTTCAAGCAATTTTAGCTTTTGTTGTGCAGAAAGTTGAGTGAGCATGGTAATAGGGTGAAGATTGGACTGCTCAATCATATCTCTCAAACTCTCCCCTTCTGGGTAATTCCAACTAATAATTTTAAGACCTGAGCAAGTTGCAAATGTATTTGCATCAAGAGTAGTTTTAGTGTTTGTAATGATCCAGGCTTCGTCAAACTTGAGTCTGTCTTTAAGGTCTTCGAAGCGTGATTTCATGTAAAGCGCGACGTGAACATCAGAACGTGTCCCCGGACTGTTATGGAATTTCGCTTCAACGAGAATTTTCTTTCCTTCTTTTTCAGCTATAACATCAACTTCGTGATTGACACACCTTCCTTCAAGTATTTGACGTGTCTGCGTATTAAAACCCTGTGATTCTAATACTTTTGCAATGAAATCTTCAAAAGGATACCCTGTTGGGCCTAGCAGATAAATTCCTTGTTTGAGGCTATAACGAGCCCGTGAGTAAGGTTGTTCTGTTTTGGATAATGCATCAATAATTGTCTGGTAAATCTCAAAGGATGGAATGTTATCGTAAAGCTTTTTTTTGATTTCTTCTAAGACTTTATCTTCAATTTCTCGTGGTACTCCGGCGCGTCGAATCGAGCTAAGTACTTTTATTTCACTAAATGGTTCGTGCTCTCCATTGGCCTTTTGAACTTGTATCATATTTTTATAATAACTAAATTAGTTTGAATTCTCAAGATTATTTATTTGATTTGTTCTTTTCCTAAACGCTGCAAGATTACCGTCATCATAAATGAGAATATAGTTTCCATTTTGTCTCAGTGAATTTAAAAGAGATGTATGGACTTGTCGACTGGGTGACTGGTGCGGATCAGTTCTATCAAAAATAACATAGTCTGCAGTATCCCATCCAACAGGAATTGTATAAACATATTTTCTATGTGATAAATGTGAGCCAATTGTGTTACTTGCTGCAACTGATGCAGATTCTGGAATAGTTAACAGTAATTCATCAACCTGCTCTCTATATGGTTGAGATTTTGTGAGCATATCGATATTTGATTCTTTACTCCCTGGCAGTGGCCCAAAAGAATAAGCAGTGTGGAGTCCTGTTGTCAGAAGAAAGAGAATTATAGCAGCTTCAGGTAATCTGGGATAAACTTTTTTCAAAAATCGTAATCCATACATGCTACTAATAAATAAGAAAGGAGTAATAGCAGCAGTATACTGATAGTAAATTTGATAAAGCTGTGGTTTGCCACTCAGGAGATTTATTGTGAGATCTGGGAGTGCAAAAATAAGGAGAAATGGTGAAAGAAGTGATGTGTATCCAAGAGGACCGAGGAGTTTTCTTAAATAATCCACTCTTTCTTTCTCTATTAGAGTAGTGATCGTCTCTATTGGTGAGAAAAGTGCATTTTTTATAATGCCAGTTGGACCCATCTCTGTTTCTCCTCCTGTGTAGTAAGAAACTGCAAAATGTTGACCACCAAGTGCTGCAGGTATCGCATGCCAGATAAGCCCGTAACAAATTGCGACTGATATAACAAATGTACTTAGTCCTAACTTCCACTGCTTTTGCGTTACTCCAGCATACAAACCAAGAAGTGCAACTATTGCCCATATCTGTTCTTTTGTGATTCCAGCAAGAAAAGAAAAAAGGAGAAAATATCCATACCTCTTCTTCTGAAGAAAATAAAATGCTCCTAGAAGAAATGTTGTGGCTAGGGTTACTGCATGGAAGTCATATATTGTTGCTCGTTGCACACTGGGATTTAAGAGATAAAGAAAACTTAAAAGGAGAGCAAGAGGTTTGCTTTTCAAAATATCTTTTGCAAGAAAATAAACAAAGAATGCTCCACAGCTAACGATAATTGCCTGAAGAACGAGAAGCGTATTTGGTGTCTCCCAAATCCAATAAAATGGAGCAAAAAGAATGAGAATAAAATCAGCATGGAATGCTAGTCGTGAGACAATCTCAGTTCCATTAGGGTCTGTCAATTCAAAAATTCTTCCATGCGCAGTGTTCCAGACAGTTTGTGTCATATTCCCAAGGTCGAATCTTCCCGTGTAGTAATGGACATATCTGAGAACACTAATTACAGCAAAATAAAGTGAAAACAATATGACAAGAAGTGTTACTACTGATTCATACAGATGATTTTTAATAAAAGTAATTTCATTTAAAATGTGTCTATTTCTCACTCGAGTTAAAAGATACGCGAGGAAGACAAAAATAATTTCTGCAATAACAACAATAACTCGAGCAAATAAAGCTGAAAAACTTGCGAGCGATAATGCCATTACTTTAGATAGTCCTAATGCTATCGCACCTTCTCGAACTCCCAGACCAGTTGGAGTAATAAAAGAGAGAAAGCCTATGATGAGACTGAGTACAAAATAACCACTGAGTTGAAGTACTAGTTGTGGATCAATAAAAGCAATTGAGGTAATAGCAAGGAATGTCCCCAGACCGAAGAAGACATATGAACTCGTCATGACAAGCAGTAAATAAAGAGACTTTTGATAAGTAAAGGGAGGAAAAAGATGTGTGAGATGCGAGACGTGTTTGATTTTTACTCTGCTCATATACTTCCCACCAAAGAGATAGATTCCTACTCCAAGGCAGTAAAGTGAAAAGATTATCCATTTACTTTGATAAACAAAGTCTCCAAATGGAAAACCATATTGAGCGAGAAAAGGTATTGCCAAAAATGCAAGAAGGAGGGTGCTTAGGACAACAATTTCAGTTTCAAGAAGAATTCCTCGCGCAATATCTTTTTTAGAAACCCCTTTTTCAGAAAAGAGAACTGTCATCCCTAGCACTCCCCAGATATTTCCTGGGATATACCTTTTGAGTTGTGCTGAAGACCATAAAAAAAGAGCTTCTTTTGTCGAAATAGTATACCCAAGGAAGGAAATTGTCATCGCCCAGAAAATGCTCCTAAGTGAGTAATAAATGAAAAAGCTTACCAAACCAAGCAGGAGAAGTGGAATATTGATATGCGTAATAGCAGTATTAATTTCTTTTAACGATGGAAGGAATGTTTTGACGATGAAGAAAAGTGCGACAAATGAAAGAGGCCAACCAAGTAAAAATTGTAGAGGCTTTTTAATTTTCTCCCACATAGTGATATTGTACAGAAAAGACTCTTTTGTTGCTAATTAGCAGAAGATGAGGCAGTAGGGGTTGTCGAACCTGAATATGTAAATGTTCTTTTGAGAATCTTTTCATCACCCGAACTAAGACTTTTGACACGAAGATCAAAAATAATAGTCCCATTAGGAGGATTGTAAATGGCAATCGACTTATCATCATAATCAGAGTATCTTCCTCCATTTATTCGGTATGACCAGACAACTGCACAGTAAGTCTCTCTATCATGCTTGATACCAATATTCAAAGGATTTTCATCAACATTTTCTCCTTCCTCTGGGTAACTTATACTTACTGGACCTACTTCATCTTGGCATTCCTCAGTTGTAGGAATTGGAGTAATTTGACTTAAATTATCTTTTGTGGGTGGGGATGTAATAATAATTGGGCGAGTATCCTCTTTTTTCTCTTCTTGAGCTTTGTTCGTTGTTCTCAAATTATTCACATTTAAGACAATAACAGTTAAAAGAACAGGAACAGTGAGCAGAGCAGTAAAAAACTCTACATACTGTTTTTTATCTGGAAGTGATCGATATGAGTAACGGGCCTTTTTAATGGCAGACTTAATACGTTCCATAGAAGTGAAAAGGGCTCACCTTTTCATACTTTATTCTAACAGAAGTATACTGATATGCAAAATTTACTCATACCTAAGTGCATCAATTGGGGATAGTCTTGCTGCACGACGCGCAGGGTACAATCCAAAAATTATTCCAACAAGTGTCGAAACACCAACTGCAATAATTATTGCAGGTATATCAATAACGAATGGAATATGTGCAACAAGTGAAATAACAAAGGCCCCACTAATTCCAAGAATTATTCCTACAAGTCCACCAGCGACACACATGACAATTGCTTCTATAAGAAATTGAGTGAGAATATCTTTTTCTTTTGCACCAATAGCCTTAAGAAGTCCAATTTCTTTTGTCCTCTCAGTAACTGATACTAACATGATGTTCATGACCCCTACTCCTCCCACTAAAAGGGAAATACCTGAAATACCTGCAATCATCGTTGTTAAAAGACCAGTAATTGTTTGAACAGTCGTCAGAATATCTTGCGCACTTTGTATCTGAAAATCGTTTTCGTCATTTTCATCAAGATTATGCCGGTCACGAAGTAAGGTCTCTACATCTTCTATTGTTTGATTCATCTGACTTTCATCATGAACACTAACATCGATTTCCTGTATTCTCTCTTCGCCAACCAACTCATTAAATACAACATTAATCGGGACATACACTGAGTTATTGAGAACAGATCCGGCAAGTGCACTGGATGACTCTGTTACACCAATGACTCGAAAAGTTGAGTCTTTGATGCGAATTGTTTCGCCTGTTGGATCTGTGTTTTCGCCAAACAAAGTCTTAGCTACTTCTATTCCCAGAACAGCGACTCTTTCTGCCCCACGATCATTATCTTCAGTAAGAAATTCTCCATAAATAATATCAGGCCGCAAAATTTCCTGAACTTTCGATGTAATGCCAGTAATAGTAGTTGACTCTTCAATATCATTTGCAACTACAACATTGGTACTCATAGCGATAGGGGCAACTTGCTTGACATTCGTTAAGGAATCATCATTTTCAATTGCCTCAACGTCCTCAAGTGTCAGTGTATTTACTCCTGTAATTGAACTAAAAGTGCTGTTTCCTGGATTGATTTGAAAATAATCAGTGCCAAAACTTGATAACTCCCCTGTGATAAATGCGACTGCTCCGCGACCAATCGAGACGATAAGAATGACTGATGTAATTCCAATAATAATTCCAAGCATTGTCAAAGATGTTCTCAAAATATTTCTTTTGAGTGCTTGGAGCGCTGATTTAACAATTTCTCGATAATCCATATTAGTTTTTTTGATCTGATACTATTTTCCCATCGACAATTTTGATAATTCTTTTTGCATACTTTGCAATTTCTTCTTCATGAGTAATAATAACGATTGTTTTTCCTTCAGAATTTAGTTTTTGGAAATACTGCATAATCTCATGTGACGTTTTTGTATCGAGATTTCCTGTCGGTTCATCTGCAAGAATAATTGTCGGATTCATGACAATTGCTCGCGCAATAGCAACACGTTGTATTTGTCCACCGGAAATTCTATTTGAAAGATTGTTTGCCTTATCGGCGATATGAACAAGGTCGAGTGCTTGTAAAGCTCGCTTTGTCCTTTCATCCTGAGGGATTCCTGCATACACCATCGGGCGTTCTACGTTTTTTAGTACGGTTGTACGTGAAAGAAGATTAAATGTTTGAAACACAAACCCAATTTCTTTATTTCTTATTTCTGCAAGTTGGTCTTCTGAGTATGTACTAATATCTTTTCCATCTAAAAAATATTTACCAGTTGTTGGAGAGTCAAGTGCTCCGATTATATGCATTGTTGTAGATTTTCCACTTCCAGAGGGTCCCATAATGGCTACAAATTCACCTTTATGAATTGTCAGGGTAATACCATTGAGAGATTGATAAAATTCTCCATCTGACAGAGGATATCGTTTGGTAACATTTTCAAGCTGAATGACGGGGGTCGTAGTAGCCATGATTAGAAAAGTCCAGGCCGTTTAATTTGATCATTTGCAAGTGCAGTTACAACTTCTTGTCCTTCAGCGATACCTTTTACTATTTGAGTTCTTTCCTCTCCCTTTACACCCGTTACGACAGGGATATACTCAATTTTTTTAGTTTTTGGATTGACAATGCGGACTGCCCTTCCTCCCTGGTACGGTTTGACTGCAGCGTTTGGAACAGACAGAACACGTGAGATTTTATTGGTGGTAATGTCGACATCTACCGTCATACCTGCTTTAAGATTTTGCGAAGGAGCAAAAACCTCAATATAGGCATTATATTGAATGACTCCTTGATTACTCGTCCCAATATCATCTACACGAACAACTCTTCCTCTAAATTTCTTATTATCAATTGCATTAACATCAATTTCGACAATTTGTCCTTCTTTTACTTTCAATGCATCTGACTCATTTAACGCAATAACTGCCTCAGTCCTTGAAAAGTTGGCAATAGAAAGTGCAGGAGCTGGAGTTGTGAGAGATGTTGGTGAATTAACAGTTACTGAACTCCCTTGGGCAACTGAAACATTGTTTATAGTGCCGCTAATTGGAGCTTTAACAACTGTGTTTTGCGTAGCTTGGTATAAAAGATATGTAGATGTTACGTGTGCTTGTGCCTGTGCAATTGTTGTCTGTTGATCTTTATATTTCGCTTCAGCTGCTTCCCATGTGTCTCGCGCGATTTGAAATTCTGCGGCTTCACGTTCTCTTTCTTTTGCAACTCCATCACCTGTTTCATAAGTATCATTTGTTGCCATATCACGGTATGACTTCCACTTTCCATACATGTCTGCTCTCAAAACATCAGCATTTGAGTGAGCAGCTTTAAGTGATGCTTGGGCAGTAAGATAATTTGCATATGCAGCATTTCTCTCTTGCTCTGTTGCAGTGCTTTCTACCCTGAAAAGTTCGTCGCCCTCATTTACTTGATCTCCGTTAGCAACATACACCTCTTCCACAATTCCCGTACTTGTTGAGTAAACATTGGCTTTGTTACTTAAAGAGATATTTCCAGATTCAGAGACAACTTCAGTAATATCACTTTTCTGAGCTTTTGCTAACGTGTAAGGAGCTGGCTTGAATGCATTCTGGATTGAGCTTGAGACTATGAGAATGAGAATAATTAATCCAACAACAATAAGTATTTTCTTTTTGAATGAAACTCTTTTAAATACCTGATAAGGATAAGCTGCTTTTCTTACATAAGGCATGATAGTCATATAACATAGTATGAACCACTCTCTCATCAATTTCAAGATGACGAGAAGCTAATAGTTTGAATAAGAGTACCCACTTTGATACAATTATGAGCGTAGAAACACGCACCTGTAGCTCAGTGGATTAGAGCACTTCGCTTCGGACGAAGGGGTCGGGGGTTCAAGTCCCTCCAGG
>CAYRJZ010000005.1:44371-68046 GCA_964424775.1 uncultured Gammaproteobacteria bacterium | reverse complement strand
CTTATGTGTCGCTTTCCCGTTACCTATCGACAGGTGTAAGAAAGTCTAGGTTAAAAGATCTGGTGCTTACGCTAACCAACGCAAGTCCTTAACCCAACTGTATGAATACCTGTTCAACTCCCATTGGGGAAGAGTTGAGAGGCAGTCTTTACAAATTACGCAAAAAGGTAATTTGGTTGGACGCCTGAAAGGCTTCGAAGTTCTGCGAGAATCGCATCCTTCTCAGCTCTCAAAGCTGCAATGCTATTTTTAGCATTTATTTTTTGAGTATGTTTATCGACTATTACCCAAAGTCGGCTTGCAGTTATTAATGTACTAATTCCGTCGAATCAAATCATCCCCCAGGATATTTTGAAGTCTTCAAAAGATAGTGGGGAACATCGATTAAGAGCGATTACTTCTTTTTAATGCCTCTGCTATTTCGCGATCTGTATCTGTTTTCTTAATCCGCTCTTTCTTATCAAATTTGCGTCGAGGCTTACCAAGTGCGAGTTCTACTTTGATGAGTGTATCGGTAGTATACATCGAAACAGGCACGATTGTCAAGCTGGCTCCATCTGTCTTTTGCTTGAGGGCAAGGATTTCTTTCTTATGTAAGAGTAATTTTCTTGTTCGACTCTGGTCATAATCTTCAGTGCGTGCATACTGGTAGGGATAGATTTTCGCATTGACTAAATACGCCTCACTTCCCATTATCCGTGCAAAACTTCCCGTCAGGTCAGCATGACCCTGTCTTACTGCTTTTACCTCTTGTCCTTGGAGGTTGATTCCAGCCTCGAATCTATCAAGAAGCTCAAAATCGTAATGTGCTCTGTTATTGGTAATTTTCATATAAGTCTACCTTGCTCACTATAATACTTAAAATGTCAGGTAATGTAAACGAAGCTATTAAAGAGAGAGCGAGTATGCTTTTCCATCAGAGAGGATCCCAAGAGTTTTTTCATTATCACTAACAGTAATAGCCTTCGCATTTTTCAGAACTGATGATCTATACTCTGCAGCGTACGTGCCACTCTTCTCAACTTTAATAACTCGACTGTTTCCATTATCTAAAATATAAATATTATCAATGTCAGCATTTGTGTATATAAAGCGAGGGGAGGAAAGTGGCACTTTGAAGCCGGTTAGTTGAAACGCGTCTTTTTCACCGCGAGTATATTTCGTGACTTTGCCATCACTTGTTAAAATATAAATAGAACTATCTATGGCGAGTGATACTCCTTTTGTAAGATCAGGTACATCTCCTTTAAAGTACGTTGACTGAGCGTAACCATCACCAGCTGGAACGTATTTGATGACACCTTCACTCTGATCGAGAACATAGAAATTTCCTGAGAAGAATCCAAGGCTAACAGCTTTACTCCACGCATCATCATTTTCAATGAGCGTATCTTCTCCATCAGAGATGCCGGCTGAAGTAAGTGAGTAAATGGTGTCCTCAGACTGAGTTGTAGCGAGTACATTTTTTTGTGTTAATGCTTCAAGCACCGGGAAAGAGGATAATTCTTCATTCGTCGCTTCTTTTTGTGATGTCTGGGCTTCACCGGATATATTCTTCTTAATTTTTTCTTCTAATTCTTTTACTTTCCTTTCTTCCTTAGATCCTTCCGGCAGTTTACCCCGCAGCTCAGCAAGTGTCTCGCGTGCTCTGATAAAGTCTTCCTCTGCAAGAGACTTATTTAAAGAGAGAAGTGCTTCACCTTCTTCATATTGAGAGAGAGCCTTAGGGTAAATATTATTAAAAAGAGCTCGCTGTTCATTTCTTGCTTGATTGTTTTTAAAGACAATAATACTGAGAGAAAGAAGAATAAGAATAACAACTGCAAGAAGAGCTCCTATTTTTTGTTTGGTGTTAAGCTTAACAAAAGAGGAGGGAAGCCTATCTTTGAAAGAAGTAAGTGTTGTAAGTATAGGCGATAGTTCCTTCTGTGCTGAAGGTAATTCATGCTCTTCATCTTTTTTCTGAGTTTCATCTGTTAGTGTTTCTAAGTTAACTTTTTCACTCGTAGGTGGTGTCTCTTCCATTTGTGAGACCTGTTCAAGAGTTATGTCATCTTCCTTTTCCTCTTCAATAACGGGAGGAGCGCCTTTGAAGGAAATAATAACAGCTGATGAACCTCCATGTTCACCATTGTGAACGGATGGGGAGAGAATTTCTGCAATATCATTGGGAAGGGTATTCTCAAGTGCCTCTTTTAATTTTTCAGATGTTATATTTTCGGTAAATTGCGCTGTTTGAAGAAGAATGAGGTCATCTGTCTGAAGATAGCCTGACGCACGAAGAAGGTCTGGGGGATTGTCTGTTGCTTTGAGTATCTGTCCGATTTTCTCGCCTCTTTTGAGTGTTATAGCACCATTTCCTTTGAGGTAAGCATAGAGGACGGTATCTTTGCAGAAGCAGAGGGAAAGAGAAAGTGTGGCTTCGGTACTAAAATTTGTTAAGACATCTTCAACTGTTTTGGTAATTGCTTCAAATGTTTTTTCTTCAAGCCCAAAAAATTCTGCCTGGAGATGATCTAAGAATTTTTTGCCATCAGTTGCAAGTGATTCGGATTCCTCCTCTGAGGTGAGTGATATAACTGCAAAAAGACCACCAGCGTTGTATACCTGAGACCAGCTCGTCGGTGTAGGAGTCGCAACAATTTTGGCAAAACTTAGTGTAGGAGTGGGCATTCCTTATAGTATAACAAGAGCAGCTATAAAAAGGGAGATTGTCGCAATAAGATAGAAAAGAGCAAGGCTTTGTATGAGTGGTGAACCAGCAGCGGAAGCGATGATAATAATGCGTCTGAGTGATCTTACTTGATTAAATACAATAATAACAAAGATCAAGTATAAGCCAATAAGAATGAGAAAAAATATTTTGATGCTCAGTGCAACTATGTCTGTATCAAAAAATGATGTTAAATCATTCATCTGTTCTCCTTCCTGCAATTAAATCACTAATAATATCAGCTGCTTTGGCTGGGTGAGGTACACTGTTAAACTCAAAGTTAGGCTTGAGTCCTTCTGTCTGTAAATTGACATTCCCATAGTCAAAAAGGTTACTTAAAAATCCGCTTTGATGATACTCAACATCAACAATATCACTAATATTTGTTGCCGCTACGTTTTTACTTGAGATATGCGTGACATCAATATCAAGTACGCGAAGATTGGTAACAATACCGACATGATAAAACCAGGTCACAAAATTAATAAAAGTAAATCCAAAGACGATTAAGTAATAAAAGAGAAGAGTAAAAATGACATAGAGTGGGGAGATGGAAAAGGGAAGTGTCTCAAG
Source organism: uncultured Gammaproteobacteria bacterium (assembly GCA_964424775.1). GTDB lineage: Bacteria > Patescibacteriota > Microgenomatia > Levybacterales > UBA12049 > JAUPUR01. Next base: position 64,760 of record CAYRJZ010000005.1, on the reverse strand, counting down.
GAGTGGAAGAAGGAAGAGTGCGAGAGCAGGAACGAAGGCTAGCGCTAGAGAGGTGGTTATCCAAGAGAGATTGGTTATAAAATGGCGCCTGAGAAAAAGGTGGACATCTTCTCCAGTTTCTTGATTTTGAAATCGTATATCACGTGGGAATCTGGTAAATGTCGAAAGGAGAGCGACTTTCTCATGAGGAACATGCTGAGTGGGTGGGATTGGGTCTGGTACAGGTGCTGGGGTCTTAGTGTCTGGGATAACTTCCTCTTGCTTTTTAGGAGGCGGACTCGAAAAGATATCTGGCATAGATACTCTGCATTATATCCTAAAGGGGATTGTAAGCCTAGTCTTACTTTCTCTCAATATTAAAGAAGGCAAAGCCAGTTTGTGGAATACGTACATAACCTGGTGCTCGAAGGTTAAAGGCTTCTTTAAAGGCTGAACCACTTATTTTAATCTCTCCGATATCTGTCTGGAACACGACTTCATTCGTTGCTCCATTCCCTTGAATTACCGTTACCCCAGTTACAGTTGATGCTCCATTTGCTTTCTGTCTGAGCTCATCCATGCTATATGGATTTCCACCCCAACAAGATGTAGTGAGAGGAACAACTCTATCATCCCTGAAACGTGTCGCATTAATAATATCTGCCATTTCTTGAGGTGAAAGCCATGGATTTGATCTTCCACAGGTTGCGCCACTGTTACTGTAATGCTCTCTCCACCACGCCTTATACAGCCACGGAGAGCCGCCCATTTTTTCATATGATTTATCAACGAAATTATTCCCACCAGAGCCATCAGTTGTATCCCATCCAATAGGAGATGCAAATCCCCCGTGAGTTGATGCATAGTAGGTAACAACATCCTCTAAGACTTGTCCACGAGTATCAGCTACTGCTTGTTTCCATGAATCAGGAGCATTATCTGCCTTTCCTGCATTAAAGACCTGACACGCTTCTGTCGTACATATTTCTCGTCCTTCTGCTTTGTATCGATAGGCATAGGTTCGCGCTGCAACTGCCTGTGCTTTCAGTGCCTCTGGGTGCCAGGATGAAGGCATCTCAGCGATCCCTAAAAGATATCTTCCTTCAAAATCCATTTCTCCATGACCTGCAACTTTAATATTCCCACCTGTATCCTTATTGACTGGTTCTTTACCATAATAAGCTTGAAGAATTTGTCGATAATTCTGTCCATTCTGTGCTCGACCCCGTGCTCCATACTGGCTCATCCCTTTTCGATGTGTATAAGCTCCGAAGGAAAAGACTGCAAAGTAGCCACTTGGTGCTTGCTCACGAAATCCTTTGATGGAGGAGAGATACTCATCAGCCAGTTCTCCGCTTCCAATAGTAAATGTGAAGTTACCACTTCGAGCACTCAGGATTTCATTCTGTTTGGCAGAAAGCGCTGCAAGTTTACCTGTGACCTCCTGTTGATATGCTTTTGCTCCTTTCACTACGGAATCAAGTTTCTTCGACTGCTCATCAAGTGTTGCTTTAATACCAAGGAGTTTTTCTTGCTCGAATTTTAGTTTTTCACGTCTTTGTTCTAAATCGTGAATGGACAGAGCAATATTGGTAATGATTGTTTTATCTTGATTGGTTTTTGCCCGTTGATACGCAAGAAGTTGTGTTATCTCTGATGCAGATCCAGCTGAGAGAAAGACTGCAAGAGGAGAGTCATAATAACTTTTTATATAGTATTCACGAACAGTTTTATTTAATATATCTTCTTTCTTTTCTAAATTTTTATACCCATCATCGATATTTTTTTTCTTTGTTATTAAATCATTTTCAATTGATGTGACTTTTGTTTTGATACCAAGGATTTGTCCTTGAAGGGAAGTGAGTTGGGACTCTAAAGGCTTGGTCGCTGCAATTGATTGGTTAAGAGCTGAAGTTAAATCATTAATTTGTTTATTAATATCATCTAGTTCATCAGAGTAGCTTTTCGGTGCAGAAATGAGGGTAAAGACACTCAGCAGAATCACAATAATAAGACAGGATACTAATCGGATAATGGGCATTTCATTATTATATCAGAGAGAAGCAAGCGCAACCTTTTCACTTGAAAAATGAAAAAAATATGCTACACTCATGACACTTGAGAATGAGAACTTGGTTTGGTAAAACAAACTAAACGAATATGGATGATAATCAATTTGGTCAATTCACTCCTTATACAAAGAAGACTCAATCACCAAAAGTGAGAGCTTTTGTTTATGTCATTATCTTTGCCATTATTATTGCCGGTGCGATGATTATTGGGAATGTCTTTCTCTCCCAACGATCAGGTGAGGATGATGCAGAGCCTACTCCGACAGTTGCAGTAAGTCCTACTCCAACACCTGAAGAAGAGTCGAGTCCAACCCCTGAGGAAGAAGTGACTCCAGCTCGTTCAACAACACCAACTCCTACCGGAAAAGTAACGGTAACACCAACAACGACTGCGAAAAAAGGAATTACTGTTCGTGTTCTCAATGGAAGCGGGACGCAAGGTGCAGCGGGGGATGCTGCTTCCGTTCTTCTTGATGCTGGCTATACTGTTACTGGAACTGGAAACGCTGACACATTTGATTATGAGCAAACAGTTATTCAGATAAAAAAGAGTAAGCAAACAGAAGCTGCAACAATTCGCAAGGCACTTTCATCAGAATATACTGTCTCATCAACGATAGAAACGCTTGCTGAAACAGCACAAGTTGATGCTATAGTTATTGTAGGAGCAAAATAGCCTACATTCATGCAGTATCACGTCATCACAATCGGTAACGCCGTTATCGATGCCTTTCTTTCATTCCCATCAACAAGTAACGATCTTACGCTAGATACAGATAATAAAAAGCTGTGTATCCCTTATGGTGAAAAGGTTCTTTTAGAGGAGTGCCAATTCGTTTTGGGAGGAAATGCCTGTAATGTTGCTGTTGGCATATCCCGTCTTGGGTATTCTTCTGCACTTATTGCAGAGCTTGGATCAGATGAGTTTGCACAGAAAATTCTCAATGGGCTTCGGAAGGAGAATGTCGGAACAGATCTTCTTCTTCGCGGAATTGGTCAGTCTTCGTTCTCAATAGGTATTAATTTCCAGGGAGAACGAACACTTTTTACAGAGCATCGTGAACGGGAGCATGACTTTCTCATCCAGTCTCTGAATCCAACTTACTTTTATGTGACTTCACTTGGTAATAAGTGGGAGCATGTGTATAGGAGTGTTGAAGAGAAAATAAAGTCTTCAACAGGAACGAGGTTAGCATTTAACCCCGGATCGCTTCAAATAAAGACAGGGCTTACTTCATTTGAGTATCTTCTTCCGTTAACAGATATCCTTTTTCTCAATAAGGATGAAGGAAATAGGCTTCTGGGAAAAGAGAGTGAGGTAGAGTCAATTCTTCAGGCATTTCAGCAAAAAGGTGTTCGAACAGTGGTGATTACGGATGGAGAGAAGGGAAGTTGGTGTCTTGATCCCGAAGGGAAAATTCACAGGCAGGAAATTATTACGTGTGATGTTGTGGAACGGACCGGTGCAGGCGATGCCTTTGCAACAGGATTTTTGGCAGCTATAATAAGCGGAAAAGAACAGGCTGAAGCTCTTATGTGGGGTGCAAAAAATGCAGCATCAGTCATCGGGAAGATAGGCTCGCAGGAAGGCCTTTTGAGAAAGGATCAACTATAGATGAGAATATTTTTAGGAGCAGATCACAAAGGATTTGAAATGAAGGAAGAAATTGAAAAGTGGCTTAGTGATCAAGGATATGACGTAGAGGACTGTGGTGCACAATTTCTGGATCATGATGATGATTATGTGGATTTTGCTGCTCGTGTTGGTAATAAAGTAGCTACAACTGATGAAGGCCTCGGAATTGTTCTCTGTGGAAGTGGAGTGGGTGTCTCAATTGCTGCAAATAAGGTTCAAGGTATACGAAGTGGACTGTGTTTTTCTTCATCTCACGCTCGTTCAGCAAGAAAAGACGACAATATCAATGTGTTAGCATTAGGATCAGACATCACGCCTATAGATACCGCAAAGGAGATTATTTTGACTTTTATAACGACTCCATACACAAGAGAAGAGCGATTTGAGAGGAGAATTACAAAGCTTTCACAGCTTGAGTCACATGAATAATATTCTCCCAGCGATTTTCGAACAAGACTTTTCAGAAATTGAAAAAAAACTTGACCTGGTGAAGCCATTTGCAAAAGCTGTCCATATCGATTTGTTAGATGGGAAGTTTGCGAAGAATACCTCTTTCTTTGATCCACAAGCTTTCACAAAGTATAAAGGAGAATTTTTCTTTGAGTTGCATATGATGGTGGAGGAACCAGAGTCATATCTTGAAGAGTGGTCTCAAGCGGGAATAGGGAGATTTATCGGTCATATTGAAAAAATGAGTGATCAAGCATCATTTGTCTCCCGTGCACAGAATTTTGGAGAAGTGGGACTTGCACTTGATGCACATTCTTTCCAAGATGAAGTAAAAGTTCCGCTTGAGGATCTAGATGCCCTTCTTATTATGACCGTTAAAGCAGGATTTTCTGGGCAGCAATTTATACCAAACTGTCTTGAGAAAGTGAGATATTTTTCATCAATGGGGATAGTACCAATTGAAGTTGATGGCGGGATTTCTCTTCAGACACTTCCTGAAGCTGTTAAAGCAGGAGCAAAGAGAGCTGCGGTTACAAGTGCACTCTTTTGGCATGGAGAGCCAAATGATAACTTTCACGACTTACAAGCGATCCTTAACGGGCAAGTTGAGTAGGGAATGGTGTAAACCGACATCCACTTTGTGACTCAGTTCCACGAATAAAGTACTCAGTTCTTCCAAAACATGGAAGTGCGATAACATCAGAAGGTGCTTGATACTTTGTATCTGGTTTTCCAGAAAGAAGAGACGTCATTATTCTATTCCATATTGGGGCTGCACCCGTAATACCTGATGCAAGATTAGGACTCATTGGACTATTATCATTATTTCCCACCCATACGGTTACAACATAATCTTGATTATATCCAACGGTCCAGTTGTCTCTCTTATTATCCGATGTGCCCGTCTTTACAGAAACAGTATGTCCAGGGATAGTAAGAGGGGATGACGGACCAAAAGCCATGCTACGTGCATTATTATCTGCAAGGATATCTGAGATAATATAAGCAACGCTTTCGTCAAGCACCTGCATCCCGCTCACGTTTTTCTTTTCCTCAAGTATCTCTCCTTTAAAGTTTGTAATTTTAAGGAAAGGATTTGGATCAACTCGTTTTCCCATGTTCGCTAGTGTACTATTTACAGAAACCATATCGAGCATCGTTACCTCCGCACCACCTAAGGTTACAGCAAGGCCATAATCATTTTCTTCATCCCAGTGAGCTATTCCCATTTGTCGACCTAAATTGATCATTGTATCTACACCAACTTGTTGAAGAAGTTTTACTGCAGGAATATTGAGAGAGTTTGCAAGTGCGAGTCTCAGTGGTACTCGACCTCTGTACCGTCCATCATAATTTACAGGGGTGTAGGGAGTGCCTCCAGGAGTCTGGAATGTGGTTGGGCTATCATCAAGAATAGATGCAGCTGTATACCCATTTTCAAGAGCTGCACTGTAGGTAATAATTTTTGCAGTTGAACCAGGTTGACGAAGAGAAGTTGTTACGTTGACATTTCCTCCATTTGGATCATTGAAATCTTTACTTCCAACCATTGCAAGAATATCTCCATTACGAGGATTTGCTACAACAGCAGCGCCATTGGTAAGATTTAACCCAGCTGCTTTATCGACCTCGTCAGTAACTATCTCTTGTGCCTGTTTTTGAGTTTTTAGATCAAGACTTGTTACAACTTTAAGGCCCCCTTTCTCGACCATAGCAAGGCCATATTTTTTAACAAGAAGATCACGAACATAATTCACAAAGTGAGGTGCCTGGAATGCAGTTTGAGGAGACTTGAAAACTAACTTCTCTGAGGATGCCAGGTTTGCTTCTTTTTGTGAGATATAGCCGAGTCTTACCATGCGGTTAAGCACCTCTTTTTGTCGTATTTTCCAGGCGTTAGGGTTGGTACCATACGGAGAATAGCTTGTTGGTGCAGAGGTAATTCCAGCCAAAAAAGCGCTTTCTGCAAGTGTTAACTTCCCGACCGGTTTATTAAAGTATACTTCTGCAGCCGCTTCGACTCCCCATGCTGTTCCACCATATGGAATTTGGTTGAAATACATTTCAAGTATTTGATCTTTTGTATATATGCGCTCTGCCCAGAAGGCAAGAACAATTTCTTTTACCTTGCGTGAGATGAGCTGTTCTGGTGTAAGCATGGAGGATTTAATGAGTTGTTGTGTGATGGTGGAGCCACCTTGAGTAATCGAACTATTCTCGGTATTTTCTTTAAGAGCACGAATAATTGAGGTTATATCAAATCCTGGGTGTTTGTAGAAATTTTTATCTTCAATTGCGAGTGTAGCGTATTGAAGATGTTTTGGAATAGCAGAGAGTGGGACTAGTGTTCTATTTTGCGAGGCATAAATTTCATAAAGAAGTGTCCCATTTCTATCATAAATTTTTGTCGTCTGTGGGATTTGTCGAGTCGTTAATTCATGAGGATGAGGAAGATCTTGGATAAAAAGAAAGAGAGCTAAAGGAAGAAAGAGGAAAATGAAAGAGAAAAATACTCCGATAAAAAAGTATCGTAACTTTAAAAACAGAGGAAGAGGATAAACGACGACAGGTTTTTTCCTTTTTATCTTTTTTTGTGTTTTTAATAAGTGCATTTTTGGGACAGCTATACTCTTCAATGTAAATGTAGGAAGTGGAGGTAAGTGAGGCATGTTCCATGCACGGCTTTTAATCAACGTATATCCTTTTTGAGGAAGAGAGAGAATAATGAGAAGAAGTTGAAGGAGTGAAAAGAAGACAAACTGAACAATATCACCTATAGCAATAAGAAAAAGGATAAGAGCAGCAAGTGATTGAAGTAAAAATTTCATCATAAAAAGGTACGACAAACCACAATAAGAGTTTGGGATTCTAGGCCAGATTATACTAAAGTGCGTTTAGGTTGAAAAGAAGGAAAAAATTGAAGAGAAAAAGAAATGTCTTATAATTGTGAGGCCTCTGATTCAAGATCAGCAGCCTCGGATGCTGGATCTGAGAGATCAATCCCCTGTGCTTCTGCTTCTTCCTCCGATGATGGCGTGGGAGTAGGGGTCTCCATCATCGTCGTAGGGGTAGGTACAGCTTGTTGAACAGGCTGTGTTGTTTGAGTAGGCTTGGGTCTCATCATAAGAAAGAAAGATAATACTGCAAGGAGTGCAACAAGGATAATTATTCCAATAATAAGAAACATTGATTTTTTATTTGCTTCTCTATTTGGCGGAGGAGAAACTGTGGACTGTTCTGGTTCTACTGGAGGTGGAGGAGGAGTTACAGGCTGAGCTGGAGTAGGTGGGGTTGTTTCAGTAGGCGCAGGAGGAGTTACAGGCTGAGCTGGCTGTGATGGGAGTGGTTGTGAGGGCTGATTTGTTGTGTTATCCATAGGGTATTTATAGTGTAGCAGATGAAGAAGCAGTTGGAGAAGTTGTTGCTTTTAATTTTGCAAGACTTCGTGCAGCTTCTATTACTTTATCTCGTGCATGTTTAACACTCTCATTGACTAATTTTAAATCAGTCATAAGGGAAGTGATCGTAGTCTTCACATCCATTTGTGCTGTTTCATCTGATGAGACAGCCACACTATACTCTTTTTTCATCTGTGCAGCTACACTCGCTTGAGCAAGTTGAATTGCAGATTGAGCAGAGGTGATGCTTGCCTCAACGGTGGATGTGTCTTTCCCAGATTTTTTCTCCGCTGCTGCTTTACTTGCAATTCGTGCAGTTAGTTGTGAAAGTCGTGTTAGAGAGTTGGACATATGAGATGTTCGCTGCTCATTAATGTCATTCATTCTTTCGCCTAGTTTTTCAACAACAGCTTGTTTTTTCGTATCTCTCAATTGAGTTGTTTTTTCTTGTCTCATTTCGAGAGGGCGAGTCTGCATAGTCTTTTCATAGGGCATGCCAGTCATTTGAGGTTTCATGATGGTTGTGTCTTGGGGTCTCATTTGAGCAAAGGTGAGACTTGGAGAAATAAGAAGACCAAGGATGGAGAGAAAGAGAGCAGTCTTCATGTTGAAATATGGTAGGACAGTTGTGTCTATTTTGTCAAGTCTTAAGGAGTTGGGGAAGGAGATATGCGAGCGCACGTGACACAGTATTTATTATTCAGAGCATCAGTAACAACTACTTCCATACGTTCTTCAACATTCTCTGTCTGTCCAGGCTTGGCAAGATCATTTGTCGTTTTATCAATAAATACTTTCACACGCCCTTCTCCCACTTTTTTCGGTTCTTGTCCTTTGATGAAGAGTTCCTGGCGAACAGGACATCTGTCAGGTGTTCCATCTGCAGGAGGGAGTAGACCTGAGTTACTACATATAGCTCTGCTGACAACATCCACTGGTCGTTTGGGGGCAGAAACAGTTGTTCCTTTCAGAACATAGGACATGAGGTCATTCCAAATTGGAGCTGCTCCTGTCACACCTGAAACAAGTCCACTCATTGGACTGTTATCACTATTTCCAACCCATACTGCTACCAGAAAATCCCCTGTATATCCTATTGTCCAGTTGTCTCGAAGATCATTCGTTGTTCCTGTTTTAACAGAGACAGGTGCATTACCTATACGAAGTTCGGAATTAGTTCCAAATGCTTGAGAGCGTGCATTATTATCACGAAGGATGTCAGAAATGATATATGCAACACCCGCGGGGAGTACTTTTTTACCAAAGATCGGACTTGTAGGTGGAGTATATTCCTCAAGTACTTTACCCGTTTTATCTTTGACTTCAAGAACTGGATGAAGATCTATCCGATACCCGCCATTTGCAAATACTCCAAATGCTGTTGCCATATCAGTCATATACACCTCGCCTCCACCAAGAGTGAGGGATAACCCATACCGATCTTTTTCAGTGAATGTTGATATCCCCATTGCTGATGCTGTTGCTATCATCGCATCCAAGCCGTTCATCTTCAGCATTTGTACTGCAGGAATATTAAGAGAGTTCGCAAGAGACTCACGCATGAGAACTGGTCCTCTGAATTTTCCGTCGTAGTTACGCGGACAGTAGGGAGGTTGTCCGGGTGTGTTAAAACAAACTCTTTGATCTATAAATACTGTAGAAGCTGGAAATCCTTTCACAAGCCCTGTTGCATAATTGATTGGTTTGATAGAAGATCCTGGCTGGCGCTTGGAGATAGTTATGTTGACGTTTCCATCAATGCTTTCATCGAAGTAGTCCTTACTTCCAACCATTGCGAGTATTTCACCCGTTCCGGGTTTGGTAATAAGTGCAGCTCCATTAGTTACTTTTAGCCTTGCTATTTCGTCAATTTCAGCAGAAACACTCGCTTGTGCGACTTCCTGAAGGCTATAGTCTAGACTTGTTTTAACGGTAAGTCCTCCTTGTTCAACTGCTTGAATTCCATATTTATTGACGAGTAATTCTTTTACATAGAGAACAAAATGGGGAGCCAGGATAGGATTGGTAATTTTTCGATAGACAATTTTTTGTTCTTCTGCGCTCTGTCTTTCATCACGTGTGATGTATCCTTCCTTTTCCATTGCGCGAAGAATCTCACGTTGTCTCACTTTTGCAAGTTCTGGTCGAGAGCCAAAAGGCGAGTATGTTGTTGGAGATTCTGGGAGGCCTGCAAGGAGGGCGCTCTCACCAAGAGTAAGATCTTTTGCATTTTTCCCAAAGTATGTTTGTGCCGCTGCCTCAACCCCATATGCTGTACCTCCATAGGGAACTTGATTCAAATACATTTCAAGAATTTTATCCTTTGGATAGATGATTTCTGTTGCAAACGAAAGTAGGACCTCTCTCACTTTACGCTGAATTGTTCTTTCAGGCGTGAGAAGGCTTGTTTTGACGAGCTGTTGAGTGAGAGTAGAGCCACCTTGTAATTCTTTTTTAAAAAGTGTCGCATAGGCAGCGCGGATGACTCCTCGAAAATCAATTGCACCGTGTTTGTAAAAATCTTTGTCTTCAATTGCAATCGTTGCGTGGCGTATATCCTCTGGGATTTCTTTTAAGGGGATGAATGTTTGATTTTTCTCAGCATAAATGGTGTAGAGCAATTTATTATTCCTATCAAAAATTTTTGTTGATTGAGGTAGACTTGTACTTGCAAGTCGAGTAGGAGAGGGAAGATCTTTAAGGATATAGAGATAAAATGCAATAAAAGCAATCAAAAAGGGAAGAAGTAAGATGAGGAGACGAAGGCGTCTCTTCTTTGGAATAACTTTTTTCATTTGAATTACTTTTTTTGACATATGACTATGATATCATCCAGTGATATTTGTGACAAAATTAAGGTAACTCACTCTAAATTCACGTATACTAAATAATATGGAAATCCCAGTTATTTTTCATCAGTTATTGTCAACTTTTTTCTCTGCTTTTGATCTGAGTCAGTATGGAATAACAGTACTTGATCTTATAATTCTTGGCGTGTTGGCTTTTTATGCATATGAAGGATTTTCTCTTGGATTTCATTTAGCGTTTCTTGACTTGATTAGTTTTGTCGCATCTTTTTTTCTCGCACTCCTTTTTTATGAAGTAGTTGGAAAATTTCTCATTGCTGTGTTCTCGCTTCCACAAGGATTTGCAAATGCAATAGGTTTTTTTCTTATCGCACTTATTGGTGAAATAATACTCAGTATTGTTCTTAAAAGGGTTGGCAGACTTTTCCCTCATCCTCGACACGAGACAAAGCTACAAACTTTTTATCAGAAAGTATATCATCCCCTCGGAGTTATCCCTGGGATCATCTCTGCTTTTCTTATTCTGTCTTTCATTTTTACACTCCTTTTAACACTTCCTGCATCACCAGCTCTTAAACAACACGTTCTTAATTCACGATTTGGACAAACATTTGTCTCAAATATTTCAACTGTTGAGCAAGAAGTTGATGCAGTTTTTGGTGATGCATTTAGTGAATCTCTTAACTTTTTGACCATAAAACCTCAGAGTGATGAGACGGTCAACCTTCGCTTTACTGTCGCAAATCCGACTGTTGATCCACAAGCAGAAGAGCAGATGCTACGACTTGTAAATAAAGAGAGAGAAAAAGAAGGACTTGAACCGCTTGTAGTAGATACATCACTTCAAGGTCTTGCTCGGGATTACTCAAAAGATATGTTTCAAAGAGGGTATTTTGCACACAATAATCCTGAAGGCTTAACGCCCTTTGATCGAATGGGGAATGCTGGTATTGCCTTCAATAATGCAGGAGAAAATCTCGCACTTGCACCAAGTGTGGAGCTTGCTCATCAAGGTCTTATGAATAGTCCGGGACACAGAGCGAATATTCTCTCACCTGATTATCGAAAGGTAGGAATAGGCGTCATGGATGGGGGAGTCTATGGCAAGATGTTTAGTCAGGAATTCACGGATTAATTCTACGTGATCCCTCTTAGAGAACGAAGAGTACCAGTCCACCGATAATTGTTAGGATAATACCCCCAACAAGTGTAACAGTCTGAAGAACACTCCCAGGAGCTTCCATGGTAGGAGTAGGTGTATAGGTAACTCCAGGAATAGGCGTATTTGTCACCGTTGGTGTATTTGTCGGTGTACTTGTTGCGAGTGGTGGACGAGTTGGGGTAGGTGTATTCGTTGCAACAGGGGGCTTGGTCGGTGTTGCGGTCGGCGTATTTGTTGGAGCAGGTGTGTTGGTAGGAGTAGCAGTAGGACTTGGAGTCCCAGTTGCAGTAGGTGTTGGACTAGGTGTATTCGTTGGCGTAGGGGTAGGAGTTGGTGATACGACACAACTTGCTACTGCGGAGGCACTTACTCCATCTCCACAGTCATTAGCTGGAGTAACTGAGCATGTATAGCTCTTATTCGCATCACTTTGAAAGGTAATAGAAGGTGAATTCAATGATCCATCTTCACTTGTGAAAGTGCCTTCAGTGACAATTGTTCCTGACTCAGTTTCTGAAACACGATATTTATAACTTGTTGCACCCTCCGCAGCATCCCATGCACATGTTGCCAAATTGACTTTGCAAGCGGGTGGAGCGACAGGTGTTCCTAGCGTTGAAACAATAAACTCAACAGAATCACTAATCGCAGCGTCATTTCCTGTAAACTCATCTTTTGTACTGTCATCGAAATGCCATAAAGAAATAGTGTTTTCATCTGGTACAAAGGGTGTAGTCGGCACAGTAAACGTCTCAGTGTATCGTGCTGTTTTTGAAAGTCTGACTTCATCAATTTCCCCAAGGAAAGGATCGAGAATCTGTTCACTACTCCCACCTCGATACAGACTTCCCATTGAAATTGTTGTGTCAGCACAGAAAGGTCTTGTAAGTTCTGTATTTCCTACTTCAACTCCATTTACATAAATATGAGCTGACTTACTTGCTTCAAAAACAAGTGCTATATGTGCCCATTCATTTACCGGAATAGTTGCCCCATTTTGGAGCTGTATTTCATCTGTGCCGGGTTGTGATATAACTGTGCGAACAAGCATCTCTGTGTCATTTATTGGAGTTACACTAAAAGTGCCAATATCTCCACAAGCATTATTTGATCCATCGGGGTTGATACTAAATACCACGGAACCGCTTGTTGTAGCATATGGCTTAATAAATCCTTCAAGCGTAAAAGGCTCATTATATTCTGTGCGTTCTGTCTTAAGCGCATATCCGTTTTGACCGTTAAATTTTAATGCTTTCCCATATGGATTTTGATCCGGCTCATCAGCTCTTTGTCTAATATCCTGTTGTTGTTGTGTCAAAAAGACTGTCGCACCAATACCTATTGCTAGGAGTATGGCGATAATAATTCCAATTAATAATTTTTTATTCATACAATTTATGGTGTTGGGCTAGAGCAATTCGGACATATAATTCGAACATTAGTAACAGGTGATGGCACAGGGCATGCTGGAATTGTAGGAGTAGGAGTGATTGTGGGTGTTGCAGAAGGTGTCGGTGTTGGCGTATGAGTTGGTGTCGGTGTGTTAGTTACCGTAGGCGTAACTGATGGTGGAAGAGTTGGTGTTGGTGTATGAGTTGGTGTCGGTGTTGGGATAACTGGTTTGCATGGTGTAATTCGGTGGAGATATCCGTCAATATATTTTTTCTGTCCTGAGTAGTATCTGTCTGGTGGTGTAAATGATGGAAAGATATTCCCTTCAAAAACATCAGTTTGCCAAGCACACGGTGGCACATCGACTTCAAAATACATCGTTTTTCCTGCACTAAGCGACGTTGTCACGCCACTATATATTGTTTGTGTCCAGATCCAGACAAATTCATCAATACAATCAGCTGGATTACACGAAGGATAAGGATCCGGATAATCATAGTAAGCTTTATATGATGCCATCCCAACAGTTCGAGTCGTACTTCCCGTATTTGTTATCTTTCCATAAGTCTTTGACCCAACTGGCTTGTCCATCACACAGCCATCAAGGCCTGTAACGAGCTTGGCATTTTGGAAACAAAACGCGTCTTCAAATCCAGTTGGCTTGGTGGTACTTATCTTGCCAGCTTTATATGTAGGAGTAGAGGTAACAGAGTAGGAGACAGTAAGGTGGTTGTTATCATAATTTGATTCAGTGACAAATTTATTGAAGTTGATAAACGCTCGAGCAGTGTACGATCCAGGAGTAGAGAGTCGCCAGGATTTATTCGTAGGAAAGCGATTTTCAGATGGTGAGCCGTAAATTGATTCATAGAGATTGTTTGATCCAGCTCCAAATTCACCATTTTTCATTGTTATATATGTTCCAGTGAGTGAATTAAAGTCCGGTTTGCTGGATCTATTCGCATAGATAACAGTATGTGTTGATCCATCACTGGATACACCTTTTTCACCACCTGCATTTTTAAGCCGAATTCGAACATATATGTCTTCATTTACCATAAATGACGTTCGAACATTTCCGCCCGCATCGGTGAGTTGAAGGGACTCAACAACGAGATCAGCATTGCCTGCTGCCTGCTGCCTTACATCTTGTTGCTGTTGGGAAAGATAAACTGCAAGGGGAACGGATGCCACCAGAAGGAGTAAGAGGATTACTGTAAAAAGTCTTTTTTTATGTGATAGCAGGGTGTTCACGATTAATACTCTCTTAAAGCAAGAGATGAATTAATCATATGGGATTCTTTTGATATTCGTCAATGCCTGTACCTCATTGAATCTTAGCAGGATATGTTTCATACTATATATATGATCAGGGTAGCAATAAATGGGTATGGACGAATAGGAAGAGTAGCACATCGTATAATTCTGCAAAAGTATGCTCAAGAAATCGAAGTGGTTGCAATTAACGCAGGATCCTCAACAGACCTTAAAGGGTGGATGTACTTACTTCAATACGACAGTGTGTATGGGCATCTCAATCTCCCTCTTCACATAGAAGAAAAACATGAGGATGATAACAACGAAATGCTCCTTGGATCGTTAAAAGTTGATGGGAGAGCTATTCCAGTTTACTCTCAAAAAGATCCCTCACTTCTTCCATGGGGAAGTCTTAATGTGGATGTTGTTATCGAATCAACAGGACATTTTACCAAAAAAGAAGATTTGGAAAAGCACTTAACTGCAGGTGCAAAAAGTGTTGTTCTTTCAGCACCAGCGAAGGGTGAGGGAATCGAGACGTATGTACTCTCTGTAAATCACGATACTTATAAAGGAGAAAAAATTATCAGCAATGCTTCATGTACAACTAACTGTATTGCTCCCGTTGCCAAGATAATGCAGGACCATTTTGGTATAGAAAAGGCGATGATGACGACCATTCATGGATATACATCTGACCAACGACTTCATGACGGAGGGCATAAAGATTATCGACGGGCACGGGCAGCTGGGCTTAATATCGTTCCAACCTCAACTGGGGCAACTGAGGCTGCAGCAAAAACTGTCCCATCTTTATCCGGGAAGTTTCGAGGTTTGTCAGTAAGAGTCCCAGTTCCAGTTGGCTCACTCGCAGATTTCACTTTTGTTCTTTCACGACCAACGACAAAGGAAGAAATTAATGAGGTCCTCACACGTGCAGCTAATGCTCCTCATTTTCAAGGAATTTTTACCGTAAGTAGCGATCCTCTTGTTTCAACAGACATCATAGGCAACCCGCACTCATCAATTGTTGATTTATCTTTAACGGATGTTGTTGGGGGGAATCTTGCGAAGGTGATTGCGTGGTATGACAATGAATATGGGTATGCAAATCGACTTGTCGAAGAAGTAAAAATGGTTATTACATAAAGTCAACTATTTGTTATACTTATTCCCCATGGAACACAAGAGTATTGAAGCAGAAATTCAAGAACAGGTCACACGTGGAGTTCTTATGGTTATCACTGGGCCCAGTGGGTCAGGGAAGGATACTCTTATCACTCTACTGAAGAAAAAACATCCTCAATTAGAATGGATTGTCTCAACAACAAGCCGCAAAATGAGAGAAGGAGAAGAAGAAGGAAAACCATATCATTTTGTGACACGTGAAGAATTTGAACGACTCATTGCAGAAGGAGAGTTTTTTGAATGGGTAGAGTTCAGAGGGGAGCTCTATGGGACACAGAAACAGACATTACTCGATGCTATACATTCTGGAAAAGATGTTCTCTGGAAGATTGAGACAAAAGGGGTAAAGAATATTAAGTCAAAAATTAAACAAATGGTTCCACGAAGTGCATTTGTTTTTTTGATGGGTGACTCACTTGAAGCAATGAAAGAACGCGTTCGAAAAGCAGAAGGGGATGAAGGAGCAAAGATAAGATGGAATGAGTCTCTCGTTTTGTGGGAAATGAAGCAGTATGAAGATTGTGATTATCTTGTTCTCAATAAAGATGAAAGTGTTGAAGAGTCACTGGAAAAGTTATTTGCAATCCTTCATGCCAAGCGATTTGAGATTCACCGTTGAGTTGCAAACTCTTAACTGAAAGAGTATTATGGCAGTGTTTATGAAGGCAATTATTCTTTCTTTTCTTCTTTTTCTTTTTGTTTTTCCACTGTCTGCTTTTGCTCAGGAAGCGAGTCTATCGGGAGATGTTACACCCACACCAATGCAGTCGACAGATTATGCGCTTCCATATCCTGGATTACTGCCTGACAATCCTTTGTATCCACTCAAAATGCTTCGTGATAGGGTGGTATTGATTCTTATTTCTGATACAGTAAAAAGAGCTAAATTTAATTTACTTCAAGCAGATAAGAGACTGCAGGCTGGGCTTTATCTTTATAACGGGAATAAAAGTAAAGTGAATATCGCGATCTCTACTATATCGAAATCACAAAATTATTATTCTGATGCTCTTTCGGAGACAGAGAAAGCAAAAAGAGAAAAACATGATATAGACGGAATAATTAATGATCTTACTCTTTCATCTCGTAAACATAGGGAGCTATTGAAAGATTTTGAGAAAATTGTTCCAAAAGAGAATAAGGAACAAGTAAAATCACTTCTTAAAAAGCATGATGAGCTTCAAAAACGTCTTGATAAATTAATCTAATCCTCAGTGTCCTTGTGATTTTTTGACTACTTTTTATGTTCTAAGAACATATAATGTAAGAAAGAGTAAATCCTTATGCCTGCGAGTAAAAATGATACAGTATGATATGTTGACAGAAAGACAGGTAGGGTCTTATGATTTTTCAGGACACTATATCTGGTCAATTAGATAAATTGCCAGAAGGGTACGACTTATATGCATTGTCCTTACTGCGGAAGCAAAGAATCAGAGGTAGTTGAGACACGGGACAGTGAAGACTTAGATACAATTAGGAGGCGACGCTCATGTCTTGGATGCCAAAAAAGGTTTACCACCTATGAGCGTGTAGAAACAGCAAATATTGTTGTTATCAAGAAGGACGGAAGGCGGGAACCGTTCAGTCGCGATAAATTAAAGGCAGGTCTCTTAAAAGCTTGTGAAAAAACAACAGTACCTGTTCCTGAGATAGAGAAGATGGTGATCCAAATTCTTCAGGAATTGAGAGCTGAGGAGAAAGTAGAAGTTCCGAGCGAGAGAATTGGACAACTTGTCGCGGAACACTTGAAAAAAGCAGACAAAATTGCGTATATTCGATTTGCTAGTGTCTTTAGACGCTTTGTCGATATAGAAGATTTTGAACGAGAAGTCCAAAAATTACTAAAATAATATGGCAACACAACTTGACGGCATAAGAAAAAAAGTTTTCCTTGATCGCTACTCACTTAAAGACGAAGCAGGAAATCCTACAGAACAAACCCCTGAAGAAATGTGGGCGCGTGTTGCGAAAGGAATTGCTCGCGTTGAGAAAACTCCTGCTGATAAAAAGAAATGGGAGAAAAAATTCTATGACGTCATGGATGGATTTAAGTTCCTTCCAGGAGGTCGTATCCTCGCAGGCGCTGGCACAGGGTATGATGTAACGTATTTTAATTGTTTTGTAATTCCTAATCCTCCAGATAGCCGTGGTGGCATCATGCAAAACCTCACTGACATGATTGAAATTATGGCTCATGGCGGAGGGGTTGGTCTCAATCTTTCAGGGCTCAGGCCTCGTGGAGCACGTGTCAAGAAAGTAAATGGGTTTTCCTCTGGTCCTATGAATTGGGCAGAACTCTACTCTCTTGCAACAAAAGATATTGTTCAGCAGGGTGGATCAAGACGCGGTGCACTTATGCTCATGCTTCATGACTGGCATCCAGATATAGAAGAGTTTATTACGGTCAAACAGGATTTGACGAAGATTAATGGAGCCAATCTTTCAGTCTGTGTATCAGATGCATTTATGGACGCTGTAAAAGCAGATGCAGATTGGGATCTTGTCTATCCTGATCTTGATGATCCAAATTATGATAAAAAATGGGATGGTGATATCGAAGACTGGAAGAAGAGTGGAGGAAAGGTAAAAGTATTAAAAACTATTAAGGCTTCATATTTGTGGGACCTTATTTGTAAAGCTGCGTGGACTTCTGCTGAGCCAGGACTTCACTTTTTAGATCGATCTAATAAAAGATCAAATACGTGGTATTTTGAGAGACTTATCGCTACCAATCCATGCGGAGAACAACCACTTGGCGCATGGGCAGTCTGTAATTTAGGTGCGATGAATCTCTCTGCTTATGTGAATGATGGGGAGTTTGATTATGATACTTTTGGAAAAGATGTCCAAGTAGCACAGCGCTTCCTTGATAACGTCATTGATGATACATATTATTTCTATGAGAAGAATGAGAAAGTAGCCAAAGAGATCAGACGAACTGGCCTTGGTATTCTAGGGCTTGCTGATGCACTTATTAAGATGAAACTTCGATACGGTGCACCTGAGTCTCTTCCAACCATTCGAAAGATTTTTGAAACTCTTCGAAACAATGCATACATTGCATCAGCCAATATTGCAAAAGAAAAAGGATCATTCCCTAAGTTTAATAAAGAGAAATATCTTCAAGGCTGGCACATCAAAAATCTTCCACAAGACATTCAGGATCTCATTGCAGAACAGGGTATTCGTAACGCTGTCCTTCTGACAATTGCTCCAACGGGAACAACAAGTCTTATCTCAGGAGTATCAAGTGGTGTAGAGCCAGTTTATGAATTTGAGTTTATTCGCAGGGATCGTCTTGGAGAACACAAGATGTATCATCCGCTTTATGACGAGTGGAGACTTGCTCATCCTGGTGAGGACAAACCAGACTATTTCTGCTCAGCAAATGATTTGACACCGGAGGATCACGTAAATGTTCAGGCAATTGCGCAGGAATATATTGACTCATCTATCTCAAAGACAGTGAATGCTCCTAATGCTCACACAGTAGACGATGTAAAACGCTTGTACATGTTGGCATATGACCAAGGCCTGAAGGGTGTAACATACATGAGGGATGGTTCACGACAGGGAGTTCTCAGTCGTGTCGAGGAGCCAAAGAAGGAAGAAGTAAAAGAGGAAAAACCTCTCATCCCAGTTACACCTCGTGTCCCACGACCTATGATCTTAGCTGGTACAACGTATAAGGCAGATAGTCCAATTGGACGTATGTATGTCACTATCAATCAGGACGATAAAGGTGAACCATTTGAAGTCTTTATCAACAATGGAAAGAGTGGCTCTGATGTTATGGCAATGGCTGATGCGCTCGGACGTATGATCTCGTTTGTTCTTCGTATTCATAGTCCTGTCCCACAACGTGAGAGACTTCGTGAGATTGTTTCTGAACTTACAGGAATTGGTGGAGCAAGAAGTGTTGGATTTGGTGAGAATCGTGTTCGCTCCCTCCCAGATGCTGTTGCAAAAGTGTTGGCAAAACACGCTCACTTCAGAGTTAATGGGAAAGTAGAAGATAGTCCAGTTATGCCGATTGCTGCCGATGCTGTACCTGTTGAAACCTCAAATGGAGCAAGTGTAACAAATGGCAATGGACATGCAACGAACGCTCAGGCAAATTTTCTTCAGAAAGTTGATCAGCCTGAAAGTACCGGACAGCAGCTCGGTTTTGCAGCAGCAACTGTTCCAGTTGAGGCTATGAGTGCACCATCAACGAATACCTTTGATATTTGTCCCGCTTGCGGTACAGCCTCCTTCGTTCATGAAGAGGGATGTGCAAAATGCTATAGCTGTGGACATGCAGAGTGTTAAGCCTTTTACCTGGAAATCACGGTGAAAGTCCGTGGCTATGCCGTAACTGTACAGCCAGAAAACAGGAAAAGGATGTTTCCCGAGCAGGAAAATTTTATGTTATCCTTCTCGTAGAGAAGGATTTTTTGTATGAAAAAAGATAACGATGGAATAATCATTCCAAAAATGACAGGAGAACGACGCATCAAACTTTCTTTTGTATCAGGTGTGCTTTTCTCATTGATAATTGCAGCGATGTTTTATTTTCGAGGGTAAGTATGGCAATTTATACACGAACTGGAGATAAAGGGAAAACATCCCTTCTGGGTGGGAAAAGAGTTCTCAAATCAAATATTCGAGTTGAGGCCTACGGTACAGTTGATGAATTGAATAGTGTTCTGGGTATTGTTCTGGTGTATCTTCCAGATGAGGAAAAGGAATTACGGCGTGAAGTTAGGAATATCCAGAATGATCTTTTTGAGATTGGAACACATTTAGCTGCTCCTGGTGGAGAGGTGTATGAGGATTTGAAAAAGCGAGTGAGAGACTTTGAAAAAACTATTGATCAACAGACTCAAGAAATGCCAGAATTGACTCATTTTATTCTTCCGGGTGGTGGGGTTGTAGGAGCGCATCTTCATCATGCACGAACTGTTGCAAGACGTGCTGAGAGACGACTTATCGCTCTTATGCAGGAAGAAGAAATTGATAAAGATGCAGTTCAGATTGTTGGCTCAATGAATTTAGAAAAGAAA
>CAYRJZ010000005.1:17822-44361 GCA_964424775.1 uncultured Gammaproteobacteria bacterium | reverse complement strand
AATTGATAAAGATGCAGTTATCTATATCAATCGATTGTCAGATTTGTTGTTTAGTATGGCACGTTTTTTAAATTTGAAAGAAAAAAGCAAAGAGATACTTTGGTATCATCAATAAATTTTGGGTGAATGAGGTGACCTAACTGATCTTCAGAAGGAATTCCTCGACTGTGCCGCAACTGTAAAGTCAGATCCCCAGACCGCGTAAGCGGACTTCCGAGCAGAAGTGAGACAACGCACTCCTCGGAAGAGGAGTTTTTTTATGGAACGATTTAGCTATCAACCACAACAACAAGAGAAGACATCCTGGAAGGCGCCTGTAGCAGACGTGAGGCAAGAAACTACTTGGGACAACTTTGTCGCACAAGCACCATCACTTTATAAAAAAAAGGAAGAAAGCAAACAGATTGAAAGAGAGAGACCTCAGCGAAAAGTAGTTCAGTATGAACTTTCTTTTGATCAGCAAAAGGCACGGGAACTCCAAAAAGTACTTTATGAACAACCAGACCGATACGAAGAAGAAAAGAAACAGTTTGAGGGATACATTAATTTTCAACTCTTAACCACACTTGGTGAAAGGTATAACAGGGGAATAAGTGAGTATTCATACCGGGTCAGGGATGGAAAATTAGTGGGAGAGCATAGTGATGAACCGTTTGAAGATGTGTTAATAAGAGGACGAGACTATCGACTGGAGAATGGAAGTCCTCTCGATCACCCACGTGAAGCAGCTGAAGTTGAAGGATTTCAGAAAATGCAGGAGATTATGACTGATGAGGAAACGCCTGATGGGACAATTGTTATTTCTGTCTCTCCCCCTGGACGAGAAGGATCAATTTACAAACATAATTTCTATGACATGTTCCAAAAGACCGAGGATGGATCGATAAAAGCAGTTCGTTTTAGTTCTTCTCTGACAGCAGAGGAGACAATTGATCGGCTGAAAGAACTGGTGCCAGATCTTGATACGCCTGAGGAGTTAAGCGATGTTTCTCTTCTTTCAAGTCCTCTGACTTTAGGGAATGGGCTGACGATGGAAAAAATTCATCAGCTGCTTCATCGAGATCATGAAGTGATGTCAGAGGAAGATTTTGAGGAGATAAAAAGACTAAGTGATATTCTTCGAACAAGCTTTATTGCGTCCCTACTTGCAGATCCCGATAACGAGCGTGCACACGCACTCAGGTTTAATGCGCTTCTCAATGGTGCAGATGATATTGCAGATCTTCTCAAAGCAAAAAGAAACGGAGTTATTTTTGAAAGAAAGAGTCAGAAAAAGTACACAGAGCGTGATATTTCATCTTTAGGCATGAGGGCTGTTCGAGGTGTTGATACGGGATGTGGATTTTCAGGGGGAATTGCTATGGGAGGACTGAGTGCAGGTATGTCTGCAGGGCTTGGATTTTTTGGGGTAGATCAATTTGGATATATGAGGCCTGAGGACGATCCAAATCTTTGTCGTTGTGGAGGTGATTCTCCTCATTTTCACTGTCCCGGAACAAAAACAATAAAAGAACGTGATAGTAAGGGAAACGAGGTTAAAAAGAAAAAAGAATGTAAATATAAAATTATTGTAGGAAGGGGAACAACGAGTTGTCCTGACTGTGGAGAGGGTAAAAAGTGTTAAAAGAGAGGCTGATTTGTTTGTGATGTTACAGTGCGCGTGGTAAGATTAAAGTATGGATGATACGAAGCAGCACACTGATAGTGGTCAATCCAGTGCTTTTTCTCAAATTAAACCAAAGATGGTGAAGCAGCGATTTGTGGGGAGTACTCATAAAGAAATGGGACCTGCAATTGCACCCATCAATATCGAGGCATCAGTAGCTGATTATGTAGATGCGCATGGGTCTGAAAAAACACCAGATCTGTCTCAAGAGCTCAAAGAAGCTGGAGTAACGGTAGAGAATAAAGAGCGGCCTGTTTTAAATGAAGAACATAAAGCTGCAGGTGTACAACATGCCAAAGAATCAGTACCGATTATTCCACAGACACAATCAGTTCAGCTTCCTTATACTCCTGTTCAGATTCATGAAATGAAGAAAACATCAACAAAAGAGGGGAAACACTGGATAGCAGTTTTTGTTGAGTATCTTGGAAAAAAGTTGTCGCTACAACAATATGGAACCTAATTCATTGATATCATTGTTTTTTGCACTTGTTTTTGGACTTATCGCAACAGTAGGGTTGGCTCTCGGGGGAGGGTATGTTTTTGTTTTGTGGCTTCGTAATAAGGATCGAGAAAGCGAGTCACTCCGATCAGTTCTTTTACAGGTTTCAATGCCTCGAGATAATGAAATAAAAATTGATGCTGCAGAACAGCTTTTTGCTAGTCTTGCTTCTATTCGAAAAAGCGGGAAGCTTGAGTTCTTCCGCTCACAACCACACTTGTCTTTTGAGATTGTTGGACTTCCTGGAGACATTAGATTTTATGTGAATGTTCCTCACAAGCTTCAGGATTTTGTTGAGAAACAAATTAATGGAGCATATCCAGATGCCGAGATTGTTCTCGTCACAGATCAGGCTGCCAAGCAAAAAGAGGGAACAATACTCGCGGGAGAGTACAATATCTTTTCTGAAAATGGGAAAGTAGCTTTTAAATCACTTTCCTTAAAGGGATCTCATTACAAGCCAATAAAAGTATATAAAGATATGGCCGTTGATCCTATGGCGTCAATTACCTCAGTTCTTGCCAAAATGGGAGAAGGAGAGGGAGCGGCAATTCAAATTCTGATTAGTCCAGGAGATTCTCATTGGAAGAAAGAAGGGAAGGAATATTTAGCAAAGACAAAAAAAAGTGAGTCCAATCCAGAGACAGCTAAATACTCAACAGATGCGAAAGAACTTGAAGCAATTGAGGGAAAGGTAAGCAAACCTGGCTTTGAAACAATTGTCAGAATCGTTGTTTGCTCAAGTAGTCAGGAGGCAGCAGATGCGCATTTATCAAATATTGTTAACGCATTTAGTCAATACGCTGGACCTAACTCTTTTTATAAAAATAAACACTGGTTTAAAGGGCTATTTGTGACTGATTTCATTTATCGTTACATGCCAATGCGAGGTCAGACATCTGTTCTCTCAAGTGAGGAATTAGCAACGATTTATCATTTCCCCAATAAAAGCGTTGTAACCCCTGGAATTCACTGGGTTAATTCAAAGAGAGCTCCCGCTCCTGCAAATATCCCAACAGAAGGGCTTTATCTTGGAAAGAGTACATTCAGAGGAATTAGCAGGCCAGTCTTTATTAGTAAGAGTGATAGACAACGCCATATGTACATTATCGGAAAGACAGGTACTGGAAAATCAGAATTTCTCAAACAAATGATCATGCAGGACATAAAAAACGGGGAAGGTCTTGCAGTTATTGATCCTCATGGAGACTTGATAGAAGACATACTGCAGATGGTCCCACCAGAACGAGCAGAAGACGTTATTCTTTTTGATCCCTCGGACGTTGAACAACCAATGGGCTTTAACATGCTTGAAGCCCACAATGAACAGCAAAGACATTTAGTAACAACATCGGTAATCGGACTGATGTATAAACTTTTCGATCCGAACAAGACAGGTATTATTGGTCCTCGATTTGAACATGCTGTGCGAAATGCGATGCTCACAGTTATGTATCAGCCAGGTGCAACATTTATGGAAGTAGTCCGTGCTCTCACAGATCAGAATTATGTTCAGGAACTTCTTCCACGTGTTGAGGACCCAGTTATCAGACGTTACTGGACCGATCAGATTGCACAGACAAGTGACTTCCACAAATCAGAGGTACTCGATTACATTGTCTCGAAATTCGGGCGTTTCGTGACAAATAAGATGATCAGAAATATTATTGGTCAGTCAGATAGTGCATTTAATTTCCGTGAGGCAATGGATAATCAAAAAATTCTTCTCATTAACCTTTCAAAAGGAAAAATAGGCGAGGAGAATTCAAGTTTCTTGGGTCTTGTGCTTGTTCCAAAAATTCTTGTTGCTGCGATGAGTAGGCAAGATATTCCTATGGATCAGAGAAAAGATTTCTTCTTGTATGTTGACGAGTTTCAGAATTTCGCAACCCCAGATTTTGCGCAAATTTTATCTGAAGCCCGAAAGTATCGACTCAATCTTATTGTTGCCAATCAGTTCGTCGGACAGATGGAGGAGGAAGTAAAGAATGCTATCTTTGGTAATGTTGGAACAATTGCTTCGTTCCGTGTTGGTGTGACCGATGCAAATTATCTTCAGCACGAGTTCCAACCTACCTTTAGTGAGGCAGACCTTATCAATATTGACCGCTTTAATTGTTATATGAGAACACTCGTTAATGGTGAGCCAGTTCCTCCATTCTCACTTGATACGACAAAAGACATTGTTGCTGAAAAAGCCTTGATGGATCCACGGGTTGCTGAGCTTATTAAAGAGTTATCACGATTGAAATATGGCCGGAATGTTCAAGTGGTTGAGGCTGAAATTGTCCAGAGATCTCATATGTAGCTTCATTTGTTGCCTCAGATTTGTTACAATCGAGCAATCTTTTAGGTATGGCCTTGTCTGCTGATAGGCAGGTCAGGGAAGCACTAAAGTACGGGTGTGTAGCTCAGGGGTAGAGCGCTACTCTTATAAAGTAGATGTCCTTGGTCCGAATCCAAGCACACCCACAATGGACGAGCTAATAATAAATGATTCCTTAACTCTTCGTCGTCTAAAAGTTGACGATGCTTCAGAATTGTTTGCACTGATCCATAATAGTAGAACTCATGTAGGAGAGTGGCTTCCTTGGGTTGATAAGACAACTTCCGTTGCTGATTCAGAAAGATTTATTCATGAAACCGAAAAAAAGTATAAAGAAACACGTGCTGTAGAGTACGGAATATATTTAGAAGGAAAATTAGTAGGAATTATAGGTATGCGTTATTTTGATGAGGCAAATAAAAAAACAGAGCTGGGGTACTGGCTGGGGAAAGAGTATCAAGGAAGAGGAATTATGACAAAGTCAGTACAAAAGATTCTCGAGTATTGCTTCCAGGAACTTCAAATTTATAGAGTTGAGATACGGGCACATACAAGTAATGCCAAAAGTCGGGCAGTACCAGAAAGATTAAAGTTTACATTTGAAGGGATTTTGCGAAGTGATAGTTGGAGAGAAGGAAAGCCTGAGGACCATGCAGTCTATAGCATGCTTAAGAATGAATACAAGGCATAATTTGGTTTGAAAAATGTTGACTTAGTTGGTAAGAAGTAATAAATATGAGAACAATGATTAGAGCTCAGAGAGAGCTGTAGTATCTTTTGCGCGGTCTTTCACGAACTCAAGGTATCTTTCAGTTGTTGAAATTCTTTTGTGCCCCAAAATTTTTGAAAGAAGAACGAGTGAAACACCATGTTTGAGATGATGAGCAACAAAAGTATGTCTCAAATCATTTACCTTTGCATTCTCAATCTCTGCAATTCTAAAATACCTCTCAATTGCTGTTCGAATATTGCGAACAAGGAATGGTTTGCCTGATTTAGTAATAAAGACATGAGTATCCGTTACTTGTGGGCGTGATTTGAGATAAGCATCCAGCGCGTCTTTAGCAGGTTTGTTAAGTGGCACATTTCGCTCTTCATGTTTCTCATAAGGACGGATATGTAGTTCATTTGCTCTAATATCTTCCATACGTAACTCTGCGAGTTCTCCAATTCGAATACCTGTTTGAAGAAGAAGTTCGATGATTGCAAACATACGCGCATCATGTCGTGCTGCATCTCTTAGCGCACGGTACTCAGTTGGTTTGAGAATACGGGGTGGAGCTAATTCGTAGCGGGGATGTTGAACGAGAAGGGAAGGATCATCAGTGATAATCTCCTGGACCTTTAAGAACCTATAAAATGTTCGTGTTGAGTTGAGCTTGCGGGAAAGAGATTTTGGAGTATATCCTTTTTCAGACATTTTAGCTAAAAATGCTTGAAGGTCATCTCCTGTAACATCATGAACATGGTGTTTCTCCATCTCTTCAAGGAAGGAAGCTAACTGCTCGATATCTTTTCCGTATGCTAGAATGGTAGCACTAGAATGTTTTTTCCCTTTCAAAAAGTCGATAAATTGATTGTGGGCATCACGTATTTTGGTTGGTTGAGCTGGCATAGATATCCCATAATATCAAATATGTAAGGGTTTCGTCAAGCAATAAATTACATAATTGTTGAGCTTTTTATCCCATTATTTCAATAAAAATGAAGAAAATTTTCTATATTCTCATCATTATTGCTTCGATTTATATCTCAAATAATCTTATTCAGTCAAT
This sequence comes from uncultured Gammaproteobacteria bacterium, assembly GCA_964424775.1. Lineage (GTDB taxonomy): Bacteria > Patescibacteriota > Microgenomatia > Levybacterales > UBA12049 > JAUPUR01. The sequence goes on along the minus strand of CAYRJZ010000005.1, from coordinate 38,092 downwards.
TTACAACCTTCTGCAAAAAAAAGATTTGGTAACTCAGGCACGATCGGAATTATCTCAGGAGCGAAATGAGTATGAGAAGTTGAAAGATCAGTTGCAGCGGGTTAATAGAGTAGATTTTATTGAAGAAGAGGCTCGAAATAAGTTATTTATGGTCCAGCCAGGTGAACAGATCGTATTAGTTCCGCGCGAAGTTTTGCAGACATCTGATAAAGACGAAGAGAGAATAATTGCAACAACACCAAATTGGAAAAAGTGGATTGATTACTTCTTTGCTTCTCAGTAGTAACCAACAAAAAACCACCCCAAAATGGGTGGTTTTTTATTTATGTTGCGGGATAAGGATCGAACCTTAACTGCAAGATTATGAGCCTCGCGTGCACCTTACACTATCCCGCGCGTATTCCACTACAGATAAAGAGCGGTCTCTCTTATCTTGGGACACAGTCATTATAGCATTTGCCTCAGGGGTGGTCAAACTGCTATACTTTGGAGGCTAAAACATGCGGCAGGGTAGCTCAGCTGGTTAGAGCACGGCATTCATAACGCCGAGGTCGTGGGATCGTGACCCACTCCTGCTACTATTCCTCATTCCTCTTCTATTTTGCTACAATACAGACTTATGAAATACACAAAAGAGAGTTTACAGATAATCTCTGGAAAGAAAATTGCTGTACTTGGCTTAGGTATTGAAGGCATAACGGCAGCTACTTTCCTTGCATCACATAATGGTGTTGTTACTCTTTTTGATGAAAGGCCAGTTGGTGAGCTCGAAAAAGAATACTTGCAAAAAGCCAAGGAAATAAAGGCAGAAGTACGAGCAGGTGCTAGTTTTCCAGATCTGAGTGAATTTAATGTCATTGTCCGAAGTCCAGGAATTATCAAGACGCATCCAGCAATTGTTCAGGCACAGGAAAAAGGTGTTATCGTAACATCACAGACGAAATTATTTTTTGATCTTTGTCCTTGTCCCATAATTGGTATTACCGGAACAAAGGGAAAAGGGACGACCTCAACACTTATTTATAAAATGCTGAAAGAAGCTGGGAAAGATGCTTTTTTAGGAGGGAATATTGGGACACCACCACTTGGATTTTTAGACCAACTTAATCCACACTCTATTGTTGTCCTTGAGTTGTCCTCATTTCAGCTGCATGATTTACACAAAAGTCCTCATATAGCAGTCATGCTCATGGTCGTTGCGGAACACTTGAATTATCATGAGGGAATGACTGATTATGTTGATGCAAAGAGAAATATTTTGAGGTATCAAACACCACAGGATTTTGCGATTCTCAACAGGGACTATATCGCATCTCATGAATCAGATATCTATACCGAAGCAACTGTTTTTAATATCAGTCGTGAGAGAGGAGTTATTGAAGGAGCATTTGTAAAAGATGGCGCGGTATGGATCAGAAAGTTAGGAAAAGAGAAAAAGATAATTGATACTGATCAGATACTTCTTCCTGGGGATCACAATTTGGAGAATGTTTGTGCATCGGTGATGGCAGCGAGTCTTGCCGGGGTTGAAAAAGAGGACATGGTAACAGTACTCAAATCGTTCACCGGTCTAGAACATCGACTGGAGCTGGTTCGAACTGTCAATGGTGTTTCTTATTATGATGATTCCTTCTCAACGACACCTGAAACTGCTATTGCTGCAATAGATGCATTTGATGCTCCTGAAATTCTTATCCTTGGTGGATCGAGTAAAGATAGTGATTTTAAAGAGTTGGGAAGTGTTATTGCTGATGCAAAAAATATAAAGGCAATTATTGGTATTGGAGCTGAGTGGGATCGAATTAAGGAAAGTTTGAAAGGACTTCCTGAACATGTCCTCCTTATTGAAGGAGCGGATACGATGACAAAGATAGTTCGTGCTGCGCATGCAATCGCTCGTGAAGGTGACGTCGTTCTCCTCTCGCCAGCATGTGCTTCTTTTGATATGTTCAAAAACTATAAAGAACGAGGCATTATTTTTCAGGAAGAGGTTAAAAAATTATGACTCCATTAAATCATCTTCAATAGCTTGAACTTCAGATATTTCATCAATAAGTCGCTCAACTGTTGAGTGATCTTTCTCACTAAACCTTTTACCGTTTGGGGTAAATGTTCCGTCAGGTTTGATAACTGCCACGGTTTGGGTCTCTTTTTCCCAGTTTTCTTCACTTGAAAAAAAAGAGAGAGCACTTAATTTGTACTCTGTAACAAGAGGGTTATTATCTTCTCCAAGAACTGGTTTGCCATTTTCATCTAGCTTATATACTTCTTCAATCCACGTTTTAGAATTGCCTCCAGTTGGTCCGTACCAAATTGGTGCAACAACGGATCTTTGAGTATGAGGCGAGTCAGCTCTAATAGACGAGGGATATCTCACAAGTTTTTGAGCTCTTTGCCAATCATATCCAGGCTCAACTTGTAAAGATTCTTTATTGTCCATATATAGGTCAATGTAGATTATAAAAAAAAGTCTGTCAAGTTAGTCTGATGATATAATATGGCACATGTTTAAATTCGTAAAAATATATGGTGATAAGTTTTCAAAAGCACGCGCTGGAAAACTTATTACTCCACATGGCGATATCTTGACTCCGAACTTCAATCCTGTGGGAACGCAGGCAACAGTCAAGACACTTTCCGCACAAGACTTAAAAGAAATTGGTGCACAAATTATATTAGGAAATACCTATCATTTAGCATTGCGGCCTGGAACTGACGTTGTGGAAAAAATGGGAGGACTAGCAAAGTTTCAAGGATGGAATGGGCCAACGATGACAGATAGCGGGGGGTTTCAGGTTTTCTCACTTGGAGTTGCACAGAAAAAAGTGACGATAAAGGATCCGCATGGACGAAAAATGAGTAAGTTTTCAAAGTCAGTCTTTATGAATCCTGCAGAATCCCAATTTCAACTCCCCTCAGTGACAAAGACGCGTGAGGAAAAGCAATTAAATAAATTAAAAAGGGCAAAGATTGAAGAAGATGGTGTATGGTTTTACTCTCATATCGATGGATCAAAGAGATGGTTTGACTCTGAAGTCTCAATAAGAGAGCAGGAGAAATTAGGAGCAGATCTTATTGTTGCCTTTGATGATCATGAATCACCCTTGTGGGACTTTGATACTACACGTGTTTCACTTGAGAGGACAAATAGGTGGGCCTTAGCGAGTCTTGCAGCAAAGACCAGAGATGATCAGTTGATGTATGGGATAGTTCATGGAGGACATTTTGAAGATTTGCGACGAGAATCAGCGAAATTTACCGATAAATATTTTAATGCTATCTCTATTGGTGGGTCGTATACCTCAAAATTTGTTTTGTATCATGTTCTCAATTGGTGTATCCCATACTTTCAGGAGGACAAACCTCGTCATTTACTTGGAATTGGAGAGGTACAGGATATTTTTGAGGGAGTAGCTTCAGGTATGGATTTTTTTGACTGTGTTGCCCCGACAAGACGCGGGAGACATGGGAATTTATATATCTCACCAATTAATGGTGGAAGAAAAGAAAACAACTTTACTCTTCAAATTACCAATGCAAAATATCAGCTTGATGAAGATCCAATTGATCCAGGATGTGCATGTTTCACTTGCCAGAATTACTCAAGAGCGTATCTTAGACATCTTTTTATAGCTGATGAGTTATTGGCACAAAGACTTGGGTCGTATCACAATGTCTTCTTTATAGTGAATTTGGTAAAACGGATTAGAGAGAGTATATTGGATGAATCTTTTCAACATTTAAAGGATACGTGGCTTCAGTAATACAGGGATCTGCAAAAGATATTATCACTTCCATATACGAAAAGTTTGGTAGTTCAGTACATTCTCATTTCCACGTGGCGGGAACTGCATTTTGATAACCCTTGACAGAATATCATCGTACTAGTATAATAGTATGCATGGAAGATAGTTCCTGGCAAAAGAAAGAATTCATAGATATTCTTTTGAAATTAAAAAGGAAAGAGGATCTTGAAAATTTTTTGGAAGGAATATTGACGCCAAAAGAGCTTAATGAGATTCCAACTCGACTTCAAATTGTAAAAATGCTTAAAAAAGGTATTCCACAGCATTCGATTGCAAAGGAGTTGGGGATTGGAATAGCAACAGTTACTCGTGGTTCGAAAGAAATTCAACGAGGAAAATTTACATCAGTATAAGCAGTGATCCGGAAATTTGGAGCCGGTGAGCTTGAGCAAAAGCCTATATGGTCATAATGCACGGAGGCGAAACCGTCAAAGTCAGCAACGTGTGTCGGTAACGGAGCGCGTCTAGAAGAAGGTTTTCTTATGACATCTCCACCGTAGGGTGGTTTTTTTATGGGAAGACAAAGCAAGGTGGCACCGCCTCTCTTATGCAGGCCCTTGTCGTACATTCATTTAAACGCATGAATGTACTGCAAGGGCTTTTATTATGGAAAGAATTCAACTTTTACAATCATCATTTGAAGGGGACGGGGCTGACTTGCAACAGCTCTTCGATCCTCGATTTGTACTTTCAGATACGTACTTGAGTGAGTCACTTGAGGGTATCTCACAAGACTATTTAGCAGGTTTAGTAAGTGAAGTGAGAAAACATCTATATACTGAATGTCAAAAAGGATGTTGTATCGATGAAATTCGAAATACCAAAGGAAGATATGGTATTGAAGGAAGCGCAGTTCAATCATTAAGAAGGACGGGGGGAGCAGTTGCAAGTGTCATTGCCCATCCAGATGTTATTCAGCTTCCTCAATACAAAAAGGAGAGACAAGCTTTAAGTAGAGTATTAATTGACTCAGTCTTACATAATGATTCCATACATAGAGTTATTGCACCAGTCTGTCCCGACTATGGAAAGAATGAGGAGTTCTATCGAAGTATGGGGGGTGGAGTAAGTCCTGAAGCACAGGCTGCAATAAATGCAGCAAAAGTATTGACTGCTGACTACAAAGATTTCATTACACCTGAAATAACAATACTTGTTGCGGATACAGAGGATGATATTGAAGAAATCATGCAAAATACTTCAAAAGGAGAAAGGACTATCTATAAAGCAAAATGTGAATCTTCGGCCCAAGCAATACGAGAAGCTTTAGTGGAAGTAGATGGAGTTGAGGTCAAAACATTTTCACAATTTCTTGGAGATGATTTTAGGAGACTACAGAAGGAAGGGCAAGAAAGGATTACGGAAGTGATGTTGGATAATGAAAGTGTTTATAATGCAGTATCATCTGTAGCAGAACAAAGAATTGCACGGCATTCACAGATTTTAGCTAGACCTGAGCAATCCTACGAATTGACGATACGATATATGGCACAGTATATGGCGCTGGGTGAAATAGCTCGAAATCAGGCAGTTCCGACGATATTATTAAATTATCAAACACCAAATAGAGCATTCTACAATGCTTCTGCAAATATCCATCAAGATTTGCGTTATACACCGGAATTACCGGTGATTGTTCCGGTACTAGGGACATTTGCTAAGAGATAATTATGAAAAAAATCTATTTATTAAGATCAGCAAAATACAATTATTTGATTCCAGGAATGGATTTGTATGATAGTTTTAATGCTGTTGCAAAAAGAGAGATCATACCTGAATTTACCGAAACTAAAGAAGATTTTTTATATCGTCTTCCAAAGGAGTTATTAAGTGTAAATAAGATATTTACCTCTTCTGATGAGAGATGCATAAAAACTGGGAGGTTTTTTCAGAAAAGAATGCAAGTACTGCCTATGCTTGATGAAATCAAATATAACATGAATAACTTTATCGATAAAAAAGATTTTTTTAATAATAAGAAGGCACAGGTAGATAAAGCAAGAGTTTTATTTGTGAACGCTTTAATTGAAGATCGTCTTGTTGAGTATTACGAAAGTGTTATTGAGAGGGTTGAAAAACTAATTAATATCTTTGATAAAGAAAAAGAAGATAGTATTTGTATTTCTCATGGATTTATTTTAAGAGTTGTTGAAGCATATCTACACGACAGTTCCATAGGTAAAGAAAGAGAATTATTGAAAAAATATTTCTCTGGGCAGAAGGAGTCGTATCAATTCGGTGAAGGGCTGATGGTGACTTATAATCACAACATAAGAGAAGTTAGTTACTTTTAAGAGAATACATACTATAATACGCTTATGAGAAAACGAGTTTATTCAGGAATTAGAGCAACAGGACGACTCCACTTAGGCAACTATATGGGAGCTGTTAAAGGCATGCTTGCTCTTCAAGATCAATATGATTGTGTCTTTTCAGTTGTCGATCTTCATGCAGTAACAACCCCCTATGATCCAAAGACTCTTCGCACATCTGTTCGGGAAGTGTATATGGATTACTTAGCTGCTGGTCTTGATCCGAAGAAATGTCTTATTGAAGTTCAGTCACTTGTTCCAGAACATATGGAGCTTGCGTATTACTTAAGTACTATTTATCCAGTTTCACGCTTAGAAGACCTTCCAACATATAAAGATAAAAAAGCGCAGCATCCAAAGTATGTGAATATGGGACTTTTATATTATCCAGTTTTGATGGCTGCGGATATTCTTCTTTTCAAAGCAAATCTTGTTCCCGTCGGCATTGATCAGGAGCCACATCTTGAAGTGACACGGGAAATTGCTCGAAAGTTCAATCAAATGTTTGGCGATACTTTTCCAGAGTGTAAGAGATACAAGACAGAGGGAGAGTATGTTCCATCTCTCACTGGTCAGGGGAAAATGGGTAAATCAATTGAGGGAAGTTACATCAATGTGACAGATGACTTAGAGACCATTAAAGCGCGCCTTGCCAAGGTCCCAACAGATAGTGGAACACTTGGTGGACAAATCCCACAGGATGGTGGAGTAGGAGCACTTTTTGTCTATGCATATCTTTTTGGTGGAAAGGATCTTCATCAGAAATATGTTGTTGATTATAAAGAAAAAAGAATTCGATACTCAGAGATGAAAGCTGATATTGCAGATGCAATTTTCAAAGAACTTCAGCCATTCCAGGAGAAGAGAAAAGAGTATGAGGAAAATCCTCAACTCGTCGATCAAATTATTCTTGAAAATGCGGAAAAGTGTCGTGGTCTTGCTCAAGAAACGCTTCTTGAAGTGAAAGAAAAAATGGGTTTCCTCTAATATGATCTCCTACGATGATTTTGAAAAGGTAGATATTCGAGTCGGTCGGATAATCGATGCACAGGATTTTCCAGAAGCTCGAAAGCCAGCGTATAAATTAACAATTGATTTTGGAGCTGAAATAGGCACAAAAAGATCAAGTGCACAGATCACACAAAATTATAAAAAAGATGAATTAGAAGGACTTCTTGTGATAGGAGTAATCAATTTCCCTCCCAAACAAATCGGACCATTTATTTCAGAAGTGCTAACGCTTGGTGTAAATGATGAAAAGGGGAATGTTGTTCTTATACGACCGGATAAAGAGGCAAAAATTGGTGAAAAGATATATTGATGATTGATCCCTCATTAAAAAAAGTTTTCCAACAAAAGATTTTGACATGGTACTCAGCAAATCACCGTGATCTTCCATGGAGGGAAACACGTGATCCTTACAACATTTTTGTGAGTGAAGTCATGCTCCAGCAAACACAAGTTGAAAGGGTTATTCCAAAATACACACAGTGGCTTAACGTATTTCCAACAGTGCGGAGTCTTGCTTATGCATCAGTTCCTAATGTTCTGCGATATTGGTCAGGACTAGGCTACAACAGTCGTGCTCTCAATATGCAAAAAGCCGCATTGGAAATATACACCAAGTATAACGGCATATTTCCTCAAGTCCCAAAAGATTTGCAAAAACTTCCTGGAATTGGCCCATATACAGGATCAGCTATCGCGTGTTTTGCATATGATAGCCAAATACCTGTCATTGATACCAATATACGAAAAGTCATTGCATTTGAGTTTTTTGACGGAGTACTTCCTGATGAAAAAACAATTCAAGATGTTGCTTTCGAGATATTACCTGCTGGGAGAGCATATGAATGGAATCAGGCTCTCATGGACTACAGTCGGCTTGTCTTGAAAGATAAGAAGATTCCTGTTCCTAAACAATCTCATTTTCTATCATCAGATAGATATTATCGAGGGCAAGTCATCAAAATGTTATTGCAGCAAGAGCAGCTAACTTTTTCAGATCTTTTAGATAACTTTCACCACATAAATCCGATAGAATCTGATCGTCTGGAGAAAATCGTGAAACGTATGGAAAAGGATGGCTTTATAAAAATAAAAGGTTCACTCATTTCTCTTTGATGAGTGTAATATTTATCACTGCAAACTCTTATAGGAAGGGGTAGCATCAGTCTATTCTTTCTGCTATACTCCTAAAAATCATGGCTAGTACGACAAAAAAGAACGGTAATCAGGTTAAGAAAAATAAGCCAATTAAATTCAAGGTCAATACTTCTTGGAAAAATATTATCCTCTACGGTTTTCTCATCCTTTTCTCACTTATCCTCTTTGGAGCTCTCAGCGCACCAATGGATAGTGGAAAAACAGTTCCGCTCTCTCAAGTTATTCAAGATGTGAAAGACGGGGAAGTAAAAGAGATTGTTGTGAATGGTGATAAGCTCCAAGTAACAAAAGAAAATGGTGAGAAGGTTCAAACGACAAAAGAACCATCTGCAGATGTCTATTCACTTTTCAACGATGCGGGTGCTTCACTTCGTAATTCGGATGTTAATGTTGTTATAAAAGATCAGGCTGGGATGAATAACTGGGTCAATCTTATTGGAGCCATTCTTCCTGTTCTTCTTATGGTCGGATTTTTCTATTTTATCTTCCGCCAGGCTCGGGGAAGCCAGGAAAACATTTTTTCATTCGGCCAGTCACGGGCAAAGTTATTTAGTAAGGATACTCCAAAGACAACTTTTGCAGATGTCGCTGGAGTTGATGAGGCAAAACAGGAGTTAACAGAAATTGTTGATTTTTTGAAGAATCCTCAAAAGTATAAAGCAATTGGCGCACGCACACCAAAGGGAGTTCTTATGATTGGACCTGCAGGTACAGGAAAAACACTTCTTGCACGGGCAACAGCTGGGGAGGCAAATGTTTCATTCTTCTCTATGGCGGGATCTGAATTTATGGAAATGCTTGTTGGCGTCGGTGCATCTCGTGTTCGTGATCTTTTTAATACTGCTAAAAAAGCGCAGCCAGCAATTATCTTTATCGATGAAATTGATGCAATTGGTCGTCAGAGGGGAAATGGCCTTATGGGTGGACATGATGAGCGTGAACAGACACTTAATCAAATTCTCGTTGAAATGGATGGCTTTACCAAAAATGAGCAAATAATCGTTATGGCTGCAACCAATAGACCAGATGTCTTAGATCCAGCACTCGTTCGTCCTGGACGATTTGATAGACGTGTTGCACTTGAGTTGCCGGACGTGAAGGGACGAGAGGCAATTCTTGGTATTCATGCAAAGGGGAAACCATTTGCGAAAGAGGTAAATTGGGAGAAAGTTGCAAAAAGAACAGTTGGATTTTCTGGTGCAGATTTGGAAAATATGCTCAACGAAGCAGCAATTCTTGCAGCTCGTCTCAATAAAAAAGCAATTGATATGAAAGACTTGGAAGAGGCTGCGACGAAAGTGAAGTTAGGACCTGAAAAGAGGCGGCTACAAACAGAGGAAGATAGACGAATGACTGCATATCATGAGGCAGGACATGCGCTTGTCTCATGGCACATGCCTCACATGGACCCAGTCCATCGCATTTCAATTGTTTCACGCGGTATGAGTTTGGGACATACGATGATGGAGCCTATTGATCGCGTTCATGAAACAAAAACACGCCTTATTGAACAGATCGCAGTCATGATGGGTGGGCGAGCAGCGGAAGATGCAGTCTTTGGTGAGATAACGACAGGAGCATCAAATGACATTGAGAAAGCAACACAAGTTGCTCGAGCAATGGTAGCACAATTCGGAATGAGTGAGCTTGGTCCCATTACGCTTGAGACTCCTCAACGTACAATGTATGAACCAAAAGAAATTTCAGATGAAATGTCTTCCAAAATTGATGATCAAGTGAAAAAAATTCTTGATGCAGGATATAAAAATGCAACAGAGATTGTCACCAAACTTCGAGATAAATTAGATATGCTCGCAGAAGAGCTCCTCAAGAAAGAAACATTAGATGCGGATGACTTTGTTGCACTTATGGGTCCCAAAGTACTTCCTGCAAAGGCAAAAGCAAAATCCTCTTAGTTGTCTGACTTGCTTTCATTAGTTAGGATCTCCATTTTATGTCAGAAAATCAACACCTTTTTCACTTAGCAGAACATCAAGAGCGTAAACTTCAAAATGAAGTACGTGAAGTACAGAGACAATTTGCAGTGTTTGAACAGGTAGGGCTTTTTGATGTTGCACATGCAGTGGTGGAAGATGCGAGGGCAGGTGGAGTTCATAGTCATGCATCTCTTCAAGTAGCAGGGGGGAGTTCACGACTACTTAAGACAGCATTTGCTGATCATGATGAACTGAGTCTTGCTGTCTTTACATCATCCGGGATAGATGACTGGATTGAAAATAAATACTCACGGAAACACCCATTTGTACGTCTCTTATTAGAGTTTTCTTTAGAACCTCCTCAAAAAGGTAAGAATATTGATTCTATTATAATGAGCTTTCAGCAAAGACCGAAGCTAGAAGCGAGTATTGTTCTTCCAAAGATCGTTATTACGTCACCAGATTTGCAAATTCAGCAGTATCAATTGAAAAACGGGATTCTCAATATGAGTGGGATTGAAAAAAGAGTTTATCCTCTTAAAGATATATTACCTTTCCCCTATACTGATGTTGAGAATTATGAAGATGCAACGATTGATGAAAGGGGACAGACAGATCCTTATGAGCTTCCTCTTGGGAAAATAGTAAGAGAGCTTATTACGTTGCCCCCAGATAAATAGTTCCCTGTGTTACAATTATTTTTATGAAAAAGCTTGTTCTTATCGACGGAAATGCACTTATGCATAGAGCCTATCATGCAATGCCAGGTCTTACTAATTCGCAGGGAGAACCGGTGGGAGCAGTGTATGGGTTTTTTGGAATGCTTCTTAATGTGATTCAGGACCAGAAACCCGAATATTTCATTGTGTGTTTTGATCGATCCAAGCCAACAGTAAGACAAAGTATGTTTGCTGGATATCACGCTCACAGGCCCTCAATGGAGAGTGATCTCACGGAGCAAGTTGGTGTCATTGATGACATACTTGAAAAGAGCAACATTACAATTTCGAGCGCTGAAGGGTATGAAGGAGATGATGTTATTGGAACATATGCAACACAGGCACAAGAGCAAAAAGATCTCGAAGTTGTTGTTGTGACAGGTGATCGAGATATGTTGCAGTTAGTAAGTGATAGAGTAAAGATCCTTATGACTGTTACAGGGATCACAAAAACGATGCTCTATGACGCTCAAGCTGTTGAGGAAAAATATGGTGTGACACCTGCACAATTTGTAGACTACAAAGCACTTATTGGTGATCCATCTGATGGATATCCTGGGATAACAGGAATTGGACCAAAGACTGCGTCAAGTCTTCTGCAACAGTTCGGAACATTTGAAAATTTGTACCACAACATCCAAAACGTACCTGAAAAGGTGGGAGTGAAATTAGCAACAGATGCAGAGCAGGGAGCACTTGCGAAAAAGCTTGCTGCCATTATTACTGATGCACCAGTTCATCTTCAGATAGATGAATGTAAAGTTGAGGACATCGACTTTGAAAAAATGCGTGAAGAATTTGAAAAGCATAATTTTCGAACTCTTCTTACTCGACTTGATGCTCGCTATCCTCGTCCAGTTGCGCTTAAAAAAGATAAGAAAAAAGACAAAAAACATGAAGATCAGCTAGGGCTTCTATGAAAGTTGCACTTGTTCATGATTATATAAAAGAGTATGGAGGAGCTGAGCGTGTCCTTGAGGCACTCCATGATATTTTTCCCGATGCGCCAATATACACTTCTGTTTACTTGCCTTCGTTTTTAGGTCCACATAAAGAGAGATTCAAAAAATATAATATCCGTACCTCCTGGGCAAATAAAATCCCTTTCAGAGCAAAACTCATAAGTCCGCTTCGTCTTCTATCACCACTTCTTTTCAAGTCATTTGATTTTTCGGACTATGACGTTATCATTACTTCCGCAACAGGTGCCTATTTCCCAAATACTCTCAATAAAGGAAAGGCCAAACTCCTCTGTTATTGTCATACACCTCCTCGATATCTTTATGGTTACGCTACAGCAAGAGAATGGAAGAAGAATATATTCTTCCGAATTGTTGGAGAGACAATAAATCATTTTTTGAGAATGATTGACTACAATGCATCAAAGAATGTTGATCTTTTTATCGCTAATTCTGAAGAAGTTAAAAGAAGAGTACAGAAGTTCTATAGAAAAGATGCAGTTGTCGTGTACCCTCCAGTAAGTTTAAACAAAGATAATAAGTCTGTTCCAATTGAAGACAGAAGCTATTTCTTAACAGGGGGGCGCCTTGCCAGGGCAAAGCATGTTGATCTTATTGTGAAAGCATGTACAGATGAAAAACTTCCTCTTAAAGTATTTGGTAAGGCATTTGCAGGATATGGTGAAGAGCTACAACGTATTGCAGGTACCTCGGTTGAATTCGTAGGTGAAGTGAGTGATGAGGAAAAGATTGAACTAATGAAGGGTGCCAAGGCATTCATCTTTGCCTCAGAGGATGAGGACTTTGGTATTACACCAGTTGAGGCGATGGGGTGTGGAACACCCGTTATTGCCTATAGATCAGGGGGAGTGAAGGAGACAGTTTTGGAAAATAAAACAGGTCTCTTTTTTGATCAATTATCAGTAGATGAGCTGAAAAATAAGCTAAAAGCGTATGGCACAAAAAAATGGGATACAGAGATTTGTGTCAACAGAGCTCGTAATTTTTCTTATGATTCATTTGTGAAAGCTATAAAAAAAGTAAGCATAGGTACGTGAATGATATTTGTAATTAAAGAGAACCAATGATACTCTTTTATAAGAAATGAGTGATAAAGATATGACTGAATTTACCCGTGATCTATCTAATGGGGTTTCAACTAAAATTAATAACCCTTTTGCTCGATTTAAGGAAACATGGTCGCGTACCAAGGATCGACTCCAAACACCTCGTGTTCGTGAGAGTGCCTATTCAGATCCAATCATGCCTGAATCAATTCGTTATGCTCTTGCGTACAAGGAAGGGCGATTAGGTGGACCAGAAATTAGAACACTCATTGGTTCTGGTCTTACAGATCTTGGTACGTATGCACTTTTGAAGTCATTAACAAGTGACCCTGAAGGTCAACAACATTTTCTGGAAGAGTTTGTTGATACCGTTGTTGATTATCCGGATGATCTCGGGCGGATACAAGATGTGCAAATAGCTGCCTATGAACAAAATATAAGAGGGAAGGATGTTCAAATTGCGGGTGCAAAAGTAGCTCAAATTATTAGGCAAGGAGTTTCGCTGTGGGATGAGAAATTCACTGAGCTTGCTAAGGAAGTAGAAGAGTTGCCCCAAGACGTAACTCCGGTCTATATGGCATATGCTGCCACGCTTGGATTACGACAAGGACTTAATGCCTATAGAGGTTCTCAAAGAGATGTTATGCTTGTTATTCCTAACTGGATTGATGATCAGGATAACCCTCATTGCGGGTATACAATTGACATGAAAAGAGATCAGGGACAGCGAGTAGAGTATTTGACAAAAGATTTTGAGAGGCCTGATGAATTCGTATTTATTGATGATACAAGAAGAAATGGAGTACACGCTCAGCTTATGTGGAATTTTTGGACTCAAAACCAGGGTTCAGAATTGCCAGAGTCGCGAGTGAAGATAGTAAATTTTGCTCCGAAAAATGTTCCCGTATAAAGTTATTCTCCTTCACGCCATTAAAGTATATATATTTTTCGTTTGAATTGATTGAAGATGTGCGGGGTACCCTCGCCGCACGAATGCTCCCGCTGATAGCGGATCCTCCCAAGGGAGGGACGAGGGTACCTTGCTAGTTGTTATCGGTTGGCATTACTCCGCTTTCGGAGTTGAATTGAAAAATCCTCCTTTCTACGTTTGAAGTGCACGAGCCGGCTGTGCGGCGGCCTGATCGACCGGTGTGAGCGCCACGGGTAGAGCCGATGATCGCTTCGTATGGTAACGATAGCGATCATTGTCGAGACGAACAAGGGACCGAAGAACTCGATCACGCCGGCATCTCGACGACGTCACAGGCGGCTTTCTCTTCACGCTCGAGCTGTTCGAGCGCATCGGCCGTGGTAATACGCATGTGTCCGCACGCGCAGCACTGGCGAAGTTCGTGCGCCTCCACGGTGAACTCGACGACCGGCTCGTTGTCCGGCTCATCGAAGTCAAGGAGGTAGCTGAACGCTGGGTTCAACTCGATGAACACCTTAGCGAGCGCGATGCCCGCCTCGGTGTCCTGGCAGTACTGCTTGGTGTCGACGTTGAGTTCGATTTCGTCGATGTTGACGAGGGTGATGCTCGGGTCGGTGTCGTCGGTCATGAGCTCCTGGAGCGTGAGCTCCTGGAGGCGGACCCTCCGGCTGTTGTCAACAGGAGGCAAGCACGCATCTGCGTGCTTCATGATCCGCTGGAAGACCGTCCACGCATCAGGAGACGGCGAGGCGCCGATTCCCTTGAAGGTGGCATCGATCAGGTCGAAAAACGGCTGACGAGCCGTGTGCAGTCTCTTGCCGAGGCTATGGCGCTTCTTTCCCCGCAGGGTGTCGAGCTTGTGATGCCCGACAGTGTAAAAGGCGCCGTCAGTTCGGTCGTTGGAGTAGCGGATGAGCAACCCCTTCATCAGGGACAGCTTCCTGTTGTACTCCGCGTAGGCGAACTTGCGCTGGCTTCGGGTCATGCCCGAGACGTCTGGCGGTGTGACCCCGCAGAACTCCGCGAGGAGCTCCTCGGCGAACCGGTCGACGTCGCGCCGAAACGCATTCTGCTGCACGACCTTCCTCTTGAAGGTCTCCCTCTTCAGGAGTCCCTCCTTGGGGTCTGGCGAGGTGACGACGGGAGGGCTTCCCGTGTTCTGCGCAAGCAATTCCGCCCACGCTTCGTTCTCGTTCGGGTCGGTGAACCCGTTCGGGATCAGCGCGAAGTCCTCCTCAGGGGAGACCTCGATGGGTTGGATTGCCTCCCAGACGTCCTCAGGAACGAGGATTAGGGGATCGCGGACCGCGGGAATGGAACTGATCGACGTAGTTTGTGGACTCATCGCGATAATTCTCCCGTCAACGAATGGACAATAGGCCTGCCGCAATGTAGATGGCCTGTGCAGAATTTTTCCATGAAATGGAACCTCCACTTCCTTTCATGGTAGTACTGCGGCTTTCTGGTCGCCACAAAAGAGAGTGGCCAAAAAGCCGCAGACTACAGGTATTTTTTCAGCATGAGAGAAAAAGAAAAGAAGTGGTCTAACAACTAGCTTGTTAATGTGCTAGTCGCTAAAGACAGAAATAGGCAGTGCTTTAAAGCGACAAAAAAATAGATAGCAGGTATATCAGCATAGAGATATACAGATATCTATATATTTATAAAAGCGGATTGTAGCAGTATTTAGCAAGCTCGTCAATGACTATAAGATACAAAATGAGACAGAAAAATACAGTTTTCTTACATGTTTTTTGCATTAAAAACTTGAATTTTTTACAAAGACGAAAAACCCCCTCCTGAGTACTAACTCCAGAAGGGGGTGGGTCAAGAAAATGGAAAGAATCACTTTCTCCTTTTCTCCCTCCAGCGCCTAATTAAGCTAAAAGGGAGGAAGACGAGAAAGAGGATGCCGATGAATACGAGGCCTTCCCAGCTGATGCTGGGGACTTCGCTGTAAGCGGCAGGCACGTGCCATTCCTTTCTAGCGCTCAAGGCGCTTTTGGTTACGCTCCGCCGATGAGGGCGGAAAGGAGGTACAATGCGACTGCAGCGTACCCAGCTCTTTTTGCCCACATGATATAGGGTGCACTTGCTGCTCGTTTCTCAGCTTCTGTTGTGAACTTTTCTTCTTTCCAGCCGGCAAAAATAAATAGACTACCAGCCGCAAGAAGAGCGTCAAACGCAATGAGGCCAAGATAGCTTGTGACGAGCACATACTCCCTGATCTGAGGGAACTCCTAATACCATGGGAGGTAGTGCGTTATGTATACAAATAGCACGCTCATCAACGCGGTAAACGCGAGGTGAGCTAGTATCCACAGCCTGGAGATTGTCTTCCTGTTCATAGCAGCTTCCCAGGTCACCGGGAAGCATACCAGGTTGGTCGTCGAAAATACGAGCAGGGTGATAAATACACCATCGAGTAGCGTCATGGATCCTTCCTTTCTTGTTAAGGATCTTGAGCGAGGAATACGCCGCCGTGGCGAGTCTCACTCATGAATCGATGAGGTATTTTATCAGACTGTGCAACTTGTATCAAAGAGAAAAAAATATTTGCTACAATCACACCATGCCGGAGCTTCCAGAAGTTGAGACAATCAGACGCGGACTTCTCACGTATCTCTTGGGGAAAAAGGTTGCATCAATTGAAGTAAGACTTCCACGTTTATTCCAAGGGGATACTTCATCTATTTTGAATTCGCGAATTGGAGATGTGCGGCGATACGGGAAAGGACTTGTCATCGATTTTGCAAATGAGAATAGTCTTGCTGCTCATGTGAAGATGACTGGGCAGTTTATTTTTAACGGAGATGCTACACAAAAGAATTTTCATCCTCATTTAACAGTAACGGGAAACCTTCCTAATAAATGGACTCATGTTATATTTGTCCTGAGCACAGGTGAAACACTCTTTTACAATGATATTCGTCAGTTTGGATGGTTGAAAGTCGTTAAGACACAAGATATACATGAGCTTTCTTTTTTTAAGAATTTAGGTCCCGAACCATTCGGTGAGTTAACAGAATCACTTTTTCTGAAAATAATTAGTTCATCAGCATCACCAATCAAAAATCTTCTTATGAATCAGCAGAAGATTGGGGGTGTAGGAAATATTTATGCGAATGAGGCTCTTTTTGAAGCTTCAATACGGCCAACACGCAAAGCTTCCGATCTGACAAAAAAAGAAGGGAAAAAATTGTATTCCTCACTCCTTCATGTGCTTCAGAAGGGCCTTGAATATGGTGGAGCGAGTGATGTGAATTATATTCGAGTTGATGGGACAAAAGGAGAGTTTCAGCATCATTTTCTTGTGTACCGAAAAGGTGGTCAGCTGTGTCCTCGTTGTTCTTCAAAGATTGTGCGCATCGTTCAGGCGGGGAGAAGTTCATTTTTCTGCCCACATTGTCAAAAATAACTGTGATCTATCTTGTTGTAATTATTTTTTATTCTTGTTAGGATAATACCTGCGAAGCTATCATCAGATGGCTTTTTGTATGGCTAACGATAAAGAGAGAATTGTTATTTCAGTTGGTGGATCACTTGTTGTTCCCAATACCGGAGTAAATACCCAATTTCTTAGTAAACTTAATAATTTTGTACGTTCTCAACTGGCTGAAAATCCCAATCGCCAGTTTTTTTTGGTATCGGGTGGAGGAACAATTGCAAGGCATTATAGAGATGCTGGAAGGGCCGTTGTTGGGCATGAGTTGACACGAGATGATCTAGATTATCTAGGAATTCATGCAACGAAATTAAATGCTCATCTCATTCGTACCATTTTTCGTGATATTGCTCATCCTTATATTCTCAAGCACTACGAGATTATTCGAAAAGTTCAGGAGCCAGTGGTGGTTGCTGCTGGGTGGAAGCCAGGGTGGTCGACAGATTACTGTGCACTTCTTTTGTGTGAAGATTATGATGTTCGATCTGTTATTAACTTAAGTAATATCAAGCAGGTCTTTGATAAAGATCCCAAAAAACATGATGATGCCAAGCCAATTGAAAAGATCTCCTGGAGTGAATTTAGAAAAATAGTTGGAGATGAGTGGGATCCGGGAATGAATGCGCCATTTGATCCAATTGCTGCAAAAAAAGCAGAAGAACTGGGTGTTCGGGTCGCCGTTTTGCATGGTGAAGACTTTGACAACCTTCAGAATTACTTTACAGGAAAAGATTTTGTCGGTACTATCATTGAATGATTCTGAACAGTGTTACTCTTCGTGATTTTCGAAGCTACACCAAGTCCACTTTTACTTTTAGTCCAGATGTCACCGTTATCCTTGGCCGCAATACTGCCGGGAAAAGTAATTTACTTGAGTCTCTTTTTCTTCTCTCAAGTGGTAAAAGTTTTCGTGCTGAGAAGGATATCCAGATGATTCGATTTGGACAATCAGTAGCACGAGTGACAGGAGAGCTAGAAGGAAAAGATGGGAAAGAAGTATTGGAAGTAGTCATTACTGATCCTAAGATGATTGGTGAGGGACGGATGCTTTCAAAAAGACTTCTACAAAATGGTGTTGCCAGAAGACGAAGTGATTTTGCGGGAATTCTCCCAGCTCTTCTTTTTGTTCCATCAGATCTTGATATCATTACCAGCTCTCCATCTCACAGGCGTCATTTTCTTGATTCTGTCCTTGAGATTACAGATAGGCAGTATCGCATCTCTCAAATTGCATATGAGAAAGCCCTCAGGCAGCGAAATGCACTCCTTGAGACAGTAAAAGAGACAGGGTATCGAAATGAAAAACAATTCTCCTACTGGGATGAGCTCCTTATAAAAAATGGGAGCTATATCACCAAAATGAGAGAAGAGCTGATCGAGTATTTTCGAGAGGAAGAAAAATCACTTTTGCGCTTTTCAGTGACCTATGACCACAGTAAAATTTCAGAGGAACGTCTTGAGCAGTATCGAGTGCAAGAAAGTGCAAGTGGTGTGACTCTTGTTGGTCCACATAGAGATGATTTTTTTGTTGAACTTGTGGATGGTGATATGGAAAAAGATGTGCGGTATTTTGGCTCACGTGGACAACAGCGACTTGTTATTCTTCAGCTAAAATTACTGCAGCTTTCTTATATGGAGAAAATGCTTGGGGAGAGACCTCTGCTTCTTTTAGACGATATATTCTCAGAACTTGATCAGGGGCATATAGAGGACGTCTTAAAAGTCATACAGATGCAACAGACAGTTCTCTCAACCACTCATGAAGAATTTCTGCATCACGGAATAAGTGAAAATGGGAAGGTAATAAATCTATAAATTATTTTTTTTAATATTATTTCTGCGTTTTCTCCATTTAGCTTCGAGGATAAGACCTGCGCTTAAAGCTAGGCCACCTAGCGTTACAGCGTTTCTTTCGGAAATATTATGGTCGTCACGAAGTGCAGATTCAAGTTGTTCAGGATAATCATCAGGCACGGTTGGTGTATTATATGTTGTTTTTTTAGCACCTTCAACGTAGTCTTCAATTTCTTGTTCGTGCTGAGAGGTGACAGCTGCATTAGCAAGGCTAGCCACAAAGATGACCCCGCTTGCAACAAGCTCTGGTGTTTTAAGAGAGAGAAATTCACGACGAGTCACTGATGCAGCAGGAGATAATGATTGCTCAGGTGACATACTGATCTCTATATACTCTTTTTTAAAAGAGATGTAAAGAAAGAATTTATTCTTCGAAATTTTTGAGAAGTTTGGTAAGTTGAAGGGTAACAAGAACTGCAAGGATCGTAACGATTAATGCATAGATGAAGAGTGTAATAAGGCCACTTCCGGGAATCCATTGCTTCAGATATGAGTTAACAAATTCCTGAATAACACTATTCCATGCGAGTGCTGCTACAAGTCCAAAACCATTTGTTGCAAGTGTTAACATCTGTTTGACAACTTGTGAAGGAAGTGTCTTTATCTCATCTTTTTGACTTACTTTTTTCTTCTTTACAGCCATAGGGGAATTATAACACACGAGCTTGGTTTTTCAACTTGCGTGCGTTCGGGAATTGTGCAAGAATTGGGGAATTGTATGTATCAACCTGTCTACACTATCACCAATAAGATACTTAAAAATATTGGAATAATTGAGGCTTCAAAAGAAGTTATCGATCATGCACCTCTCCTTCCATACTACGAAAAAAAATTCCAGGATGATGCCATGGTCAGGGCAGTTCATTATGGTACCCATATTGAAGGAAATGAGCTCAATATTTCACAAGCAGAACGTGTCATGCAGGGGCAGACAGTTGTGGCAAGGCAACGTGATGTCCAGGAAGTTATTAATTACAGGGAAGCAATGGATTTTATCAACAATCTTCATAGTGGCCCTGAAAAAGAAAAAGTAGATGAAGACCTGATCTGTCAACTGCACTCAATTATTGTTAA
>CAYRJZ010000005.1:0-17812 GCA_964424775.1 uncultured Gammaproteobacteria bacterium | reverse complement strand
TCTTGAACCGGAAAAAACGGGAAAATTCAGAAATACACAGGTAGTTATCAGGAATAGTTTTACAGGCGATGTCTCGTTTCGTCCACCCGAATTTATTGAAGTACCATCACTTATTGCAGATCTTTCTGCGTTCATAAATAATACGTCAGATGAGGATATTCATCCTGTATTGAAGTCAGGAGTTGTTCATTATGAGTTTGTCAGAATTCATCCTTTTATTGACGGAAATGGAAGAGCTGGGAGATGTCTGTCAACATTGATACTCTATCAAGAGGGATATGATATTCGTCGGTTCTTTTCAATAGAGGAGTACTTTGATCGGAATGCTGCTGATTATTACGAAGCGCTGAAAAGTGTTTCTCACAATAATGGTGATGTAACGTCCTGGCTTGAATACTATACGGAAGGTTTGGCTGTTGAATTAACAAAAGTACGTGAAAGGGTTGAGAAAATTTCAGTTGACGGGAAGTTGAAGCAGAAATTAGGAGGAGCACCCTTGCTTTTAAGTGAGCGTCAACTTAAAATCATCGAGTATATCCAGGAGACAGGCTTCCTGCAGAACAATGCTTTTAAAAGTCTTTTTCCTTTCGTTTCAGAAGATACTGTTTTGAATGAGCTGAAGAGTCTTATAAATAGCGGATTAGTGAAGAAGGTAGGAAAAACAAAAGCTGCAAAATATGTTATGTCTTAGTATGAGTGTTGAAAGGTTAGTTATTGAAGAAATTCAGAAAATACAGGAGAGTTTTGATCGAGATAATTTAGCGCCTATTGAAGATCTTCTGTTCGGTGGGAGTATACAAGACGGTGAAGACCCGTTTCTTCCTCGTTCGATTAGAGAAGGACATTCGGCTAGAGAAGTTTTTAGAGAGCGAGAACAAGTAGAAGCTGTTATTGGGTATCCAGGAATTTTCGGAAGAGGTACACTATCGCTTTACAAAGATAGGAAAATAATAGCAGTCGGACTTGCTTCTCCTGATGAAGGGAAGCCAGGCATAATTGAAACTCGTTGGCCAGTTGGGATTTTTGATAAAGATACTATGCATAGAATTGAGGATCCTGAAATTATTAATACTCTTCAAGTAGCTTCTGAGGTGAACCCAGCTCTTGTAAGATTTATCCTGGGACCAACTCATGGTTTTTATAGAGAGTTAATTTTACGATAAAAATATTATGACATTCAACCATTTAGCTACATATTTTGAAAATTTAGAAGAGACTTCCTCACGTCTTTCTCTGATCGAGATCTTATCTGAGCTTTTTAAAGAGACACATAAAGAAGAGATTGATAAAATCATTTATCTCATGCAGGGCCGCGTTGCACCTTTTTTTGCTCCAATTGAGATAGGGATGGCAGATAAAATGGTAGCACAAAGTATTGGTGAAGCATTCGGACTTACCAAGGAAGAAGTGCTTTCATCTTATAATACCAAAGGAGACTTAGGCCTTGTCGCATATGAACTGAGTCTTAAAAAAAGGCAGAAAAAAAAGAAAGAGGAACTCTCAGTTGCTGATGTATTTAATGCACTTCTTGCTATTGCACAGACATCTGGACAAGGCTCTGTTGAGAAGAAAATCACTGCACTGAAAGATCTTCTTGAGCATATGGATGAAGTCTCGGCAAAACACTTAGTGAGAATTCCCCTTGGCAACACCCGCCTTGGCATAGGTGACCCAACGGTTCTTGATGGCCTGGCAACTGCAGTTCTTGGAGACAAGTCACAAAGAAAGCTACTTGAGAAAGCGTATAACGAGACATCAGATATGGGACTTATCGCAAAGACATTAGTGACTGGTGGGCTTGAAAAAGTGCAGAAATTAACAATAACCGTTGGAAGACCAATTAGATCAGAACTGTGTGAACGACTTCCAAATCCACAAAAAGTTTTTGAAAAAATGGGAGAGACTATCCACGCAACGTATAAGTATGACGGTTTTCGTGTTCAAATTCATAAGAATGGCGACGATGTTCGGATGTATTCTCGAAATTTAGAGGATATGACACACATGTTCCCAGAACTTATTGAGGGTGCAAAAAAACAATTAAAAGTAAAAACTGCAATTCTTGATACTGAGGCATTGGCGTATCAGCCTGAGTCTGAAGAGTTCTTGCCATTTCAGGAGACGACGAAGAGACGGCGTAAGCATAATATTGAAGAAGTTTCCAAACAGCTTCCATTAAAAGCATTTGTCTTTGATGTACTGTATGCAGATGGAAAATCTCTTATCGATACACCCCTTGAAGAGAGACGTAAAGTCATGGCTGAGATAATTCATGGGGAAGATATCCTTATTCCATCCCCAGGCGTTCTTCTCAATAAGCCTGAAGATCTTCAGATAATGCTTGATGATGCTATCTCCAAAGGGCTTGAAGGAGTGGTTGTAAAGAAAATAGATTCACTTTACGAAGCAGGTGGACGTAATTTTAACTGGGTGAAGTTAAAAAGACACTCAAGTGGAGAACTAAATGACACCATTGACTGTGTGATCTTAGGCTATATTTATGGACGAGGAAAAAGAACGGAGTTTGGGGCAGGAGCGTTACTTGTTGGAATTTATGATAAAAAAAACGATGAATTCGTAACTGTCAGTAAAATTGGAACCGGTCTCACGGATGAGGAGTGGAGGGGTATCAAGGAGAGAGCGCATGGACGTGAAGTTGACCATAAACCAGCACGTGTCAATGCCAAGCTTGAGCCATCTGTTTGGGTAAGACCAGAAATTGTCATTGAGGTGCTTGCAGATGAGATAACACGAAGTCCAGTTCATACAGCTGGAATGGAGTTAACAAATGGTCAAAAGGGTGTTGGATACGCACTTCGTTTTCCACGCCTTATTAAATTTAGAGATCAGGATAAACGGCCAGAAGATGCTACTACAGTTGAGGAGTTAATTGAGATGTTTGAAGGACAGGGAGCGAAGTAATTTAGTCTCCTGAATAAAATTGATGATTCATTCTTCTTCGAGCGAGACGTAAAATTGCCTTATATGCTTTTTCATCAACTCGTTTTAAGAAAGAGGTATGTGAACTTGGAGAGTCAATTTCCTCTGGTATCTCAACGTCTGTATTTACATCAAGATTTGCAACAACACCAGGGAAAATTGTTAATCCATCATCAGTTATTTCAGAGCCGCGGAGATGATCAGGAATCATTGAATGATCAACAGGTGGTGTTCCGCCATTTATGAACCACTCAACCATTTTTTCTGCAATAGGGTGATGTGGATCTGGTATAGTTTGGATTTTCTCGTCACTAAAATACTCTTGGCCAGCCGTACTGTCCGTTGCAGATGATTTTGGTTGGGGTAAATCTACTTGTGTTGGAGGAGTAACATCATTCAACACGACATGCTCAACCCCTGAGTTATGCATTTTTAATGCCTGCTCAACAGTTTCAACGGCTACAATTTTTTGACCTTTATTTAAAACACGCTTCATTCTTTCCATAACAAAATTACCTGTCAAAACAGGGTATCCTGAATTCCAAAGACTTGGGGATATGTAAAGTATAGATCATATCTCATTGATTAGACAAGTAAAAGTGAACTTTCTTACATGATAGAATGAATATGATGCAGGTTGTCGCTGATTTTCATCTTCACTCCAAGTACTCACGTGCTGTTTCACAAAATATGATACTCTCGACAATTGCACAAGTTGCAGCGCAAAAAGGTTTTCAACTGCTGAGTGTTTCTGATTTTACTCATCCTGTGTGGTTTAGAGAAATTGCTTCCTTATTAAAAGAGACAGGTGAGGGTGTGTACTCATTAGATGAGGGAACAGATGAGATGCGGGGTATCAAGTTTCTATGAAGTGCAGAGATATCAAGTATTTACAAACAAAATGATCGACTCCGAAGGATTCACAATCTCATTTTTATGCCACATATTGAAGCTGCAGAGAGATTTAATTCAGAACTGAAGAATCGTGGGGCAAATTTATCAGCAGATGGGAGACCAATTGTCGGATTTACTGCTCACGATCTTTTAGAGATTGCACTAAGTGTTGATGACAATGCCTTCCTTATTCCAGCACATGTCTGGACCCCTCATTTTGGACTA
The DNA here is from genome assembly GCA_964424775.1 of uncultured Gammaproteobacteria bacterium. Taxonomy (GTDB): domain Bacteria; phylum Patescibacteriota; class Microgenomatia; order Levybacterales; family UBA12049; genus JAUPUR01. Next base: position 13,753 of record CAYRJZ010000005.1, on the reverse strand, counting down.
TTTGGGAGTGCGTCAGGTTTTGATTCAATTGAAGAAGCTTTCGGAGATCTGGCTCCTTATATCTATGGCATCGAAACTGGACTTTCAAGTGACCCTGAAATGAACTGGCAAATTGATGAACTTAATAATAGATCGATTCTTTCTTTTTCTGATGCACATAGTCCTGCGAAAATGGGAAGAGAGGCAACCGTATTTGAGCTCGAAGAAATATCGTTCAGCCACATCAAAGATGCAATAAACAGAGCGTCTCAACGTCACGCCCAAAATCATGTCCTTTATACCATTGAATTTTTTCCTGAAGAGGGGAAATATCATTATTCAGGGCATAGGAATTGCAACATTTTTCTTAGTCCAGAAGAGATAAAAGTAAGAGGGAATATTTGTACAGTGTGTCGGAAAAAATTAACAGAGGGTGTGTATGTAAGACTTCAGCAATTAGCAGGAAAAGATGAACTAATAAAAGCCCTTTCTAAAGAGAATGCACAATGCCTTATGTGGCATACAGATCCCGGGAAACATCATCCACCCTTTGTTCGACTTGTTCCTCTTCTTGAAATTGTGGCAGAGTCATTATCCTCAACTGTGACAAGTATTAAGACTCAAAATCTATATAAAGAACTCCTCAAACACTGTGGGACAGAGATAGATATTTTGTTAAGTACTTCACTGTCTGACATTCAACATATTGGTGGTGAACGGTTATCCCACGCTATTGCAAAAGTGAGAAAAGGAAATATCTCTATTCGCCCAGGCTTTGACGGGGAGTTTGGAAAAATTTCAATTTGGAATAAAGATGAAGTTCGTCCTCCTTCAGTCCCTCAGTTATCACTTGATATTTAACCCACTAGTAAACGAGCTTCCACAGATTTATAATAATGGAGAACTCTACAAGAGGAGAAAGGGGGTGACATTCATGAATCAACTTATAAACCACAAAGTAGTAACTGACCTTATTAAGACACTCGAGGACCTTTTTGCAAAGGCACCTAATTTGCCAACAAATATTCGAGAAATTATTGTAAAGATTACTCCTTGGCTCGCACTTATTTTCGGTATTTTAGGAGTACTTGCAGGGCTTGGAGCTCTTGGTCTTTCACCAGTTGCTATGGTCGCAGGAGTAGATACGTCCTTTATGCTTCTTATCGCGGGAATACTTGCAATCATTTCAAGTGTTCTCCTCCTTATGGCTTTTTCAAAAGTGAAAGTACTTAAAGCAGAAGGCTGGAGACTTCTCTTCCTTTCAGAAGTAGTAAGTATTATATCTTCTCTTCTTTCTGGCCCTAACGCTTGGGTAGGTGCAATAATTGGAGGCTTAATTGGCTTCTATTTCTTGTATCAGATTAAATCTTACTATAAGTAAGAGGAATTTATTTCTGAAGGTGACAGCCCTGCTGAGGCGGGGCTGTTCCTTCATAAATGTGACACGGATCACAGAAATTGTGCTATAGTCACACTACAATATATGCAGTCTATGAAGCTCATCGTCGGACTTGGTAACCCAGGTGAAAAGTATGAAAATACCCGCCATAATCTTGGATTCATGATTGTTGAGCGTTTCCTCAAAGATTTTGAACCTCTTCATAAAACTTCCTGGTCGGTTGAGAGCAAATTAAAAAGTCAAATCGCAACAGTTGAGTGGCAACCAAAAGTAGGGGAGAGTACAAAAGTAATTTTAGCCAAACCCAAAACTTTTATGAATAACTCTGGGATGGCTGTGAAATTAATTGCTGATTACTACAAAATTGCACCAGCAGATGTTTGGGTCGTTTATGATGAGTTAGATCTTCCTGTTGGAACGATGAAAATACGACTCGGTGGTGCTGCAGCAGGGCATCATGGAGTTGAGTCAATAATGGCTGCCTTGAATACAGATAAATTTTGGAGATTTCGTATGGGAATAGGACTTCCACACGGGCATAGGGTAGATGGAGATGGCGTTGAGCACCTTCAAAGTAGACGTACTGTAGGAGATACATCTGATTATGTCCTTGCGCCTTTTGATAGCAGGGATCGAAATAAAATTCGTGAGATGATCAAGTATGGATCAAAGGCATTCGAGGTAGCACTTGAGAAAGGTATGGACGCTGCCCGAAATCAATTTAACACAAAGTAAGAATAGTGATTTTTCTTACCACTGCAGATCTCTTTTTTGCTACACTAAATACCATCCAACACATCTATGCAGTCGATAAAATCCGTTCTTGATAAGTTCAATCCCACAACAGACAAATATATTTCCCGTGAGTTTCAGACATTTGGTATCCATTTAGCAGAAGAGTTAGATGACTACAAGCATAAAAGCCTCTATATTAAATTAGCCAAAACAGTCCATAGATCTCTTCTTGAAAAGGCTCTAACATTTGCCTGTGATAGTAATGCCAAAAATAAAGGCGCACTTTTTATGTGGAAGTTGAAAGAATTGAAAAAACTTGCTGAGAACGCTAAACAAAAACTGCCGCTTGCTTAAGATGTCTCCCTTTAAGAAAAGAGTTATCGAAATTGTTCAATCAGTCCCTTTTGGGAAAGTTGTAAGTTATAGTCAGGTGGCTGCGTATGCAGGTGTTCCCCGAGCAGCTCGTCAAGTGGGGTGGATACTGAATGGAACGGAGGGGAAAGTAGATATCCCGTGGTGGCGAGTAATTAATAATGAAGGGAAGATAACGATCAAAGGAACGAAGTATAACGATAAAGACATGCAAAAAAAGTTGCTATTGTCTGAGGGAATAGAAGTAAGTGAAGAACTACTTGTTTCTATGAAGATATACCGTTTTCGTGCAACACCTGAAGAACTTCAGAAATTTGAGCTCTCTCCTGAGTATATTGAAATGATTACTGTAAAATACTTCTAGTCTTATAGTTTGTTAATTTTAGTTAAATTTGCTATACTTTTTCTCCGTAAAACAAATGTTTTACAATTTGTTCTTTAAAAGTTGAGGAGTACTGGTTGCGAGAAGAGAGGGCATAGTTGTGTCTTGTCTTCTCGCAATCGGGCGAGGATTTGGTAAAACGGAGGAGAAAGTGATGGACGCTTTGCGTGAAGCTATCCGTCTCCACATGGGTGTGGGGATCAGAATCGAAGATCTCATTTTAAGAGGCCTCACTGGCCCCGAGATCGCGAGGGCGCTTCGGGACGAAGGCTTCCCGATCACGGACGTTCAGGTTGCGCTCACGGAGTACGGGTATGCCGTGAGGACGCAGATGTTCCTCGAGTTCAGGGCACTGGAAGTCTCTGACTTCCAACTGCAGGAAGGAGACGAGCTCTACCTTTTCTCGGGAGGTCAAAACAGCGACGTCCTCGCGATCTGGTTGCGGGGAGATCATCCGAGTCGTAAGGCTCATCTGAACTGAAAGGTCTCACAAGTGAACGAAGGAAATGTCCTCTGGGAGCTGCTCAGTCCGGAACAGGAAAAAGAGCTGGAGACTCGGCTCAAAACGCTGAAGATGGCGTTTGAGAAGATTGCCGAACTGCGCGAGCGGGAAGGCACCTTCTATCATCATGAAGTGAGGGACTCTTCTGATTTCTCTACATCTACCAGACAGGTGATGTTGGAGATCACAGGGTTCTTCCACTACTTGATGGATCTTGCGATCGAGATCGCACTGCCAATCCTCACTGCAGGCCTTGAGGGGGAGATGCCTGACATCCACGCGGAAGACGCATGGGTTGTGGCACATGAGCTACTGCATCCTGACCCAACCGAGGACCAGATGTATGAATATCTGGTCCGTATGGCAGTTGTGCTCCTCAAAGCAACAGAACCCAAAGCACCGTAAGGACCCCGAAAGGGGATGACTGAGTTACGAAAGGAGGTTTCCTCGCGCCATTTGCGGCGTGAGCGAAAAGCACTGAAGACTTGGTCTGACCGAGCGGTGCTTTTTCGTGAGAAAGTCTCATAGTTTGAAATTCAACCTCTCAAATGATAAAATGACACTCTCTTGTATTTCAAGAGAGAACATTAACGTTAAGCAATCCATGGAAAAGTCTCGAGAAGAGAGTCTCCTATTAGAGATTGTCTTCTCGTGATTCCTTCCATGGTGGAGTGGATAAAGCGAGAAAGGAATGGAGGCGTCAATGAGTCTGCCACTGGGAGCTGTTGATATGAGTGACGACATGAGGCGGTCTGATCCAACTGAGTTGGTAAAGATGATCTTTACCGTCGATATGGAGTCCTCACTTCAACTTCAGGTTCTCGGTATGGAACTGGAGCTGAGAGCAATTTCACGGGGGGGCGGATTTGACCTGAGTGTTAAAGGTCAGAACAACTCTCCGGTCTCACTGGTCGGCGCGAAAATGTCTCTGATTCGTCTGAAGGGCGATGAAGAGACTCTTATCTATGAATACGAATTCGATTCTGACATGATTCAGGTCGTGTTCACCAGCCTCTGGCCGTATCGCTACGCCCTCATTATTTCTCACTAGCACCGTAAGGACCCCGAAAAAAGGGGATGACTGAGTTACGAAAGGAGGTTTCCTCGCGCCATTTGCGGCGTGAGCGAAAAGCACTGAAGACTTGGTCTGACCGAGCGGTGCTTTTTCGTATCTATTTTATCTTTATTTCATTTTTGGCAAAAAATGCTGCGAGAACGGTAGTTATGGGAACTGCTAGGATAAGACCAATACTTCCTGCAATTGTTCTCACAATCTCTTCCATCAATAGTTCACTATTAAATATCACCCACCATGGCTGCATATTATTTTTAAGTCCGAGACTAATATAGATAAAAACACCAATTGCTGCTCCAGCGTATGCAAGTACGAGCGTGTTTACAAGAGATGCAATATGTTCACGTCCAATAGTCATTCCTTTTGTAAAAAGAGTCCTCACTGAATATGACGGGTTCGCTTCGGATAGGTGGTGTATCGTTGCTGACTGGGTCGTCGTTGTGTCATCGAGAACTCCTAATGTACCAATAATTATTCCACCAAGAAGAAGTCCCTTCAAATTTATTCCTGATCCAAATCCTTGGAGTAGTGAGTAGGAGTCTTCAGTTCCTAGACCTGAGAGGCCTGCGATATTCACAAAAAATGTCGCAAGTAGGCCAGTGAGAAAAAGACTTACACACGTTGCAATAAGGGCAAGTGTTGTTTGTTGAGAAAATCCATGGGCAAGGTAGAGCGTCACGATCATAATCACAACAGACCCTATTATACTTATGAGTAACGGATCAGCTCCTTGTATTATTTGGGGAACAATAAAGAGCATGATAATAAGAAGACTAATAGTCATTCCAGCAAATGAACCAACTCCTTTTTTCCCGGCAATAATAAGAACGATGGCAAAAAAAAGTATACCCAGCCATAAGACGTTAGGTATTCGGTATCGATCATAGAATCGGTAGTCACTTTTTTCTGTCTTTGTTAGGATGACTTTTTCGTTTTCTTTGATGAGTTGATCTTTGGTAATGATGATCATCCCTCCATGTTCTATCTGAATTTTTTTAACTTTATCAGGTCCGTTTTCAAGTTCAACTTCTAACTTCTGATAGAGATTATTTTGATTGCCAACTTTTTTCGTTCCTTCATCGATAACGTGTGTCACTTTTGCTTGGTAATACTCAGTTTTGGGTGAGTTTTGTTGTTGGGCAAGGACATGAGAGGGAAGAAAAAGGGAAAACAAGAGAATAAAGAGTAACTTTTTCATGAACTTCATTATAACAAAGCAAGGATAATATCTTGACAAAAGCAAATGAGTTGCGTATCATACATGCAACTGGTTTGCATTTATCATACCTATTGAAAGGAGGCGATGAGAAATGAAAACAACATTTTACGATGTAAAGACTCGGCAAAAAATCGAGACTCAGATCACCGATAAAATGGAATATCAAGTTAATAACAGAACTAGATATGCAGTAAAAGGGAAGACAAGTGACGGTCGAAACCTTACAAAATTTGTTAGTCAATCAGACTACGAAAATATACATTTATAATCAAAGTTTGTCTTTGCTCGGCACTTTGGACAATTCAGAGAGAATCCCATTTTTTGGGATTCTCTGCTGTCCGACAGGATAAATAAAGTGAAATTATTTTGGAATGCAACTAATTAGCATTTCTGCTACACTTACCTTATGCAATATTATAAAGATATGCTTCACAATTCAGATCTGAAAGTAACATCAGCACGAGTGTCAGTGTTGAGTTTCTTGGATCACTCTGATGCGCCACTTGATGTTGATGCTATTTATGAGCATGTTACATCTGAGCATGAAGAAGCAGACAGGGCTACCATTTATCGAATTATCGAGATGCTTTATCAGAAAGGAATTGTGAAAAGACTTGAGTTTGGGGAAGGGAAGTATAGATATGAGCTAGCAGGAGATGATCACCATCATCTTATTTGTGAGAACTGCGGGAAAATTGAAGATATTTCAGATTGTGGGATAAGTGAGTGGGAAAAAGAAATAAAAGATAAGAAAAAATTTAATGTGAAACGACATTCACTAGAATTTTACGGAGTGTGTCAACAATGTCAGAGTTAATTCAAATTATTTTATATGCAGCTTTTGGAGGAATGCTTGCCTTACTTGGTGGAGCGGTTCTTTTAACACGAGAAAAGTTATCTCATACTGTCACGCATGCACTTGCTGCGTTCGCTGCAGGAACACTTCTTGGGGCAGCATTTCTGGATCTCTTACCTGAAGCCTTTCATCATATGGAGGAATTAGGAATTGAAGAGGGAGAATCCAGTATATTTATGAGTGTACTCTTTGGTGTTCTTTTTTTCTTCCTTCTTGAACGTGTTATCCATTGGCTACAACATCCTCATCGAGAGCATCAAGAGAATGATCCCAAACCAATTGTTCCACTCGTTGTGTTTGGAGACAGCGTACATAACTTTATTGATGGGGTCGTCATTGCAGCAACATTTTTAGCAGATCCGACACTTGGAATCATTACAACACTCGCAATCGTTGCGCATGAATTACCCCAAGAGATTGGTGATTTCGGGATTCTTCTTCATGAAGGCGTTAAGCGGGGGAAAGTTCTTTTGTATAACGCTCTTAGTCAGGCGACAGCAATGGTAGGTGCAATTCTGACCTATTTTGTCGGGACACAGGTAGAAGGAGTTCTTCCTTATCTTATCGCACTTACCAGTGGATTCTTTATTTATATTGCACTGTCTAATTTAGTTCCTGGTATTCATCAGGAGAATAAAAAAGGCTTTGCCGTTCTTGAGTCTCTCGCTCTCATTATTGGAATTGCTGTTATCTGGATTTCTTTGAGCTTTTTAGGCCACGGGCATTAACGGGGATTTCACATGAATTCGTTCTAGAATACTGTCTGAGTGTTGTAAAAAGAGAAAAAAGGAGGAGAGAAATGATCCCCACCTGAACAGTACTGTTGTGAAGGAAAAGAGAGAATGGCCCACTCGCTGGTCCGAGAATTGAGAGGATAGTTATTCCACAGCTTGGGCAACCGCTACTTGCAAGAGCAAGAACACTGACACCACCAAAAGAGATTTTTAACGAACCCTGATTCTTTTTCATTTTTGTAATAGAAGAAAAAAGCAGTGCAATATTCATTCCAGCTAGAAGGGCGACAACACTGGTGAAGATGGTTTCTTTAGGTGGAAAACTGATATAAAATCCTTTTACTAATTGATAAAGAAGGGTGAATTTATAGCTGAGTAGGTACTCTCCCAGGATGGTCTGATTGATAAGTCTAAAATTGAAGAGATATATCTGAAGCAAAATATAAAAAAGAGTTAAGAATATAACTGTTATAAAAAAGTGAGGGGTTAAGACTTCTTTCAAGGTGGTACCAATAGGTGGGAGGACCATATTATTTCAGTTCTTGGTCAATAATCGTCTTAAACGCGTCGAATGGAAGTGCTCCAACGACTGGCTGTCCATTTACAAATGTGGTAGGTGTAGCGTTCACTAACGCTTTTTGTCCATCTTCTGTATCTTTTTGAACTTTCTCTTTGTGCTTTCCTGAGTCAAGACATGAAGTAAATGTTAATGTATCAAGACCAAGTTCTCCTGCGTATGTTATAAATTGGGCCTTTCCTTGTTCAAGACTCAAAGGACTCCATGTATTTTGGCCAGAAAAGAGAAGATCATGATAATCCCAGAATCGATCCTGGTCATTTGCACATTCTGATGCTTCAGCTGCAAGAGGCGCTAAAGGATGATTAGGAAGAGGATAATGTCGAAAAGCTATTGCAACTTTCCCGCTATCAACATATTCTTTTTTAATCTGTTGAAAAGCTCCATCAAAGAGTCCCTTGCAGAACGGGCATTGAAAATCACTGAATTCCACTAGAATTACTTTTGCGTCTTTATTCCCAAGAAGTGGAAGGGTTCCTTTTGATACGTTTTGTTTTCCAGGAGTAGGTGTGGGCTGGACAGCTCCAAGTGCTACTGATTCTCCTGAATTTACTTGTTTTTCAAGATATGATACTTTTGCAGTCTGATAACCAAGCGCAAAGGAGATAAGTATGAGAATTCCTGCAACGAGAAGTGGAGTGAATTTTGAGTTAAAAGGTAGCTTTGGGAGTTTTAACTCCACATAATCTTTTGAAGACTCAGCAGTTCGATCAGATTGTCGTGATGCCATAAATTTATTGTAGCCCAACTTTCCAAGATGTGTCAAACTGCTCATCTATGATAGGACTATTTATGCTGTGTATGTAATATATTATTGTAATAATGAGTAAAAAAGAAGTATCCCATAAATAATATTTTTTGATTTATAGCTCTGTTATAATAACTACGTGAATCAAAACAACGATCAATTAGCTGAACCTCATGTGCCGCTTCCCGTAGAGTCAAATCCTGTTCTCGCGCCTGTTATGCCTGAGAGAAAAAAACTAAGTCAGATTGCAGAGATGGTAATAGATAATTTTGAAAGTGAGTCCAAACCAAATCATGAGCAAAAAATATCAGTCAATCCCTTTGTTTCAAAAGTTGCAAGCGCCTATGAAAAAGTGAGAAATGCCATGGAATATAGGGAAGAGGAAGTTATATTTCGAGCAACAATTGAGAGAATACTGCGTCGTCGTTTGCTTCTAGGGGGAACAGCTAAGTCTACTGCAGAACCACTTGTTCGAGAGCTCATTTGGGCTCGATATCTTGATGATAACTCCGTTCCTGAAAGTTCAATTCATGAGGTAGAAAAGATCATTGACCAGTATCTTAAATTTAGATTGGATGTCCTGGACAAACATAAAGTACCAGTCGGCATCATTAATGAGTGGACGTATCACTTGATGTCGAGTTCTCGTTCTCATTTTTTGCATCCTAATAAGGAAAAACAACTCATTGCCAATTTTATGTATCAAGTGCTGCAAGATGACGTCACCATTATCGATGACTCAGAAGAGACAAAGAATGCACAGGTGTATATGGCCGTGAGAAGAGCGTTTGCTCGAGATGACCTGGCATTTCTCCGATACCATTTATTTCTTTTATATTTTGGGGAACTGAATGAACACTCGCATAGTCACATCACTCAAAACTTTTTGGAAGGGTATAAAGAAATAAATAAAGAGCTCGCTTATCCGAGAAAAGATCGAATTTACACTTATGTCAAAAGAAGAGCAGCAACATTTTTTATCCTAGAAGATATTTTGCGAAATCATAAAGGTTCACTCAAGAGTCTTCTTGAGGATGAAGCAAAGTTAGTTGAAGAAGTAGAAGCCGCGTGTGCAAAAAGATATAAAAGTATCTCTTCAAAAGTACGTACAGCCATAATACGAAGTGTTATCTTCATCCTTCTTTCTAAAGTTATTTTTGCTTTTGCAATCGAGGGAACATATGAGAGGCTCGTTTATGGTGAGATTTTATGGAATTCACTTCTCATTAATATGACAATCCCGCCACTTCTGATGATTGTTGTCAGCTTTTTCATCAGGACACCGGGAGCTGATAATACAAAGAGGATTATCGGTTTTATTAAAAATCTTCTCTATCAGGAAAGACCAGTTCTTGGAAATCCACTTATGATTAAAAAGGAAGCAGACCGACCAAGTTTTATTTTTAATACGCTTTGGCTCGCAGCATTTCTTATCTCATTTGGAAGTATCATTTATGTTCTCAATCAACTCCATTTTAATATCGTTAGTCAAGGAATTTTTGTTTTCTTTTTAACGATTGTCTCGTTCCTTGCCTATAGAATTAGTTTGACAGCGGGTATGTATGCAGTCGGAGAAAAACAAGATTTTCTGACTCCCTTTATTGATTTCCTTTTCTTACCAGTTGTCAGAGTAGGAAAGAGGTTAACGCATAGTATATCTCAAATCAACTTCTTCCTCTTCTTTTTTGACCTTCTCATTGAGACGCCATTTAAAGTATTCTTTGCTTTTGTTGAACAGTGGTTTAAATTCCTGAGAGAAAAATCCGAAGATTTAGGGTAGAATAACTCATATGCAAAAATTCTTAAAAGTAAATATGTTATATCTTTTATTTATTATTGCAATTTCAGCAACAGCTGGAAGCCTCTTTTTTAGTGAAGTTCTCCATTTCCCACCCTGTGTCCTTTGTTGGTATCAAAGAATATTTATGTACCCTCTCGTATTTATTCTTGGAGTAGGGATATATTATAAGGAGAAAGCAATTCATCGATATGTTCTTCCTTTAAGTATTATCGGGACTGTGATTGCTTTTTATCATAATTTGCTTTACTACAAAATTCTTCCCGAATCTGCTGCTCCTTGTTTGTTGGGGGTGTCTTGCACCACAAAATTTATTGAGTGGTTTGGATTTATTACGATACCATTTTTGTCATTTGCAGCATTTGCAATGATTACAATCGGTATGATATGGTACAGTAGACAAAAATGAGACGAGAAAATCTTATTCTAATTAGTATTGTTGTTGTCACCCTCATTCTTCTCGTAGGAGCAGCATTCCTTTTTAGCAATCCTCAGAGTACAGAGTCTACAGATGCCGTTACCGATACCGCTCTTCTTCAAGGAACAAAAGATCATAAAATTGGATCTGATTCAGCAAAAGTAACTGTTGTAGAATTTGCAGATTTCCAGTGCCCAGCATGTGGCGCGGCGTATCCAATTGTTAAGCAGGTAAGTGAAGAATATAAAGATCGTGTGCAATTTATCTATCGCCATTTTCCACTTCCTGGCCATCGCTATGCTATGGATGCTGCGAAAGCTGCCGAAGCTGCAGGGAAGCAGAATAAATATTTTGAGATGGCAGATCTTCTTTATACCAACCAAGCCGAATGGAGTGAAGCAAATAATGCGAAGGAAATATTTGAAGATTACGCTGAGAGTTTGCAGCTTGATATGGCACAATTCCGTACTGACCGTGATGCTAATACAGCAACATCCTACATTCAGAAAGATCAGAATGACGGGCTCGCTTTAGGTGTTAATTCTACACCTACATTCTATATAGATGGAGAGAAATATACTGGTGTTATTGCATATGACCGCTTCAAAGAGCTTCTTGATTCAAAGCTGAAGTAGAGTACTAGTAGTATCTAATTTGTTAGTATTGACACTATCTGTAGTGGTTGCTACTATAAATAAGTTCTATGGCAGATATCATTTTTACCGACCAAAACTTTCAAGCAGAAGTCGTTTCCTCTGACAAACCAGTTCTCGTTGATTTCTGGGCTCCTTGGTGTACTCCATGTAAAATTGTTGGTCCTATTGTTGAAGAATTAGCCAAAGAGTATGAGGGGAAATTTAAGGTAGGAAAGATGAATGTTGATGAGAATCAGACTGCGCAGACTTTCGGTATCATGTCTATTCCAACACTTCTTCTTTTCAAAAATGGTCAACCAGTTGATTCAATAGTTGGAGCGCAAAGTAAAGAGGCAATTAAGCAAAAAATGGAGAGTGTGCTTGCCTCCTAATTCCTCTTAATACTACAAAAATTCATGGAAAATCATTTTGACGTCATTATTGTTGGGTCAGGGCCTGCTGGGCTGACTGCTGCTATCTACACAACTCGCGCTGCACTCAAAACACTTGTTATTGCTGGAGAAAAATGGGGAGGACAACTTATGTTGACATCCCTCGTTGAGAATTTTCCGGGTTTTCCTGAAGGCATTATGGGGCCAGAGCTTATGGAAAATATGCGTAAGCAAGCAGAACACCACGGAGCAGTCATTAAAAACATCAACTTTACTGAGGGTGATTTCACAAAAAGACCTTTTAGATTAAAAGCGGGAGAAGAAGAGTTTACCGCAAAGGCAGTTATCCTTGCTTCAGGAGCAGATGCGCGCTGGCTCGGTGTTCCAGGAGAAGAAGAAAAAATAGGAAAAGGAGTTTCAAGCTGTGCAACCTGTGATGCGATGTTTTTTAGAAATAAAAATGTATTTGTCGTTGGGGGTGGAGATAGCGCTATGGAAGAAGCACTCGTACTGGCAAAGGTTGCGCAGAGTGTCACGCTCATTCATAGACGAGATGCTTTCCGTGCAAGTGAAATTATGCAGCAACGTGCAAAAGATGATCCTAAAATCACCTTTCTTCTCAACTCAGAAGTCGTTGAAGTAAAAGGTGGGATGAAAGTAGAGTCTGCGCTCGTTAAGAACAATCAAACAGGAGAGATACAAGAGATGCCAGTTGACGGAATATTTGTCGCAATCGGTCATATCCCAAATACGAAATTCTACCAGGGAATTGAACTAGATAAAGAAGGCTATATTAAGGTCCAGGAACATTATCACACCAATATTCCAGGAGTCTTTACTGCTGGCGATGTTCATGATAGAGCGTATCGACAGGGAATTACCGCTGCTGGATTTGGCGCAGCAGCAGCCCTTGAAGCTGAACGCTGGCTCACAACAAATGGGACTGATGTTGAATTCGTCGCCAACTAATTTTGCCTCTTACCTCATCTTTTTGCTAAAATCAGCTATCTTTTATCTTTCCTTAAGCTAATTGCAGTTTAATGCAAGAAAGAGAGCACTTATACATGTGAAAGATCTGAATCTTCACTTGGGCTTTAAGAAAACGATTTTCTCATTTTTTTAAAGGCCCAGTGAAGGGTCTCTTCCGAAGGGAAGGTTCGTCGTATCATAGGGAGGCATGCAAGCGGGCGTTCTGCCCCAAGCACAAACATTCTTCCAAGAACACAACCTGCGCTGACTGCTAGAAAGAGAGAAGGAAATGGCTCGGAAGAATCATTCCAACCACGCACGTCGAAAGCTCAGAGCAACTGAAAACCAGCGAAGAGTTGAACTCAAGTGTGGCCACAGCATCCTACGAAGGAGTCTCTGCAGGAGATGCAGAGTCGGCTTCTGCACGATTTGTGGCAACTGCTTCTGTGCTCGACCCACATGACATTCACGATCTTTCACTCGCAGACGCCTTCCCAAATCGGGAGGGCGTCTGCACCCAGTTGGGAGGATTTTTGTTGGTGTAACCTTTCTTACATATTCACCCTTGACAGCCTCAGAGAGGGTGTGGTACCATAGCTACACGTAAATCGGATTAACCGTTTTTTATGAGTGAATTTCACATATATTTTTTTAACTCCATAGCGAGCATTGTGACCTCTTAAGACGCTTTTTCACGATTTACTCAAATCGCACTTTTTATATTTTTTAGTTACTGGCCGATTTAGCTATTGGTTTTTGGTGGTGCAAGCTAGAATCTGATGGCCAAAGACTAATTTCCGGGCCGGTAGCTTAGTTGGGACGGAGCTGAAGGCGAGTCCGCCTGCTTGACAGGGGTGGACGAGCGTCGCTTTTCCAGGAGTAAGCAAAAGCTCGAGGTCAGAATTACCATGGGCCGGTAGCTTAGTTGGTAGAGCGTCGCTTTTGCACAGCGAAGGTCGAGAG
>CAYRJZ010000004.1:145000-149374 GCA_964424775.1 uncultured Gammaproteobacteria bacterium | reverse complement strand
AAGTGTAAGCATCAGTCAAGGTGCATGCCAGGCACCGAGCGTAGAAAGAGGGAGATTCTCCCTTTCTCTTCGCTCGATACCTAGTCTTCTCTTCAAAATCGACTATGCCTTTTTAACGTGCAGCCATAAATGGCTGAGAGAATTATAGGATAAGAATGGGAAAATGCAAGAGTGAGGCATGGGATTAGTGATGGGGTGGCCCAATGCCACCCCAGTCACTTGTTGGATGTCAGGCGCTTGCGAGCGCCTCTTCAACTCCATGGCTGCCGAAGAAGTTACGGATGATCGTGAAGATGCGAGTGAGTTGCTCCTCACTCAAGGTTTTCGGCTTCGGGCCGGTGATTTGTCTCACGTTTGCGAGGAAATCACCGTCCTCCTGACGGTTGACAAAGGAAAGAACAGCTTGTGACTTAGCCTCAACTTCCTCCTCGCTTGGTCCGAATTCCGGATACATGAACGGTTTGCCGGTCATCACTTTCTCCTTTTCTCTTCTTCTCTTCGGTGCTCACCTAGCACCGACTCTAAAAAGACAGTTATCTTCTTAAAACCGGCGCTAGATATCCCATGCCTTATGAAGGTGCTTTTTGTCCACTGTATCTTCGCTTGTGAAAATAAGTGAACGCTCATCCAATTACGGATGAAGAGGAGAGTTGAAAAAATATAGAAGAAAAGAAATTACAACTATCGTCTCCGTCCGCAATTACGCAGTACGGGGGCGACGGTGCATACGAGGTGAGATAGAAATTACAAAATCGAACATAGAGAAGAGTGTAGCGAAGAAGGGAAGTGAAGTCAAGATAAGAGAAATTGGTACACAGGAGTAGATCCCTTTGGGACGGCCGTGTGCCGTCCCGCTGGGTGGTGATCAGCCGACTGCGTTGGGCCAACAATTGTCTGGCTGTTTTGTCACGTACGGCGTGATTCGTTCATCTCCGAACGGCGGTCGTGCGTCCAACAGGACGCGGAATTCATATCCGCCGTTGTCATAGCATCCTTCTCCGTAGGAGAAGAAGGGGATGAGTGGCTCCCCATAGGGAAGCATGTCTGGTGTGGCGTAGCAGGGGTAGGCCACGTAGGCTTCACCCCACGGACGATCAAGGTTGACATGACTCACCGTCACGATGAGGTTGGTCATGCCGCACTTCGCGGAGACCATCTGCTCAATGACGGTGATGTTTCCTTGCTGCGTCTGATATTCGACCCGTTCGCAGCGAACGGATGAGTATCGCGGTCCATCCGCATCGCCAGTGACGGCTGTGCCATCCACGATGAAGGCAATTCGGACATTACTGAACTCGCACGTTTCCACGTGCTGGTCCAGCATGGACCAGTCACGCGGAACTCCCGTAATTGGGTCGAACTCTGGCGCGTCCTGCGCCGAGACGATGCCGCTTGAGGCGGACGCGAGAAATAGGAACACGAAGACGAGCAAGGCCCGCCGGATCATGTTGTCCTCCCCGGACATATATGTAGCACCATGCTACATAGCCAGCAGTGCTTCGCACAATACCGGCTACAAAGCTACAAAATTTATAGCCTTATACACGGTATCGTACAGTTACTCCTGTATACCTTATAAAAGATCCTTTCCTTCATCTCTCCTTATGCAAAAATAAAGAGGATAGAAGAAAGTAGTGAATTATAACATATCTTATAGTAAGTATCTAGAGGAAGAGGTGTTAAAAGGATTTTCGTCGAAGGTAAAGTCCAGTTGCTCCAAGTGGCAGAAGTGCTGCGAGTCCCAAAAGCTCAGGACCTGTCTCAGGAGTCTGTCTGGTATTTGTACTATTTTGTGGAAAGACTGGCGTTCCGCCACGGGTCTGTGTTGGATTAGTTGACGTAACATTATTTTGTCCATTTTGTTGTGTTTGAGCTGTATTTACTGCTCCTCCTGACACGCAGACAACTGCATTGTCTTCACTAATTTCATTGCCAACTCGGGCATCAGCGCGGTTAAGTGTACATAACGAGTTGTTATTCCTTTGAAGATCTTCATTGCGCGCTGACATGAGTTGAACTGTCAAAACTTGTGTTTCATTTGCTTTCAGGGATTCAATTTTGGAGGTAAAAATTTGTTTTTGTCTGTCATATGTTCCATCCCCAGTCATAAAAGTGACATGTTGGACAGGTATATAGTCTGTAACGGTAATATCCTCAAGTGTTTTGTTTGTTAAATTGGTGACTTCAAGTCGAAAAGCAACGGGTTGGTTGGGGCCATACATACGACCGGTTCGGTCAACATTTTCGATGAATTGATCGGGAGTGAATTTTTGATTAGGTGTAACAGGGGAAGCTGGATTGAGAACTTTTTTGTTAATGCCGATTTGGTCACTTGTTCGACACGTTTCGCCACCACCAAATACTGGACGACATGCAGTTGTTTGTGCAGCTTCAGAAGCAGTGACAAAGAAAAATTGTGCAAAAACGGAAATAAATAAGGCTAAAAGCAATTTCATACTATCTATAAAGACGTTCTTTCTGTGGCTGCAAGGATACCAGAGAGCCTGGGAAATGTCAAAGTATATAGAGATGAGAAACTGATTAGTCTCTTGACAAATGATAGAGGGTATGTTGTAATACACATGTCTTACTTCAATCTCCGTAAGATAGTGGCTCCCAAACTTGTGAAATTTAGCTTTGTGATCTACTCATATTCCATGTATGGCCTATCGTAAACAGTCTCAATCTACATCTATAGCATCAGCTAGTGATTTTGTCGGCGCTCCACCAGAGAGTGCGGATCCTGTTGTGGCACCAGCTGAAGTATCAAATACAGTCGATGCTGCATCTGAAATGCCAGCTCCGACTCATACACCTCGTCGGCCTTATAGGAGACATCATGACCAATCATCTGATTTTTCTTCAGATCAAACGGACGGGAATGGCAGGGGAAATTATGGTCATTACGCACAAAACGTCATGAGTACTCCAACAGAAGCAGTGATCGGGTATCTCGATGTACAGCCTGAAGGTCATGGATTTTTACGCCCTAAATTTGTTCCTTCAAATAGAGACGTCTATATTAGCCAATCACAAATTAGACGTTTCATGCTTCGTGGAGGAGATAAAGTAGAAGGTATTGCTCGACCTCCAAAAGATAATGAGCGGTACTATGGTCTTCTCAAGGTAGAAAAAGTAAATGAAAAAGTAGCAGAAGAGTCCATGCGTCGAGTGTGGTTTGATGATCTCACACCTATTTATCCAGAAAAACAATTAGTTCTTGCATCAGGCAAGACTCCTTTATCAACTCGTATTATTGATCTTGTCGCGCCAATTGGGTTTGGACAAAGAGGTATGATCGTTTCTCCTCCAAAAGCGGGAAAGACAACAATTCTCAAAGAAATTGCAGCAGGTATTACCAAGAATTTTCCTGATGTTCATCTTATGGCCGCACTCATCGGCGAGCGACCAGAGGAAGTAACAGATATTTCAATGTCAGTTCGTGGAGAAGTTGTTGCTTCTAACTTTGATGAGCCACCAGAGCATCAGACTCGAGTTGCCGAAATTGCGCTTGAGCGGGCAAAAAGAATGGTCGAAATGGGCAAAGACGTTGTTATCCTTCTTGACTCAATTACCCGCCTTGCTCGTGCGTACAATCTATCAGTTGCTCCATCTGGCCGAACTCTCTCAGGAGGATTTGATCCAGCAGCGCTTCATCCGGCAAAGAGATTTTTTGGAGCAGCACGAAATTGTAAAGAAGGCGGTTCACTGACTATTATTGGTACAGCTCTTACTGAAACAGGCTCACGTCTTGATGATCTTGTCTATGAAGAATTCAAAGGGACAGGGAACATGGAGCTTCATTTAGATAGGCGCCTTGCAGAACGCCGCATTTTCCCGTCAATTAATATTGAGCGATCCGGAACTCGACAGGAGGAACTTCTCTTATCTGAGGCAAATTACAAGAAGATTGTGACAATGCGTCGCATGATGGATATGCTCAATCCAGAGGAGAGAACAGCGACATTTATCGAACAGCTTTCAAAAGTAGATAGTAATGACGACTTCCTCGAGAATTTAGGGAAATCATAAACCACATTTAGCCTCAATTCCACTTGACAAGTCCTATAATATTTGCTATAATTTTCCTCGTCTTTTCTTTACATTATTTTAGAAAGGATATTCTGCCTATTTGAACTGTTTTACAGTACACTTTGGTAGAAGCACATTAACAAGGTATACAGGAAAATAAGTTCAAATAACTTTGAACTTCGCTAATTATTCTCCCCGGATAACCTGGAATCAGAATTGACCCTCTCAATCTTCTCTTCAATTAATTTTTGAAGGGTAAATTCTGGTTCTTGGTGGAACTCGCATGGTGCGAGGAATGCCGAGGGCAGAAAAAAGGAGTAGATTCATGTCTCGTTTTCAGGA
>CAYRJZ010000004.1:108769-144990 GCA_964424775.1 uncultured Gammaproteobacteria bacterium | reverse complement strand
TACGGCCCCGGTGTCAAGGACACCGCGGGGATCTCGGGATGGCTCATCGCCCTCATCGGGTTGGGAGCCATCGCTCTCGTGCTCAGCGGCCTTTTGGCCGCGGGTGCGATCAAGATCGACACCATGCTCCAACCGCTCCGCAACGAGCGGGAGGACGTCAGGACTGAGGGAATCGTCAAGCAGCTCGACTGGGTTATGGCCCGGTCGGCAGCCGTGAACGGCTACCTCAACAACTTCGACAGGATCGGTCGGATGACCGAGGGCTTTGTCGAGGAGGACATGAACACCTGGGCCGAGTCCCAGCACACCGATGTCGGCGCAATGTGCGCCGAACTCGTCACGATCGACGACGAGGACATGAGGCAATACGTCAACCCGAGGGCCATCAATCTGATGCGCTTGAAAGGCTGTCGTCCCGGCCTCTAGTCCGCCTAACTCGTTCGTTTGTACGTACGTTCGTCTTAGTTACAAGGAGAATTTCCCAATGCAACGCATCAAGCGATTCTTCTCGTGGCGCAGTGCCTTCATCGGCATGTTCGTCATCCTCGCTCTGCCGCAGATTGCGGTTTTTGCCGGGGTTGACGACGACGTCAACAACCTTGTCGGTCGCCAGAACCGTTGGTATTTCGACAACCAGCGGTTCCACTTCTACCCCTTCAGCGCGCAGCGAGAGCTGCGCATCAAGATCGACGACATTGTGATCCCCACGCTGCATACGACCTGGACCGTATTCTCGGTCCAAGGCGTTGGAGTGGTCGACATGTGCGAGTCGCGTGGATTCGGGCTGCCCTACGGCGCTCAGATCACGTCGCCGAGCTACATGAAGACGGATGGGAACGGCGGAGATTCCGCGACCAGCGTCGATCTCGCTCAGCCTGAACCTGATGGACTCTACAGAACAGGGGAGTCCTCTCAGACCTTCGTGGTCTGTGTCAGGAATGGCTATGAGGTGGTCGAAGTCCACGAGGAGCTCGTCACGGTCTACATGACCCCGGTCGAGCTCGTGCGTGACGAGACAAGCGGATTCTACTATGTCCGTCACGTCAACACGGTCGCTCCGGCTGCCACCGTTGACACCGGGTCAATCAACGCCGAGTCGTCGCAGGCCGGCGCACCGTCGGAGTCCTTCCCGGAAAACGACTAAAATTAGCGCGGGTTCGCCCGCTCACTAGCACCACATCCCCCGATTGCGGGGGTTGCTGATTGCTGTGGCAGTGGGTGTGCCTGTGAAGGAAAGATTTATCTTCTCCTTCTCCTGTATACCCATTGTCACCATCCACAACATCCTATTTTTATTACCTCAGTTTGACCAATGCATCAATTTTTGCTAATCTAAGGTGCCCTGCTATGAGATCACTTCGCTTCAAAATTCGAAGCACAACAAAAAGAGTTGGAAACCACATCGGAGAATTCGGAGAATTCTTCTTTCTTTATTATTTAAGACGTAAAGTCGTTCATGCTTCTCACAACTTTGAAAAGAATAAGAATAAGCTAGTTAAATTTTTTATGATGAAACGCGGTCGCTATAATCGACCGTTTTTACATTTAACGACCATGGGAGTACTTGGAATGGGTGTTCTCATCGCTCCGTATCTTGCGGATACATATCCAATATTTGCCAGTAGTGCCTCTGCCAATCTCGATTTTGAAAATTCAGAGCTAAATAAAGAATCAATAACTGTTGGAGAAAATGTCTTTGAAACTGAAATTTCAGACAAGCCTCGAAGTGAAGTTATCAATTATACCGTTCAAAAAGGAGATACTATTTCATCGATTGCAAAGAAGTTCAAAATTTCAGAGGAGACCATCAAGTGGGAGAATGACCTCTCATCAGACACCATTGCTGTTGGAGACTCAGTTAAAATCCTTCCCGTGACAGGAATGCTCCATAAGGTAAGTAAGGGAGACACTGTCTACACCATCGCAAAGAAATATGATACTGAAGCTCAGAAAATTGTAGATTTCCCATTCAACGAATTTGCCAATCCAGAAACATTCGCTTTAGTTGAAGGACAGATGGTCGTTGTGCCAGATGGAATTAAGCCATCTGAACAGCCAACATATGTCCGTCCACGTCAAACATTTGTCGCAACGGGTCCTGTTACGATTACTGCGAGTGGATTTACATGGCCACTTCGTGGAGGAATCTCACAGTTTGCTTCGTGGTACCATATGGCACTTGATATTACCTCAAATGTCGGAACGCCAATTGTAGCTGCGCATAACGGACGCGTCAGTAGTATTAACGTTGGGTCGTGGGACGGAGGGTACGGAACAAATGTTCGAGTCGAAAGTGCTGATGGATTCCAGTCGCTCTATGCTCATATGTCTTCAGTTAATGTCGGCCCTGGGGATACTGTCGTTGCCGGAAAGACAGTTGTT
This sequence comes from uncultured Gammaproteobacteria bacterium, assembly GCA_964424775.1. Lineage (GTDB taxonomy): Bacteria > Patescibacteriota > Microgenomatia > Levybacterales > UBA12049 > JAUPUR01. Next base: position 142,608 of record CAYRJZ010000004.1, on the reverse strand, counting down.
GGATGGGTAGGTATGACCGGGAGAACAACAGGTCCACATCTTCATTTTGAGATCCGTCGTGGCGGAGTCCTTGTAAATCCACTTTCATTCCTGCAGTAACTTGATATTTGACTCAGGATAACGAATAATCAAACATACATGAGATCATTTCACATTCTCCTCTTCTTATTTATTGGCTTGTGTGTTGGAATTTTAGGAACAGTTCTCATTTATCAAAATAAGCCTGTCCAAGTCTCCAAAGCTCAACAAATAAGACAGGGAGGGTATAGCTACATTAATCCACTTCTTGAATGTGAAGTGGGACTTACCGCACAGACATCATTTACTCCAATTAAGACACAAATTGAAGATATTATAAATAATATTAAGAGTCGTGGGTTGGCAGATGAAGTTTCAATCTATCTAAGAGATTTAAATAACGGACCTTATCTTGGTATAAATGATGATGTCGAGTTTTCTCCTGCGAGTCTTTTAAAGATACCCATAATGATAGCTTATTATAAAGAAGCGGAATCAAATCCAGATATTCTAAAGAAAAAAATTAAACTTGATGTAGATCAAGATTATAATAGTTGGGAATCTCTTCAGTCTCCTCATTTTGTGAAAATTGGACAAGAGTATACGAATGAAGAACTCATTAATGCCATGATTGTTTCCTCTGATAATAATGCAATGGTAAAGTTGTCCTCGTCAATGTCTATTGCTCTTCAAGATGATGTCTATAAAGATTTAGGTGTAACCGTTCCAGGACAAAAAGGTCTTGATGATTTCATGACGGTTAGAGAGTATGCTTCCTTTTTCAGAATTCTTTATAACGCATCTTATTTAAGTCCCGAGTATTCTGAAAAAGCGCTTAAACTTCTAACAGGGATTGATTTTAAAGACGGGATGCGTGCCGGAATACCTGCAGAGGTAAAAGTTGCAAGTAAATTTGGGGAAAGAGAGTATAAAGGAGCAAAGCAGCTCCATGAGTGCGGGATAGTTTATGCAGAAAATAGACCATTTCTTCTTTGTATTATGACACGAGGCGATGATCTGTCTGAGTTGACTCAGACAGTGAGAGAACTATCTTCTGTTATTTATAAACAAATAACTGCTGAATAGGAGTGACTTTTGGGCTTGTAGCTCAGTTTGGTAGAGCGCTTCTATGGCATAGAAGAGGTCGCCGGTCCAAGTCCGGTCGAGTCCACATAATAAAAGAGGAATGAGTAAAAATAGGTAATGGCTTGTTATTTGATGAAATATGTTATAATGCAAGCAAGCTAGTTTATTGCTAGTAGGTCCCAGGTATTCTAAGCCTCAGGTTTATCCTCAGTCACTTAGGAAGTCCAGGAAGAAAAGGAGGTGAATTCCTAAGTGCAAGATCAACAATTAACATGTAAAGATTGCGGAGCTCCATTTACTTTTACAGTGGGTGAGCAAGAGTTCTACAAACAGCGTGGTTTTACCAATCAACCAACTCGATGTCCACAGTGCCGAGCAAAGAAAAAGGCAGAGATGAGAGGCGGTCATGACAGAGATCGTGGCCCTCGCCAGTCTTTTGACATCGTTTGTTCACGATGTGGTAAACCAGGAACAGTACCGTTCCAACCACGAGAAGGACGAGAAGTTCTTTGTCGCGACTGTTTCCAGCAGCAACAAGGCTAAACCTGAGTCTTTCAATAAAAAACCAGATAAGTATGATCATTCAGAAAGTCTGGTTTTTTAGTGGGAAAGAGGAGTGGCTTTTATTTTACTCAGCTGGAGTTGGCGGAGGAGTGCCAGTTGCCTCACTCGTTGGAGTTGGTGTAATTCGAGTTGTTGGAGGAGCTGGAACTTCTACTTTCTCATCACGCTCAGGGAGTTGGTTTGCTGGTTGGTTAACATCTAGGTTATCCTGATCTGCTTGATCTTGATTCTGTGCATTTGCTTGCTGACCAGTCTGACCAGTGGCAATTTTCTTTTGAAGTGCCTCAATCTCAGATTTGATTGACTTTGAGTTATCTGCATTATCAGCTACGAGTTGTGAGACTGCTTGATATGCCTGGAGAGCATTTTGAAGATCTCCTTTATTTTCGAGGGCATGTCCTAAGTTGTAATATGCATTCGCATAATCAGGTTTGAGATTGGTAGCAAGCTGGAACTGTCTGATCGCCTCATCCCAGAGTTCGAGTTGATAGTAAATGCCGCCGAGAGCAATATATTGTTGTGGGTTACTCGGATCAAGTGCAACAGCCTGTTGATTGGTGAGAACTGCGAACTGTTCAGCATTTTGTCCAAATCCTATGAGGGATCGATAGATACTTGAGAGATTGTTCCAGTTGAGTGCAGACTGAGGGGAGATGGTAACTGCTGTTCGGCCTGAATTAATAGACCTCTGAATGGATTCAACGATTCCTTGCTGAACTTCAGCACTTGGAGAAGCGTTCTCAGGAGTACTATTAGCAAGAGCATTTGCAACTCGGAGATTGAGTTGTGAGAATTCTAAGTGGTAAAGATCCTCATATGGGAATCTTTGAATAGCGCTTGCTTGTGTGATAAGAGCAGTTCGAGCATCATTTTTTGCGATAGCATCATATGATCTTTGGAAAGTTGTATTTGCAACAGTATATTGGACAACAAAGAACTCAACGACTCCGATCATGAGAAGTACTATAAATGTCACTGCAAAGGGAAGGATGTGTCCGTATCGTGTGTTGACACGATCATGTGGAGCACGTTCTCCTTCAGGTTGTGCGAGAATAAGTCCGTGTTTGAGTGCGACAAAGTAGAACTCAAGATCTGAGAATTTTGCAGGAGCGTGGAGTGCACGTAGTGCTGCAAAGATTCCTAAAATAATGAAGAAGAGTGCCTGGATAGTGAATGAGAAAGGCAGTATAAATGCTGCAACAATTGCAAGGATCAAAGGCAAGAAGAATGATTTTTCTTTTATAATTCGTAAAACGAGGAAGAGGTATGAACCAAGTCCAAGTACGCCTGTTGTTGCGAGGAGTTCAAGAACAAAACTACTTGATCTAAAGAAGGTGACAGACCAGAGATTTGGATTGGTATTATAAGTAGCCTGTTTGAATCGTGTGAAATCATTAACATACGTACCATATCCTGAGCCGAAAAGAAATCCTTGAAGAATTCGTCCAGCATCTTGAGAGATTGCAGCGAAAGCTGTCTGAAATCCAGTCATGAAAGGAAGAATAAGTGGCTTTTGCAGAGTTGCAAGCATAAAGACACCAACACCAAGACCGATCACAAGGAGAGCAAAAGTAACTGTGAAGAACAAATTAATTCCAGATGCTTTTGCTTGAGATCCAAAAACATCGCGTGACTTTTTATTGCTTAAAATTGGTCTGAGAACTGGCCATGCAAGATAGCCTGCGATAGGAAGAACGAGTGCTGTAAAGATAGCCTGATCAAAAAGTGAACCAAAAGTTGTGAACGTCTGTGTTTTTGCGTATGCGAAAGGTAAGACATAAATCTTGAAGAATGAAAGAACTGATAAAAGATTGGCAAATGTTGTTCCGAGCACTAGAGAAGCAACAATAAAGATAATTCCTTTTTCACCTCTTACAGCATTGGTAATCACATAATAGAGAAGAACTGCAAAAAGAAGTGGAACGGCATTTATTAATGCATCAAATCTATTAACAGAAAAGATAGCAGAGAGGAGAACTGCTACAAAGAAAAGAAAGACAGGAAGATCAAATGGAGTTGTTCGAAGTCTTACTTTGCCTTCAACAATCATTCTGATACCTAGTACAAGAATAGATATCCCAGTGACTGCAGCGAGAAGAAGTTGTTTGGGAAGACTGAAAGCATCAGTTGTCAGAGTTGCATAGAGAAGAGGGAATGCAAAAAAAGATGCACCTAATAAAAAGAGGGATACGTTTTCTAGATAAGACAAGAGTTCTTTTCGTGTGTTAGACATACTATTATATGATAGACAAAATCTAATTTGCTCCTGCCAACAAATTAGGTATGTATTTAGACTAACAGAAGAGAAAAAGGGAAGTCAATGGTGGAGAATTAAGGGTCAGACCCTTAATTTATGGCTGAATTGAACAAAAACTATTGTAAGAGAAATAAGGGTTCAACCTTTGATCAGTAATTTCTTCTTCTTTTCTATTTCAGGAAGTGGTTCTATCAGTATGGAAGAAAGACGTTCTAATGACTTTATGTAGCCTTTCGTGTCTTGATGGAATTTTTTATAAGCATACACAGATGGGAATTCAGAAAGAATCTGTTGTGTATGACACAGATTGCGAGTCGAAAGTTCAGTATATTCTTGATAGCTTGACCACTGATACTCGAGTGTGCTGTTTGTTAGATGAGATGCTTCAATATGAATATGCCGTGAGAGAAGTGGGAGCAATTTATGATCTACAATTCGTGCAGCTTTGTAACGAGTTGCAAAGAGTGAACCTTTTGGATGATATGTCGTTGTTATGTACTGCATATAGGCATTAGCAAGTTGTTTCATAAAACGAGATATTGCTCCGTCTGTCTCTTGTCTTACTACTAAATGGAAATGATCCGGAAGAAGAACATAGTTAAACAGTGTTATTTCTTTTGAGAGATTTTTATGGTAGTAGCGGACAGGAAGATCTGGGTATTTTTTTAACAAGCGCTCAATAGGAGAAAGGTAAATAGAGAGGTAATAAAGAAAAGTGGAGTAGTCTTCATCATTTTTAAAAAGAAGTGCTCCTTCATGACTACTATTATATATATGATAATATCCACCCTTTACAAAATCACGAACGATAAATTTTGCAGGCATAGCTCCTCTACTATACACTCTTAGAATATTGGGTTCAACCTATTGTGGAGTACCACTGCTTGGTCCAAATCGAATTGCTCCCCCTTGATTGAGAATATTTCTCACTTGATTTGCTGTCAATTCATAATTAAAAATTTGAAGATCATCAAGACTTCCTGCAAACCAAAATGTACTATTTCCTCGTTGTCCAATATACCAGGTACTTGTCCAGCCTCCTATGTCAAATCCATGAGTATTTGTAGAATCCAATTTTCCATTGATATAAATTTTGACTGTTCTATTGTTAATTGAAACTGCAAAATGTGTCCAAGTTGACGTAGGTACAGAGTTACTTCGTGAATAATAAGTGGCGATATTTGTATCTGCAGATGCTGCGACATTTACAGCTAGTCGCTGTAAATCAACGTCATACCACACATATTGATCAATCCCGTTAGAGTTAGGTGTTATGATAAATCCGTCTTGAGATCCGGGTTTGATATAACCTGCAATAGTAAAATTGTTAGGGCTTGTAGGAATGTTAGGTTGGGATATCTGGTAGTAATCATCCGTTCCATCAAAATTAAATGCACTATTGAATTTTCCTGTTGCGCCATTTCCCCAGGCTGTTGAAGCAGTTTGGCATGTTCCAGCAGTTGTTTGACTTCCTGTTCCGCCAATTGTTATCGTACCAGCTAGTCCGTTCCCTGATGCATCGTTCAGTGTTGTTCCCTGGCACTCATCCATTTTGTAATGTGCAATGGGTTTACCCCGATTATAATTCCATGCCACTTGTGAAGAAGAGAGTGTGTAGTTAAAAAACTGCACATGATCAATTGCGCCGTCAAAATAAAATGTTGCATTGCTTCTTCGGCCAATATTGAGGTCTGTGCTCGTATTTGCTTGTATTGTCTGTGCGCCCGACCCTTCAAGTTTGCCATTAATATAAATGTATGTTGTTGTACCATCATTAGTAAAAGTAATGTGTGACCACGTATTTAACGGCAAAGTGTTTGTACTGCAAACAAATGTATTATTAGTAAATAGATACACTTTGCCTACAGCATTAGCACAACCAGAATTAAATGTCCCGTCAATTCCAAAAGCCCATCCCTGATTAGACCCACCACCTATTCCTTTTGAGATAGGGTAATTTACTAATTGTCCATTAAGAACACGTGGATTAACCCAAAGAGAAACAGATATATTTGAAGTCCCTTGTAAAGTGGCGTTATCAGTTACACTAACATAGTTCGATGAACCATTAAATCTTAAGCCACTGCCAACTTTCCCTGAGATCCACTGAGGTGAATTCGTTAGAGTTCCTGTGAGGCCATTTCCGCTACTGTCATTTGTTGTTGTTCCTGACTTCTCCTCAAATTTCCACTCTGCTACAGGTCCACAGGTAGAAGTTGTGTCACCTGGAGGGCAGTACTGTCTGTCTGAGGAGTTACTTGGAGTAATTCCGTCGGACTCAGTTCCTCGTGCCCCCATGACAAGTGAAGCATTTTGAGTGTAATCAATTTTTATCTGGTCATCTGTGAGCGCAGCGCCATAAATTTTTACATCATCCATCAGTCCATTATATTCATCCCGATATCCAGCCCATGCAAAATCATACTGACCAAGTCGGACATTTCCGGTATTTGCATATGAGGCGGAATAACCTGTTGCTGTTGTTGCTTCATTTTTTCCATTAATATATATTTTCAAACTTCCTGTCGTTCCGTTAAATGTTGCCATGATGTGGTACCAATTACTAGGTGAGAGAGTTGTTGTTGAAGTAACACTCTGACTCGCAGAGCCATTTCCGACAGTCCCAACAGCTTTTCCTGCGGTATTGATATAGAGATAGTAATTAATAAGCGTTCCCGCACTTGTCTGCCATTTCGAGATAAGAACCTGTCTGTCACTCCCAGTCAAAGTTGTTTCATCTGGTCTGAACCATCCACCAATTGTCCATTCGCTTGTTAAGTCGAGTGCAACATTGTCCGTTATCTGTACATAATCATCAGTGCCATCAAAATCAAGTGCTCCTCCACTTTTTCCATTTTTCGTCCAGACAGGTCCATTGATTGAACCGGTAAGTGAAGGAGAATTCCCTGAGTTGTATGCAGTTGAACCAGCTAGTTCATTCATTTTTAAATAAACGAGTTGAGATCCAATAGGAGAGCCGCCAATTGGATGACCTGCGTTCATGTCTTCGATAATTTGGTTTTGTGACCTGACATAATTATAAATTTTAGATTCATCAATTCTGCCATAAAAATAACTCGAATAGTTGGTAGACCTTCCGATATAACGTGTTTTTGCTCCTGCATCAGGAGTAGTGCCTGCGTAGGTCGATGAGGCAACTTGTTTGCCATCAGCATAGTAAGTGACTCGAGTTGTTAAAGCATCATAGGTAACTGAGACATAAGTCCATTTATTCAGAGGAGGTGAGTAATTTGATGTTGTTGCATCAGATCGTGATACTCGCGTTAGCCGAAGATTGTTTGATCCATCTATTCCAAAAGCATAACCAGTGTGTTCAGCTCCAAAAATATGTCTCCAGGTGGCGTTGTTACTGGTAGGGAAGATCCAGGCACCTAGGGTGAAACTCCCACTGCTGGTATCGACTCCAGTACTTGAGATGTAATTGCTGCTTCCGTCAAAATTTCCTCCACCTCCGTACTGACCTTGTGACCATTTTGTTCCAGTGCCATTCCATGTGCCAGTTAGTCCGGATCCTGATCTGTCATTGACACTACTTCCTGATTTTTCCTCAAAATCATAATAGAGGACTGGATCTGGTGCGTAAGAGTAAAGTTGTCTGACTTCATCTTGCGATAGCGCTCTTTTGTAAATTCGAGCCTCATCAAGAATTCCATGGAATTCTGCGAGATTATTTACATATCCAATATAATCTGCAGATTGATCGCTGACGCTTTGAGTACTTGTCCATGTCGCTGTGTTTTTCAGTTCACCATTGGCGTAAAAACGCGCAACTTTATTTACATCGTCAATGGTAAGAACAATATGAGTCCATTGGGATACCCCATTACCGGTTGCTGTCAATTCTTTATACGCTGGTGATCCTGATGTGAGGAGAACAAGGGCATGAAAACTACTTGAGCCAGCACCATTCCCATAATCAATTCGTGATCCCGAATTTTCTCCAATGAGTCCTTCGCGATTGGTACCTTGGGTATCTGATGGTTTGACCCAGAGCGCATATGTTTTTGAAGTAGAGGACACAGCGTTTCCCAAACTCATATAGTCACCACTCCCATCTAAAAATGTTCCGTTTCCAAATCGTCCCGAGCTACTTGCAGTAAGATCTCCTGACCACGGAACATCAAGTCCGTTTCCAGAAGAATCACAGGAATCATTCACTCCACCCGTACAAGAATCCGCTGCGGATTCATCCATTTTCCAGTAAGCGACGAGGCCTTGATTTAACGAGGTTTTGTTATTTGATCCAACACTTGTCGAAACTCCTTTTATCGCAGCGATTCCTGAATCTCCTGCGGAATAAATTGATTTAATTTCATCAGCTGATTTTGCTGTTGGGAAAATAATTACTTCGTCTACGTATCCTTGAAAATATCCTGCATAGCCATTTCCAATCTGAAACGCACTTGTACTTGTGACAGGATCGTAGGTAGATGTGTATGTTTGGGTTTTGACCAACTTTCCATTTATATAATATTTCAAAGTTCGTGTAGGAGTGTCACGGGTAAGTACAATTTGTTGCCAAGTATTTTGGACAATTGATGTGGGACTACTAAATGACGTGTATTGAGATCCGTTTCCATGATAGTAGGAAAGAGAGGAATTGGTTTCTTGGGTAAATTGAAACTCTGCAGGATAAGCCTTTCCCAGGGGATTTTGTCTTCCTTTTGCGATATTTGTAGGCTTCATCCAAAAAGAAATAGTAAGGCTTCCTGAAACGGATGCACGAAGGGAGATATTGCCGAAATTAACAGAGTCATTTGTTCCGTCGAAATAAAGACACTTTCCGACTTTACATTCGCTTGCTGGTTTCCACGTTGCGCCACTTATCGTTCCGTTATTCCCTCGAGTTGTTTTGTCAAAGACTGTTGTTCCGGCACCTTCATCCATACTCCAGTAAGCAACAGGGCCGGGGGATTGTTCTTCATTTGTCGCATCACCAATGGTGATATTTGCAATAACTGGCGTTATTGTCCCTCTCATCGCTGAGTACCATGCACCCATCTGAGTCCCGTTGTTAACACAGGAGTGTGTCTGTGTCCAGCTTCCAAGTGTTGTATTGACGTTATATGTGGAGCCATAGCGATAGAGGTAATGGCTTCCACACCCAGAGCGTAAATGGTAATAAGTTGTTGAATTATGATGATCAAATCCGACAGAAGTTGTTATGCCAAAATCTCCTCCTCCTGAATTGAGGTAATTGCTATAGCCCATAACGGCAGTTGTTACTTGTGTTCCATCATTTGCGGTAAGTGTAACGTTGGTGTAGTGAGGGTGTTGTGAAGCTGTTGTGAGATTGCCATCAAAAATTGGGATATTTGCTTTGAGCCATACTCCCGTACTCCTTTTAAAGAGCGATTCTGATGAGATAAGACTTATATTTTGTTTTTTAAGGGTTGAGATATTGGAGGAAGCATTAGAGAAAGGATTGCCTGAAACTTCAGTATTTGATGTTAAAGGCTGTTGATTGATAGTTCCATTCATTGAGTGAACAATTGTCCATCCTCCACTGTCTGTGGTCATGTCACAGTAAGCTGTAAATGCATCACTCGGTGAACCTGCATTAGGATCAATGACGTAGGATTTATTCGTTGTTCCATCGTTGTGATCATAAATTGTCTTACAGGAAATTCCCGGAAACTGAGTCGTGCCGGTAATTACTTCTGTGTTGGTAGTGGATTGTGGATTGCCGTAGTAGATATAGAAATTAGAGCCTCCTGAAGGAACATTTAAAGCAAAGGCGTATATTTTGGTCGTTGTCGTGTTACATTCATGGACCCAATGCTTGAGTAATTTTCCTGTTGATGATGTCACTCGAATGTCTCGACAATCTGATCTCATCTTGCCGGCAGTGATAAGTGTTGAAGTATTGAGTGTGAGAGGAATTTGTGAATAGTTGAGTGCTGTTGAAGCGTTAGACACATTTACTGTTTGACGATACTGCCATTGGTCGTTAAACCAAGCAGCAGATGTTGAATCCGGTGTAAAAATCTGTGAAGCAATGAGGGGAATAAGAAAGAGAAGGAGTCCCACGGTGATAGCGTTAGCAAAAAGTCTTTTCCTTGGGGGAAGTTTGCGAAACCAATAAAGTGGCGTAAAGAATTTGAGAAGTCTGAGGGCATTTCGGCTTTTGCGTTTTTTCGGAGTTGGAATCGCTAGTCGTTTTTTCTGAAAGTTATATTTCATGGCAGAGTATATTAATCAAGGTATATACCATTATTAATGATTTTTTAGAGAGGAGCAAGGAGTCTCTAATGAGACGATAAATACTATTACTTAATATTCTGATAGCATTCTTTATGGAATGATACTATTGAGATATGAGATATGAGATATGAGATATGAGATATGAGATATGAGATATGATGGATTTATGAGACAAAAGACTTTGTTTTTTGAATAAAACCTTGAAGAAGTTGATGAGTTGCATTTGCTTCATCCATAAGAGAATGAAAGTTCGTCTCAGATAGATATCCAACATCCTTTGCTATAAAGAGCTGGTTTTTTAGTTCTGTTAATGAACCTTGAGCTTGATAATAAAAATGTAGTCTATCTTTATATGTATTTCTTCCAAAGCCTTCTGCGATATTGCTGGTAATAGAGGTAGCTGCCCGCCTCATTTGATCAGTGAGTGAGTAAGTTTCTTCTTTGGGAAAACTCTTTGTAGCTTTATATATATCAAGTACTAATTTGTGACCTTGTTGCCAAACGATGAGGTCAGTAAATGATTTAATACTTATGTCTTTCATAGCTCTTATTTCATTTTTCATATATCCCAATTAATCAGCTGTATGGCTGATTAATTTATAATCCACCAGTTCACTTTGACATCAGTTGCTTTGATAGATGGAATTCGGATAGTGAATGATCCGTCAGTTCCAAGTTCTATATCTTCTGCAGTTTGACGTGCAACGAATGGAGTAGCTCCTGTCGTATCACTTGTTGCGGTGATGTAGATAAGTGAATCAGCCGTAACGAATTTACTATAAATTGTTCGCTCAAGCTGGCCGGCTTTAATAGTTGCTGTTCCAGCAGAGGAGGATGCAACCGTCTCAGTAAGTGACGTATCAGCCTGAGCACCTCGTACGATCTTGAGACTGTCTGATGCTAATTGTCCGAATTTACCAGCTCCACTTGCGATAACATCTCCAAGATCTGTGATCTTGAGAACCCCACTGCCAGATGCATTCTTCACAACGATTCCTGGTCGGTCAACTGCGAGTGTACTCTGATCATCAAAGCCAGGAAGTTCAATAACTAAGTCTTCTGCTGGTACTGGACTGATGATCTTTGCAGTTAATTTTCCATTGACTGTTACGTTCTTTGCAAATGTTGCGTTACCTCCAACTGAGAAGTTGCCTTCAGTGTCAATTGAGATAAGGCCACCCATGAAGGCAATATTTCCCTGTCGAAGTGGCTGGATCTCAAGGTCTGCACCGAGCACATTGATACTATTCTCAGCAAGGATCATTGATCCATTTATTGCCAGTTGTCCAGCTACTGAAACGTCATTGAGACTTGATGGACCAAATGCCATAAGACCTTGATTGAATGTTGCAAAGTCTGAATTGAGATTTGGAATAAATGCAAGTCCAGCTGAGAGGGAAGCAGCATCTAAGTAATTTGTCTCTATCGCATCTGAAGTGAGTGATGGAACAATGTCTGAAAGTGTTGCACTGCCAGATGCCTGAGCACTCTGACTTGCAGCTGCACTACTTGAAGAATTATAGACATTGGTAATATTCGTGATATTGGTAATAGCTGCCTGAGTTGCAGTTAATTTCTCTGCAGCGATACTAGCAATTCGTGCTTCAAGTCCTTCAATCTCATCAGCTACTATCTTCTGAGCTCTAAGTGTTCCAGCGATAGTTGCATTGCCATCAACTGAGAGATCTCCACTGGTTGAGGCAGTCTTTGTGATCTTCAGATCTCCTTTGATTTCAACGTCTGTGCCAGAGAGAGGAGAGATAACATCAGTCGTGGTATTCGCAACTGGGGAAGTCGTGCCATTTGTGAGTCCTGCATTCTCAACAACTGAGAGAATATAATCTTGAAGTGATTGACCTGCAATGGTCAGTGTGTTGACACTAATAGAGCCTGCGTTAATGATAGTAGCCTGGATGCCACCAAGGAATTCTGCTGGTCCGGTTACAATGATTTTTCGAACAGAGATAAATCCAGCCTGAACACTTGCGATTGCTGCGTCCATATATGCTGCTTTCCCTTTCACTTCTTGTCCATCTACCCATGCCTTAAAGTCACTTGTATCGCCAGTGATATTTAAGTTACCTGATTGTGCTATTTGAATTTCTGGATCTGAATAAGTGACATTAACAAATGTGACAATCTTTCCAACTGCATTTGGATCAGCATTTGTGTAGTCCTCAAGGGCTTTCGCAACAATTTGACCAGCTCGTGTTGCTTTCATTGCTACTCCTGGGATAGGAGAGGATGTTAGATAATCTCCTCTTTTAATTGGACCATTGATCGTTGAAACTTTTGTTGGAATACGTCCAGCAAGAGCAATTGGATATTTTTTATCATTTCCAAATCTATCCATCTCATCTCCAAAACCTCCAAGTAAAATACCTGGTTTGGTTGAGATAACTCCAACAAGTGATGGCTGATATTGTCCTTCAGATTTTTTGACGTACTCTGTATTACTTTGGTCTATTACAACTATATCTCCTGCTTCCATACTTGAATCTTTAGATGGGTAATTCTCAGCAAGGTCGATAGCAGTAATAGATGTTGACTCAGCATATATCTGACCATCTGTTCGTGCTGCGTCATCACAGTTGTCCCCACCATTGTCAACACAAAGTGCGCCATCACTGAGATAAAAATCACCAGCATCAATATTGGTACTTAAATCTGTACTATCGTCTCCGACCTGGACAACGCCATCGGGCCAAACTCTGAATGCCTGAGTACCAGCTCCGGTTGATGGATCAACATTGATACGCCATGATCCTCCATTTTGCTGCTGGACTGTTGTTGCTCCAGAGTCTGTAAATTCAAGGTCACTATCAAATCTTGTACCGGTTGTGAAATGTCCACCTCCAACAACATGGAGAGCATAATCAGGACTTGTTGTGCCAATTCCAACGCGGCCGTTATGATCAATTGTCATTGCGTGTGTTGGGACTGCTGATGCACCTGCACCATTACCGAATGTGAAGAAGTCAATAGCCATACCTCCAAGTGTGTCTGCAGTGTATGACTCTGTTGCTCTACCGAAAATTCCTGCAAGGAATTTAGGATTGGTAGTTGTAAATTCAGGATCAGTTGAACCGAATTTAATACCTGGTGTATACATTGATGTCGTATTCATTCCGTTTGCAAGGAGTTCAAGACCAGGTGCGCCTTGGGTAAGTGAGCTTGCTCCGGCTCCTGTTGACTGAAGACGTGCAATCATTGAGGTATTGTCTCCATACAGATGGAAGAGTTGGGTAGGAGCTGTTGTTCCGATACCGACATTTCCACCATTTGGCTGGAGAAGGAGATAGGAAGTTGTTCTCGTCGCATTACTTGTACCCTGAAGTGTTAAGTTACCATTTGCAGTGTCAGAGCCATTAATCGTTGCATTATCTCCAAGAGTTAAAGTAGTCGTTCCGTTCATTGCAAGAGCAGCTGCTGTGGTGAGTGTTGTCAGTGATGACGCAGTTACAGTTGTTGTTCCTGAAAGGGTGAGTGTTGTATTTGTGAGCGTTGTCGTTGCCCCAAGTGAAATTCGTGTTGTCCCAGCTGAGTCCAGAATGTCATTTCCATTAAGTCTCAAATCACTTGCGAGTGTGAGAAGACCATTAGAGTCAATATTACTTGCTGTACTGTGGAAGTTAATAGCTCCTGTACCATTTGGATCAATGGTAAGAGCTTCATTTGTATCAACAGTTGAAATAGTTGCACTCGCGTCATTATAGCCAAGTGTTAAGTCACCAGCAGTTACTGCACCATTGATAGTTGCTCGTGAAACATCAGCAGTTGTTCCGATGCCGATATTGCCAGCTGTGACAAGTGACTGACCCACTGCAGCTGGATCAAGGAAGTATGTTGTACTATCAAGATCAAAGAATGAATTTGCATGAATACTTCCACTGACAGTCACTTTTGCTGCAGATGTTGTCGTTGTTCCGATTCCAACATTTCCGTTGGTATCGATAACAAATGGCGTGGTATCTGTTGCCTGATCTTCAAACCTTACGACATCAAATGCACCTGTTTGTGTTGCAGTGAAGACAGTTGTTGCAGCTGATGTTGCAGCGATAACGTCATTTGTTGTGGCAGGGGAGAGAACACCAAAGTTCTTACTCCAGTAGTTTGTAACAAGATTACCCCCGATGTAGAGTGTTCCGCCGATATCGAGATCACCCTGGACGTAGAGATCGTTGTCAGCTGTAACATTAGGATTGGAAGGAGAGCCACCAGCATTTGAGATAGCACTGTAAGCAGCACCTGCATGGCCTCCAATTGCGAGTGTATCCGTGTCTGCTAGGAAGAGTTGTCCACCAGCTGGGTTGATGGTGAGGTCACCATCAGTGGTAATATCATCACCATTGAGAGCTAAGTCTCCAGCTGTGGTGATACTTCCGTTTGCTGCAACGACAAATGCATCAGCTGTTCCAGCAGTGAGCGTGCCTGAGATGTCAAGGTTACCGGTGAGAGCTAAGTCTCCACCAGCAGGAACAATAGTTGCATCAGTTGTATTATCAGTGATCGTAAGGAATGTGACGCCATTTTCTCTGAGGATAATATCTGATCCTGCAGCGTCTAATTGAATATCAGTTACGGCATCAATGGTGAGTGTTCCATCTGAGGTGATATCATCACCATTGACTGCTAAGTCCCCAGCAGTAGTAATGTTCCCAGTTGATCCGACAACATCAAAGTTCGTGAGATCGATGTTGGCTGTCGTACCAATAATATTGTTGTCTCCAACTGAGAGAGCATTGGTGTAATCAGTGTCTGTGATAACGATACCTGTTGTCTGTGCAGCTGAAGCAGAGAGAGTGAAAATACCAGTATTAGAAATGCTCCAGTCATCTCCGCCTGTAAGTGTGAGGAGGGTAGAGACATGAGAGTTACCAATAGCAATGGTGTCATTGGCAGTTGCATTCGTTGCGATATTGATTGTGTCAGTCGCACTTGAGGTGACTCCACCGATATCAATAGTCTTTGTAGTAGTGTTATCGAGGAAGTTGAATGTTCCTGCAGTTGATGTGATGTCTCCGCCATTTACTGCAATATCATCAGCAGTTGTAATAAGACCTGCAGTAGTTATAGACCAGTTTGCATCAGTCAAAGCAAGGTCTGCAACTGATGCGCCAATTCTGATCACATCTACTCCTGTTCCTCCAGTACCGATATTAATTGTGTCAATTGCTGTACCTGTTCCGATATTTATTGCTCGAGCTAAGTTCGTTGAACCCATGTTAATTGTTGTTGCAGTTACATTTCCAATAGCAAGTGTTCCAGCAGCATTTGTATCAATTCCAACACCAGATGCAACAGTGATATTACCTGTTGTAGCTAAGTCAAAATTACCAAAATCAATTGCTGATGTTGCACTTCCATTAATTGTTGTTGCAGCACCTGCTCGACCAAGAGTAAGTGCTGTTTGGTTGGCAGTACCGATTCCGAGTGTTCCTGCAGTGCCGACAGGTGAAGTTACTGAATCAATAGTCTGTCCACCAGCTAACTGAAGACTACCAGTTCTACTGAGTGTAAAGACTGTCGTTGAAGCAGATGATGAAGCTACGAGGATGTTTTGGTCACCAGTCTCAGTGAGTGCGACAAGTGCTTTACCAGTAATTTTTCCATTAACTTCAAATTGATTATTTGTTGTTGTATTGCCGCCAAGGACGACTTTATCAGTTGCAGTTGCAGGAGCGAGGGAACCTGAGTTTTGCTGCCAGTAATTAACGAGTGACCCTGGATTGATTTGTGATCCATTTACATAGAGAGTGCCTCCGATATCGAGGTCTCCTTGAACGTAGAGGTCGTTGTCAGCTGTGACATTTGGATTGGAAGGTGAGCCTCCAGCATTGGAGAGAGCGCTGTAAGCAGCGCCAGCAAATCCTCCAATTGAGAGTGTGTCAGTATCAGCGAGGAAAACATCTCCTCCTCCAGCGTTAATGGTGAGATCTCCATCTGATGTAATATCATCACCATTGACTGCCAAATCTCCAGCTGTGGTAATATTTCCATTTGCTGCGGCTACAGAGAAGTTAGATCCACCTACAGTTAAGTTCGCGCCGGTAATATCAAGTCCTGATGTTGCATCTACATTTCCTCCTAAAGTTACTTGACCACTTGATTGTGAAAGTGTACCAACAACATCAAGTATAGCTCCAGGTGCGGATGTTCCAATTCCAACATTTCCTCCAAGCGGTTGGATAGCAAGTGGCCATGATGTTCCATCATTTGATGTTCTTTTTACCTGCATCCACATTGCAAATGGCGTTGCACTATAGCCTCCAATTGCTAGCTCAGGCGTTGTTGCAGTTCCAAAAAGAGCAACATTATTTGTATCTGCACTAAGTGATGGTGCTCCTCCTGATGATGCTCTATGTGCTGCAATCATTCCACGAGGTGCTGTTGTACCTACTCCGATATTTCCTGTAAATGAGTTAATGCCTGTACCTGATTGAGTATATGCACCATCCGTTGTAATGCCTGAAATTCCAGTTAATGCACCAGTGGTGGAGATGTCCCAGTCAGATGTGTTCACAGAACCTGTGTCTCCATTGTCACCAAGCGTGAAGGTGTTGTTAGCAGTGAGAGCTCCATTTGCAGTTAAACCACTTGTAGCCGTAATAAGACCAGAGATGGTAGGAGTAGCTGTCCATGCAGTTGAGCCAAAGACAGTTGTCTGACCAGATCTACCAAGAGTGAGAGTGGTTGCAGTTGTGCCACCGATAGTTAATGTGCCAGCAGCCCGTGTGTCAATGATACTATTAGCTCCAACTAAGATATCTCCATTGACATCAAGCTCTTGGCCAGCAGTTGTTGTCCCAATTCCAAGATTGCCATTTGAGTTAATAATTATTGGGGTTGTGTCTGAAGCTTGATCTTCAAATCGAGCAACATCAAATGCCCCTGTTTGTGTAATAGTGAGGCCTGTTGTTGCAGAGGTCGTAGCTGCGATTACATCATTTAGTCCAGATGGAGAAAGAACACCAGTTGTTCGTGACCAATAATTTGCTATTTCACTACCACCGACATAGAGAGTACCTCCAATGTCTAAGTCTCCTTGAACGTAAAGGTCGTTGTCAGCTGTGACATTAGGATTGGTAGGTGCACCACCAGCATTTGAAATCGCATTGTATGCTGCACCTGCAAATCCACCAATAGAGAGTGTGTCAGTATCAGCGAGGAAAACATCTCCTCCTCCAGGATTAAGAGTTAAGTCTCCGGTAATAGTGAAGGTAGTTGAAGCTCCATCGAAAGCGATATCAGTATCAGCAACTGAGAGATCTCCATTTGAGTCAATCGCGCCTGAGAAAGTAGTCGTACCAGTAAATGTATTTGCACTTACACCACTCTGCGTGTATCCACCATCAGTGGTAATGCCAGATATACCAGTTAACGCACCAGTGGTTGAGATATCCCAGTCTGAGGTATCAATTGCACCTGTGTCGCCGTTGTCTCCAAGAGTGAGCTGGCCATTTGCATCAAGGATACCATTCGCTGTTAATGTTCCTGTTGAGGTAAGGGTACTATCAAAAGTAGTTGCAGAAGTCACATTTCCTCCAGAAATGGTGAGGTCCCCATCAATTTGAAGATTTCCTACTGCTGAAAGATTGGCAACTTCAGTTCCAGTTCTACTACTTGTTCTGAAACTGAATGTTCCACCAGACCACCAGTTAGCTTCACCTGATGAAATACCCATACCATAAGACGTACTCCAGAAGTATAATTTATCTCCAACCTCATCATTAAAATCAACTTGTACACCCGTGCCAAGACTGACATCTCCGCCAACAACACTAAATTTACCTGTAGATGTAGTTGTTGTTCCGATACCGACATTTCCATTCGTCGCAAGAGTGATGAATGGATTGGTCCCAGGTGTAACACCATCTCCGATTTGGAGCGTGTCGTCATCATCATTTCCTCCGTCATTAACTCGTGCGATCCAGAAGTCTGTATCACCAGCAGCATTTCCACCAAGGATGACTGAAGGATTGGAGCCAGTAGCAGTACTTGTGAGATCAAGTGTTCCTCGTGGAGTAGCTGTACCAATTCCAACATTTCCACCATTGGAAATAACAAATCTTGTTGTTCCAGAAGCTGAAGCTGTAAAGATATCCTGATTGCCTGTCTCATTAAATACTGCAAGTGCTTTTCCTGTGATAGCTCCATTTACATTAAGAAGTCCAACTGGGGAGGATGTTCCGATACCGACATTTCCTTCAACAAGGAGGCCGTTCGTTGGAGCTGCTGTTGTGTCATAACTTGAGCCAATTGTTGCTCCGCCGGAAACAGCAAGTCTTGAACCAGGAGACGACTCACCAATACCCAAGTTACCAGCAGCTGAGAAGCTAAATCGTTCAGTTGCATTCATGGTGATAGCCAGTCTGCCATTGCCACCTTCCCAGAAGAATCCGGTATCAGTATCAGCGATACTTGAGATTCCAGGATTGGTAGCGTCTCCGTTGAAGAACTGAGCGTTAAGCGTAGAGTTATCAATCTGGAAAGCTGTATTATTTGCTGAGTTAGTAAGCTTGAAGATATTTGTTAATGCCCGACCTTTTACGTGAAGAACAGCATCAGTAGTTGTTGTTCCGATACCGACATTGCCCCCTGTATTTATAAATGAATCCTGATCTGCAGTTCCAGCAAATCTGATGAGCGCACTTGCAGTAGCGTTAGCTGCGCCACCAATGAGAATATCATCAGTAATGTTGGTAGGAGAGAGAGTTCCAGCAGCTCTCTGCCAGTACTGTCCAGCTCCTCCAGCAATTTGACCAAGTGTGGCAAATTCGTTAGAGTTCACAGCGTCTGAACCAATCACTCTTCCATCAAAGCGAGCAGCAATAGCATCTCCAGAGACAACATCAAGCTGATAACCAGGCGCTGTAGAACCGATACCGACGTTGCCACTAGCATCTATAGTGACCTGTTGACTGCTACCATTGTTGCCAAAGTACATTTTGGTATTTTCGAAGTTTGTAATATATGCTTCGTTGCTAATAGTTCTAATTTGGAACCCATCTGTTGTAGTTGTTCCTGACGTTGCTGATGCCAATTGAAAATGAGGAACATCAGAAGCACTGTATACTGCAAGATTTCTATTAGGCGCCGTTGTCCCAATTCCGACATTTCCAGAGAAGTAATTGATGCCTGTACCACTTTGTGTATACGCACCGTCAGTTGTAATTCCTGAGATTCCTGTGAGTGCACCTGTCGTAGAGATATCCCAGTCAGATGTGTTTACGGAGCCTGTGTCTCCGTTGTCGCCAAGAGTGAAGGTGCTATTAGCAGTGAGAGCTCCATTTGCAGTTAAGCCAGATGTTGCAGTTATGAGTCCAGAGATGGTAGGAGTAGCAGTCCAAGCTGTTGAGCCAAAGACTGTCGTCTGACCTGATCGTCCAAGAGTGAGTGTAGTAGCAGTCGTTCCACCAATAGTTAATGTACCTGAAGCTCTTGTGTCAATCGTTCCACCACCTGCAACTAAAATATCTCCGTTAACATCCAGTTCCTGGCCTGGAGTTGATGTACCAATTCCGACATTACCATTGCCTTGGATTACAAATCTCGTTGTACCTGAATCTGAAGCAGTGAAGATATTTTGATCACCAGTCTCATTAAGAATAGTGAGAGCTTTACCAGTTGCTGCACCTGATACATTGAGAAGTCCGATTGGGGAAGTTGAGCCAATACCCACGTTTCCAGATGCATCAATCCGAACCCTTTCAATATTTGTTGTTGAAAGTCTAATACTTGCTGCATTAGTGACTGTGACTAACAGATCATTACTTGATCGCGAGAATTGAACACCACAACTTGAAATACATAATCCTGTTGTACTTGTCATGATGCCTCCATTGACATCAAGCTTTGCTGTTGGGGAAGTTGAGCCAATACCCACGTTTCCAGTACCCAAGTTAAAGAATGCATGTTGGTTGGTCTGGCCTGGAAGTCTAATGAGTGCTGATGCAGTCGCATTAGCAGTGCCACCGATGAGAATGTCATCTGTAATGTTAGTAGGGGAGAGGGTGCCGGAGGCTCTCTGCCAGTATTGACCGGTTCCACCTGTGAGTTGTGAAAGGGTGACAAATTCATTTGAATTAAGGGCACTTCCTCCAATGACTCTTCCTGAGAATTGGCCAACGATTCCAGATCCGCCTGACACATCTAACTTATATGCAGGTGCACTTGTTCCGATACCGACATTTCCTGCTACACCAGCGATTGCAGTTGAGCCAAAAGTACCAGTTGGTGCAGTTGTTGATCCAGTTGTACTTGATGCGGTGAATGCGTCAGATGTTAATCCAGTTGACTCAATTCTGACATTGGCAGTGGCAGCAGTTGTTCCTTGTGTTCGTCGAATTCTGAAGGTAGCAACACCGTTATTTACAGCTACATCAACAGCAAAGTTATTACTACTGTAAGCCCCTGTGTCGCTAATAGGAAGGAGGGTTTGATAAGTGTTTGCATTTTGATTGTAATTGATTGGAACGAGATAGGTCTTTGCAACTGAAAAACCACTACTTGATACAGTAACAGATAGTCGGATATTGTGTGCGCCATTTAAGATACTAACATTTCCAATTTCTACATAATCATCAACTACAGTTGGCATAGTGCGTGTCTCTTCAAGGCTGAGAGGTGAGGCACCCATATAAAGGTTGCCATCAAACTCGATGTCTCCTAATACATAAAGATCATCATCACCGCTTCCTAATGTTGGAGTTCCACTATCACCAATTCTCACATACCCTGTAGCTGAGAAAGTAAGATTACCATCACTTGTGATATCATCGCCATTAACAGCTAAGTCACCAGCAGTTGTGATGTTGCCATTGGCAACAGCAACTGAGAAATTAGCACCACCAACAGTTAAATTAGCACCAGTGATGTCAATTCCTGAGGAGGCATCGATATTTCCTGTAAAGGTGTTCTGAGTAGCACCACTTTGAGTGTAACCGCCATCAGTTGTAATGCCAGAGATGCCAGTAAGAACTCCAGTGGTACTGATGTCCCAGTCTGAAGTGTTGATAGATCCCGTATCACCATTGTCACCCAGAGTGAAGGTGTTGTTAGCAGTGAGAGCTCCATTAGCAGTTAATCCACTTGTTGCAGTGATAAGACCGGAGATAGTTGGAGTTGCAGTCCATGCTGTAGGACCTACCGTGAGTCCAGATCCATTAATTGTTGTAGAAGCGCCACTTCGTCCGAGTGTAAGCGCTGTCTGAGTAGCTGTTCCTATGTTCATAGCAGATGCAGCGATCGTGTCAAAAGTACCAGTAATATCTACACCCCCTGATGAATCAATAGTTAGTCTATCGGTGTAAGTTTCCGCACCATATGCTGTTGCATTAGTCCCTTGTTGGATTCTGAAATCAAAATTACTGCTATCAAGTACAAGTCTTGCAGCTGTACCTGTTCTCAAACCTGAAGATGTTCGATAGAGAGTAATAGCAGGGTCTGCTACACCAGTTCCTTGATCTCCAAGAGTAATGAGTGAATTTGATGCAATATTTACTTCAACACTTGAAGCATTTGTAGATGTATTAAGAGGTGCCGTAGCTGTACCAAATCCGCCAAACATTGCTGATCCTCGTACATCTAATTTTGTGAGTGGGGCAGTTGTTCCAACAGCTACATTTCCAGTTCCTAAGTTAAAGAATGCGTCTTGATTGGTCTGGCCTGGGAGCCTGATGAGCGCACTCGCAGTAGCGTTAGCTGTACCACCAATGAGAACATCATCAGTGATATTTGTAGGGGAGAGAGTTCCAGATGCTCTCTGCCAGTATTGCCCAGTTCCACCAGTTAACTGTGCAAGAGTAGCGAACTCGTCACTGTTCACAGCATTTGCTCCTCGAACTCTTCCTGAGAAGTTACCGACTATCCCTGATCCACCCTGAACATCGAATTTATATCCTGGATTGGTTGATCCAACTCCTACATTTCCTCCATTAATGGACATACCGTGGATTGCGTTTGTCGGGAAGACCCCTGCTGCTGTTCCATCACTTGTGTAGAAATCAATTGCGTTATTAGCTGTTGCACCTGCTTGATGTCTCGTGTGTATGAAGTTTGCGTATTGACCCGTTGTTGAGTATCCAAGCGCAATAGTTGGATTGGTAAATGCTGCTGATGTGTCTCCACCTGAGATAGTTAATTTTGCTAAATTATTACTTGTTCCGATACCGACATTTCCTGAGAAGTAATTGGTACTACTTCCACTCTGTGTGTACCCACCGTCTGTTGTAATTCCTGAGATACCTGTGAGCGCACCAGTCGTTGAGATATCCCAGTCTGAAGAGTTGATCTGCATAGTATCACCACCATCACCAAGAAGTACTGCTCCGCCAGGAGTGAGCGTGAATGCACCAGTTGTCGTGAATGTTGTGGAAGCACCATCAAAAGCGATGTTGGTATCTGCAACTGAGAGATCTCCGTTGGAGTCAATAGCTCCTGAGAAAGTAGTTGTACCAGTGAAGGTATTTGCACTTACGCCACTTTGAGTGTATCCACCGTCAGTTGTAATGCCTGAAATTCCTGTCAATGCACCAGTGGTACTGATGTCCCAGTCTGAGGTGTTGATACTTCCAGTGTCACCGTTGTCTCCAAGAGTGAAGGTACTGTTGGCAGTAAGAGCTCCATTAGCTGTTAAGCCTGAAGTTGCAGTGATAAGACCGGAGATAGTTGGAGTTGCAGTCCATGCTGTACTGCCAAAGACAGTTGTCTGACCAGACCTGCCAAGTGTTAATGTCGTAGCTGTTGTTCCACCGATAGTGAGAGTGCCAGCAGCTCTTGTATCAATGATACTGTTTGCTCCAACTAAGATATCTCCATTTACATCCAGTTCCTGGCCTGGAGTTGATGTACCAATTCCGACATTACCGTTATTCTGGATAACAAATCTTGTTGTTCCTGAAGCTGATGCAGCGAGGATATTCTGTCCTCCTGTTTCATTGAGGATCGCAAGAGCCTTGCCAGTTGCTGCACCATTTACATTAAGCTTGCCGAGTGGAGATGTTGAGCCGATGCCGACGTTGCCATTTTCGTCAATCCTCATTCTTTCTGCAGGATTGTTAGTTCCTGTTTGAGCGAGGAATCGAATTGTTCCTCTTGATAAGAGTGATAATGCAGTTCCGTCTGATCCTAGACCTGTTCTGATTCTTAGTGAGTAGCCACTCTCTCCTGATATACCAACAGCATTGTCTCCTCCATTCCAGTTGTTATTTACTGTAAGCTGAGCATTTCTTCCAGAACTGTCCCGAACATTTAAGATTGTGCCGGTTGAGGAATAAATATCAACATTTCCACCCAGTGGATTTGTTGTTCCGATACCCAGATTTCCTCCAGTGTTGAAAAATGTAGTAGCGTTTGTTGTTCCGCCAATTTTAACTAATGCAGATGCTGTAGCAGTACTACCTAGTAATATATCGTCTGTTATATTTGTAGGTGTAACAACACCTGCATTTCGCTGCCAGTAGTTAATAAGAGCACCAGGTGTAAGTGGACTGCCATCAAGATAGAAATTCTGTGCATAGACATTACTAAATTGTTTTCCGGAAGATCCAAGACTGTATGAATTAGTTGCGGTTGGTCCGATATCTCCAGCTACCTCGAGCTTGAACGTAGAAGGATTGGTCGTTCCGACCCCGATGTTACCTGCATCGGTGAAGACAGTCTCAGGAGTGCCATTGCCATCACTATCTAATTGTATGTAATTATTTGTAATATCATACCCGATAATTCCTTCATTTCCATCGGTTCCAATGTGAAGTGATGCAGGTCCAAGATAGAGATCTCTCCACCTGAATGAACTGGAGCCTAGGTCATAGGTATCATCGACACTTGGTCCGACATTTCCTGCAACTTTAAGTTTGAAGTTGCCAGTATTTGTGGTGCCGATTGCGATATTCCCGGATGAGCGTGAAAGCGTAAATGCGGCTGATCCTTGTGCCTCACCATTGTACGTTCGAAGTTGAAGCTGGTTGTCAGTTGCTTCATAGAGGATGGATGCACCAAATGTATCATCCTGTTCTCTGAATTTAAATTGAGTGTTAATAGAGCTATTTGCGTTCAGACTTGCTGAGACTGTACTGCTTGATGCAAAACTGCCAATATCCAAAAGGTTGCCAGGTGTAGATGTTCCGATCCCAACATTGCCAGAGAAGTAGTTGGTGCTACTTCCACTCTGTGTGTAACCGCCATCAGTTGTAATGCCAGAGATGCCAGTAAGAACTCCAGTGGTACTGATGTCCCAGTCTGAAGTGTTGATAGATCCCGTATCACCATTGTCACCCAGAGTGAAGGTGTTGTTAGCAGTGAGAGCTCCATTAGCAGTTAATCCACTTGTAGCAGTGATAAGACCAGAGATAGTTGGAGTTGCTGTCCAGGCTGTTGAGCCAAAGACAGTTGTCTGACCAGACCTACCAAGAGTAAGAGTTGTAGCTGTAGTTCCACCGATAGTGAGGGTGCCTGATGCTCGTGTGTCGATGATACTATTTGCTCCAACGAGAATATCTCCATTAACATCCAGTTCCTGACCTGGATTTGTTGTTCCAATACCGACGTTTCCATTCGCTAAGATGCTTAATGCATCAAAACCTGATCCTGCTTGATCTGTCTGAAGTCTAAATCCATCACCACTTTTGAGATAAAAAGTATTGTCATCAGTGTGATATATCTCATTGCCATCAAAAAGCATATTGTATGTTCCATCAGAAATGGAGAGCTTGTTGGATGCGTTTGTTGTTCCAATACCCAAGTTTCCACTTGCATTAATAACAAATGGAGTCGTATCAGATGCCTGATCTTCAAAGCGAACGACATCAAATGCACCTGTCTGGGTAATAGTAAGACCAGTTGTAGCAGAAGTGGTAGCAGCAATAACATCGTTAAGATTGATGGGGGATAGAACACCCGTTGTTCGTGACCAATAATTTATTCCTGCCCCTGCCCAAGATGATACACAGTCACTGTCATCAAAGCAGAGATTTCCAGTGAAGTAACCGTTATTCCAAGATTTTGTTGTACTGCCAATGTCATAAGTTGCATCTGAAGCAGGGAGGAGATCCCCTGTTATCTCAATATCTCCAGAAGTTGCTTCGCCAATATCAATTGCTGCACTATTTGCTCCTGTGAGATCTCCTCCTGCAATGACAAGATCATCATCTGTTCTGAGAGTATTTGCAGCGCTTCTATAGAGATTTGTATCAACTCCAAAGTTAATTCCAGTATTTGCTGTACCGCCTGTTCCTGTAAGATAGAGTGAGTAGGTATCAGCCGTCCCAATTTGAACACCAATATCTTGTGTCGTTCCAGAAGTTAACGCATCAACTACTATACCAAATTGATTACTTACAGCACCTGCTGTATGAGCCCAGTCAGTAATACGGATTCCTCTCTTGTTTGTTACTGTACCTAAGTCATCGCTGAAATCAGGTGAGATATAAAAATCAGTTGCATCAGTAACTGTTCCTCCTGTTGGAACTTGAAGCCTAGATTCAATATTAATTAAGTTGCTCATGGAGCCTGATGATACTTGAGAAGATGCAAATATAGCTCCGTGTTCATATCCTGTCGTTGCTCCAGATCCTGTTTTAGAGTAGCTGGCATGAATTCCATACTTAACTCCAGTTGATGAGCCAGTTGTGTCAGTGTCAGTAAGTGAGAATGCACCCGCGTAATGTGCTACGTCATTGACTGATGATGTTTTTGAAACATTGAGGCCATATGCGTTATTTGTGTTTGAGGACGAGACTATTGTTAGTGCGCTTGTGCCAACCGCTGCACTGTCTCCAATTGCACCATAGCCTGAAACATCGAGAGTGCCAGTAATGCTAAGATCACCACCAGCAGGTGTAAGAATAGCGTCAGTAGTATTATCTGTGAAAGTTAGGAAGGTTGTTCCGTTTTCTCTAAAGATAACATCAGATCCTGCTGCATCAAGCTGAATATCAGTAGCTGCATCAAGAGTGAGTGTACCGTCACTAGTGATGTCGTCCCCGTTGACTGCAAGATCACCAGCAGTAGTAATGTTGCCTGTAGCTGCAACATCAAAATTACCAAAATCAATTATAGATGAAGATCCTCCATTGAGGGTAGTTGTTGCCCCTGTTCTTCCGAGTGTAAGACCTGTTTGATTTGTTCCACCGATAGTGAGGGTTCCTGATGCTCTCGTATCGATTGTTCCTCCGCCTGCAACTAAAATATCTCCGTCAACATCAAGTTCTTGGCCAGGAATAGTTGTTCCGATTCCGACATTCCCTCCAAATTCTTGGAAGACAAGAGGTGTTTTTACTGAGTTTCCGACATTATGAGATTCAATACCTAAGTAATTATTGGAACCATTATAATCTCGATATATATGACCAATTTCACCTCCTGAGACACTAAATTCAAGTAACTCTTCATATGTTGTAGATGTCTCTGCTTCATCTCCCATAATTGTTAGTTCTGCATTAGGGGTAGTTGTTCCAATTCCAACATTATTTGCACTTCCATCAATAAAGAGGGTGTTACTGTCAAAATTAATATCATTATTACCCTGAGTGACAGCAAGAGTTGTGCCGGAGAAGGAGAAAGTAACATCATTATCAGTACCAAAGACTGCTGGAGCTGAATCTGCGAGGTAGAGTCCAGCTAATTTGTTAGAGCCAGCTGACGCTGAATTACCAATTACCTCACCATTAGTAAGGTATGCATAAGTTCCAGCATCAGTCCAGATACTTGCTCCGCCAGAGATAGCAGAGAAGTCAGTGACACAGTTGGTCTCGCCATCACCCGTACAGAATTTAGTAGCCTCAACAGTCCCATCTGAGACAGCTGTTCGGTATGTAGAAAGACCTGATGTGAGATAGATATCACCAGTAACATCTAGTGGGGCAATAGGTGATGCTTGGCCAATTCCGACGTTACCATTTGCGTTTATAACAAATCGTGTTGTTCCTGAAGTTGAAGCAGTGAAGATATCAGATGATTCTGTCTGGTTGAGGATTGCGAGAGCTTTCCCAAATGTTGAGGAGTTCGTGAGGTAGAAATTGCCAATATTTGCTGGAGCGGTATTTGTTCCAACAACTAACTGTCCTGAAATAGTAGCAGCTTGGTTGGTAACAAATGCCTGTGAGTCAACGATCACATTTCCGGTGTTGTATGTGCCAAGGACGAGGTCTGAAGAATTGTAGGTTTCTCCAGCCTGAATGTAGAGTGGAGCAGATGACTTGATATATGAAGAAGTAGGGTTGGTGAACATAAGATCATAGGCAATTGAAACATCTCCAGGACTGGTGAAGTTCACTGGAAGTGATGAAGTAAGTTGTGTTTCAGAAACAGAGAAGATAGAACTTCCGTTATCCTTAATATTAAAGAGATTCGCGAGTGAGCCATTTGCACCTATATTTAAGGAGAAAAGATCACCTGTCCCTGTCGTTGCGCTTCCTGGTGACCAGTCTAAGTTGAGAAGGCCACCAGTTGTGAGGCTAGTTGAAGTGGATGAGAGATTGAGAGCGTTACCTGAGGTAAGACTATTAGCTGTTAAAGCGTATGCATTACCGGTTGTCGCGGTAGATGTCTGAGAGATACTTCCGTTATTAGCGATAACAAATCTGGTTGTTCCTGAAGCAGAAGCAGTGAAGATATCATTGGTAGATGCGCCTGTCTGATTGACAACGAGTGCTGCATTTCCACCTTGAGTCCCGCCATTTACTTGTACAAAACCATGATTGGTTGTTGTTCCAATACCAACATTTCCGTTCTCATTTACGGTGAAGAGTTGCGTTCCGCCTGAGAGGTTGGCTGAGTCTTTTGCTACCTGGAAGATGGAAGTAGTTCCGTCATTATTTGAATCTAAGTTAACGTAGAAGCTTCCGGCAGCTGTAACTCCTGCACGCCCGCCATTGTCATTTGGATTGTATCCGTTAAAGGTACTGACACCGATAAAGTTATTTGTAGCACCACCGGTAATCCCAATATTTCCATTCACAAATAGTGCTTGCCCAGGAGTGGCTGTTCCAATCCCTACATTTCCATTATTTTGAATAACGAATCTAGTTGTGCCTGACGCAGAAGCAGTAAAGATATTTTGTCCTCCAGTTTCGTTAAGGATGGTAAGTGCTTTACCGGTTGAAGCACCACTCACGTTAAGAAGTCCGAGTGGAGAAGTCGAGCCGATTCCAACATTCCCATCATTTTTTATTGTGAGAAGTTCTGTTCCCCGTAGTCCAAGCGCAAGAGTAGTAGCACTTGAATAATTGTTATCAATAAACGCTCTTGTGAAAGAACCAGTATGAGTGAATTTTAGACCAGTAGTTCCATTTGAAGAGAGAGCGAGAGCAGGTGATTGCGCTCCTGTTCCATTTACATTAAATTGAGCAACGACATATTCAGTACCAGTTGTACCTCCAGTCATATTGAAGTATCCACTGCGTCTTGTTGTACTTGCTGTTTGTTCTGCAACAAATAAGTTGGTGGGAGCTGTGCTTCCAATACCAACGTTTCCAGTGCCTAAGTTGAAGAAGGCATTCTGATTGGTCAGACCAGGAAGTCTGATAAGAGCAGATGCAGTTGCATTTGCTGTGCCTCCAATAAGAACGTCATCAGTGATGTTGGTAGGGGAAAGGGTCCCAGCAGCTCTCTGCCAATATTGTCCTGCTCCTCCTGCGATTTGACCAAGTGTTGCAAATTCATCACTGTTCACAGCATTTGCTCCTCGAACTCTTCCTGAGAAGTTACCAACTATCCCTGATCCACCCTGAACATCGAAGAGGTAGCCTGGAGCTGATGTCCCAATACCAATGTTGCCATCGTTCTGAATGACAAATCGTGTCGTCCCTGACGCTGAAGCTGTAAAGATATTTTGTCCGCCAGTCTCGTTGAGTATTGCCAAAGCTTTACCTGTTGCTGCACCACTCACATTAAGAAGTCCAATAGGAGAGGTGGTGCCAATAACAAGATTACCGGATGTATCAAGCCTCATCCTTTCAATAGCAGCAGAGTTAGCAGAAGTTAAGAAAGTAATAATAGAGGATGTTCCTCCAGCGCCTAATTTTATTGCTGCATTTCCTCCACCTGTACCACCTGTATTACTGGTTTCAATTTGTAGTCCAAAACCAGAGTTGTTATATGCACGAATATACTGATCTGCATTAAATACTCCTGGCTGAACTAAAATACCTCGAGCACTCGATCCAACATCAGCAGTAGTTCTAAATTGGCCACTTCCTCCAACAGATAATGCTTGATCCGCTGAGCTATCATTTATTCCTACATTACCACCGTTTTCGATAACAAATCTTGTAGTACCAGCTGCTGAAGCAGTGAAGATATTCTGTCCACCTGTTTCATTAAGAATAACAAGTGCTTTACCTGTTGTTGCACCATTTACGTTAAATTTGCCAACAGGGGAAGTAGTACCTACTCCGAGATTGCCAGTACCTAAGTTGAAGAAAGCGTTTTGATTGGTAAGTCCAGGAAGTTTAATAATTGCTGAAGATGTAGCTGTTGCTCCGAGGAGAAGATCATCAGTGATATTTGCAGGGGAGACAGCTCCGCTGTTTCGCTGCCAGTAGTTGACAAGAGCTCCTGGGGTAAGTTGTGATCCATTTAGATAGAGTGTTCCTCCAATATCGAGATCACCTTGAACGTAGAGATCGTTATCAGCGGTGACATTAGGATTGGTGGGAGCACCTCCAGCATTTGAAATAGCGTTATATGCTGCACCTGCGTGCCCTCCAATTGCGAGTGTGTCTGTGTCTGCGAGGAAGAGTTGTCCTCCAGCAGGATTGAAAGTGATATCTCCTGTTGATGTAATATCTCCACCATTGACAGCAATATCTCCAGCAGCTGTGATATCACCACTATTACTGACAGTAAATCGTGCTACTCCTGAAGCGCTTGCGCTGATAAGTGGACCTGCTCCGTCTTGGTTCAGAGTGAAGGCTGATTGACCAGATGATGTTGCAAGTACTGCGAACATATCATTAATCTCAACGGCGCCTGCAGCAGATTGTATATTATTGTTTAAAGTTGTATTGATAATTGGTTTTTGTGCATCAATTTTGCCAAGGCCATTTGGATTGAGGTTGATATTCGCATTTGATCCTGAAGTTGTCGTGAGTGAGAGAACATTACCGGAAATGGTGAACTCTCCACCAGTTGCAGCGAATGTCGGAGAAGCTGAGCCTCCAATCGTTAAATCGCCACTTGAGTCTAGTGCAAGAACAACATTTGTTTGACCTGCTCCAACGGCCGTAATTGGGAAGAGGCCTTGAAGCGTCTCTGCATTTGCAGCAAAGGCAACAGTTGCAATTTGTTGGCGAGGAGCGAGCTCAGGATCTGATTGGACAGTGATACCAAGATACAGTGTGCTGTTATCGGTAAAGACACTTGAAGGGATCGAAGTACTTGAGCCAAGAAGAGTAGAGAAGATTCCATCGGTGTCAGGAGTAATCTGTTGAGTCTCCTGCCAGAGGAGCGCTGCACCTGATGCAGACTGGTCATTATAAATGGCAAACCTCAGGTCTTTCGCTGAGGTTATCGGGTTGCTGTTGTTGTCAGTCAGTCTTCCCTGAAACGACATCACTCTTGGCGGGGCAGTCGGAGGAGCAGCAAGGGTTTTATTGTTACTCGCATCTTCAAAAAGTCCTCGATAGACTCCAAATCCAAGTGCAGTAACAAAAAGAATGAAAATTCCGATGTGAATATAGTGAGCAACAGGGAGTTGATGATATCTTCTGTACCAGTTTGGTCGGGTATGACGCGCATGGTGAGCTAGTTTGATATGTAAAGGTGATTGCGGATGAAGAGCTGGTACAGCTTGAGGAGCATGAGATGATGAAGAAAGAGGAGTCGCCTCAGTTAATATCTGAAGTACTCGTCGAATCTGAGAAGTTGGGATGAGGTCGCCAACTTGGGCTGTAAAACCCTTAGCACTACTCGAAAATATTTGCTTACCTGAAGCTATCCATGCAAGATAATGGAGATGATCGAGGATATGTCCGATTCCTGCGATAATTGTTGCATCAAGTCCAAGAACTGCAGCCTTCTGAATCTTTTGAAGAAGTCTTAAGGGAGGGAAAGAAGAGTAAGCTTTTTGACGAGCTTTCTGAGAAGGAGCGGCTGTCAATGTAACTTCTTGCACAGCTGGTAATTCTTGAGCAGACTTAAAATTTGTCTTACTTGCTTCGTTTTCAGTTGGGATGAGGGGGATAACAGGTGCTTTTGTGAATTTTGATACATTGTGAAGCTCCACATCAGATTTAATAAGTCCTTCTTGACGAGCCCACCCAAAGAATTTTCGGAGCGATGAGAGCTTGCGGTTGATAGAGAGGTTGGTAAATTCATTGCTGGTGAGGAGATATGATTTATAGTCTTGTGCAACTTCATCACTCAAGAGAGAAAAGATTGCTCCTTTGTGAGTAAAAAGACTTTCTCTTCCTTCAGTAGGCTCATTTTTAGCAACCCACTCAAGAAACTGCTTAATATCGATGATATAGTTTTTTATAGTTAGAGGAGACGCATTAAAGACATAGAGATAATTTCGAAAGTCTTGCAGTCTCCATGGATCTTTGACAACACTATTTTTTCCAGAGGTATTTCCTTCGAATGGATTGAATTTGATCTGGTTTGTTGCGAAAAGGAAAGAGGCAAATTTGCGAAGGGAAGATGTATGTCTTTTAATACTTCGATCTGAAATTTCAGGATTTGAGTTGGACTGTTCTTTGCGTGAGGCAAGATAGGCTTCGATAATTTCAGGACTTAACGATGATGCGTTGAAGGACCCTTGTGTCTTTTCTACCCAGGTTACAAATTGACGAATATCAGCAAGATAATTTTTCAGTGTGTTAGGGGACACCTGATTTTTTTGACTTTGTAAATAATTTTTAAATTGTGAGATAAGTTCCATAGCTCTTTTTGAGATAATTCCTGCCTGAAGGACTTTTCTGCTTTTTGTGAGCTTGTGGGATTAACCCAGTATGAGTAAAAGACTCTGACTGATGAAAAAACTGATAGTCAGAGCAGTCAGAAACCAAAGTATATGGCTCGTGTGGGGAGTTATAGTGTTCATATTTCTTCGTGTGAAAAGTGCGTCTCCGCCAACTTTGTGTGTTTTCATAGTGATCACCTCCTTTTTGTGTGAAATGTATCTTTAGCTTCAAGATTATACGGATTATACGAATTATCGGGTCTCGCGTATAAATATTAAATACATCTATTAATACGTTACCTAGGTTGTGTCATGCCTGTCAATAGCCTAGAGTTTATTGCGAATGGTAATATATGATGCTCTTTGATATGTTTGTAAAACCAGAAAAGAAAAATAATAAACCGTGAAAAGTAGTTAATATTGTTATGAAAATTATTTCATAAGCATTTATTTCGTGTTTTCAACAAAAGAAGAGTACTAAAAATAAAGCATCATAATATATCAAAATATACAAGATTCACTCTTTTTTCGTGTTGATATATTTAGACGTAGTCAAAAGATATCATTTGTTCTTTTTAACAAAAATTGGGATAGAAAGACTGCTTCTTACCTTTTTCTTACATTACTACCTTTTTAACAATCTATATAAAACTATGTCATGTCACGATAATTCGAGGCTATCTGAGGCTAGGTTTGGCAAAATGGAGTCCAAAATGATAAGGTTTTTGAGATATATAATTAGATTGATTTAGCAGTCTAAATCGATTTTTTTAGATAATTTTAGCTTCATTTTAATTTCTCAGTTGTTTTTTTACCTATCTGTACATGTTTTTATGAATGTGTACAATATATTTAGGCACTTATTACGTGTCTTTCTGTCCTGTGAAAACGAGGTTGTTTATCATATCATGTTTAATGCTTTTTGGAGTTTTGCTTTTTGCTTTGTTATGGGGAGAAGCAAAACAAGCACCTCTAAGCTCAACGCAAAAAGTCTTGGCACAGGTTGGGGATTATAGACTTAACTTGTCCGGATTTGCTTCACCTTTTGCATCAATTATTTTGACCATTGATGGTGTCTTCTATCGATCAGCTGTTGCTGATAAAGATGGTCGCTTTTCAATTACGGATGTTCTCATTAAGAAGGGGTTTGATGGGTTTTGTTTACTTCATGTGGACTTTAAAAGACTTGGAGAGTCAGAGGCATGTATCACTGTTCCACCTGCAACAGGAAGTGTGACGAAGAATGACATCTTCCTTCCTCCCACTCTTGGACTTCAACGTGCAGAGATCGAGGCAGGGAGTGATGCTGTTGCATTTGGGTATACGATGCCTGGAGCAACCGTTACTATCCATTTAGGAGAAGGGAAGAGTTTTACCGTTATTGCAGATGCAAATGGATACTATGAATATACCTTAGAAGCTGTTCCAGCAGGTGAGTATCAACTATTCGCAACTGCGGAATACAAAGGCAAACCTTCAGAGGCTCCCTCGCGTACTGTAAAGCTCACAGCACTCTCTTTATGGGATCAGCTCATTAACTTTATCAGAAAACTCTGGAATGACTTTGTAGATCGTCTGACAGGCTTAGGACTCGGTCCTCTTTGGCTTATCTTTCCACTTGTTCCTATAATTACCTATCTTATCCTTCGTCTTTGGCCGGAACGATTTACCTTTATCTATGATAGCAAGCTTTATGCGCTCATGAAGCCTCGTGAGAAAAAGCTGCATCATGCATGGTTCGTTGGATATTAGGATGAGATAATATGGTAAATGAAGCGGAAGCTGTTT
>CAYRJZ010000004.1:108491-108759 GCA_964424775.1 uncultured Gammaproteobacteria bacterium | reverse complement strand
GGTAATTCTAAGTGATAACGGCTTTTAAGGAATTATTTTGGTTGATATATCAAGAAAAACTCAATCTCTTGATACGGTCTGTTCTTAAACTAAATCTTTTTCATATTTCTATATAAAAGACTATCAATTCTTTTCTACCATGGAAAAAAAGAAATATATAAAAGTGTCTCAATCACAAGTTGAGTAAAGGGGAAAATTATTCTTGAGTTGTAGGTGTCTCAGTTACTGGTGTTTGTTCTGAAGACTTCTGTCCTTTTTTCTTTTTGTT
>CAYRJZ010000004.1:78588-108481 GCA_964424775.1 uncultured Gammaproteobacteria bacterium | reverse complement strand
TCATGTACATTCCACCAAGAATTGCTGCAATGATGATAAGAAGAATAACGACAATAATCTTCCATGGGATGATCCAGAAGGCAACAGTTGATGTCAGAGGGAGATTGTTAGCAAGTCCATATGTTGCTGTAAGAGTTGCTTCATACCTGCCAAACATTAATTTCTTTCCAAAAGTAGTGACATAGTCTCGTGCTGCCTCAGGAAAGATATTCCTCTCATCAAGCGGAACAGTGTAAGATGTTCTTCCAAACATGTTCTTGACTGTAATAAATCCTCGAGGACGAACATGAAGATCACTCATGTTTTTAATTTGTGTCTTCATATCAACAGGTCCATATTCCATGAACCTCTTTGTATCAAAAAGACTTACTTCTGCTTTTTCTGTAATCGGACCTGCGACATTTACAGAAAGAAGAGTTCCAACTTGTGTTTGGACTGCTGTTCCTGTTCCATCGACATTGAGTGATGAATCCGGTCGGAAGACTGCTGCAGCGTAATGCCCTCCAGGACGTGCATTTGCTGGGACTTGAATGTAATATCGAAGCTCGTAACGACTCTTTGGCTGAACAGTAAATCGACCAGGATCAACGGCTATCCAGCTTGCAGCAGAGTACTTATTGCTGAGTGTGTCTTCTTGTAAAAGTGTCGGTTTTCCTTCAGTATCTTCAACAATAAAGTCCTGCATGGTGACATTGAAGGTAAGAGGAGTATCTCCCTCGTTAATTATTCTCATCACTCCTTCAGCTCGTCCACCTGGCTTAACCGGCTCTTCAATCGTTGGTGGGGAAATAGTAATTGTTCTGAGTGGTTCCTGTGCGACGACTGGTGATGGATGTGAGAGTGATATAACGACTCCCGATGTCACCATTGTGACGACGCCAAGGGCTACAAGGAGCTTTGAGAGTGATTGAATTTTGTTGGGCAGTTGTTTATTCATAATTTCTTAAAAAGTCGCTGTAGCAACATACGTGACAGCTGTTTGATATTCTCCTGCTGGTACTGTTACATCTGTTGCTGCAGCATATCTAACTGTTGTGAGACCATTTCCAGTTGCTATAACATTTCCTACTGGACCGGTACTATCAGAGGCTAAAGTGACAGCGGATGTTTGTGTAGGCCATCCATAATTACATGCATTTGTTGATCCAGTGATATGAGTGCTGCAGTTTGCAAGACCCCATGTGCTTGTATTTACATCAAGACCGCATGCATTCATACCAAAGTAATGAGTTCCACTTGGAAATGCAGTTGGAGTTGTATTGCTAGAGAAAGCAAATCCATTTGCAAAATTTCGTAACTGTCCTGATGAGGTTGCAGTAAGTGAATAACCATTCGTAGCATTTGTAGAAATAGTAATTAATTGTGCTGCTCTATTACCGAAAGCAGTATTTGTTGAAGTTGTGCTACTACTTACTATACCTAAATTGACAAGAGTAGCGGAAGGGGAGATACCAGTATTTGTTAGTTCAGTTGCAGTGCAGCCTGTGGTATTGCCAGTGTTGACAGCAGAACCATTTGATACCCCGGCAATTGTGAAGGTCAGTGTAGGATCAACTGTTGCTCGTACTTCAACACTTTCGATGGTGCCTATACTGACAATAGCATCATCAAGCACATTATTTGAAGCATCTCGAGTTTCAATATTCACTTTCCAGACATCAGCAGTACCTGCAGATGCTGATTTTGTAGGATTGACCAGACGAGGAGCTTGGGTGGTACAGGATCCACTTGATTGTGCTGAACACCCAATAAGAATAGTTACAGTTGTTCCTGCGTTAATTGTTGAGTTAGTCTGGCACTCAATTGTCGGAGCTGAGACAGTCCACGTACATGTGTTTGCGTTATTTGAAGCTAGTTGTGATGAAGTGATTCCATTAAATGCAAATGTCGTAGCTGAAGGTGATGCACTCGTATTAGCTGATCCTGGAAAAGTGATCAGTATGTCTCCACTTGCTGGAATTTGAGTGGCTGTGGTGAATTGTATAGCGTGCATAGCAGTAATTGGGGCATAGAGGACACTTGTTGCGTTCACAGAGGCTGAAGAATTGGCTGTTGTATAAACGGTCGTGAGACCAGCGGATTGGGAAGCGATAGTCAGGTCTTGAAGATGGGTGGTATTATTGACAATCTTTGCTGAGTCGGATGCAAGAAATCGCGCTCCGTTATTTATAACGGTGAGAATTGATGTGCCTGCTCCAGCTGTGATTGGAGTTGATGGAGAAGGTCGGGATGTCGTAATTGTATCTTTTGCACTTATGAGTGATGCAGCATCTGCAGACTTAGGAAGTAGCACAAAAGCTATTGCAAGAACCACAATAATAACCGATGAATAAATTCTCATGTCTAGGACCAGTATGGTATGAAAAAATAAATTATGTCAAGTACTATTTTGACCCAGTTAATTGCCTAATCTCTCATGTGATATGGTGTTCACGTTCTTTCAAACGTTGTCGAATAAAAACGAGTATTAATAGAGCAATTATGATCCCAATAAGTGCTTGGAGCGGGAAGGCAAAAAACCAAATTGTTTTTTGAACGAGTGGACCTTCATCTGTTAAAGCGAGACGTAGATGTGCTTTGTATGGCCCAAGCAGGAATTTTTCATTCCAGATAGCAACAGGATGGTCTTTGGATACCTGCTCCAGGAAAGATTCATCTTTTTTCTTTGGTGTGCCATCTTTATTCGCTTCATAAAGTACCTGTTCTTTGCTAGGAATTGCTCGTGTACTTCCAGACAAAATATTTACCGGTATAAGCTCTATATTCCCAACCATTTGACCGAACATGTTATAGATAAGAATCTGTCCTTTGGGATAGAGAAAGTGCTTACTCGTGTTACGTATGCGTGTAGTGAATGGGACAGGCCCGCTTTGAAGAATCTTTTTCGTGCTGAATTCCTCAATCGTTGCGCTTGACCTACTTTTGGGACCCACAGTTAAGAGGAGATTTATTCCAACCCCACCAGCTGTAGATGTCTGATTATCAATTCCATCTTTTCGTTCAGAAAGAAAAATAAGAGAGAGATAATAGTCAGATGGTGGTTCGTCTTTTGGGATGCCAATGCGTAGCGTTAACTTCTTTTCAGACTTCGGAGGAAGAACAAGTGTCGTGACAGGACGAGATCCATCGAGTACCTGAATCTTTTTGAGAATTTCAGGGTCAGCGCCTCGAACTGGAGCATTCTCAGGAAGATATTCAAGGGTTCCGTCTTGTTTGTTCGTCGGGATGAACTGCCTGATTTTCAACGTCAGTTCAAGTGGTTCTTCAGCATTGTTGGTGAGCGTGATAGTCTCTTTTATCTCCGCATTGGCTGGGGGTTTGAGTTCTACCTCAAAAACAGGTGGGGCAACGCTCAGATCTATGCTTTGCGCTCGAACCTGTCGCGGGACATGATAAACAGTCATGAGCAGGATTACTAGGGCGATTTTATATTTATTCATATTTTATATCTCATATCGTCTAAAAAGTCGGGGTTGCAATATAGGTAATAACATTACTGTATTGTCCTGCAGCTTGAGTTCCTGAGATATTTACTTTATAGGTAATTTGAGCTTGCTTGGATCTTCCGACATTTGTTCCTGACATAACAGTTCCTGGGGATTCATTATTTGATAAATCTGCAAACTGTTTGTAATAGTTGCTGGTAGAGAAGTCTGAGGAACAGTCAGTTCCTACAACGTCATCGCACCGATATCCAAATCCATAGGTGAGAGTATTCGTCCATTGTGCAGATACATTTTCTGTACACAACCCGTTGTCACATGCTGTATCAGGAATGAGCTGGCCTGTGGGAGGGTTTAATAGCTGGTGATTTTCAAATGCTGTAACAGAATAACCGAATGCAGAGCCATTACTCACTGTGAGTGTATTGGTGCGTGTTACAGGATTGGTAGCAGTAAGAGTTCCAAAATTAATATTTGTGTTAGAAATTGTAAAACGGAAAGGAATAATAGAGTAAATATATTGGAAGCCAGCTCGAACGCTGTAATTTGTCCCTGTATAAAGTCCAGGTGCAATCTGTCCGACCGTATCAGTAAGCGTATAATTCGCTCCAGACTTCTTGCCTGATGTCATATTAAGATTTCCGAAGTCAATTTTCCAGTTATCATTTGTCATGGTAAAAGCAATAATTTGATCTATTTTTATAACTTTCTGGGCACATAGAAACGTCATAAGAAATAAAATCACGAAGAGTGAATAAAGCGTTGAGGTGAGCAGGGATTTTTTCATACTTACGATTTGAGCTCTTCTGACTTCTTCATAATGTCAACTAGCTCTGATTGTTCCTCTGGGCTTAAGGTGTCTTCTTTTTTTGCTAAGACATCTTCTGCTTCTTTCTGGATCGTGTCCGCAATTTCAGAGGTTACCTGTCTTTCGCGTTCCCGTTCTTTAATTTCCTTTCCAAAAAAGTAGGCAAGAGGGGTAATAAGGAGTATTGATCCGACCCTGAGGAAATCAGCAAAGGCGAAAGGATTCAACGTAAGAGGCATAAAAAGAAGCAGAACACCAAGAGAATATACAAAAACAGAGAAGGGAGTAAGGGTGAAGGCGATAGCGAACGCGAGAAAGTAGAGCAGGAAGTAGAGGGGAGATGTGAGAATGCCAGTTGAGACGATGAGGAGAAGAACTAAGGTAATTGCCACAAACATACTCATCTCATCTTGATAATTATTTAAGCTCGTCTGAGATTCCTCAGCATTTTTCTTTTTTGATCGCATTGCTAAAAGTGCTGCAACTACGAGAAGTCCGATAAACGGAACAGTAAATCCCTCAAGCCCGGCAGTTTCCCAGAGGAAGACGAGGAAGAACGGGGAGAGAATACTTATAATTTGAAGAATTACACGGCTATTCATGTTTTTATGGTACTGAAGAATCAGCAAAAAAACAAATCAATCTTGCTTGATATTGTTTGATGATATAAAACTATATCAAGTATCTCTTGAATCATATGTAGTCCTATCATAGGCTATGCTATACTCATTGCAATCTATGGCAGAGAAAAAAGACAATCAGAAGTATAATCCAAATATAATTGAGGCTAAATGGCAGAAGAGGTGGCAGGAGGATAAAACACACCATCCAGATCTGAAAAATGCTCAAAAGCCTTTCTACAATTTGCATATGTTCCCGTATCCTTCAGCCGAGGGTCTTCACGTAGGAAATGTCTACGCATTCACTGGACCTGATATCTATGGAAGGTTTAAGAGGATGCAGGGATATGATGTCTTTCAGCCTTTTGGCCTTGATGGATTTGGAATTCACTCTGAAAATTACGCTCTCAAAGTAGGCACTCACCCTATGGACCAAGCTGATAAAAGTGAAGGGAGATTTTATTCTCAAGTACACAGTCTAGGAAGTGGATATGACTGGGATCACACTGTTGAGACGTATAAACCTGGATACTATGCCTGGACTCAGTGGATGTTTATCGAGCTATTTAAGGCTGGACTGGCATATAGAGAGAAATCACCTGTCAATTACTGTCCTTCCTGTAAAACAGTACTTGCTGATGAGCAGGTAGAGGATGGGAATTGTGAAAGATGCGGAAGTGTTGTTGAGAAGCGTGATCTTGAGCAGTGGTTTTTCAGAATTACTGAGTATGCAGAACGCCTCCTTGAAGGACTGGATCGCATTGAGTGGACTGAGAAGGTAAAAATTGCACAGCGGAATTGGATAGGAAAGAGTATAGGAGCCAAAATTTCATTCCGGGTTGTCGGAACTGAGGCAGATCTGACAGTCTTCACAACACGACCAGACACGCTTCATGGTGCTACTTTTATGGTTGTCTCACCAGAGCATCCAATTGTTGATAAATGGATGGGTAATCAAAGTGTTGCAAAATATGTCAAAGAGTCTCAGTCCAAAAAGACAGAAGTAAATGATGAGAAAAACAAGACTGGAGTTTTTAGCGGAGCCTATGCCATCAATCCAGTCAATAATCAGCAGATACCGATTTGGATTGCTGATTATGTGCTTATGAGCTATGGAACGGGAGCGATTATGGCAGTCCCAGCACATGATGAGCGTGACTTTGCATTTGCAAAGAAATATGACTTACCGATAGTAGAAGTTGTTAATGGCGGAGAGTTAGAGAAGGAAGCCTATATTGGTCCTGGACAGATAATTAACTCTGGAGAGTGGGATGGATGGACGACAGATCAAGCAAAAGAAAAAGCTATTCACTATTTAGAAAAAAAGGGAATAGGTACAGGATATGTTAATTATCATCTTCGTGACTGGCTGATTTCCCGCCAGCGTTATTGGGGGCCTCCGATTCCGATGATCTATTGTAAAGAGTGTGCACAAAACGGCAAGTCCTACTTTACAACCGAAGAAGCAAAAAAGAGAGTAGATGAGGAAAAATACTTTTTTGCTCCTGAAAAGTCTCAGGAAGAGAAAAGAGAGACGCTTGCATCCCATATGCCAGGCTGGTATCCAGCAGAAATTCCGGTACTCTTGCCACGAATAGAGAACTACAAACCTCTGGGAACAGGTGAGTCTCCGCTTGCCCAAGACCCCTCTTTCTCTAGTATTACTTGTCCTGAGTGTGGAGCTCAGGCAAAGCGCGAGACTGACGTCAGTGATACATTTTTAGATAGTTCTTGGTATTTCCTTCGATACCTCTCAGCTCATGATGACAATGTACCTTGGGACCCAGAGCTTGGGAAAAAATGGCTTCCACCACATATTTACATCGGAGGAGCGGAACACTCAGTACTTCATCTTTTATACACTCGCTTTACCACAAAAGTATTTTCTGATCTGGGACTGCTTGAATTTGACGAACCATTCCCTCGTTTTTTTGCTCATGGTCTCATCATTAAAGACGGTGCGAAGATGAGTAAGAGTAAAGGAAATGTTGTTGTGCCTGATGAGTATATCCAAAAGTTTGGGGCAGACACACTTCGAACCTATCTCATGTTCATGGGTCCATTCTCAGCAGGTGGGGATTTCCGTGATAGTGGGATTGAAGGCATTAACAGGTTCCTCAAAAGAATTTGGACTATGGTGACGACCCAAACTTTTACTAGCACTGTGGGCAGTGATTTTGCTAATTCTGAGATGAATAAGACGATTGCTGAAGTCACAACAGAGATGGAAAGCCTTCGATTTAATACTGCACTTGCCAAAATAATGACATTCTTTAACGTTTTACGTGATGAAAAGGTGGTCACAATAGATCACATTACTACATTACTGTTGCTCCTCGCACCCTTTGCTCCTCATATGACTGAAGAACTCTGGGAAGTTATTGGTAAAGAATTTTCAATTCACCGTGTACTTTGGCCTGTTGTAGACGAGTCCGCAATTCAAAAAGGAGCCGTTATTATTGCAGTACAGGTGAACGGCAAACTCCGTGATACACTTGAGGTAGCAGAGAGTGATAGTAAGCGCCAAGAAATAATTGAAGCGAAAGCCACAGAGAGTCTGGCAGTACAAAAATATCTTGAGGGAAAAGAAGTCCGTAAAGTCATCTTTGTTCCAGGAAAGATCCTCAATTTTGTAATTTAACTATCATAGTCAATGTTTGTCCTATAGCTTGATCTCATGTCTATGTCTTGATAAAATTGATGTGTAGTTAGGTCGAGGCTTCCCACCGTGGGATATGCTTAGGCTTAGTTCTACTCAACGGAACGGAGTTTTTCATGGAAATCCTGCTTGTCATTGCTACCGTTGTGGGCCTTGAAGGCCTCATCTGGTGGGTATCGAAAAAGTTGGCCAAGGCTAACAAAAGCGACTATGACGCGGCAGTCGCTGAGAAGAGAGGACGGCCGAAGGCTGGATTATATGTCATCTTCGGAACATTGCTCCTATTTGGAGTATATGCCGTCCCAATTTTTGGCTTAATGTATCTTTTACGTTAGATTCCGTTCTCGTTTTGTCTGGCCTCGTCCTATTCTAAGAGGAGGCCATTTTCTTTTAAATACTTTACAAACAATTTCATCTCGTATTAGAGTAAAGGTATTATGGATACTGATGGGAACTTCTCTCATCTCCTTTCAATCCTCAAGCCATTTATAGGCATAATCATTCTTGCTTTTGTTGGTATCGGACTCATCGGTGTTGGAATAATTCAAATCGCACAAAGTCAACAGTCGAAGGAATCACATGTCGTAATTGAGAAGGCCTCAGAAAATGCAGAGAAGATAGAAATGGAGATAATGGTAGATGTGGCTGGAGCGGTCGAGAGGCCTGGTGTATATTCCTTGTCAAAGGATGCACGTATTCAAGACGCATTGATCGCAGCAGGTGGTATGCGGCAAGATGCCAATCGTGACGCAGTGAGTAAAAGCCTTAATTTAGCTTCCAGAGTGAGCGATGGCATGAAAATTTATATACCTTTTCAAGGTGATGCAATCTCTCCACCTCAAACAAGCGTACAAGGAAGCAGTTTCACGCTCATTAGCCTCAATAATGCGAGTAGCAACGAACTCGAGTCATTGCCTGGGATAGGAGAGGTAACTGCAGAAAAGATAATTGCCAATAGACCGTATATGAGTCTTGATGAGGTTGTAAGTAAGGGTGCTCTTCGAAAAAGTGTATATGAAAAAATAAAAGAGAGTATCTCTCTTTAATATGAAAGTATTTTACCTCTGCCTCACGCTCCTCATTCTTATAGTTCTTTTCAGAGTACTGACGCATCAGACACACACGAGTTTAACTCCAGGAGAAGAGATATCTGTGGAGGAAAGAGTCCATTCTATCCCACGGATTGAGAAAGGTAGACAAATTTTTGATATGTTTATATCCAGTAAAGGCATAGTACGAGTTATTGCTGAGCAATTTCCGCGAATTGAATATGGAGAAAAGATATTTGTAACTGGCAAAGTGTCACAGAGGGTGCTAGATGACGGAAGTATTATTAATTCAATCTATTTTCCCCAAATTGAAAAACGTGAAGCTGACCTCCTTTATCACATAACAGGAGGAGTCAGAAATAGGGTGAAAGATGCTTTTACGACTTTTCTTCCTCCAACAAGCTCATCACTACTCATGGGAATTGTTTTTGGTGGGAGGCAAGGTCTTCCAAAAGACTTTGTTGATAATCTTCAAACATCAGGCGTGATGCATGTTGTAGCAGCTTCAGGAATGAATGTGACATTTTTCTCAAGTTTGCTTTTTGGATTTTGGAGAGTGTGCGTTGGGAGAAGAAAAGCAATTCTTTTTTCATGTCTTGGAATTCTGTGGTACGCGGTGCTGGCTGGGCTTGAACCATCTATCGTGAGAGCAAGTATCATGGCGGTCATCGCGTTTAGCGCACAATTTCTGGGTCGTCAACAAAGTGGAACGTTCGCACTTTTCATAACAGCGTGTCTTATGCTTCTTGTTCAGCCTCAGCTGGTGACTGATGTTGGCTTTCAACTTTCGCTCTTTGCTACCTCAGGTATCCTTTTTATTAAGCCTCTATTAACGCAAAAAAAAGAATCATCATATCTCGCTCTTTTTAAAGAAGATATCGGTTCAACCATTGCAGCACAAATTATGACCATGCCACTTATTCTCTTATACTTTCATAGTGTCGGTACGCTCTCTGTAATCGTCAATGCGCTTGTCTTATGGACTATTCCACTTCTTATGGTGATTGGAAGTATGGCAGCTTTTCTAGGGCTTTTCATGCCTCTTGTTGGAGGACTTATTTCGCTTTTGGCAATGCCATTTCTTTGGTATTTTCAGTTCATAGTTGAATTAACAGCTCCCTTTAACCCCGTGTTCTCTCTGTCGTATATTCCACTTCCACTTGTCATTGGTTATTACCTTATTGTAGGATCGGTGATACTTGGTGTGACCAGGAAGTTGAAAATTCATGAAGTACATTCTCATCTTTAGCCTCATTATTGTCTTTTTTGTCTCTTTCTTCCTTTATCAAAAAACGACACTGGATGATCAAAAACTCCATATTACAGTCTGTGATGTGGGGCAGGGGGATGCTATTCATATTAGGACCCCTGAGGGAAAAGATATTCTTTATGATGGAGGGCCAGACGAAGCAGTACTCGATTGTCTTTTTCGATCAATGCCTCTTTGGGATCGGACTATTGAGCTCGTGATCTTAAGTCATCCTCATGCAGATCATCTGAATGGCCTTATTCATATTTTTGAGTCTTATTCTGTTGAGCGTTTTGTAACTGAGGATCTCGCTAACACAACAGAAGGATATGCTGAGCTTCAGAAAAGTATAAAAAATGAAGGTATTGAAACAGAATTTCTCGTTCGAGGAGATCGGATTCGCACGCCTGACGGAGTTGTTCTCTCAGTGCTTTCTCCAACGCGTGAGTATTTAGACATTACTGCAGATAAAGGTCGCTACATACCTAAAAGTGGGGAATTTGCCAATCTCATTCTTCACCTTACCTATGGTGAATTTGATGCACTTTTGACGGGCGATAGTCAGGCAGAGCAGGTGAGCGAGGCGATCATAGGCAGAGTCGGGAAAGTAGAGCTGCTTCAGGTCCCGCATCATGGTTCACGAACGGGACTCTCAAACGATATTATAGACGTGCTACAACCCTCAATTGCGACTCTATCTGTCGGTGAAGGTAATGATTATGGTCATCCGCATCCAATTACTCTGAGTATTCTTAGTTCTCATAAAACTCCGATACATCGGACAGATCAGAAGGGGTTTTTGAGGCTAAAAACAGACGGTAAAACTTATAATATAGAGTAATATTTCCTATAGTATTAATAAATTTTCCTATAGTATTAAATATCTGTTTACC
Source organism: uncultured Gammaproteobacteria bacterium (assembly GCA_964424775.1). Classification (GTDB taxonomy): domain Bacteria; phylum Patescibacteriota; class Microgenomatia; order Levybacterales; family UBA12049; genus JAUPUR01. The sequence goes on along the minus strand of CAYRJZ010000004.1, from coordinate 97,760 downwards.
TCATCTTTAATATATCAAACTCTGCAATATGAAATTGAGTTATTTACTATGGGTTGAATAATTTTAAAGCTGTGATATACTGCTCTCGCTTCAATAGCTCCTTTTATATTTGCATGAAAGGGAGAAATTTAAGTATTTGCACTTTTATATCTGGAAGTTACATAGAGGAGTCAGTCTTCTCTATGTGACTTCCATAATCCGCACGGGTGGATGAAAGAAGTCATGGAAGGAGAGGCCATGGATCCATCAATCTTCGTCGAAACCGTAAACAGCCTGATCTTGCGTTTTCCAATCGGAAACGCATTTCAGCAGCGGGCTTTCGTTTCCAACGAATACTCAGATGATCAAATGATCGCTGTCTCGTTGGCTCGAAAGTACATTCGTAGCAGACCTCTGGTTGCACCCCACACGGTTGACTTGTGCGTTTCGGCTTTCATCGACGACCGCAACTGGCGACAAGACCTTCTGCTCAAAGTCTTCAACCTCGAAGACAAGAGTGAGATCGGGCACGTCGTTATGAAGCCAGAACCGCGTGTTCAGAACGGTGTTTTCAGTGGTGTCATCAGGTACAAAGGGAGCGTCCCTGACATTCCTGCATTGGCTTCCATCAGGGCACGAGTCGAGCTGGTCACCCCTGAGGAGATCGGGGTTCGCGTAGCCTCCTAGGCAGAAAGGATAGACTATGAACTTTGTCCTCATTCAGCCTCCTGATACGGGAACATATGCAGGAGAGACCAAGGCTCCGCTTTCCTTTGGAGACGACTGCTATGGAGTGGTCGTCTTTTTTGACGGTAACTCGGAGTACATCCGGGGACTTCTCATCCGCCTTGGCTTTCAAGTGAAGGCTGTCGGAACTGCTGGCTAACAAACTGCGGAAAAGTGCGTCAGGCACCGCTGACTCCTGCGGGAGGAAGCGGTGCCACTTCACCACTTATCACTTCAGAACACACAATGCTACTCATCAATAATAGAGAAGATGCTAAAAAATAGATAATCATACATATAATTACATATATTTTCACGGCTGATCCGTGTGAAAAAGTAAGCAGTATTTGTAAGAAAATTTTCTTACATTTCTCTCTTTCCAGCCTCACTCAGTAGTGTATAATAATCCCATGCAAGGAAAGATTACTCAGTTACTCGAGGAAGTTCTCCAAGAACTAGGGGCAACTTCACTGAAGCCATCTGTTACGCCTACATCCGATCCCAAACATGGAGATTATGCAACAAATATTGCTTTTCAGCTAGGAAAGGAGCTCAATATATCACCTCTTGAAGCAGCAGAAAAAGTGAAGGAGAGACTAAATAACTTTAATGAAACAGGAATACAGTCTGTGACAATTGCACATCCTGGATTTATTAATTTCACCCTTACGCAAGATGCATTAACGTCTACATTAGATACTGTAGTCAAAAAAGGTCAGATCAAGCCGACGACGCTTTTAGGTAAAAAGATAATGGTTGAGTTTACTGATCCCAATCCTTTTAAGGAATTCCATATAGGGCACTTGTACTCAAATACAGTTGGTGAATCATTATCACGACTTTTCGAAGCAAACGGGGCTGAAGTGAAACGTGTGAATTATCAGGGAGATGTTGGGTTGCACGTTGCAAAGTCTCTTTGGGGAATGAAGCAACTTAAAGGCGAGATGCCTTCGGAGTCAGATGATATAACAGCTAAAGCAAAGTTTTTGGGGAAATCGTATACATTTGGTGCAACAAAGTTTGAGGAAGATGACTCAATTAAGACAGAAATCATTGAGATCAATAAGAGGATTTACCAGTCTCTTGAAAAGAACGATACTACTGGTGAGGAAATGTCTCTTTATATAAAAGGGAGAGAGTGGAGTCTTGCATACTTTGAAAGTATTTATCAAAGACTAATGCAGCGCTCAACTGAAAAAGCATTTGATCGATATTATTTCGAGAGTGAAGCTGGTCCCAAAGGACTTGAGATCGTTCATGAGTATGTAAAGAAAGATATTTTTAGGGAAAGTCAGGGAGCTATTATTTTTCCTGGAGAAGACTATGGACTTCATAGCCGTGTCTTTATTAACTCGCTTGGACTCCCAACCTATGAAGCAAAAGAATTGGGTCTCGCAGTTACTAAATATAGTGAGTATGAATTCGATCAATCAATTATGGTTACGGGAAATGAGATAAATGAATATTTTAAAGTTCTTTTGAAAGCACTTTCTCTTATCAGGCCAGAAATCGCTGAGAAGACGAGACACATCAGTCATGGCATGGTCAGGCTTCCAACGGGAAAGATGTCAAGTCGTACAGGAGATGTGGTGACAGGTGAATGGCTTCTCAATGAAGCAAACGCAAGAGCAAGAATAAAAATAAACGAGGTAAAAGGTGAAGCTGGAAAACGAGTAAACGAGGGAGAAGAGGACACTGTCTCTGAAATTGTTGGAGTTGGAGCGGTAAAGTACGCTCTTCTCAGACAGGGAATTGGGAAGGATATTGAATTTAGTTTTGATGAATCAATCTCATTTGAAGGGAATAGTGGGCCCTATCTGCAATATACGTATGTTCGGACACGAAGCATTCTTGAGAAAGCTGAAAAAAATAAAATCGATGGGAATTTTATTCATGCTATCTCACCTGAGGAAAGAGAACTGCTGCGTCAAATTCTGCTTTTTCCAGAAGTAATAGCAGAAGCAGCTGAGAAACTGTCTCCGAGTACTGTTGCTACCTATCTTTTTAATCTTGCTCAGCTTTTCAATCTTTTTTACCAAAAAAATCCTATTCTTAAAGAAGTAGAGGCAGTTAAATCGTTTAGACTTGCATTAACAGTAGCGGTAGGGAAGACTCTGCAAGAAGGACTTGCACTCCTTGGTGTTCAAACTCCTGAGAGGATGTAACAAGATGAGAAGTGAGTACAGACCAGGCTATAAAAAACCACGATCACGTATTGAAGAGATACGTCGTCATGAAGAAGCCGAAATAAATTTAGCCAGAAGATTAGGAGAAATTCCACCCTCGCCGAACCGATTAAAGAGATTAGCACATAATTTTATCAAAAAATTATTCATCGACACTCCTCCTCATAACCCCGTGACATAAAAGCTTATAGTTTGATATAATTTGACACCTATGTCTGTTGAGAAAAAAGTAACACCAATCGAGTCATGGCTGGATAATCCACTTCGAAATGCACTGAGACAAGGTGTATCTGATGTTCCAGCTCCACTTTTTCGTGAGTGGAAAGATGAGGAGCCAAGGCGAGAAACACTGGATATTCATATGTCTGAAGAACATCTGGCTTTTACTCTGCGTGCGCTGAGAACAGATCTCCATATAGCAACTGGACTTGCAGTAACTGTTGGAGGAGCAAAAACATCGCGTGATGTAATTGAGTATTTAGCAGCGCATGATTTAACAGATACACCTCCTTTTATTCGAGACAGCATTAATCCTGTACTAACAGAACTCGTAAAGGGAGGGATTATTGAAAGAGAGAGGCGTGGAAAAATTGTTGTGTACTCGCGACCATGGAACAACGATCTTCCTGTTGCCCAATTAGGCTATTTATATGACTTAGCAAAAAAATATGATACGCCTATAACTTCTTGGTTGGGAGATGCCGTTACTCAACGATATCCTCAAAATCGTGAGATGTATGAGGGTGAAGATATTAGTTATACCCGCGACAGAATTAGAATACTTCGTATGATTCAACGTGCTCGTGTATATCAACATTCGCCTGTAGAGCTTCAGATAACTCAGAGTGCTGTTGCTGAAGAGCTAGGAAAGAGTTTAGGTGTTGCAAAGGATCATCTTACTGAACTTCAAAAAAAAGGAATATTAAGATATGACAGCATCAATACAGAAAATAGCAATGTCGCTCTTTATGAGAGAAATGCTGATCGGGAGCTGTCTCCGGTGATCCGAAATGGTCATGAATTTACGATAAAAGAACAGATAATAAACTTGCTTGCCAGAACAGACTGGCCAATTTCTCCACAGGATGTTGTACGATACATTGCCGATAATGATCCAACACGAAATAATATGAATGACCATCAAAGGAAAATGCTTGAAATTTATGCAGGTGAGATATTGAGGTCAATGGCACATGATGAGAGTGTCATGAGGCTAGGGTGGTTTTCTCGGGACGTAAAATCACACGTTTCACTTCGGTTTAGCGCACAAGAGGATGAGCTGAGTGTTAGTCAAGATGAGGACCAAGTTGCACTTATGAGAGACATAGTGATCGCACTTTTTAATATTCAGCGAGAAGATGCACTGGGTGAAAAAGAAGGATTGAAACTTGCTGCACGATTTGTCGGGGATAAAGAGGGTATTACAAAATTATTAACAAAACATAGAAATCAGGCTGCACCCTATGTGGGAAGACGAACAAAATCTGCTGATAGTAAATCTTTGTGGAATGTTGACCAGGTTACAGACAATTAAAAAGGAAATAGATAAAGTAACCCTCTTGGCAGAGTAGTACACTAAATGCTACAATAGGTTTCTTCAGTATGAAACATAATAAAGTCATTCTTCCTAACGGCATCCGCCTCATTACCGTCCCAATGCCTTCATTTGAGTCTGCAACAGCACTTGTTATGGTGGGTGCAGGATCTCGTTACGAAACAAAAAAGAACAATGGTATCTCTCATTTCCTTGAACATATGGCGTTCAAAGGAACAGAAAAACGTCCAACTGCTCTTGCTATCTCAAGTCTGATTGATGGGATGGGAGGAGAATTTAACGCTTTTACTGGAAAAGAATATACGGGTTATTACGTTAAAGCAGCCAAACATAATGTTGGAACAATTCTGGATGTTATCTCAGACATGCTTCAGAATTCAAAATTAGATCCAGTAGAGATAGAGAAAGAAAAGGGAGTCATCATTGAGGAGATTAATCTTTATGAAGACATGCCGGCTCGCAAAATTGGGGATATTTATGAACAACTTCTGTATGGAGATACCCCAATGGGCTGGGATATTGCTGGAGAGAAAGACATTATCCGTTCAATTACACGCGATGATTTTGTCTCTTATATGGGAAGTCTTTACAGTCCACATAACATGACAGTTGTTGTTGCCGGAGGAATTAACGAAGAAGAAGTCAGGTCTCAGGTCGAACAATATTTTGGAGGGATGAAGAAATTTGAGACTATCGTTGCACCAAAAGTAGTAGAAGCACAAACAAATCCAGCAGTTCTCATAAAACACAAAGATACTGAACAAATACATATTGCTCTTGGAGTCCGTGGAGTAGATCTTCATAATCCTGAGAAGTATCCACTGTCTGTTCTTGCCTCAATTCTTGGAGGAGGAATGAGTTCACGGCTTTTTGAAGAAGTACGAGAAAAGAGGGGGCTTGCCTATTATGTAAGAACGAATTCAGATGAGTATGTAGATACAGGAAGTCTTGTGAGTCTTGCAGGTATTGATCCAAAGCGGGTAAAAGAAGCAGTTGAAGTGATGGTAGCTGAATATAAAAAAGTTGCTGATGGCAAGCTTGATGTGACAGGTGAAGAATTGCAGAAAGCAAAAGAGTACATGAAGGGACATCTCGTATTAGAGCTTGAAGATAGTCGATCAGTCTCAACATATTATGCTCATCAAGAACTTTTGGAAAATGAGCTCCTTGACCCAGCAGAAGTCATTGCAAAGGTAGATGAAGTGACCAAAGAACAAGTTGATGAAGTAGGGAAGAAATATTTCAAAAATGAAGGACTTAATTTAGCACTCATCGGAAATTTTGATGACAAAGCTTCTCTTGAAGAGATAGTCAAACTCTAGACAGACTCAGCACTTGCTGATACAATACTTGAAATGATAGAACGAACACTTATTGTTTTTAAACCAGACACAATCCAGCGGGGAATTATGGGTGAGATTATCACTCGTTTTGAGCGTGCTGGCCTCAAAATCGTCGGCATGAAGATGCTCCAGCCTGATCAAGACCATTACCACCAGCATTATGAAGGAATTGGGAAGATGATCTCACGACGTGGACAAAAACCCTTTGACGTCACTGTTGAAATGATGCGACAAGGACCAGTTATTGCAATGGTGCTTGAAGGAATTGAATCAGTTGCACTCGTTCGAAAGATGGTCGGAACAACTGAACCAAAATCTGCAGCACCTGGAACTATTAGAGGTGATTATGCTCATATGAGTTTTGCATACGCAGATGAAGCTAATGTAGGAGTTCCAAATCTTCTTCATGCATCAGGAGATCCAGATGAAGCAAAACAGGAAATTGCACACTGGTTCTCTGAAAGTGAACTGTATGATTACGAAGTCGTTCACGAACGTCACACCCAGACAAAAAAGAAGTAATTATCCTCAGATTATACTCTCGATTTAATAGTTATGCGGCAATTTGTGAATCTTCTTGAGGAGGATTATGTCGAAGTGCTCTCTCTTTAATCTTTTTGACTAAATCTTCATTTTCTTTTAAGAATTTTTCAAAGTTTGCTCGTACTTCTTCTGTCCTAGCAACAACGGTCTTCGCTTGTTGATGTTCTGAGGATCGAACCATGTGAAATCCGAGATTGTTCACGGCAAATTCTGCCATTCGTCTATTTGTATCTCCAAAGAGATATTCTGGTCTAATATGCCATGAGTCAGACTGATTCTGTTCATCAAGCACCCGAAAAAATGCTTCAAATCCCTGAACTGCATTGGCAAGTGCTGCCGTTACTTCTGATCCTACTTTCGCTTTGTTCCCATTAGGCGTAAAATCCATTCGACCTACCACATCTTGAGGTGTCATGATGAGTGGAGAGTCACGATCGTCAAGAAAGAGAGAGTATGGTTTTTCGAGATGTCCCATTTTTACAGTAAAGCCTGAACAGGAGAATTCAACTCTATCATCTTCCCTCCTGATTGCTTCCCGTTCGCCAAGAATAAATTTTTCTCTGCGTCTTACTTCTTGTTGAGGTGGGGATTCTTTTTTTGAAGAGGGTGTGTATTCTTGGATTTGATCATGAGTTGCTTCCATAGTACTAGTTTGACGAAAAAGAAATGACTGTGCAAGTATGTTAAGCGCCGGCTAATTCTTCAATAAATGTGGTGATAACAGGACTAGTCCCTTGATGAATTGTCGAAATAGGGTCAACAGCTGAAAGAGGGAGCTCTGCAGGTGATACTTTTGCTCTATCCCGATGAATTTGCCAAACAGTCTCAGATCCGAATATTTTGATGATAGCCTGAGTATAGGCTTGGTATATTTCTGGTGATAACGGGTGTGAATGAGTCATTGTAACATCATCAATAATCTCAAAAAGTTCCTTAAGACCTTTTCGTACAACCCTTTCCTGATCAACATTACTATCATGAAGATTGAAATCAGCCTTTGCCTCAAATTGAGGAATAATCATCATTGTCATTCCTTCAGGATGAACTCCTTCTTGTTCAAGAAGATAACGAGTTTCATCAGTTTTAAGAGATTTTAAGGCTCGACGAAAATCAGTAAGCTGCGTATGAGGACGAAATGCGATTGGACGTCTTTTTGCCCATAATTTGAGTTCAGGTGCAACGAATGCTCGATGCTCGGCAGAGTCAAGTGCTTTTTGTCTTACTTTCCCTGTCACTGAATTATTCGCTCGTCTCCACGCAGCATCTTTATACTCTTCTGGAATCAGCTTCGTTACAGTACGTGAGAAGCCAGTGAGGAGGGTAGGTGCGATTTTGGGGACGAATGGAGAAAGAAATTTTGCTGCTAGAATTGCCGGTAAAATTCCTACTGTTTTTGATACTGCAAATCCAACAGGCGCTGTCACAGGAAGATTTTCCAATCCTCGTTTTTGGATTTTTTCAAGCATAGTTGATGGAGATGCCTGCATAGGGTCATCCCAATCAAACTGTCTTTCATACCATCTTTTCATTATGTCTATAAAAAGTAATTGATATTCTTCCTGTTCGTCATCAGAAAGGTCAGAAAGAGGAAGAACAGTATCTAGCAATGCTGTGTCAATAGTAGGGCTGGCAGGAGTCTGTGTATCAAATAGCTCAAGCATGTCAAATCCACCAATAAGGAGATCATTTTCAGTTGCATCTGTTAACTTAGAAGGGTCTTCGGGAAGATCATAAAAGAGTTCATCGGGTGTAGAATTTGGCTCAAGACCTGAAATAACGATAAACCCTGGTTTGTAATACTTGAGATGCTTGATCGTGTCAGGATCCCACATATGGCGAGGAGTTACCGGATCAAATGCTTCTTTTCCAACAAGTTTTCGTATAGGATTGAGACCTCGGTTGAGTTGTTTGAGAATGTCGTAGCCATTATAGACATTGCTAGGAAGAATATTTATTTTTTGTTCAGGTGTGAGGGACGTATAAACTGATTCTTGGTGAGCTCGTTCTTCTCCCGTTGCTCTTTCCAGCCGTCTTTCAGCAAGTGATTTTCGAATCTCAGTTAATGTTTCAGAAACGAAAGGCTTATGATTTTTCCCCCAGGGATACTGTCTCTCCGGTGCTCTGAGTTCGTCAAAAGCACGTTTCATAGCTGTTTTTGAATTTGGTACTTCTTGAATATCAGCAGTCGCCTGAATTGGACTGAGTTGCTCTGGTAAGTCGGGGAGGAGTTCTGATGAAGTATTTTCTTCTTTTAAATGAAGTTCGGGAACGGTTTTGTTGAGATCCGGCATACATAAAGCGTACCTCTTTTTATGCCTCTATACAAATAAAACATTTATTAAAATTTGGTCATGTAGTGACGTATGAGAAAAAGGGCATAGGTAAATGATAACTTAGTCATTTATCGCTCATTTTAAATCGAGAGAATTTTAAGTGACACCAGAAGGGTATAAAAAATGATGTTTGACATCGAAAAAATATAATGAAACGAAAAATAGCACAGATGGAATACCATCCTGTGCTAAAATACCAGGTAGTCTTAGGCCCCGTAGCTCAACGGATAGAGCAAACCCGTCCTAAGGGTGAGATAGAGGTTCAATTCCCCTCGGGGCTACAATATTTTCTGCTATGCTTTTAGTATGGTAGATAGTCGACATTTTGCTCATACTGCATCAAGAAGAAGGCATCAGCGTCAACCAAATACTTCTTTCTATTCTGTTAATAAAAAAATAGAGAATATACCCGTCTCAGGGGAAAAAAAAGTAGAAAAGAAAGTTAACTCAACTCACCCACATCTCAAACATACTCTCAGTATTCGTGAGAAACTGCAGTTTGTTCTTATTCGAACAGTTGGAAATTTTCTCCTGCTCATCAGTCTCTATGGAGTTGCCTCAACTTTCGGTCCTGTTCTTTCCTATGAAGTGCAATTCCGAGTAGCGCAGGTAAGGGGAGTGAGATATGTCGTTGCGGATCCTACACACACACCTCTTGTAGTGAATCCAAATCCTGCAATTTCTCAAGTTTCTCCTACACCTACTCCAGAGGTAGTCAATCCAGGATTTGCGGAAGCGATTGCGGGAGCGAAAGAACAAATTATTGTGCCTCCCGACTCAAAGTTCAGTATTGTTATTCCAAAATTAGGCGCAGCATCACGTGTTATTCCAAATGTTGATCCTACTAATGAATCAGAATTTGTTCAGCAGTTAGGAAAAGGTGTTGCTCATGCAAAAGGTACGGTATTCCCAGGAATGCAGGGGAATGTCTATCTTTTCGCTCACTCAACAGATAGTTTTTGGAATGTTGGAAGATATAATGCTGTCTTTTACCTTATAAAAGATCTCCAGCCTGGCGATGAAATTATTCTCTACTTTGAAGGAAGACGATATAATTATTACGTTGATAAGTCTGAGATAAAAGATGCTGAAGATGTTGAGTACCTTGTTAAAAGTCAGCAACTCGGAGATGAAGCTCTTATCCTTCAGACATGTTGGCCTCCTGGCACAACATGGAAACGCCTCTACGTTATTGCAAGGCCTGCTTAATTTTTCTGTGCAAACCATGTTTTAGATTGATAATGTGGATAATTTTGGGGATATGTGGAAAAAAAGTATGCAATTTTACGATATAGATTGATTATCTTTTTTATAGAATGATAGATGGTGGGGGGATGATTTTGTCCGGTACCCCAGAATGGGGCACCGGACGAGTTGGAAGATTAGAAAATGGGTATTACTTGCGTTTCTGCAGCGCAGAGCGAAGCTCTCCGACTGCTCGCAAGAGAAGCATAACCCCGACAGCTCCTGTGAGGAGGCTATCGAGAATCTTGGTCTCCTCGTTACGAGCCGAGAGTGCTCGAAGTGTGGTCGATGCATGCTCCAAGCCTCGGAGGCTATCCGAGGTATGGTGAATCGGCTGAACAATGCGCGATATACGATCCATCCTGTTTTCCTTTCTAACTTCCTGTTAACGTTCTCCGCTATGCGGAATTCAGTAACGTTCCCTCAGCATCCGTCCATCGGAAGAGGGGCGTGACTGTATGACACAGGATTATATCCGATTTATAGGGATAAAAGGAAGACTATTTAAGACTAATAGTGTAGAGATTGGGGAGAATGGATCTGTTATTTAAATCAGTGAGAATAACGAGCCGTGAGCCATTTGGCCATGGGAAGACAAATCCATTAATAAATGGACCTGCATAGACTACAGTATCATTCGTTCCATCAAATTCGACCATATGAATTTGTCCATCTCTGACATACATCAGATGATCTGAATCGGGGAACCACTTCACTTCAGGAACACAGGTAGAAGGGTCTTCATTACACTTTTCCAGATCTTCTTCAAGAATCCTTGTGTTTCTGTCTTCTTTTATGTCATAGACATAAATACTTCCTTCATTAATTGACCTTACTTCACGAAGTGTATCAACTCCCAATAATCGAGGTTTGATCTGAAGATCAAGGTCAGCGGATTGTGACGCACGGTAAAGTATTCGTGTGTCATCAGGTGACCAGGAAATAATATCGAAATTCTCAGCGATCATTCTTTTGAGAGACGCTTTGAGGCCGACAATCTGGGCAGCTGCTTTTTCATCCTTATCAGCCTGGAATTGTGCTTGAACACTCGGAAGTGTAGCTGTGACGTTACGAGGGGATTCATTGAGCTGATTTGCATTAAGCAGGTAAGTTACTTGTCCTGAAATAGTGGCAATAACTGATTCACCATCTGGACTCCAGGAGATATCAGCAGTTGAGAAGAGTGCAGCTGTGTCATCAGCAATCTGTCTTGCTGCTGTCTGAAGAGAAAGAACAGAACGGGCATTCATGTCATAGACATAAATGCCATTTCGACGTGCAGATTGTGAAGCAACGGTATACGCAATTTTACTTCCAGATGGGTCAAGAACTGGCCTGTCAGCACCGAGTGTTGTAATGCTTTCAAGTTTTGGGGCTGTAGGGTAGAGAAGAGCGTTTGCCTTTGTCACAAGTTCTTTTTCCACCTTCATTTTTTTCTCCCAAGGGAAATATCCTTCTTTGGTAATTTTGACATCATATTCGCCAGGGGTGAGATCAAGCGTATTATTGGTAGCAGTAGTGAGGTTACCGTTTATGAAGACTTGTGCACCATCTGGAAGGCTCGTAGCGACGAGCAACCCTGTCTTTGATACTTTAGGGCTTCCTTGCCCGAAATCAAGACGGTATCCTCTTCCATAAAAAACAGCAAAAATTGTCCCAGCAATGAGAAAGAGGAGGATTAGAAATGAGAAGCTCAGCTGTTTTCTCATAAATAGTATCTTTCTATTCTAGCCTAATCAAACTAGTCCTTGCAACAAAAAGATATGCTTTCTATAATCGATGTATTGAGGCTGAGAGGTTAACTTGATGCATTAAAGTCATAGTGTGATAAGGTTAACGTATTGATTCCTCTCGTCATAGTTTCTCTAAGTTATGTTCTCTATACCTACAAGCAAACGAATTGGCATTGATCTTGGTACAGCAAATACGCTTGTCTATCTCGTGGGAGAAGGGATTGTCCTGAATGAGCCAACAGTTGTTGCGGTAACTGCTGAGGAGAATCGTGTCGTAGCAGTTGGAAAAGAAGCCAAAGAAATGCTTGGGAGAACACCTGGAAATGTGGTAGCTATGCGCCCACTGAGAGATGGAGTTATTGCTGATTACACTATTACCGAAGCAATGCTTTCTTATTTTATTGATAAAGCTTGTGGTAATTCACGCTTTTTTAAGCCAGAAGTTATGGTTTGTATCCCATCAGGGGTAACACAGGTGGAGAGGAGAGCCGTTCTCGATGCTGCAATGTCAGCAGGAGCGAAGGTAGCATATCTTATAGATGAGCCTCTCGCAGCTGCGATTGGTGCCAAAATCCCCATCGCTCAGCCAGCTGGGCACATGATAGTCAATATAGGCGGAGGTTCAACTGAGTCAGCTGTTATTTCTCTTGGAGGAGTTGTTGTTCATAGTTCGGTGCGAGTAGCTGGTAATAAAATAGATGAGTCAATTGCAGCATACGTGCGAAAGAAGTTCAACTTACTTATCGGGGAAACAACAGCTGAGCAGATCAAAATAGAGCTTGGGAATGCAGTCGTCTCTGAAAAAGGAGAAAAAGGAAAGGAGCCAAAGAGTATGGAGATTAGGGGTCGAGATACTGTCACAGGGATGCCAAGAACAATCATCTTAGATGAGGTACAAGTCAATGAGGCTATCAAGCCGGCCCTTTTGGAAATTATCAGTGGTCCCAAAACAGTGCTTGAACAGTGTCCGCCTGAGCTGGCAAGCGACATTATAGATAAAGGAATTGTCATGTCAGGAGGAACATCTCTTCTGACCAATCTTGATAAACTCATGACAGAGATGACCGGAGTTCCTTGTCACGTCGCCGAAGATGCTCTTCTTTGTGTCGTCCGGGGAACTGGGGTAGCAATGGAAAATATTGAACTGTACAAAAGAAGTATTGCTAAGAAATAATATGCCACTTAAAGGTTTTATAGTTTGTTCCTCTTCTTTCGCTCAAGAAAGAATTTTCACAGAAATGTCTAAAATAAGCTCTATTTATGTTGTCTCATAATAACCTTTAATGAATTGATGATAAGTTTCTGTGGAATATAGAGGAGAAGGTCATTTTTTGTGTTTGATATTTGAGTAAAAATAAGACACAATAGTGAGTAGGAGTTATAAATATAAGGATAAAGTTTTTGTCTCATAATATATATGAATAATTTTGTGAAAAATAATATTCTCGGAGTTAGCGTGACATCGGCTACATCTCAGTCAGTCCTGGAGTATCTGATGGAGATAGCAGAAAAAGGAAAGGAAAAATGCTTTGTTGTTACTCCCAATCCAGAAATTGTCATGTATGCCAAGGATCATCCTCACTATAAAAAGATCCTTAATGAAGCTGATCTAGCCTTGTGTGATGGGATAGGACTTTATCTTGCAGGTCAGTTACTGAATAAGCCTTTTAAAGATCGAATTACAGGTGTAGATATGATGGAAATGCTTTGTAAGGGTAGTGTAAAAAAGCCCGTCAGTATAGGCTTATTGGGTGCCCGACCGGGAGTAGCAGAGAAAGCAGCTAAGTGCTTGCGTGAAAAGTATCCCGGAATTAATATTCTTTTCACTGCCTCAGAATTAGAAGAGTTATTGGAGAGAAAGAGAAATACCAATGAAAAAAATCATAATAATGTAGTTTTACATCAAAAGTATGATTATTCCTTATTTCCTGCTGTTGATATTCTCTTTGTTGCGTTTGGGTTTCCCAAACAAGAGGAATGGATTGCAACTCATCTCCCTTTTCTCCCAGTTCATGTTGCAATGGGAGTTGGGGGAGCATTTGATTATATAAGTGGAGAAGTGAAAAGAGCGCCATTTTTTCTGCGGGCAGTTGGACTTGAGTGGTTATATCGACTTATCCGTCAGCCAAAGAGACTCAAAAGGCAATTAGTTCTCCCTCTCTTTTTCATTAAAGTTCTTCAAAAAGCCATCTCATAAAAAATTCTGCTTTATCTGAATGAGTACATTTTTTTGTCTTATGTTTTGATATATAAGTTAATAATTTAATATATTGTTATATGTTTTGATATATCAGAGGGGAAGATAAAAAGTAGTGAGCCCAAAGAGTGCGGGAAGATACTCAAATGTGCATATTTGGGAAATACCTCGTCTATTTGCAAGGACTGAAAGAAGAGCCATTGGGTAGGTGAGATCAGTAGTTTTATAATTGACGAGTGCTTTGAGCGCAGCCTTACTATCTGAATCATCAGGATATAACATATTGATATTACTTAAGGCGAGCACTCGAAGAAAATCTTTTGCAAGGGAGGGACTAATATCCTTATATATTCTATTATATGCGTCAATCACCATAATTTGATCACTAAAGAGCTGGTATTCTTCAATTGCAAAATAGCGAAAATACGCAGTTGCCTGATCATATTTAACATGAGCCCTGTCAATGAATGCTACAAAACAACTACTATCTAAATAAACTTTTTTACTCTGCATTGCCATAGTTATCTGTCAGTTGATAATTGAATACTCGCGCCTCGTCCATTCAGACGAAGAAGCGGATCTTCAAGGGTGAAATTTTTTGCTGGATTAAGTTTGATCTTTAAAGGTGAAGTGGTCTCTCGAGATGTGGGGGTGTAATCCTTATTAAATTCCTGTAAATCTTTTTCTTTAATGCGAACATTTCCGCCAACTTTAAATGCTTTTAATTTACCTTCTTTGATATATCGCCTGACAGTCAGAGGATGAACTTTCAAAATGAAAGCAGCTTGATTGATGTTGAAAAGGTTTTCCATATTCTATGTAATTTTATACATTAATATGTAAATCAATGCAAGATGGGGAAAAAATTGACGATGTGAAAACGGTATGATTAGATGTTTTCACAGACAATAAACAAATGACCTGACTTTCTCTTTCCTCATTGTAGAAAGCTCCAGATTATTTGGCAAGGGGTATGTAGCATCCCTGTTACATCTCTCTTTGTTCGTCTGAGAGGGTAGAAGGATGGTTATTACGATGGTTAAGTTTGGAACAGAAAGGCGCGTACAATTAGTATTTGCCTGCGCGTGGTGTCCCAAAAAAGTTTGGAAAGCACTTGATGTTTGACAAGAATATACTCATGGAATCTGTCCAGGGCATCTAAGGAGTGTTATGCGTTCCATAAAGGAAAAGAAAACGAACGCTCTTTCAATTTGAATATGAAAAAACAACTTATTAAACATATTAATAAAGCTCTCAAAAATATGAGAGCTGTATTTGCAGTTTTACAGATGTCCAGACTAAGTTAGTGGGTCGTGTGACGATGACTCTCTTGACAAATAAAAATCTCTTCCACTAAAGTGGATATATACTAAATAATATGTCAAGACGATCTGCCCTTGGTCTTATACTAATAGTGCTGTTACAGCTTTTGTATCCGCTTTCAACGGCACGTGCGGACGCTTTAGCGCAGGCTGAGATGCGATTTTATCGCCTTAAAACGTCTGTTGCCGCTAACACCAGTACCGCAAAAATATTAGTAAAGTTAACTCCTGATAAAACTGCTACAGAAAATGAAGTCAGAGTAACGTTTGCTGCAGGTTATACTGTTGACTCAACTGCAACAAATATAGATGTCAGTACAACTAGTTTGCCTAGTGAGTGTACTGCTGCGCCAGGTATTGGTACAGATGCAAATGCTGTATCAAGTCAGCAGGTGGACTTTACCGTAACTGACTTGACGGCAACGACGACATACTGTTTCTTTATCACAGGTGGAATTACCAATCCGTCATCTGCAAATAGTTATACAAATACTATTTATACACTTTCAGGGTCCAATGTTGTTGAAGAGGAGTCAGATGTAACTGTCAGTCATATTACTGACGATCAGATCGTGGTCTCTGCAGTTGTCCCAGCAACATTTACATTTGCTCTTGGAGCTAACACGACTTCATTTACTGCAGATCTTAGTACCAGTGCAACTCGAAGCACAACAGGAGTTACTGGGACTGTGACAACCAATGCGGGAAATGGATGGACTGCTTATCTCAAGTCTACAAATGGTGGCCTTGATTCGACAACTACAGGTGATACTATTGATACGAGTGGTTCTATAGATAATTCCCCAACTTCAATTTCAAACGGATCAGAGTATTATCAATTAGATGTTGATGAGACAACTGATCCAAATACAAACGGAACAGTTGACGCAGAGTATGATGGCTCTGCAGCACAGGGTGGAACGTTTAATTCCTCTGATCTTGAAGCTATTGCTTCAGGAACTGGAGCTACAACAGGATATGTCTTTACGATGGTCGGAAAAGCTGCAATTTCAGGTACGACGAAAGCTGCTAATGATTATACCGATACCTGGACAGTCGTTGCATCAGGCAATTTCTAATCTCCGCTTGACTGATAATAGCCACTTTGATACAAATCAAAGAAGAGTATGAAATATTTTGTCATTGCAATCTTTTTGGTATTTCTCATTTTTCCACAGGGAGCATTTGCACAGTCATCAGGAAGAGTCACACCAACTCCAACAAAGTCATCCCTTAAACCTCCATCAACGCCAGAAGCAGGGATTAATGTCACACTTAGTCCAACATTTCTTTCCCTTATTGCAGATCCAGGAGAAGAAGTATCTTCACAATTTCGTATTCGAAATAATAATAATTTTACTGAGTATTTTCGTTTGAGAATTGCTAAGTTTGAGCCTGCTGAGGGAGGGGAGCGTCCACTCATTGTTGATATAGATAAAAATGATGAGTTTGCAAAATGGATCTCATTTAGTGAACAGGAATTTACTGTTGATGCCAATGAAAGTAAGACAATTCGTGTTCGGCTTAATCCTCCGGATGATGCGTCTCTTGGGTATTATTATGCAGTTCTCGTGAATAGAATTGCAGAAAATGAGCAGGAAGGGCAGCCAGGAGCCGTTGTGGCTGGTGCTCCGGCAGTATTAACATTGCTTGAAGTTCGTACTCCGAATGCAAAAAGAGAGATCCAAGTTGTTGATTTCACAACGGATAAATTAGTTTATGAATATCTTCCAGCGAATTTTATCATTAAAGTAAAAAACTCAGGGAATATTCATACAGCACCTGTTGGTAATATTTTTATTGATCAAGGAGATAACATGGATATTGCGGTCTTTCCCATAAATGAAGCCCGTGGGAATGTTCTGCCCAATACAGCTCGTAGCTTTATGTCTTCCTGGACTGATGGCTTTGCCGTTCGGGTACCGAAAGAAGAAGATGGGCGAGTTGTGAAAGATAGTGAAGGGAAAACAGTCTATACAACAAAGTGGGATTTTACAAAGGCTGACAAATTTAGATTTGGGAAATACACAGCCAATTTACTTCTCGTTTATGATAATGGAGAACGAGATGTGCCTGTTGAGGCCCAAGTCTCTTTCTGGGTGATTCCATGGAAAATTATTGGAGTAGGGGTTGTTGTTTTCCTTTTTATTTTTGCTGGAGTAGTGAGTGTATTCAGAAGCCTCAGAGGGTTGCGAAAAGGTAGGTAAATTCTTCATACTTAATTACGTATCAATTATGATCAGAACTGTTCAATTTTTCCTCTTTATTAGCCTCTTAAGTATTGTCGGTCTTCATGAATCATTTGTTGAGGCAAAAGGTGGTGTAGATATCTCACCGGCATATACTGAAATTTCCCTTACGAATAAAGGTGAGGAAAAAGAAATACAATTAACGCTTCAAAATAATACCGATCAGACGATTACACTAGAATTATTTCCCATTGATTTTAAGCAACAGGATGAATTTGGCAAGATCGGATTTGTGGGACTTACCTCCCAATACTCTTATTCTTTAGCCTCATTTCTTTCATTGCCAAAGAATGAGGTTGAGCTTGATCCCTTTAGTAAAGAAACAGTTGAAGTCCAGATTACTAATCGTGAGAATCTTTCACCAGGAGGTCATTATGCAGCAGTTGTTGCCAGACTCAAGGTCGAGAATGAAAAAGTTTCTGATGAACAGGCATTTATTGCTCCTTCTGTCTCATCTCTTATACTCCTAAAAAAAACAGGTGGTGAGCGGTATAATTTGTCCTATGTTCGATCATCATGGCCATCTCAATTAGTTCTTTTCCAGATCCCAAAGCGATTTGACATGCTTCTTCAAAATGAAGGAAATGTTCACCTTATTCCTTACGGAAGAATAGAGATTCGGGATATGCAAGGACGACTTCTGGCTGATGGTAATATCAATCCTTCCTCAAACGTCATTCTCCCTGAGTCACGAAGGTGGGTCGATGGTGTTATTACTCATCTTCAAAAACCAAGTTCATTCTCAATTAACACTTTAACTGTTCAGGGGTATGATTCACTGAAGAAAGCACAGTTTTTGTATAAAGAAACATTTATAACAATTGATCCAGTTCCGCTCATTATTATTTTTGTTGTAATTGGTGGGCTCACTATCCCTATCTGGCGGGGAAGGAGAAAGAAAAAGAAATGAAAAAGACCTTGTTGATAATCGTTATCTCATTAGTGTGCGTTGTAGGAGTTGCAGGAGGAATTCTCCTTGCAACAACTTCAAAAAAGTCTCCCTCAACAGTACTCTCAGGGCGATCTCAGGAATTTATCGATAAACAAAAAGGAGAGAGTGATGCAGTATGGAGAAATATCAATATGAATGGCAAAGAAGATTTCCTTAATCAACAAATTCAAAGTGAGCAGTGCTTTGAGTACACTGTGCCTTTCTCATCAAGTAGAGTTGTGAATAACGGAGAATGTAGCCAGACTGTCTATCTCAGAAATCCTTCAGGGCAACTTACTGTTGCTTTGAGTAAAACAGCAGCCACGGACGTTTCTGAGACATCAGGAGTTGCATTTAGAAGGAGTAAGGGAGAGCTTTATATGGAAAGTGAAGTGACAACATCTCTTGGAACATTTATATCTTTTACAGGCAAAGAAAACGGTTTTGAGCAAACAGCTTTTCTGATGAAAGATTCGCAGATATTAACAATTGCACTAACATCCCCGACGAATGAAGACCTCTCAGGTGAGTTTGTAAAGCTCTTGCAGAGTGTGACTTTACCAAAATAGAGTATGATAACACTATGAAAAAGATATTGAACTTACTTCCAACCATTCCTCTCTTTCTCTTTGTAACTTTCCCTACATCAACAAACTACATGCTTCGAAGCTATGAATTTGGAGGAGGTGGTGAGTCAATGAGCTCAACGAATTACAAAGCTGAAGGGACACTTGGGGAAATATCTGGCAGTGGGTCATCCACGAATTTTAAAATGGGTTCAGGTCTTCAATATGTTCAGATGGCACATACGCCTGGTGCACCGACCTTAA
>CAYRJZ010000004.1:73974-78578 GCA_964424775.1 uncultured Gammaproteobacteria bacterium | reverse complement strand
TGGTAGTTCATTCTATAACAAATTGCATATTACTATTAACAATGCGAACAATCCGTCAGATACTCTCTTTGCTATTGCAATGAGCGATGATAATTGGGTTACAACTCAGTATGTCCAAAGTGATAATACGCTTGGCTCAACGCTTGGAGCAGAGGATTATCAGACCTATGCGCAATGGGGAAGCGGAACAGGCGAAGATATTATTGGACTCACACCGGATACGACGTATAAGTCAAAAGTAAAAGCCAAACAGGGAGTTTATACAGAGGGACCGTATGGCCCGGAAGCAAGTGCTGCAACATCGGCACTAACTCTGAGTTTTGATATTGATGTCTCATCTTCTGACACCGAAACGAGTGCGCCCTATGAAGTTAACATTGGGGATCTCAACATTGGATCGGTGACAACAGCGACAGATAAAGTGTGGGTGGATTTTAGCACCAACGCTGAAGATGGAGGATTTGTCTATATCTATGGCAGTAATGGGGGACTGAAGAGCACGACTCTCAATCATACGATTCCCTCCAGTACGACAAATTTAGCTTCAGCGAGCGAAGGGTTTGGGATACGTGTTAACTCTGCTTCAAATCTATCTGCACAATCTCCATATAACGGAAGTTCAGACAATGTTGGAGTAGTTGACTCGACAATTCGTGAACTTCTCGGCTCATCAGGTGCACCCGTGACAAGTGGAAGAGGGTCAATTTTGATCAAAGTGAAGACATCCTCGACGACACCTTCTGCAAATGATTATGCAGATATTATAACTCTGATTGCCTCGAGTATTTTTTAATACTAATTTTTAGCTTTGACTTTTCACAAGGAGATATGCAATTGTATGCATGAATATGTTTTTTGTAACAAATCTTGTGAAAAATTGACCTCATCCACAAGACTGCTTTTAATATATGTATATACACGCGCGCGTGTGGATATTTATATGGCTGCCCAAAGAAAAGTACAATCAAGTTTACGTCTGAGTCTCCTTGTAGCCACAACGACTGTTTTGTCTCTTTTTGTTGTTCAAACCTTACTCCATTTGAGAGCTGAGGCTGCAGATGGTATGCATAAACAAATTAATTTTCAAGGTAAGCTTCAGAACAGTGATGGGACAAATGTTGCCGATGATGATTATTCCGTCACATTTACTCTTTACGATGCATCAACTGCAGGCTCAAATTTGTGGGATGAGACACAGACTGTTTCAACAACTGACGGAGTTTTTCGAGTTTCTTTAGGTTCCGTTGACACAACAATTGGGGATGTTAATTTTAACTCAGATTCCATTTATTTGGGAGTGAAAGTCGGTGCTGATGCTGAGATGACACCACGAATTAGATTTACCGCGGTGCCTTATTCATTTAACGCTCAAAAAGTAAATGGGCTAACAGTTACCAATACGTCTGATGCCCCATTCTCATCAACAACAACGCTTAAGATAGGAGATGGAAAAACAGTCTCAATCGCAAATGGACTGTCTTTTTCAGGAACTGACAGCACAGCATTTGTTTTCCCAAGCACAGGTGGCAATGTTGTAACGGAAGCATTTACACAATCGTTGACGAATAAAACTATTGGTTCAACAGGTCTGACTTTTTCAGGCGCAACGACAGATATTACAACAGGCACGAACGAGCATTTCTCAATTATGCCAAATGGAACTGGGAATGTAGGAGTTGGAACGACCAATCCATTAAGTGTGTTTCATGTTAATGGCGCTAACCAGACTCTCTCAGGAAATACTGGTATCGTGCGTATTTTCTCAACAGATACTCAGTCTGTTGACAAAGGGGGAACACTTTCATTTGGTGGACCTGCAGACAGTACAAACTCAAGAACATTTGCCACTATAGGAGGATTGAAGGAGAACTCCACAAATACTGAGTATGGTGGGTATTTTGTCATTGGAACTCGTCCAAATGGTGGATCCATAGCTGAACGATTCAGGATAACAAGTAATGGGAATGTCGGCATAGGGACAACTTCACCTATAGGGAAGCTGCATGTCTCTGGAGCTGTGACTGGAAAGGCTTTGGTATCACTCGTTGAGACAGGAGATCAAGCACTTTTTACTGCTTCAGCAGGTGCAACTCCACGATTTACGATTAAAAATAATGGAAATGTTGTGATAAATAATTCTGATGCAACAATTTCTCTTGGTACAGAGGACGGATCTGATAATGGAACATTTTGGTTGAGTGGGGGTGGGGCAGCAGGCGATAGTGGTAGAGGAGGATTTATCTCACTTAGTGGTAACGAAAATGGAGGAATAATTCAGTTGACGGGAGGATCAAATTCTCTGGGAGACATACGATTTAATACCGGAGCTTCATCAACAGAGCGATTGACTATCGATTATGATGGGAATATTGGAATTGGCACTTCTAATCCAACGACATTTAAGTTGCAAGTGAGTGGTCATATTGGACCAAGTACGGATAGTACGTATAATCTTGGTTCTAACGCAGTTCGATTTGCCAATGGTTACTTTGACACACTCTATGGCGATGGAAGTAACCTCACTGGTCTAACGTCATCACAATGGACAACGGTTAACACAAATGAAATTTATTATAACTCTGGGAACGTAGGTATCGGAACATCAGACCCTGCAGCACTCCTTCATGTTGAGGGAAGTGGACATGTTTATGAATTCTTTAAACGAACAGATAATAATTATAATGTTGCTCAGTACTTTGCACCAGCAGGAACTATCTCATCATCGAATGTCCAGTGGTTGGTAGGAATGCAAGCCAGTTCAAATAATTTTCAAGTCTATAATTGGGATGGTGCTCAAACAAATGAACCATTTACTATTAAAAATGACGGAAATGTCGGAATAGGCACATCCAATCCTTCCTATCCTCTTACCATTCGTAATACTGATGCACGGTTTCGATTAATAGATAATGATGAGGGGAATTCATATTCTGATATCTGGAGTTTTTATAGTAGTGGAAATACGTATTTTCAGATAGATCCTCACGCTGCTGCAACAGACAGCAATGTAACAACGCGCATGTTCCGGTCGACTAATACGACAACTGGGACTGTTTCAATGGATTTTCATCTTGGAAATGGAACAATTAATACAAATGCACGAATAGGAGCAAATACTGATTCTTATTTTGCGCTCACTATGGGAAATGTTGGTATTGGCACGTCTTCTCCAGTTGGTCTCCTTAATGTGAGAGGAGCTACCAAAGGGAAAGCGCTTTCCATTTTCGATGAAAGGGGAGATCAAGATATATTTACAGCATCTGCATCTGGTACAACAGTATTTACACTGGACAGAACTGGTAGGTTATATCTTGCAGATAGTTCAGCTCCATCACCAACAACAAATAGACTATATGCAGTATCAGGTAATTTATATTGGAATGGGACACAACTAGGGAGTGGTGGATCTTCACAGTGGACAACAGTTAATACAAATGAGATTTACTACAATTCAGGTAATATAGGAATAGGAACGTCGGATCCAACAGGACCGCTTGATGCACGAGGAACTGCTCCCGATATAAACAATGGCACAGTATTTAATTTTTTTCCTACACTTTCTGGAACAAATAATCAGAATGGACTCAAACTCGAAGCAACAGTTTCAGTAACGGGTGCTGTTGCAAAAACATTTACCGGGTTGGTAGGAACAGTGTCGTCATATGAAGCTGGAACTGATTTGGATAGCGCTACACTTATCGGTCTTCGTGGGTATGCATACATAGGAGGAGCGGGAAGTTATGCAAATGTTCAGGGTGGAAATTATACGGTCGAACTTGACGCTGCCGGAACTATCTCAAATGCCTATGGAGTTGCAATTAATGACGCAGCAAAGTCAGCTGGGACAATAAACCAACTCTATGGATTGTCAGTTGCTGGACAGACAAAAGGGTCAACTCATAATATTACAGGAGTCCTTGGCTTGGCATCTGGAGCAACAAATAACATTAACTTACTTCTTGGTCAGTCCTCTCTCCCAACGGGCAACTGGTCTCTTTATAACGGCTCAAGTTACGCAAATTATTTAGAAGGGAACGTAGGTATCGGAACAACAACTACGTCAAATGATAAGTTAGAAGTTTTTGGTAATACGCGAATAACTGGTGTAGACCCAAAATTAACATTTAACGAAACGGATAATCTCCCATGGACATTTGAAGTAACTGGAGACCAATGGGTATTAAAAAGAAACGGTTCAGATCGGTATGTAGTTAATAACTTGGGGGACACTATAATTAAAGGAACTTTTTATAACAATGAGGATACAGATGTACGCATCGGAGCAACAGCTGCCTCATCAAATTTATCCCTATACGCGAATAATTCAGTACGTGTGTACATTAATTCAAGTGGAAATGTGGGGATAGGAACGAATGACCCCGGAGAAAAATTAGAGATTGATGGAGCCATTGAATTGAGAACTATGACCGCACCTGGTTGTTTGTCGGGGGAGTATAAAATATATGCTGATACTTCAGGAAGTATCTTAAAGAAATGTCAAAACGGTACTGTATCTGATCTTGATACTACATCAAGTTCTGGAAGTTATTCACCATTTCAACAAACAAATGGGACAGTTCAATTGGTCAACAATACTGTTGACT
>CAYRJZ010000004.1:0-73964 GCA_964424775.1 uncultured Gammaproteobacteria bacterium | reverse complement strand
AGTCTGTACCAAGGCGACATTGTATGAACAACGTGCTGCAACATCATCTGCTCGATACGCGTTTGGTATGAATTCAGCAGCTCCTATGGCGACGTTTGCTGCTAATTTAAAACTTGATTCAAGACCTAATTCAACTGTTACAGAACAAACTACATGGACAAAAGTATCACAAAGTACCGCGGGCACCATCGCATCAGGGGGAACATCTGGTATAGCTTCAATTTCTGCATCTGTAGTGTATAACGGAAGTCTGTATGTTGGAACCTATAAAGATGATGCTGGATCGGCGGAGGTTTATCGTTTTGATAATGGTGGAGCTAATTGGACAAAAGTATCACAGACTACTGCAGGAACAATTGCGTCTGGGGGAACGTCAGCAATCGCTTCAGTTTCGGCAATGACTGTCTTTGATGGAAGACTTTATATTGGAACTTCAAAAATGAATTCAGCAGAAGTATATCGATATGAGGGAGGAACGACGTGGACAAAGGTAGGAGGAATTACTCCTGGAACAATTATAACTACAACTGCCGTAGATGGTATTTCCAGCCTTGCAGTTTATCAGGGAAGACTTTACGCAGGATCACGAGAGCCAGCAAAAGCAGAACTGTATCGATATGAGGGAGGAACGACGTGGACACGCGCCAATACCACTGCAGGTACGTTCGTAGCAACAAATACAGTTGCAGTCAGTGCAATTACAGCGATGGTAGTTAAAAATGGATTTCTCTACCTTGGTACCGAGAAAGGTGGAGACTCAGATGTCCTTCGATATGCAGGCGGTAACGGCGCAACGAATGCGTATTTCCTTAGTATGAATGCTGCTGGAACGACGGGATCATATAATATTAATGGAACAGCAACAACGGGTGTAAATGAAATAACAGCAATGACTGTCTTTAATGGCGCTGTTGTTGTTGCAATTAGACGTGCTGGAGGACAGGCAGATGTTATTTCGCTCAATGATGGTATGCCTTCTGGAACAACATCACCAAATTCCTGGACAAGACTTAATCCGACATCAGGAACAATGTCGAATGGAGGAACAACGGGTATTGATGCTGTTACAGCAATGACAGTTTATAATGGATTCCTCGTTATAGGTACAAATGAGCCAAATGCGACAGAAATTTACCGTTACACTGGAGGAGATCAGAGATTCTTTAAGATTTCACAAAGCAGTGCAGGAACAATCTCATCTGGTGGGACTGCAAGTATTGATCAGATAACATTCCTTCAACCATCAAATGGTGATTTGTATGCGGGTACATTTGAAGGTGGAAAAGCAGAAATTTATAAACACACATCAAATATTGATAGATCTTACAGTCTAGAATTCCATGCAAATCCACAAATTGCTGGTGGGGAACAAAATAATATACAGAATCATGCTTCAATATACTATGTTGCAAGTGCATCAGCAAATTTGGGATCTGCTGCAGGTAATACTGGAGCAATTGTTTTCTCACATGGAATTCAGACACGTAATGGTTCATACGACGTGGCAGAAGACTATCCAACTAGAGATGACAGTCTTGAAGCAGGGGATCTTGTCAGTATTGATGTCAACGAACGAGGTTTTGTCAAAAAGACGGAAGGAAAGTATGAGTCTACTCTAATTGGAGTCTACTCTGAAAAGCCAGCGCTTCGTCTCACTCAAATGGATACAACAATTGATGGAGGACGTGTTATCCCTGTAGCACTTGCCGGACGTGTACCAGTGAAGGTTTCAACAGAGAATGGCGTTATAAAGCCTGGTGATTATCTTACTTCCTCATCTGTTCCAGGAGTTGCAATGAAAGCAACAAAAGCTGGAGGAGTTGTCGGACAAGCAATGCAAGGATACGATGGAGAGGGTGTTGGTCGAGTTACGATGTATGTTAGATCTGCTACATATAATGGAAGTGTTGCAGCACACTTTGCACAGATCAACTCGGCACCAGGTGAAGCATCACTTTCTATTCTCTCAACACTTCTTTCAGGTGAGAGGAGTGCAGACTCAGAGATAGTAACAGACAGTGTAATTGCTGGACTTGAAGTGGTAACGCCAAAAGTTGTTGCACACACAGTACAACTAGATAAGATAAATGTGGCCACAGGAAAAGATATTGCGCTTCAATTAAAGAAAGATGGAAAGTTCATAGTGATGGATGATGAAGGAAAAGAAGGAATTGTTTTTGATAGTGAAGGAAATGCAACTTTTGCTGGAACAGTAACAGCAAAGAGAATTAAAGCGGAGCAAATAGACGGACTTGAAATAATTGCTGGGAAATTAACTCTTCTCTCAGATAAAGTGGCATCAGTCAGTAGTCTTTTTGCACTTCCTTCACATCAGGATATTGCAGGAAGTGCAACTTCTTCAGCATTCATTGGAAAAAATGAAAAAGAAATTGCAACACTTCCATCAGTTTCACCAGATATTTTCTCAACAGATGGATTTGCAACTATTTCTGGAACACTTCGAGTCCAGAAGGACGGACTTTTTGAAGGAATGTTAAGTGTTATTGATACGCTTACTACTCGAGATCTTCTTGTCATGAAGACATCAACTTTCTTTGGAATGGTATTCTTTAAAGATGATGTAGAGATCGGGGGAAAGATCATTGTCAACAAAGATACTGCTGGAGTTGCAAGAATAGAAAAGGGCAGAAAGAAAGTTGACGTTGTTTTCGAAAAACCATTTGAGGTCAAGCCAGTTGTGAGTGTGACACTTGCGGGAGAAAATATGAGTGATGAGGTATTTGCCAAATTTGTAAGTGATGGAGTATGCGACCAATTTGCTGGAAAGGATGCCTGTGAAGAGAAGGTATCAGAGAGAATTTTTGAGCAAAATGTTCAGTACTTAGTTATTAAAAAATCAGAAAAAGGATTTACTATTTTATTGGATAAGGATGCTCCAGAAATACTTTTCTTCAGCTGGACTGCTTTTGGTGAGAATGATTCACTTATTTCAGATAAATCTTCGCCTTAATTCTTACAGACTATTTCTTCAATATTTTTTATAAATAATAAAGAGGAAATATGAAAAGTTTTTGGGAAACATTTGAATCATATAGAACAATCCTTTTTTTACTAGTTTTAAGTGTTTTATTAAATATTGTATTTAGTATTTTATACTTTAGGCAGGCATTAGCACTAAAACCGAGTGAGGAAGTAAGGAAACTTCAGGAGAAATATCCTTTTCTATCAAAACGAATTCACATGGATTCTCCCCAAGATTTAATTATAAACTTTCTTGATCTTCGTACTCAATTAAGATCTTCAGTTGCTCCATTTGGTGATAAATTTGGCTTTTACTTTGAATATCTTCCTACTGAAACATCAATCGGTGTAAATGAAAAAGTTGAATTTCAAGCAGCATCACTTTTTAAGGTTCCAGTAGTCATGGCATATTATCGTATGAGAGAACGTACTGGCATGTCTGAAGACCCTATGATCATTTTATCCTCTGATATGTTAGATGATGATTTTGGCAATCTCTATAAAAAAGGAGTTGGATACTCACTTCGTGCTTCTGAAGCAGTAAGGTTATCACTTGTAGAATCTGATAACACTGCTGTTAAGGCACTTGCTACTCTTATAGAAAAAGAAGATTTTGAGGCTGTATACCAAGGATTAGATATTGATTTGCATATGAATAATGAAGGTGCATTACTCTCAGCAAAAAGTTACTCCTCTATTTTGAAGGCTCTTTATTTTTCAGCGGTCTTAACAAAAGATAATTCCCATGAAATTTTAGTGTTGCTATCACAAACACATTTTCCAGACAAGCTTGTAGCGGGTGTTCCTCAATATATACCTGTTGCTCACAAAATCGGAGATTTCGTATCTACTGATGGACAATCTGGATTTCGTGACTGCGGTATTGTGTATGTACCACGTCGACCATATATTATTTGCATGTTCAGCGTGAGCGATGAAGAGACTTCACGACAACGTATGCAGGTGATATCACGAAGTATTTATGATTATATTTCCAGTCTATAGTGAAGTGTCCAGATCGTAAGAGATAAGAATGATATTCCCATAAAAGGTAAAACATCTCTCCAGCCAACACTCATACCAATAAGAATAGTGAGAAGAAAAGAGAGAAGAAGAAGAAGCTCAAAAGATGAGGACAGAAATATGATAAGAAGATGTCTGGAAGTTCTAATGAGTCCTGTCGGTGTTTTTTTACTGAGTAGATAAGTCCTATGAGCATTTTCACGAAGATGGAAGGTGGCTGGATGGTATCCTACTTTGACCACCTCAACCATAATGGCTGAATGAGGAAGGGCAGGAAAAATAAATTCACCATGTTTATTCGTTATTGCATGATTTAAAATCACTCCATTCTCATCTTTGAGGTAGACTGATGCATGAGAAAGCGGTCTATCACTTTCACTATCTTGAAGTGTGCCTGAGTATTCATGATTATCTCCTTTGTGTCGAGTGAGGAGATATGCTAGGAAAGAGGGGAGATGAAGAATATGTTTAGAGAGTCGTTGAGAAAGCGCGATAAGAAGAATTGTGAAAAAGAGAACTAAGATAAGAGCTGCTGTAAGATGATATGCCATTCTTGATGTTCCTAGACTTGGAAGATATTTAGACATAAATTCGGCGAGGACTTTCCCAGAGCTATCTGAAAGATAATTCACTACCTGGGAAGGAGTGACAAGTGTTTTTTCAAGTGGTACCTGTGGATAACCGTCATTTTTTCCTGATCCAATGGTAAAAGTAACTTCCTTTGTTTTGTACCCTATTCGACTGACTTTTGCTTTATAAGTACCTTTAGGAAGAACGAAGGGAATAATACCATGAACATCAGAGAAGTCGGGATTTTTCACGCCAATTTTCTGTGAGAAAAGAGAAGTAAACTTTCCAGATCTGATATCTTTGTAAAAAAGTTCTGCCTTTGCTTCTGCAAGGGGTGTTTTGTCAGATGCCTTTACAACTCTGAATGGAGGATAAACCATCAGCTCTGCGACTTTGACTTCAGAAATAGCACCAGAGAGGGTATATCCTCGAAGGTATATATCATAGAGAGACGGAGTATCAGGAGAGAGAAGAGAGCCTCTAAACGTGCCTTTATTTATCTCAATCATCTGAACTAACTCAGCTGCACTTGCAGGTCTGATAATGGTTGTTAGTCCTTGGATGTTGTGTCGCCGTACAACAATATCGATTGTCTCGATGACATCACTCTTCTCAATAAAAATCTGAATATTATATGGACTATGGGTAGGGAGGAAAATTCTCTGGATTTTTTCTTCCTTTTGTGAAGGGGAGTCGTTAAGAATAAGATTGCCACTCACCACGGAAAGAGAAGATAAATCTACGTCAACAATTTCTTCTTTTTCAGCGGTAGTAAATGTATATAACTCGGACGTTGTTGTTCCTGCAGAGTTAGTAAGAATAATTTGTGCAAAATACTTTGTATTTGCTTCAAGTGAATCAAGATTTATGATCTGATTTGTTGTATTATTTGATAGATTTATTCCTTTTGATAGAGATCTATCAGAGGTCCCAAACAAGAGGCGTCCTGATGTGAAGGGTGAAGTAGTGAGTTCAATACCTGCATTTGTGTCAGAGATGCTGGTGACATTAAAGGAAAAGAGAGTAGGTCTGGTAAGAGTTTTGGAAGGTGTTGGAGTTGGAGTTATAGTTGGGGTTACTTGAGATGTAGATGAGTTCGGATTGGATGAAGAAATAGTATTTTCGTAGGTAAAAGTGAGATTTTTTGTGACATAAGCATCATCTCCTGCTCCTTGTGTCCGTGATTCCACATTAAGCGTGAGTGGGAAAGAAGTCTCAAGGGAGCTACTTGTTTTGAGGTCAAAAGTAACTGACTGGGAAGCACTATTTGCTGGAAATGATGGAATATTCCACGTAATTGTTCTCTTTGTTGTATCAATAACAGGAGAAGTGTTGTTATATGCCTTTGATGCTGTACCTGGAATATAGGTAACGATTTCTGCACCATTTTCCGCAGCTCTACTCCATGATGCTTTTACGATTAACTGTGATGGATAAGATAAATTAGAGCCATATCCCAAGGTAAAAGTGATCGTCTTATCTTTTGACAAAGATGAATCAGAATTGACACTGGAGGAGATGTCTGTTGAGAAGTTCGAGGAGCTTGCTGGAACTACAGCTGACACCTGAAGGGTCTCTGCATGGATAAATTGAGTTACCGTGAGTGAGAAGATGATGATACTTGCGAGAACAAGGGCAGGAATTCTCATATCTTTATCGTAGCAAAGAGGGAGAATCTTTACATCAGTCTTGACTCAGGAAGAAGTAACTCAGTATGATAAGTGTATGTCCAAATCCGTAAAAAAAGATGAAGTTGAGGTAAAAGCAGAATCCCCTAAAAAATCTCGCAGAACAAAATATATTCTTTTCTCTCTAATTATTCTTGTCATTGTGGGAGTAGTCGCAGCAGCTGGTTATTTTTATATGAAGTATCAGTCAACGCAGAATATGATCGCAGGAGCACAGAGCACAGAAGAACTCGATCAAGTCGTTAAGAAAGTGGCAAAGTTGATTGAAATTCCTCAAGGTGAACAGGCAACACTTGCAACTGTTTCAGATGTAACAAAATTAAAAGATCAGCCTTTTTTTAAGAATGCGCAGAATGGTGACAAGGTCCTTATCTATGAACAGAGTAAAAAAGCTTATCTTTATAGACCGGAAACAAATAAAATTATTGAAGTTGGTCCTGTTAACATTGATCAGCCCAAAGAAGCATCTCAATCTCAAGTTCAAAATCTCAAAGTAAAAGTAGCACTCTATAATGGAACAACAACAACAGGTTTGACTCGTAGGGCAGAAGGACAACTTCTTGCACTTTCATCTCTTCAGGTTGAAGTTGTAGCTAAGGAAAATGCAAAATCCTCCGAATATGCAGAATCTCTTGTTATTGATTTGACTGGAAAGAACGGTCAGGCTGCTCAACAATTAGCAAATGGAGTAAAAGGAAAAGTAGGAACTCTTCCAGCAGGAGAAGAAAAGCCAGAAAATACAGACATGCTTATAATCCTTGGTAAGTCTTTTGCTGATACTAACTAATTTAGCTTCAATTACTCATCTGTTTAGTAATTTCCCTTTATCCAAATTTTATATGTGTATGTAATATATTGTATACAATTGTATACTCATATTTGTAAAATTTTTCATCCTTTTTCTTCTTACAGAAAACACTCATTTTTGTTGACATTTGTAAGAATTGTAAGATATGATGGTTGAGATAGTTTAATTGTAAAATCAAACTAAATATAACAGGATCTTAGGATTCTGTTTATTGCATTGTTAATTAATAGCGTATTCAGTAGGCAGGAATCTGAATTTGCTCATAGGAGTATTAATATGAGAAAGATTGTTGCCGTACTTTTCTGTATTTTTATTATTCTTCCAACTTTTTCATTTTCCCTACAGCCCGCGTTTGCAGCCTCAATGAGTATCAATTCAACGACACAATTTAACTCTGGGAATTTTAGTGGAACTGAAGCTTCTAGTCGCTCAGCAGAGTTGCGGCTTCAGGCGACAGGAAGCTGGAATACACGAGTCTGGAAAACTCCCCATATTGCGCTCGGAGACCAAACATCTGTCGTCAGTGATGGGTCGTATTTATATGTCAAAGTAAGTGGCGATAATCTTTTCCTGAGGTATGATCCCCAAACAAATTCTTGGAAACAATTAGCTCGTGCACCGTACTATTCCTATCAGGGAAGTGATATGAAAATTCTCGGTGATAATATTTATGCAATATTTGGAGGATATCAGAAAGAATTTTATAAGTACTCTATTTCTCTTAATACCTGGACAAGATTGGCTGATCTCCCAGATCTCGTCTATGCAGGAGCATCAGTGGGAACGGATGGTACAAATATTTTTGTTACCCGAGGTGCAGGCACAACAGATTTTTGGAAATACACTGTTTCATCAAATTCATGGAATGCAGTATCTTCAACTCCTGCAACGATAAGTATCGGAGGAAGTCTTATTTATAGTGGTGGGTATTTCTATACCCCACGTGGAGGAAATACAAATACTTTTTATCGCTATGATGTTTCAGGCAATTCGTGGTCAACAATGGCTAATGCTCCAGCGACACTCAATAGTGATGGCAACATATCTGTCAACGGAGATTATATTTATGTTTTGAGAGGATCAACAACAAATTCTTTCTACCGTTATCAAATATCTACGAACGCTTGGTCCACGCTTACCAATACCCCTCAAACAACTGGTTTTGTAGGAGTTGTTTATCATTCAGGAGATGGATACCTGTATGTTTTTCGGGGGAATAACACACAGGAGTTTTGGAAGTATGATATAGATTCTGATACTTTTGTTGGGAATACGGATTTACCTAATACTCCCGGAACAGGATCTGACGTCATTAATCATCAAGGATATCTCTATTATGCTCGTGGTAATTCAACAACTAATTTGTATCGATATGATTTGGCAAATGGAACTTGGTCTGGTTTACTAGCAGCTTTTCCTGCAACTCGTGCAGATGATACAAAAGGTGCATCAGCAGGGGCTTATCTCTATTATCCACGGGGAAGCAGTACCACTGCATTCTATCGTTATGATCCAGTAGGTAATAGTTTTACCACGTTAGCAGTGTCTCCAGCATCACTTGGGGGAGGGTCAAGTGTTGTCTATCCAGGATCAGGTAATTATCTCTATATCACAAGAGGACTTAATACATCAACATTTTACAGATATAGTATTTCTGGTGATACTTGGGATGATGCAGGGGCTGCG
This sequence comes from uncultured Gammaproteobacteria bacterium, assembly GCA_964424775.1. GTDB lineage: Bacteria > Patescibacteriota > Microgenomatia > Levybacterales > UBA12049 > JAUPUR01. The sequence continues at coordinate 65,207 of CAYRJZ010000004.1, read as the reverse complement.
AACCTTCCATCAGATGCAGTAGCTGGAATTGGTTCTCGATTGATCAGTGACGGAACAGATATATATTTTTTAAGCGGTAACGGAACATCAAGACTAATGAAATATACGGTCGCAACAGATACATGGAGTTATCTTTCTAATATTCCATTTTCTGTTTATTACGGAACTGATATGAATTACTACAATGGGAAGTTATATGTTCAGGCAGGTTATTATAAAAAGGAGTTTTGGGAGTATACTCTCTCAAGTAATGAATGGAGAAGACTTCCAGATATTGCGACACTATATGCATATGACCAAGGGCCATATAATGGAGCTTCCCTTGCTAGCGATGGCGGAGGAAATCTTTTTTCTACCTTCGGGGCAAATAGTTTGTGGTGGCAGACATATGCAATAGGAAGTACTAATTATCCCGCTTCGGGTACCTGGACGAGTGATACACTTGATCTTGAATATGTTTCAAGTTTTAGTACGTTGACATCCACAGCATCAACTCCTTCTGATACAAGTATTTCATTTCAAACAAGAAGTAGTACGGATAGATCTTCCTGGTCATCATGGCAATCTCTTTCTAGTGGAAGTATTCAGTCTCCGGCAAGAAGATATTTGCAAGTTCGAGCAACTCTTACGTCTTCAACCGGTCAAACCCAAACTCCTACCCTTCATGACATAACAATAAATTATTCAGGAGATACAGCAAGCCCGAGCAATCCTTCAACAGTGACAGGTCACTCCCAATCAATTTCAGGTGTCACATTAAATTCTGGAAGTACCTATTCTTATGCAAATCCTTATTTTACCTGGAGCGGCGCAAGTGATAGTGAAACATCAGTTGCTGGATATTATGTCTATTTTGGAACGTCAAGTTCTGCTGACCCTGCTGTATCTGGATCACTTCAAACATCGAGTACCTATACTGTTACAACCCCACTTACATCAGGCAATACTTATTATCTCCGTTTGAAAACTGTTGATGCAGAAAATAACATGAGCAGTACTTTGGCAGCATTTACGTATGTCTATTCAGGAGTAGATGTCTCTGAGACGGTAAAATCATCAACAGCAGATTTTACTGGCGGGACAACAACGAATGTTTCAGTTGCTAATGATGAAATTAAATTAGCATCAAAAAGCGGTTTTTGGACTGAGTATAGGCTAAGTATTCCGCCAGCAGGTGTTAATAGTGGCGCTGGTTGGGCATACGATAGAGATTCAGATACGCTCTATACATTCAGAGGAGGAAATACGACCACCTTTTATGAATATGATATCGCAACTGATACCTGGACGACACTCGCAGTAGCGCCGGCTGCAGTTACAACAGGTGGAGCATTGGCAGCAGGTCCTTCTGGCTATGTTTTTGGAGCACGGGGAAATAATACTTCATCATTTTGGCGATATGATTCAACAACAAATACCTGGGATGATGGGGCAGCTGCAGATGCTCCTCAACCTTTTTCAACAGGATCATCACTTATTTATGATGGGTCACGCTACATATACGGACTGAAAGGAAATGGAGATGATACTTTCCTTCGTTATGATACCCAAACAGATACATGGGAGACATTAACAAATACTGATTTTGGTGCACCGACAAATCAGATAAATAATGTCGTTGGTGCAGGTGGTAATTTGTCATCTGTCGATGATGATACTATTTTTGCCATCCAGGGCGGTGGAAGAACTGGTTTTTCTCGCTATACAATATCAACCAACTCATGGACCTCACTCCCTAATCTGCCAGCAGCCGCATCTGCTGAAGGCGCTCAAATTGAGTATGATGAAACAAGTAACGCTGTGTACTATATCCCAGCAGGAGCTAAGACGGCTTTTTATAAGTATGATATTGGATCAGAAACTTGGAGTGAGCTATCGGATGCACCAATCGGATTGACGACGTCTGCAGCAATGCGAAATGTTGATGGCATTCTCTATATTCTCAGAGGTGGTGGAACTCAAAATTTTTATACATATAATATTGCAAAATCATCCTGGCAGATCCCGAATAATAATTTATTTGGAACTAATTTTAGAGGATCAGACCTTCGAACATTTACCACAGGAGCACAGATAGTAAAAGGAAGTGGAAACGACTACTTTATTACACGTGGAGGAGTAGATAGTCTTTTTATTAAATATAATGCTCAGAGTGGGACGGTCACACACCTTCAAGATATCCCAAATGGTATGACAACAGGGGCAGTCATGGCATTTGATAGTGTTAATAATCGGGTATATGCGCTCACAAGTTCACTTCTTCAACGCTTTTTTGTGTATGACATTACAAATAACTATTGGTATGAAGACCATACTGATCCAGTTCCCGCAGCGCCTGGTGCAGGCTCTGCAATGAAATTTGACGGGACAAGATATCTTTATCTTCTTCGAGGAGGAAATACAACAACATTTTATAGATACGATACACAGGGAAGTAATGGAAACCGTTGGAGTAGTCTTACTGTAGCTCCTGCAGCAATTGGAGCAGGAGGATCGATGGTTATAAAAGGAGGGTACATCTATGCATTACGAGGAAACTCACAGCTTGGATTTTATAGATACGACATCTCGGCAAATACATGGTCAGATCCAGCAGTTGCAGATTTGGCAACAGGGAATACTGTCGGTGCAGATGGATTTCTAGCTGATGGGGGAAGTGATAGGTTATTTGCCTGCAGGGGTGCAAACACGGTCACCTGTTTTCAGTACATTATTTCAACGAATACATGGTCAACAATTACCAATGCTCCTGCGAATATAACAGCTGGAGGTTCTGCAGCAAGCAACGGGGTTGATCGGATGTATGTTATTGCTGGGGCAGGGACAAATACATTTAATAATGGGCTCTATAGTTATGTGTTCCAAACCGACTCATCATCTTTTGAAGAGACAGGTAATTTTATAACTCCCTCAATTGATTTGGGAGGCGTGTATAAATTCTCTAATATAAGCGTTACTTATACTTCCGCTACCAATGCTACTCTTGGGGTGAAGACAAGAACATCAGCTGATAATAGTACTTGGAGTTCATGGGCACAGGCGAGTGAGGTAAAGCAAAATGGCTCCAATTATGAATACAAGATAAATTCACCTGGCAATCAGTACATTCAAGTTCAATTTGAATTTACCTCATCAGATGGAATTTATTCAGGTGTTGTTCAGGATTATGCAGTCAAGTATTACTCAGACACATCTTTACCAGTTAATCCATCAGTTCTTTCAGTATACTCGACAGCAACTCAAGCTGCGTCGCTCACGACTAATACCTGGTATAACTACTCTGCTCCATATTTTGTATGGCCAGCAGCTGAAGCAACAGGTGGAGCAACAGATGGTACTGCAGGATCTGGAATAACAGGCTACTATGTCTATTTCGGGACTGATCAGAATGCGGATGCATCTACGTCTGGAACGCTCCAAACAACAACAAACTTCACTGCTTCAGATCTTACTTCAGGAAATTCCTACTATTTACGCATCAAAACGGTTGATGATGCGGGGAATACCTCCGTCTCTAACTGGGCAGCATTTACTTATAAATTTGATAACGTTGCGCCTGAAAACCCAACAACAGTGACAGCAGATCCTTCGGGATACACTGCTGTTAATAGTTTTGCCTTTGCTTGGAGTGGTGCAAGTGATGCATCTTCTGGAGTTGCAAGTTATTGTTATAAGACTGCTCTTGCTGGAGCTGAAACATGTGGAGTAAATGTTGCATCTATCAGTGGGGTATTAGCAGGAGGAACTGGAGCGAGCACTTTCTATGTGAGATCAGAAGACACAGCTGGGAACAAACCGTCAACATATTCCAGCGTTTCATATTATTATAGTGCAACTGCACCGAGTGCACCACAGAATTTGGAAGTAAGTCCAAGTAGTAATACTGTCAACCAATTTTCATTCTCCTGGGATCCGCCAGCTGTCTATTTTGGAGCGCAATCATCACTTCGTTATTACTATTCTATAAATGCTCTTCCAACATCCCAAAATGTGAATGTTGTTGGACTTTCAACAACGAACTTAGCAACAGATGCATATGCCACACTTCCTGGTGCAAATATCATGTATGTTGTTGCAAAAGATGAAGCAGGAAACATTGATTATCATAATTACGCCTCTGTGACCTTTACTGCTGACACATCAGCACCTGGAGTGCCAACAAAATTAGACATTGCTGATATCTCTGTTAAATCTCTTTCAAGTTGGAAATTAGCCCTGTCATGGGAAGCTCCGGAGTCGTCAGGGTCAGGTGTTTCAACATACAAAGTATATAGCTCAACTGTCCCAGAAGCTTCATGTACTACGAACTTTAGTGATTTTTCCTATAAAGCATCTACAACTGGAAAATCCTATGTAGATACAGATATTGATCAGGTAGATCATTATTACTGTGTGAAAGCGTGTGATAGCACGAATAATTGTTCTGCTGCTTCAAGTACTGTCACTATGTACCCAGATGGAAAATGGGAAGCAGCTCCTGGCCTTACAGCAAGTCCCTCTGCAACTGTGAAGACAAAGACAGCAACAATTACTTGGTCCACAGATCGAACGAGTAATACATTTGTGAAATACGGAACAAAATCAGGTAGTTACGATACAGAGGTTGGATCATCAGAACAGGTAGCTGCTCACTCAATCAAACTTTTGAATTTAGCACCAGGGGCAACGTATTATTACAAAGCTATATGGACTGATGAAGACGGGAACAAGGGAGAATCAAAAGAATACACCTTTACAACAGATCCGGCACCATTTATCTCAGGAGTAAAGGCAACAAATATCAGTCTCTATTCGGCATACATTGGTTTTACTTCAAAGAGTGCAAATAAAATAACGATTAAGTATGGGAAGACGCTTTCATATGGAGGCACAGAAGTTGTCTCTGTTGGAAAAGACGAAGCAGATCATAATGTCGTTATTGATGATTTGACCGAGGGAACACTCTATCATTTCCAAATTGTAGCTGAGGATGAAGATGGTAATACTTTTGCTGGTGATGACTATACTTTCCAGACGCTTCCAGTTCCAAAGATTGGCAATGTGAGAATTCAACAAATTGCTGGCCTTGCAACTGCAACAGTGAGACTTCTGTGGAACACTAATGCACCGATTTCAACAATAGTTACCTATTATCCAACAAATGATTCAACAGGTGCAAAAGATCAAATAAATCTCGCCTTAAAGAGAAATCATGATGTTCTCTTAAAAGACCTTCGTGATGATACTGATTATACAATTATCATGAAAGGAAAAGATGCAGCTGGGAATGAAGCAGTTTATCCAGCCCAAACACTTAAAACAGCTGTTGATCTTCGTTCACCTGAAATTATAAATATGAATGTTGAGAGTACAATTGTTGGTGTAGGAGACCAGGCGCGTGCTCAGGTAGTAGTAAGTTGGGATACAGATGAACCTGCAACAACGCAAGTTCAGTATGGAGAAGGAACCGGAACAAATTATTCGCAAACCACACAGGAAGATACGACCCTCACTACCAATCACATCGTAACAATAACAGGGCTTGCACCTTCAAAAATATATCATCTTCAAGCAATTTCTAAAGATAAAGGTAATAATCGTGGACAATCTTTTGACACGGTAGTCATTACTCCTAAATCAACAAAAGCAGCTCTTAATTTAGTTATTGAGAATCTGGCGAGGACATTTGGATTCTTAGCGCCATTTGCAAATTAATATGACAACTGAAAAAAGAGTACTCATTGAGACAAAAGATTTAAGAAAGTCCTTTACGGTTGGGACTGGACCTGTTGAAGTATTGAAAGGGATTAACATTACTATTAAAACGGGTGAATTTGTGATTATTTTTGGTCCTTCAGGATGTGGTAAATCAACGATGTTGCACACACTGTTAGGCCTTGAGCCGCCAACATCAGGAAAAGTCATGGTTGAGGGACAGGATTTCTATGGAATGACTGATGATGAGCGTGCACTATTTAGACGACATAAAGTCGGTATGATTTATCAGCAGGCATTGTGGGTAGGGTCTTTTAATGTTTTTGACAATATTACCTTTCCTCTCCATCTTCTGGATAAAGAAACTGAGGAGATTCATAAAAAAGCTATGGCATCACTTGAAAAAGTTGGACTCGCTCAATGGGCAGAATATACTCCAACAGAGCTTTCTTCAGGACAACAGCAGAAAATTAGTCTTGCCCGTGCGATGATGACAGATCCGGTTATAATCGTTGCTGATGAGCCGACAGGAAATCTTGATACTGTTTCTGGTAAAGAACTCATTCAGACTTTTACTTCTCTTGTTGAAGAAGGGAAGACAATTATTATGGTTACTCATGATCTGGAGTATCTGAAATATGCAACTAAGATTTTTCATATGGTTGATGGACTTGTTGTTGAGGAGTACACACCAAATGACAAGAACAAATTTAAGGATTTTACTGGGAAAAAAGAAATTGCTGGGAATGAAGCAGGAGAGTCAAATGTTCGCGACCCTGACTTTTTGAAGAAACTAAAATTATGAAAAAAATACTGAGTATTATTTTAAATAAGATAAGAGACCCTCAATTTTGGAAGAATGTGGGTCCTGCATTTGTGAAGTTTTGGCCTAAAGCAGGATCGACTTTCCTATCATTTTCAAAGTTTTTTATTCTTCTTTTTGTTTTTATGTTTGCGAAAGTTTTGTCTCTGGGACTCCACATACCTTTTTTGAAGATCCCAATAGCTAAACTTTTTGATCTTTGGACGAGAACTCTGGATAAACCACTTACTACATTTTTAGCAAAAATTGATAAAACAAAAACATCTGAGATTAAAAGAACGTATCTGATTACAGTTGCGTACAGAAATTTGTTATCTAAAAAGACACGGTCACTTATTACCATTGCAGGAATGTCAGTGGGAGTAGGAATCATTGTTCTCTTACTCTCTCTCGGTTATGGAATTGAGCGACTTATTATTAGTCAGGTCGCAAGTCTTGATGAATTGAAGATAGTTGATGTCTCAACAGGTGGAAATACAAGTCTGAGATTGAGTAATTCATTAAGAGAGAAGATTCGTAAGATTGCAGAAGTAGAAGATGTTATCCCACTTATTTCAATTGTAGGTCGTGTCACCTTTAACAATGCAAATACTGATGTTGTTGTATTCGCCGCACCGAATAGTTATCTTGAGCAAGTAAAGATAAAGCTAAAACAAGGAAAACTTTTTGCTCAGAATGAGATGCAAATTGGGTATGGCGGAAAAAAAGATGTTGCAGGAGCGAGAAGTGATCTGCCTTCTGCGAAATATAACGATCCGATCCTCCCAACATCAGTACTTTTTAATATTTCACCTGACAAACCTCAAGTAGCGTGGAGTGACTGTTCAACTAATTCGAAAGTATTAGGTTTTGTCCAGCATGTAGAAGGAGGTTATTCAGGAAAAGAGTTCTGGGGAAGTGATTATTCTCCATTCACAGGTGATGGTGCATCAGCGTATGATACTGAACGCGGAGATTTTCTAGGAAAATGGGTGAGAGGAAAAGTGGCTTTATATTACCAAAACACAGAAGACTCTTACAGACCAGCCTTAGATGACACTGGACGACATTTATGGGTAGAGGCATGTCTTCAGAAAAGTAGTATTCAGATTTTGGATATAGTTTCATTTCAACAGGTGTTGGGCGAAGCAACAGAAAGTGCATCACTTAATGAAGAAGTCCAAGCTGTCTCTTCAGAGTCAGCAGAACTTATTGAGTTTGATGAAGCGAGTTCTGCAGCATCAATTGAGCTCATTGACCTTGAAGCCTCAACTGCTGCAAAAGTAACAACTCAAAAAGAAATTGATTTTAAAGGGACACCAAGTTATCAGGCTCTCGTCTCACAATCAATGTTAAATTTATTAGGAATGAAAGAAGATAAAGCACTAAATTCAAAATTCAAAGTGTCTTTTGTTGTTTCAAAAAATCTTTTTCCTGAGATTGAAGGTAAAGCAAAGACTAGAGAAGTTGAGTATACAATTATTGGAGTAATTGATGATGTGGATCAGCCATATTTCTATGTCCCTATATCAGATATACAAAAATTAGGAGCAGACAATTATTCACAGATGAAAATTGTTCTTGCTGGTCTTGAAAATGTAGCAAAGGTACGAAAACAAGTTGAAGCATTGGGACTCAGAACCGCAAGTACTGCTGATACGGTTGCGCAAATTGAGTCACTCTTTGCCAATCTGAGAATAGTTCTAGGGCTTCTTGGTCTTGTAGCACTTGGAGTTGCTTCACTTGGTATGTTTAATACGCTAACGGTTTCACTTTTGGAGAGAACTCGAGAGATAGGAGGAATGAAAACAATGGGAATGGTCTCAGATGAAGTTCAGGATCTTTTCTTAGCTGAAGCGATGTTCATGGGGCTCACAGGTGGCATAGGTGGACTCATCCTTGGATACATAATTGGTAAATTTCTTTCACTCCTTGTCTCATTTATCGCCTTGACACAAGGGCAAGGAATTCTCAATCTCACCTATATTCCGCCCTTTTTAATTATATTTATTCTTGTATCATCTTTTTTTGTTGGACTCCTCACTGGACTCTATCCTGCGCGACGTGCGAAGAAAATATCAGCACTCAACGCTTTGCGCTACGAATAATATTTTGTACAATAAATCTATGACTCGAAAAACTGCCCAACATAGGAAGTCTTCTCTTGAGAATTCCTCAAAGTACCATCTTTTCCTTGTAAAGTGGAGGAGAAAGTTGCAAAGATATACGACTAATCGTGAGCAGATCACAAAAGGTGAATTTTTCAAATTCTTTATTATACCCATGTGTGTGTCTCTTGCTCTAACACTTTTCCTTCTATTTCAAATATCTGTTATTAATATTTCACTCCCATCAACTCGAAGTATTCTTCCTCAATCTGCAATTTTTTCTGGACTTTTACGCTTTCCAGGTTCTCTTTTTGCTCAAAATTCATCAATGGTTCATGATCCGTATGTTTTATTACTGGATTTGAAGAAGGGAGATCTGCCTTATACATTAGTAGATCTTCGATCAGATGATGAATATGAAAAAGGGCATATTCGTCAAGCTATGAGTCTTCCAATGTATGCATCTTTCCATCAAATGAGAGATGGGAAGATAGATGAGAAAGAGCTAAAAGAAAAAATTAAAACATTTGATAAGAAAAAGCCTTTCGTTCTTTATGCTCATTCACGTGATTCACAGATAACACAGGATGTAGCTTTTATTCTTCGAAAAAATGGAAGAGACGTACGAATTTTAGGTGTAGGGTGGAATGAGTGGAAGCATTTTCGAAATGCTTGGCTTCCAGAACCAGAGTGGGGAAATATTGATATGACTAATTTTGTAGAGGAGAGAGAATGAGTGATAAGTCCTTTTCTTTCCTTCAAAATCCAATTTCGAAAAAATGGGTAATATCTGCTCCAAGGCGAGCAAAAAGACCAGATGTAGCCAATGGAACAGAGCCAGCATGTCCTTTTTGTCCCGGACGGGAAAGCCGGGAGGAAGAATATTATCGGATAGGAGGAGAGAAAGGAGATATGCATTGGCAAGTCCGGGTTATTCCGAACAAATTTCCCTTTACCACTCATCATGAGCTTGTTCTCAATACTCCTGATCACCATACCTCATTTGATGCTTTTTCACTTGAACAAATTGAGCTAATTTTTCAGGTTTATAGGCAGCGATATAATGAACATGCCCACAAAGGTCAGGTCTATATTTTCCACAATCACGGCCCAAAAGCAGGGGAGAGTATTCCGCATTCACATACACAGATAGCAGTTGTGCCGGAGAAAGTCCTTCTGGAGATCCCACGACTTCAAAGTGTTGCACATGATGATGAAAAAGGAGTGCAGACTTCCCATTTCTCAATTTTTTGTCCTCAGTACTCTTCATGGCCGGATGAGGTGTGGATAGCACCAAAACGACATGGACGTCTCTTTGGCGAAATAACAGATGATGAGATCCATGATTTTGCTGGTATTTTTTCCAAACTCATAAAAATAATGAGTGCACGACATGGTGATGAATTCCCATATAACTTCTATATTTACCCAGGAGGGGACTGGTATATCCGGCTTATTCCGCGGGAGAAAACAACAGGAGGGTTTGAGGTGGGGACTGGCGTATTCGTTAATACTCAGCCACCGAAAGAGACGATGGCATTTCTGAAAGACCACTTCCAGGATCCTGATTATAAAAAGATCAAAGAAAATCACAGAGCAGAGTATCACACTCATTCTTAGTCCTATAGTTGACTTTCCTAGCCTCGAAGAGTATAATTTTAATCGTTTTGCTCATTAAAAATCCTTATTAGTGAAAGCTAATTCTTCAAAAGCGAATTTATTTTTTCTCAATAAGGAATAACGACTAGATTATAAGTGCTTATAGCTGGTTTTCTGGACATAATTGTGTCTAGAAAGCCGGTTATAAGCCATGCTTGGAAAGAGCTGGTGAAGATCGGTGGAGAGTCACGCTGTGTGATTCTCTCGTTTTTTCGTTTCGGAGGAAGAAAATGACCGACGAGGAAATGTCCCAGACCGAAGGCGATGAGCGTCGAGCATACGAAGGTCCCACGTATGGGATCCAGGTGCTCGGTCCTGATCGTCAGGAAATTCCTGCAGTTGTCTGTCCGAGGTGTGGGGATCATCCTGTCTACGTGACAGGTGAAGTTCCCACGCTCCTCGTTCAAAATCCGCTCAGTGTGCGCGCTACAATCAGCGTGTATCACTACGATCTCCCTGCAGATCTCGAGGGAGAGCCAGAGCGGATCGTCGAACCCGGTGAGGTCGTAGAGGTCTCTCCGGCAGACCTTGGCCCCTCCGACGGGGAGCTGCCTTTTGCTGGACCCATAACCGTGGTCCTTCATCCGGTCGAGAGCGAGGAGTTCGCGGAAATTCAGATGAATGCCGGGAGTGCTCTCGCAGAGCTCTACCGCGCACTCGGCCATCAGTCCCCCGACGAGGGAGCCGACCAGGCGATCGAAGAGTTGGTCTCAAGGGGACCACTTCAGATCAACCTCGGCTACATGAGCGAGGAAGCCTACGAAGAAGCTCTTGCCGAAGTTCCTTTCGGCGAGGATTTCGAGATCACGATGGTGATGACCATGACCACCATCGCGAACAACATGGGTGAGCTCCCACCTCATCGGTCGGAGCGACGTTCCTTCCTGGCCAGGATTCTGGGCAACTAGCTACAAGTCGTACAAGACAAAACAGGAGGCCCGGGGAATCTCTCCGGGCCTCTCGAAAAAAATATTTCTAGAGTGTACTTTAACAATTAATCGTAAAGAGGAATTTCAGGATAATTCATGAAGAGAAAGAACATTTGCGTTCTGAATTGATGTGATGTTGTCCTGAAATCGTCTCTTTACGAAACTACACACTGGCTAATGGCCTTAAGGAGGGAAGTTGTCTCTTTTTAAGGGCGTTAGCCAGACCCTTCCATTTCTGATGACTTTTGCCCGGATGGCAAGTCTGCTGCATTTGCAGCAAATGGGAGTAGACCGATCATTTTTGAAAGGGAGAACAATTCAATGACCGAGTCCGAAAAGGATCAACTTCTTACGCCTTTCACAGGCGTGAACACCTTCGATCTCGTCGTGACCGCGGATGATGCAGTCCTGGAGCTGAACAACTGTCCAGCCTGCGGATCTGGTCATCCGTTCGTTGTGATCCCACAAAAGGGAATGGTGCCGGGATTTACGTTCCGGAATACCACTCCTTTCCATCAGTACGTCACGTCCGTCCTCATAAACGGGCATGAGGTGGAACTTGCGGGTGAGCGGCGGCTTCTCACTCCTTCGAGTCAGCTCGTGCTGACGCAGGAGGAGCTTGCAGCGTATGTGATGAAGAAGGCGCCGGAATTCGGCTTCGTCATCGTACGCATGACGATGCCGTACCCTCATGAGATCGATCAGTATGAGCTTCCTGCAAGGCAGGCGATCGTGAAGTATCTTGAGGTTGTCGGTGACACCTCAATCCGTGTGGCAGTCATGTCTGTTCTGGATGAGATCCGGAGGAGCGTCTTGGACCAGAGGAGAGGTTTCGGCTTTGAGTTCGCAACGGCGGAGTATACTGCTGCCATCAAGAAGGCAGAACAGGACGTTCGCGGGCAGCTGAACCAGAAGATCGACGACCTGCTCCGCAACGAGACGAGTCCGATCATCATCGGAGTGCTTTCGTCGGCGAGAGACCGAAAGATTGGCAGCTTGCCAAATTTCGGCGACCTGCTGAATCTGTTCGGTTCGAAGGGAAAGATGGACGCCTGACGTCCTGAGTAGTTTGGCCGAAAGGCGAGAGACGAATGCCCCGATCGGAGGATCGGGGCCGTTCTTTTGTCATTATGTAATAGGCATAATGATGAAAGAGGGAATACTATTTTCATTCATTAAGAGGGACTTCAAGACAATTTCATGGATAAAAAACAATGGCGTTTTAGACATCTGTTTTATTGTCTTGAGATCGTCTCTTAGCGAATTCTCTCTGCATTGTGTAGGGGGAGGCTTAGGAAAAGGAGAATCTCATGTTCGGTCAGGAATGTGAAATTGACCTCACTCAGATACCGAAAGGGACAAAAGTCCTGCCAAAAGGAGCACGATTCTGGGGAGTCGGGATAGTTTCCCGCACAACAGATTCGTACCTTGTTATCAGAAAGGACTTTTGGGTCCAACCTGAGCCGTATAGATATTATCTCATCTCTAAAAGGGATGTTGAGTCGTATGACGGTAAAGTCGTACGTCTTGCCATCGGCCGGGTAGATGCATACACTACCCGGGTCCGAAGTGTGATGGGATGAGTTTGGTCTCATCAAATTCCAAACAGAGACGAATCGGCCCAGTTCAGGAGGACTGGGCCGCGTTCTTTTCATCAGAATAATTTGTGATGAAAAGTGCGGTTAAAGGGATGTGAGAACATTTTTTATAAGGATACCTGTCCTTACAGCTTCGCTTCGGGAAGAGAAATGATATACTCCGTTTTGAAGATCTTGCAAGCCTTTTGCTTCCAGTTGAAGAAGCCGTTCGTAAGATGGAGACTCTTTCCATTGATCAATCAATCTTCTATATCGGTTATTTCGTTCTTGGAGTAAATCTTCTGCTGCGATAAATGTCAGAGTTTTTTGTACACTTCCTATAAGTTGAGGATCATGAACATGATAGTGGTCGATGATTTCTTTGAGATGTTCTATCATATACGGTGCCCTTTTGTGATACGAATTGCTCACAACATAAATATGTTGCCACCCTTGTTCAACGGCTTGATTATGAATGGCAACGAGCTCTGAAAACGTATTATGTGCGTGTGAGTCTTTCACTATTCGTTCAGGTTTGACACCGAAGCGGGTGAGAGTTGAAGCGTAGATATCTGCCTGAGAGGGAACTTCAGGATTGACATGGCTGAGAGTCAGTAATTTGGCTTTGGGGAATTGGTTGGCAAGTTCTGTTGCAGCAATGACGCGGGCTTTTCCACCAAGTCCGTGGGCAAAGTTAGTAGGCTCAAACCAATCGCTGCCAAAGCGTGGACGATTCATAATGCCTCCACTGAGGATTGCTATTGCATCAGGGTGGGTCGGAAGGGTTTCATTTGGTATTGTTTTTTCTTCTTGTACTACTAGAGAATTGGAAAGGTGTTCTACCATAGGGAGAATTGTGTTTGATTATAGAGGCCATCGAGAAATAAAACAAGAAAGATGAGGCTAAACCGTTCCGCCTTTTTCCTGAATACCCAGAAGCCAGAGGACGGCTTCTTTTTTATATCGTCTATCACCACGACTGTTAATACGAATTGCAGGTAATTTTCCTCTTTTCCCCCAACGTTTGATAGTAAGAGGTGAAACACGAAGTACTTCAGCTACTTCACGAACTGTGAGAAGATCTGGAAGGTCATTGATAGACATTTTTTGTTCTGCCATAGGTTAAGTGGGTCTTAGATGGTCATTTAAGACTTATTCTAATCAATGTGATTATTACCCTCTATTAAAGTAACAAACTAGAACATCAGTGTCAATAACCTATAAGTAAATTGCTCTGTGATGAGAAGTTGTGACAGTCAATCTCTTAAATGGTGACGTAAGATTGGAAAGAAAAATATGATGAGATATGAGAGGATGCTGTCATTAAATGGAATAAAGTGTCACCCTTTTGAAAGTTGAAAGAAAAAATGCATTAACAGAGGGGTTTTAGCAGTAAGGACCTGTCTCTGATAATTGTTCTTGAAAGTAAAAAAGATTGGTGTGAAAAGCCAAACTTAAAATAAAATTTTCACAGTGGTGGGAAAAGAGTGCTAAAAAGAGTTAGTCGATAAGATCTTTTAATAAGAGGTCTTTTATCATTTGCTGATTTACCTCTGAGAATTTTGAGGCATCATTTGAGTTAAAATAACCAATTTTAGCAATCTCACTCATAGGTTGCGGAATTCCATTATACTGAGCTCTATAACAAGTATTTCGTACGAACGTCCCCTTTGGTTTTCCATGTGCTTGTGCCTTAAAAATACCAAATAATTCGAGCGTGTCAGGAATAATTTCTACTCCAAGTTCTTCGTGAATTTCCCGTACAAGTGTTGCTTCATCAGTCTCATCTTTTTCTCTTTTTCCACCGGGTACATACCATACATCCTTTCCATGACTGAGTGTTCCAAGAAATTTTCTGTTTTTTAAATCAACTAATGCAATTTTATCGATATACACAGAATCCAATAAGTGAATTATAGCAAAACTTATTAAAAAACGAGGCCCTACGATGCCCTGCAAGGGCCTTATTTAATATAAGATGAATAGAGAGAAGGGGAGACTTTAAGTAAAATACTATAATACTCTATGCATTCATATGTTTCCCCTATAGTCTGTCATTATAAGGTTGGGGGAGTGGAGCCTGAAGTATGTGGATAAAATGGGGATTTCCACATATAAAATGCAAAATGTTGAAAAGTTTTTTGAATTATGCGGACGCATTTTATAGTAATTTGAACAAGAAATTCGGAGATCTAAAATTTTAGATTTTGCAAATTTGATCATTTTTTCACAACTTGCCGTATCTCTGGATATTAAATGTGTTCATTCGGGAATTTTGCTTCTTTAAAAATAACGCGTCATTTCTCAGATTTTCTACGACGTATTGATGAGTTGTTACGGGGAAAAGTCGGGAATTATTTCTATGTCAGAGTGTATCACCTTTGTGAAGCAAGGTTTCCGTGCTCAGTAATAGCTGCTACACCATACAGGCCAGCACCAAAACCAACATTGAGTATTCGAACAGGATCATGAGACGGAGTAAGTCTACTTAATGCTCTTGGAATTGATCCACTGGAAAGATTGCCGTCTGTAATATCTTCTATGATTTTACCTTCGAATTCAGGAAGAGCATGAATTAATCCTCTATTGGTCTTACTGCTCCCTTGATGTGGAATAAGATAATCAATATCATCAGGTGTGCACTCGGCTACCTCAAGTACATCGTTAATGAGTGTTGGCACTCCGCGCTGTGGATCGATGATGTTTCTGTAGACAACAGGGCCATTCATCTCAAACATTCCAGTAGAGGAAGGAGGAACCGGCTCCTCAATAAAGGGAGGTTCCATCAATGTTCTATCAACTGGCATTGTCAAAGAAGTACTTGTCTCAGGATCAAGAGATCTTCCTACTGCGCTTAAGATACGGAAATTCTCGCCATATCTTAAATTACTTAGGCCAATTGCTCCATCAGTGAAGATCCCTGTATCGAATGTACCTTTTTTAAGAAAAGGTGAGTATCTTTCAGTGGAGGCAAAGCCAATATTCCACCCATTAAGATCTTGGTCTTGTGCGAGTTCAGCAATATGAAGAAGAAAACGGGCATAGCCAGAGCATGCAGCATAAATATCAATATTATTCCTGACGTTTAGGTCAAGAACATCTATCATGAGGCCGGATAAATTTTCACCAACTGGAAAACTTGATGCTACCCCAAGAAGGTCTATTTGTTCATCTGAATGGAATAATTTTTTTGCAACGTGAGCGAGCATATACTCAGGCGTTTCCAAAGAGTTTGCTCGTCTGACTTTTCTTACACCAATTTTCGCTTTTACATCATCTGTGTTCCATACGATGTTCGTCGGTTCATAAAGGGCAAAAGAAAATCCAAGTGGATGGTGTTTGGTTTCAACGGGGGGCGGGAGTAGGTGTTCTACTCGGGCTGCCATACATGAAGAATAACAGTAAAGTGTAAAATATGCAACAAGAAAATACTAGTCAATTAAATTGCACTATTAGTGAAATTTACATTGTGTAATAGGGAGATATAATCTCACATAAGACGGATGTTTTTGATGATGTTTGCAGAAAATGAAGCATTCATAAATACATTACTCGCCTCGATAATTTCCAGCATTTCTCATAAAGAAATTGTAATCGAATTGATTTACAATTCCATCGTCTGTGATATCTGCTTGTAATTTTCGTAGATTATCACAATCAATAGGAGGGAGAAGATCACTGTAACAACTAGCGATTACATTATAGTCAAGTATATTAACGGAATTGTCATTATTAGCATCTGAGCCAATAAGAGTAACAGTGTCCAGATAAACGTCGTTTTGATTTTGAGTTAATGAAATTATTTTTTGATAGCGTCTATTTAAAAACTGAGGGCTGGAAATGACAGCAAGGTAATTACCAACTGGGGGACGTTGAACAAGTGAAATTCTCCCGAAGAAAGATCCGTTATCCCAAATAAAATTTGCTGTTCCGCTTCCTTCTGAAATCTTTTTTCCGTTGGCATCAAAAAGTTGAATTGTGATATTTCTTTGCGGATGAATAGGATTCATATTTCCAATAGACACTGGATTGGCGTTATCACCTCCTTTACCTATCCCTTGTAATTTGAGTTCGAGATTGAAAGTTATTCCATTTACTACCGGAGTAGGTGTGGGAGCGAGGGTGCTTGTTGGAATAATAGCAGGAGTTGGAGTCGGTGTGCGTGTCGGTGTCGGAGTGGTGTACACTGTTGGTGTAGTAGTAATTTGCTGGCAATTTCCACCTAGACCAGTTGGTGTACACTTAAGATCAGAAGTAATTAGAACATTATCAACAATAACTCCAGGATCTTTTCCTATTAATTTGAGTGTATGTGAACCGGTGGTGAGTGAAAGGAGTATTTTACTGGCAGGATTGCCATCTTTAAAGTTAATCCACGTGTATTCAGTCGACGAAAGAGAACCATCTCCAACATTTATTGCACACTGATTATCCACTTGAAGGTAGTAAGAATTATTCAAGTTACTATCTGTTTTTAATCTACTCCAGAATGCATATTGACCTGATGTTGTGATATTAAAATGTAAAAGTACTGATCCAGTTGCTGAAGACACTTGCGGACAAGTAGTTTGACTAAATACAGGAGTATGAGAAAAGGGTACAAATAGAAAAAGGTGTAAAAGGAAAAAGAATAATATTTTTTTCATTATTGGCAAGGTATTCGTGAACTATTTTGGAAATTTACAAAAATATTGTCACAGGTAATCTTATTCCCGACATTTGTTACATTATCGGTATACCAGACTCCTGTTCGGCTTGGTCCTGCTGGACGTGTCAGGCCACTTCTATACTGAGTAATAGTTCGACCATTCCCATAATTTTTTGAAAATATATTTTTTTGGCCCCAACCGGAAATACTACCGGTAACTTCAAAGCCATCTGATTCTGTTTTTGCATCATTATTGGTATCAGAAAAGGGGAGCCAGTCACCATAGTTTTCTGAGATAATAATAGAATTTCCTTTAATATCTACCCAAGAGTCAATATAATTGTCATCACTCGTTCCATCTCTAGACCAGGAGGAGGGAGCATTCATCCCTATCATGCCTGATCCATCGAAATAATTCCCTTTTATTATTCCTCCGGTTACTCCTTCCTTGATATCAACACACTCAGCTGTGATGTTAAAACATTTGTTATACATAAATTCAAAATTATCATTTTTATCAGGTGACTCAAATCCTGGATCATCCCACCACCAATTATTAGAACCAAGGTATATTCCTTCACCAACTTCTGAATCTTTTATCCCTGCGTCATGAAGAATAGAGTTAGTAACTTTCAAATTCTTGCTATCTTTCCATGCATGAATGAGGGCAAGTCCTGAGAATCCTACATCCATGTAATTTAGAGTTATATTATCACTCCATTCGATAAAGATACTAAAATTTCCTTTACGAATATTGAAGTTATATAAAGTTATATTTGCTGAATTTTGGAGCCATATACCATGCGAATTTCCTTCCTGGGCAGTTGCCTCAACTGTTGCATTTTTTGTTCCACAAATTGTTATGGGTTGGGTTGCGGTACCTTTTTTACCACTAATACGGAGATATTGACCTGTATATGTGCCGGGAGCAAGAACGATAAGGTCGCCTGGGAGAGCGGTGTTGATAGATGACTGAAGAGATTCAAACGTTGTAACTGGAACTCTACGGGAATGAGGTATGGTGTCACATGAGATCGGTGTTCCTTGTGGCCCATATGATGTAGGCAAAGAAGGAGATGGAGTGGGAGTAGATGTTATCTGTTGACCGAAAAATCTCACTGCTTTTCCTCCTGAAGCTGATGAGTCAGTAATAAGTTCGGAGGAGGAAGAAATAATGCCAGACTCTGCTTCAAGTATGTGAGTTGAGTCGGATGCTTTGCTTCGAGTCTCTAGTGAATTTTTTGTTAATAAAGTCAACAATGCAATACAAAGGACAAAAAATACGATAATATAAATTTCTTTTTTGTGAAAAAATATCATGTATATTTAGCCTAAATGATTGGTAATTCATCGTCAACTAACCACAAAAAAAACCTCGACCTTCTTATATCTGAGATAATAATGAGGACGAGGTTTTTTGTTACTTGAGTTCAACAGTTGCGCCTGCTGCAGTAAGTTTTTCCTTTGCTTCATCAGCAGTCTGCTTATTAACGCCTGTAAGAACTTCTTTAGGTGCTGTGTCAGCAAGATCCTTAGCTTCTTTAAGACCAAGTGTTGGAACGAGTTCTCGAATAGCTTTAATAACTGCGATCTTGTTTCCACCTGCACTAGCAAGAACAACATTGAATGAAGTCTTTTCTTCAGCTGGTGCTGCATCTGCTGCTGGACCTGCTGCTGGTGCTGCTGCTACAGCCATTGCTGCTGCAGAAACGCCAAATTTTTCCTCGAGCGCTTTAACGAGATCAGAAAGTTCGAGAACAGACATTTCTTCAATTGCTTGCATTAATTCTTCTTTAGTTAGTTTTGCCATATGTATCTGTTCACCTCCTTTAACCCTTTTTCTGGGCGATTGCATTCAGTGTCATAACGAGAGATTGCATATTCCAGGTAAGTGCTCGATGAAGTCCTTGTACTGGTGACATCATCATGCCGAGAAGTTGTCCACGAAGAACTGGAAGTGGTGGAAGATTGGATAATTTTACAACCTCTTCTGCAGAAATTGGGTGATTTTCAAAAATTCCCATTTTTACAGCTGGAAGTTGGAATTGTTTGACGACATTCTGAAGCTCCTTAAGAGGTTCAATGACATCGTCATAAATAAAGAGAGTTGCAGTTGGTTGCTCAAAATGTTTTTTGTCCTCCGGTGATAAGTTAAATTTATCAAGAGCTCGAAGCATGAGGGTGTTTTTGACGACAACATACTCAGCATTAATTTTCTTTGAGGCTCTTTTAAGACCTTCAATTTGCTGATGAGTAAGACCTTGGTAATTTGTAAAAACAAATGCCTTTGATCTCTCAACTCTCTCAGAAAGTTCACCTACAAGGGTTTCTTTCTTTTGTCTATTTTGACTGACTTTTTTTGTATCGTTGTTCATAATGTATATTTTTCTCACTAAGAAAAATGTTTTATTTTTCTATCCACACTTGTCTCATTTTATTCGCAAGTGAACTCGACCTTCGGTCTCCGTTCCATAAAAAAACACTCCACGAGGAGTGCAAGTAAATAGATGCTTCTCCTCGGTAAGACTTATTTGTATGCTTACTGTCTTAGGACTCACGTATCATACCAGAAAAGTAAGGGAGAGTCAACGCGGAACGATCAACATCCCTCAGGAATTGGATTAAATAAAAGAGAATCAACTTTAATGTCTTCTTTTGGAAAAGAAGGGTAGAAAATAACAGGGAGGTGGCAAATGCCCTGATAACTTATACCTTTTTCTTTCAGCCATTCAACTGCTTGTTGTTGTGCAGGAATAATATTTGTTGTGAGTATGCCGACCATAAAAGTATCCGGCTCTTTTACATATTCAATACTGAATTCTTTTGTCTGATAAAGAATACCTGACACGGAACCAAGAGACGATATAAGTTCATCTCGTATTTCCTGATCTACTGCGTCAAGAGATTTTCTTTTTCCAACAATTTCTAGTAACTTTTCTGTCTTGTCACGAGGATAGATAAGAGGAGAAGAAGTAGAAGGAGAAATGGTCTTTGTCTCTGTTATAGGAGTTGGTATATCTGTTTGAAATGAAAAGAAAAAAATGCCACCAAGAAGAAGGAGTGAAATCCCTATCCAAATAAATGGATTCAGTGTCAAAAGGTATGATCGTATTTTATTAAATATATTCATAATTACCACCGAGATTGAGCACACGCCCAGTACCTCCAGCCGCCCCAGCCAATATTTTGTCTATAAGTTGTTGCATTTGTAACTTGTCTTGGCCAAGCGACATCACCATGATCATATTGACCGTTTCTTCCTCGTCCCATTTGGAAAAGTCCCCATGCACCTGAGGGATCAGGTGTACATCCTGCCGGTCCGCATCGGTAATACAAATTAGCATTGTATCCTGGACTTTCACAAGGGATAACAGTGTAAAACCAGTAATCAGCATTTTGTGAATCGTGTTGTTTGAGGAGGGAATAGAGTTTGTCTTTTGTGAAAGTACAAGCTGGGTCACCAAAGTTCAATCCAATCGGGTTGTTAAAACTATATTTTCCACCACAGCTATTACTATTCGGTGCAGCATTTACATCTCCTACATTACTTGCTGTTTTTGTTGGCGTTGGGGTAGGTTTTTTTGTTGGAGTAGGTGAAGGGAGATTGCGGATAGTATACGTAACAGTACGTTGGTTATTTTCAAAGTTTGTTTCTATTCCACCGTGATCATAATTTAAATACACTCGGGCGGTAAATGTCCCAGAACGATTTCTTATCCAGTACCTTTCTCCCTTGTAAAAAGCGCTGTTGAGCCCATCGGGTCGAGCCTCATAGGTTTTTATGTACTGAACACCATATCTACCATTCCTCATCCAGACATTGACATCTGATTGTTGATTTTGCTGTGCAGGAGTCTGTTGATTATCATATATTTGACTATTGATATATCCTGATTCAGAGAGAATACGAGCTGATCCAATATTATTGTATGTAACTTTTGGATAAATCCGTTCACCGGGATCAAAAGTTGTTTTAACGATACCATTGCGGTCGGTAAGTGAAAAATTTACGACTACAAGATCAGCTTCTCCAGAAGAGACAGTAGACAGGTTTTCTTGAAGGAAAATATCCGACTCATACGTATTTGAATCTTCTATTTCTTGAGAAATAGGTGAGGGGGTAATTGTAGCGGCTTGATTAGCAGATTTTCTATTCTCCGGCAGAACTCCCCCTACCATAAATGCTCCAGCTGCCATCGCAGCTCCAACGAGAAGAAGTACATATGCATCTGCTCGTCCAGAAAGACATTTAAAAATGCAAAAAGCGGACATGAATATATCTATTATTAATCTTTACAGCGGAGGATACAAGTAAAATTTTAGTGTTGAGAAGCAAGATAGTCTGCAAAACTTTTATCTGTTACCGGCTTTTTTTCACTATCTGGAGCTGTATAGACAACGGAATATTGAGGAGTAGGTATGTCTTGGCTGACGAGATATTTGGTGAATGACTCTCTATTTCCTGCAAAAATAAATTGAACTGTCGGTCTCCCAAATCGACTTCTTTTCTGCATTTCTTTATATACTTCATCTGCCATTTGTGCATCAGAGCCACTATCTCCAACTCCTATAAAATGCTTGGGCTCCATATTTCGTCTTGAGAGCCAATCAAGTATCCTTTGTGCTCCTAATTGTTTTCCCATACGAGCGTGTTCAATATCTACTGCAATCTTTGTCTTATCAACTCTATAAATATTTTGAAGTCCTTTACTTTCAATAAGTGCTTTGGCATAAAGATAGACCTTCATATGATCTTCATTATCGAATTTTTCTACGAGATCAGGAGAAAGTTTTTCTTTGAGCTGTGGAGATAACATTGAAGGTTTGGGTTCACCAGGAAACATAGTATCTCCAACTAGCGTAGTAACAAATTTATCTAGATCGCCCCGGAGTGATTCATCGACGACAAGATCTTTATCACGCCACATATGGAATTTTCCATCTTTATACCAAAGTGTCGTAGCTCCTTTTTCTCCAACTGCGTAAAAATTTGCAAATTCTTCATCTGTAAGTCCTGCATTCAGAAGTTCTGGTACAACATGTTGGAGAGCGAAATTCAATGTGCGTCCTGTATTGAGTGCAACGGGCTCACCATTGCGGAGAGACTTGAGTATGGTGTCAATGATAATTGGCTGCTCAATTTCGTGAGAAGTTGCGTTAGTAATAACACCGTCAATATCGAGCATCCATATTTTATCTGGCTTGGATGTCTTTTCGAATTTATCTACTTCTATTTGTTCAGACATTTCAGGTTTGACAAGTCTTGTACGAATAACTTCTGCATCAAATGTCGGAAGTCCTTGTTCGGATGGTGTGTAATCAGCAGAATATCCTTGTGAATTACGAGGAGGTCTCTTATCATCTTTTTTTTCAAGAAGTTCTGGATGTTTTTGATAGTGAGTCATAACTTGTTTATTTATATCAGTATAGTTCTCAGCAATTTTTACTTGCATCTCTTTTTTCCATACTTCGGCTGCTTCTTTTCCTCCTTGTTCAAGGACCAATGCATACCCTGCAGCAACGTAGGCTGCCAAATGGGTAGGAGGAAGTGGGCATTTCACTTTTGTAAGCAGAATTTCGATTGCTTCTGCTGTTGCATCAATTGGGACAAATTTTTCTTCGAAATCTTTTTCCGAGAGTTTTTGATTTTTTTTTGTTTGACGAGCTTGTTTTAATACATCTTCAGCAGTAAGTTTTGTTGAACCAAGGAGAAGGAATTCATGGTGAGGTTTGGTTTTATCATGGGCAAGTCCAACAATTCTATATTCAACTTGACCTTCTCCAAGTCCAATTTCTTGTGATCCTTCTTCAGTAATACGCTGATGAATTGTCTGTGTCGTTACAGGCTGAAGTTTGCCTCGGTCATGAACAGTTTGTCCTTGACTATCGATTCGTGTTTTATCATGATCCAACTTTCCGTCCAATAATCCCGCTACACTCGCACCTGGTATTCCGCCATATGAAGCATTTCCAGAAGTCTTTTTTACACCATCTATTTCTTCTACTTTTAATTCTGCTCGATATTGCAAAAGAAATTTATTATCAGCAGTTCTCACAATGGCACATACACCAGTTGCGCTACTAATATCTTCAACTTCTGAATTCATTCCAGGACGGGAAAGTTTCCCATATGCTGGATAACTGACCGGCCGAGTGTCAATATGGAGAGCATTTCCAATAAGCTGGGCTGCTTCAATACCAACTTTTAGACCAAGAGTATCGCGGAGTTTGGCTTGTTCAATTAATTCCTGTCGTTGTTGTAGTAAAGGAAGTTCAGCTTCTGTTGGAACGTATGGTTTAAGTGGATCTTCTGTCGTTGCGCCTTTAAGTTGCTGTCTGCGGAGTTTTGCAAGAGGGCTTGACTCTGGTCTTACTAGCTCACGAGGAAAATCAGCCTTATATCCAAATTTTCCTGCTTCTGATTGCATGCCTTCTTTGAGTAATTCTTTGTCAATTTGACTCATATCGAGTGGTCGAACATTTCTTCCGGCAAGTTGGGAATCACCTTCAGGAACTCTGTCACGTCTAGGAAGACTATTTCGAGTTATGACTTCAAGTCCTTTGGGATCAGAGGTGAAGTATTCAATAGTAAATACACCTCCATCAAAAGCAGTAGCATGATTAGGTCTATTTTCAATGGATTTTAGTTGTTCAGACATACACAGATATTGTATGAAAAGGGGTAAACGAAGTCAAAATTAGAGACTTGTGATATCCAGATGGAGAGCAGGGGACATAGTGCTCTTTAAAGTTGCTTTTTTAATCTTTTTCTTATCAAGAGATGCAATAAGACTTTTTGCATTATCTAATATCTTATCTTCACTAAATGAAACTTTTCCAATTGCGACATGAAGAAGAGGGAATTTTGCTTCACTTTTATAATTCATTTGTCCACCAGCATACTTTTCAGCAGCCTCTTGTGGCTTTGGTGTAACTGTCCCATTTTTTGGATTTGGCATAAGACCTCGTGGTCCAAGAACGCGAGCGACTCGAGCGAGTTTTGGCATAGCATCAGGTGTTGCGATAAGAACATCAAAATCGAGTGTTCCGCCTTCAATTTTTTTAACTAAGTCTTCAACTGCTTTTGCGTCACTTCCATCTGCGATTGCAACGCGAGTTTGTTTGCCTGTTCCATGTGGAAGAACAACACTTCCAGACATACTTCCCTCAGTGAGAGTAAAGTGAAGTTCAACTGTTTCGTCAAATTTAGCCCGTTTAAGTGTTGGGAGTACTTTTACTGCTTCTGACAGGGTGTAGTTTTTAGTTTTGTCGATGAGTTGTGCTGTTGCAGTATAAGATTTAGATCTTTTACTTAATGCTTCTTTTTGGAATTTCTCTTTTTTTGTCTTTTTAACTGGAGCGTCAACAGCTTCCTCTCCCTGATTATCAGGAGATTCGACTTGAGTTTCTTCTTTATCAGCTTTCTTTGCAGCAGATCTTTTTTTTGCTTCCTCTGCTTGCTGTTTTTCTAATTCTTCATCTCCAATTGCTTTAACTCTAATTTTTCCCATATTAACTTGCTACCTCCACGCCCATACTTCGTGCAACCCCTGCAACAATTTTAGATGCAGCCGCAACATCGTCAGTATTAAGATCTTCCAGCTTGTCTTTTGCGATTTGTTCAACTTGGGACGCAGAAAGTGTCCCTGCTTTTTCTTTTCCTGGTTTTTGTGATCCTCCACGACCAAGAGCTTTCTTAATCATCTCTGAGATAGGTGGTTTTTTCGTAATGAATGAGAATGTTCTATCCTCATAGATTGTAATAACTGCAGGAATAATATTTCCTCTTTGATCAGCTGTCTTATCATTGAAAGCCTTCACAAATTCCATGATCTGGATTCCATGAGGTCCAAGCGCAGTACCAACCGGAGGTGCAGGAGTTGCTGCTCCAGCTGGAATATTAACTTTTACTAATGCTTTTATTTTTTTTGCCATATTTTTAAAGGGAGATGGATTGAAAGAGGAACTTTCGAAGAAGTATATCTATCAATCACAGGTACAATCGAGTTTCACTCTCCCATATGATTCAACTCATTATATCAATTTTTCCCCTAAATACAAGCTGATTAGCTTTAGATCTTCTGAACTTGAAGGAAATCAAGCTCAACGGGGGTTTCACGACCGAAAATACTGACGAGGACCCGGAGTTTACCTCGAGTTTCATCAATATTATCAATAGTGCCTAAGAAATCTGCAAATGGACCATCAACGATCTTAACAGCTTCACCAACGACAAATGCTGTCTTGTAAAGAGGCTCTTCTTGCTTCATGAATTGTTGAATCGCTTCAACTTCTTTTTCAGAGATCGGAGTTGGTTTGTTTCCTGCGCCGATAAAAGCAGTAACTCCTTGAGTTGTTCGAACGAGAAGCCAAGATTCATCATCAAGGATCATCTTCACGAGAACATATCCTGGAAATATTTTTTCTTGAACTTCTTCTTTCTTTCCGCCTTGTACTTTTATAGTACTGCGAGTTGGAACAATAATATCGAAAATTCGAGTTTCAAAACCCATTGTTTCAAGTCGCTGTTTGAGGTTGCGAGCAACTTTATTCTCGTGACCAGCATACGTATGTACGATGTACCACTTCGCATCGGGTGATGCTGCAGCTTCTTTAATTTGTTCTTCAGTTGCTCCATTCTGTGGAGGTGTTGTTGGTTGATCCATAATTATTTTAATAGTACTTCAGTTATCTTTGTCAAAATAAAGTCTATCGCTCCTATATAAAGTCCTACTGCAACGCTGATGAATAGAACTATTGCTGTTAAGCGAATAATATCATTTCTACTCGGCCAGGTAACTTTTTTGAGTTCATCATATGTTTGTTGAAAAAATGTTACAGGTGAACTCATAAATGATGCAAAGTCTTCATTTTTCTCAAAAAGAGAAAGATCCCAAGCTAGTTGGGATCAAGATAGCCTCAAAGTATTCTACCAAATCCTCATTGACATGTAAAGAGGAGGGCTCTACAATGACAGTACAGTTGCATTTTAGGAAATCCACTCCTATAATCACATCCTATGGCAAATACTATTCGTAAAGCAGTTATCCCCGCAGCCGGATTTGGTACTCGATTTCTTCCTCAGACAAAAGCAATGCCCAAAGAAATGCTCCCAATTGTTGATAAGCCAGTTATTCAGTATGTCGTTGAAGAGGCAGTGAATTCAGGAATTGAAGATGTTGTTATCGTCACAGGAGCACTCAAAAGAGCAATTGAAGATCATTTTGATGTTCCAAACGCAGACCTTATTCAAAACTTGGAAGCAGGTGGAAAACAAGCTCTTCTAGAAGCAACAAGAAAAATTTCAGAGATGGCGAACTTTATTTATGTGAGACAGAAAGGCCCTTATGGGAACGGGACACCTGTTCTTGCAGCAGAGCCTGTCATTGAGAATGAGGCATTTGCTGTGCTATGGGGAGATGAATTTATCTATTCCAATCCACCACGCCTCGCACAAATGAAAGCTGTCTATGAGAAATATGGTGGAGTAGTTATATCAGGAGTAAAAATCGAGAAGAAGGAGGACTTGAAGCGATACGGTATTGCAGACATAGAACCTGTGGAAGGTAATGTTTCAAAGATTAAATCAATAGTTGAAAAGCCTGATCCTGAATCAGCACCATCAAACTTGGCAACTCATGGGGCATATATTGTTCCACCGGAGATTTTTGGAGCGCTGAAGAGTCTTAAGCCAGGAAAAGGTGGAGAGATCTGGCTAACTGATGCTATTAATTTACTTCGAGATGATGGTGTTCCGATATATGCAGTTGAAATTGAAAATGGAAAATATTATGACACTGGCAATAAATTGGAGTATATGAAAACTGCAGTGGATCTTGCACTGACACATCCTGAGATTAGTGAAGAATTCCGAAATTATCTTAAAAGTCTCTCCCTTTAATTTGCTCCCATAACTCTTCTCTTGTATTATGTAATGTATGTCCAAAAAGAATTTTTGGTATTTAATTGGTGGAATATTCTTCGTCTTTCTTTTCATTGGTTACTCTTATTTAGTTCATAAAAACGTTTTTACACAAAATGATTTTGATGTCACTGTCAGGCTGCAGGATAACATTAGCAGACGATTTGACTCTCTCTTTTCTACTTTCAGTATCATGGGGAACTTTGAGGTACTGACTGTTGTTCTTGTTATTCTTCTTTTAGGACTTCGTAAATTAGTTGCGGGTATAGTCCTTTTTGGAAGTTTTGGCTTATTTCATATCATTGAGCTATTTGGAAAGTTTTATGTCGATCATCCACCTCCACCTCAATTTATGCTGAGGACAGAACATCCTTTTGAATTTCCTCAATTCCATGTTCGATCAGAATCATCATATCCATCAGGACATAGTGGGAGAACTGTTTTTATTTCTGTTATTGTTCTTTATATTATATGGCATAGCAAACGGCTTCCATTACTTCTTAAAGGAATACTGAGTGGAGGAGTTTTTGTCTTTGTGAGTATAATGCTCATGTCAAGGCCATATCTTGGAGAACATTGGATGACAGATGTCATTGGCGGTACACTTCTTGCTCTTGGTCTTTCACTTCTTGGTCTCTCATTTGTTTTATCAAAATCGACTCTTCATTACATGAAAAAAATTTTACCGCATAGTAAACCTGCCTCATAAATTGTGAGAGAACATATTGTTTTTTCGTAAGAAAAAAGCTAGTATGGTACGCATCCTTGAAGAGATAGAATGGTAAAGAATTTAAGCATTAAAGAAAGATTAAAACCTCAAAGAAAAAAAACAAATTCTTTTTTTACGCGTCTTGATGATGCTATAGCTTTAACTCGGAGTAGATCAGGTATAGTAAGATACCTCTTTGCAATTGTAATAAGTCTTCTTTTTTTACTTTTAAGAACAAGTTTGATTCCATTCCTGAATGAGGATCCAGAATTTATGATTGGACTTCCAGCAATATTTATTGTTGCCTGGTTTGCTGGGTTTGGGCCAGGTATTTTAACGACTGTTGTTACTGCTTTTATTTTTGTTTTTCTTTTTATTTCTCCCGTTAATTCGTTTAACACACAGAATTTAAATGAACTATTTAGACTATTTCTTTACTGCGTAGAAGGAATATTCATCACTGGAATAATTCATTTAAAGAATACTGCCTATGCTCGTATGAAGCGCCAAACAGCACAGCAAGCTGTAATTGCAACTCTTGGTCAGTTTGGTCTTGAACATCAATCACTTCAACTCCTTCTGAGTAGAAGTATAAGAGCTATACAACAAACACTTGGGGTAGACTACGTTGCATTTTGGGAGATTGAGCCTAGTGGTCAGACAATTAGACTCAGAACAGGTGCGGGATGGGGAAGTGGAAATAAAAAAATCCGAGTACAAAACACATCTGACTCACATGTAGGAGCAGTGTTAGAAGAAGGAGAAATAGTTCATTTCAATCGTGGGAGAAAGTTTAATACATTCAGTGATAAGAATTTTCTTGAAGAATATTCTATTTACAGCGGGATAAGTATTCCACTTCGAGGAGCACCTCAAAATTATGGAGTATTAAGTGTGTATTCAAAGGAAAAACGATCAATTTCAAGAGATGAAATTACTTTTGTAGAATCAATAGCAAATGTTCTTCAAACTACAATTGAGAGAAAGGAATCACGAAAAGCACTTGAGGTCATCGCCACTGCAAGTACAGAAGTCTCTTCAACCCTTGATCCGAAGAAAGCGCTTTCCAATGTCGTGAAGTCTCTCGTTCCACAATTTGCTGATCTCAGCGAAATATACGTACAGAGAAAAGGTGGTAAGACTCAGTTAGTTGAAGTCGCTGCGGTTCGAAAGGAGAAAGAAAGGATACTTCGTGAAATTGCAGAAAAATATCCACCCCATGAAGCAATAAAGCGTCCCAGTGGACAGGTAATGAAATCAGGAAAAGCCCTCCTGTCACAACAATTAGAGCCTGATTGGGTAAAGGATGTAACGGTTGATCAAACGCATTTAAAATTATTAAGTCGATTGCAAGTGCACTCACTTATCGTTGTTCCGTTAAAGATAGGACGAGAAACTATTGGTGTAATGACATTCGGACTCAGCGAACAAGAGCATTATTATTCAGAGAATGATTTTCTTGTTGCAAAAGAAATAGCAGGACGTGTCTCTATTTCACTTGAGAATGCACGCCTCTATGAAGAGGTACGTGAAGCCGTACAGGCGAGAGATGAATTCCTCTCGATAGCATCACATGAATTGAAAACGCCTTTAACATCAATGTTATTACAACTACAAAGTGTTTTACATAGTATAAAAAATGAATCTCTTGCCAACTTTTCGATTGATAAGACAGTAACAATGCTTGAGAGTACGATAAATCAAAGTAAACGTTTAACAAAATTAGTTAATGATTTATTGAATATTTCACTTATAACAACAGGTCGAATGAATTTAGAGAAAGAGGAAATTGATCTCAATCCAATAGTAAAAGATGTGATAACAAGGATGGAAGAACAAGCACAGAAAGCAGGAAGTTCGATAGAATTTCATGCAGAAAAGATTATCAAAGGATCATTCGATAAAGTCAGAATAGAACAGGTCATCATTAATCTCATTACGAATGCTATTAAGTATGGTAATGGCAAGCCGATTGAAGTTCGATTATCAAATAGCAACAAAATTGCTAAGCTTGCAGTCAAGGATAACGGGATGGGTATTGCGCAAGATCAACAAAAGAGGATTTTTGATCGATTTGAGCGAGGTGATGTTCGATCATCACAAAAAGGACTTGGAGTCGGACTTTATATGGTCAATTCGATTGTAAAAGCTCATGGTGGGTCAATTCAGCTTCAAAGTATACCTAAAAAAGGATCAACATTTATTGTTGAGTTACCTACAGGATCCTAATAATTACTGCCTATGAAGAAAAAGAAAACAGTGGTATCAGAGGCGGATATTGCGATTGAAAGATATAAGGCTTTTCTTGCAACAAGTAGTGAGGCAATCTGGCGATTTGAGCTGGATGAACCAATTTCCACCAGCCTTTCAATTCGTAAACAAATAAATCTCATTTACAAATATGCTTATCTTGCAGAGTGCAATGATGCACTCGCCCACATGTATGGAATGAAAAGCTGTGAAGAAATGGTGGGTACACGTTTAGGTGACATGCTTCCTCGATCTGAAAAAGCAAATGTTGAATATTTAACACATTTTATTCAGTCTGGGTATCGACTAACTGAGGCGGAGACAAAAGAGTATGACCGACATGGTGAGGTGCATTACTTCATAAATAATTTAGTCGGAATTATCGAAAGCGGCAAGATACTTCGAGCATGGGGGACGCAGCGAGATGTTACCAAACAGCGTATCCTTGAAGAACGGTTATATCATCATTCTCGGCTACTTGAGAATATTACTGATGCTGTCATCTCAATTGATCTAGATAAGAAAATAATGAGTTGGAACATAGGCGCTGAAATACTTTACGGGTGGAAACAAGATGATGTCATAGGGAAATTCATATCAGATGTTATTCCTGTTAAAGAATTTGTTACCTCCTCACTAAAAGAATATAGAGAGTCTTTAAAAAAAATAGGAAAATGGAGTGGTGAAGTAATTCAACATAATAAAGATGGGGTTGCTATTCATGTTTTAGGAACAGTGAGTACGGTAACTGATGATAAAGGAGAAATGATTGGTGTGGTTGCTTTAAATAGAAATGTCACTGATAAAAAGAAATCAGAAGATGAAAGAAATTGGCTCCTCTCTGAAGTTCAATATCAACGAAAGCGTCTTAACGATATTATCAATGATGTCCCTGGAATAATTTGGGAGGCGTATGGAAAGCCAGACCAACAAAGTCAAAGAATAAATTTTGTGAGTGGCTATGTGAAAAAAATGCTTGGATATTCTGTGAGTGATTGGTTGAATACTCCAAATTTTTGGTTGAAGATAGTACATCCAGAAGATCGTGAAAAAGCAGCAGCAGTTGCAAATGATAAATTTGAGAAAAAACAAAGTGGTATCAATAGATTTCGTTGGATAACAAAAAAAGGGAAAGTGATTTGGGTAGATGCTCATTCTTCAGTTATCGTTGATAGCTCAGGGAAGGCGATAGGTATGCGTGGAGTAACGATGGATATCACTCAAAGCAAAATGGCTGACGATGCACTTCAAATTAGTGAGGCAAAATATAGAAATCTTGTTCAGTTAGCACCTGATGTCATTTATAGTATTGATCTTGAAGGAAAGCTTGTCTCCCTCAGCCCATCTTTTGAGGTATTAACTGGATGGAAAGTGAAGGATTGGGTTGGGAAGCACTTTTTGGGACTTGTTCATCCAGATGATGTCGAGTATGCCAAAGAAAGATTTATTTCTGGATTAAAAATACCATTGAAAGAGCCATATCATATCCGGATCATGACACAAAGAGGACGAGTAATTATAGGTGAGTTTAGAAGTACTCCGTATTTTGAGAATGGAGACTTAATAGGACTTATTGGAATAGGGCGAAATATTACGGAACGAATTGAACTTGAAAAAAGAAAAGATGATTTTATCAGTATGGCCTCACACGAGTTAAAGACTCCAGTAACGAGTTTGAAACTGTATACACAATTGCTGAAAAAACAGTTCTCAAACCTAAATGAAAAAGGTGCAGAGCACGCTCTTGAAAAGATGAATAATCAAATTGATAGATTAACGAATTTGATTGGAGATCTTCTTGATCTTTCTCGTATTCAAGCAGGGAAGTTGTATATTCGTCCTGCAGTATTTTCATTAACGGAAGTCACACAAGAAGTGGTAGAGAGCATTCAAGCAACTACATCTCATCAGCTTATTTTTAGAGTGACGAAAAATATCACCGTCTATGCTGATAAGGAAAGAGTCACACAAGTACTTATTAATTTGTTAACGAATGCAGTAAAGTATTCTCCTGTTCAAGAAAAAATAGTAATTACTTTTAAAGTACAAGAATCCAGTGTCATTGTAAGTGTTCGGGATTATGGTCAAGGGATAAGTAAGGAGCATATAAACAAAATATTCGATCGATTTTATCAAATACAAGAAAACGGGAAGTCAGCAGGTGGTCTCGGAATTGGTCTTCATATTTCAAACGAGATTATAAAAAGGAATGGAGGAGAGATGTGGGTACAAAGTAAAGAAGGACATGGATCTACATTTTTCTTTTCTCTGCCGTTATATAAATAAGAATTTTGTGTGTCTGGCGTCCCGCATATGCGGGACGCCAGAACGTTGACTCTAGGTCATCGCCCCGGTCCATGGTCCTGAAGAGGACTCATGTCATAAGCAAGCGCAGCAGCGTAGATGAGAAGGCCAGCAGCTGCTCCTATCTTGTCGACGCGAGGTGCGTCGGACACGAAGAAGAGGATGATGGCGCTTCGGGCGATCAATGCCATGAGCGCGGGGTAGGTGATGAACGTGTGGAAGAGTTCGCTCGGCTTTTTTACCTCTTCCCAAGATACTTGCCGGGTCTGCATCGCATCACGCAATAGGTAGATGCCGATGAGGACTCCGAGCAGCATGAGAACGAGTATGAACCAGCGTTGGTCATACCATCTCCCTTGGGGAGTATACCTTTGTAAACCGCGAGATGCGAAGAAAGCGAAGAGAGAGAAGGCGATTGAATCGCCGATCACGAACGCTTTCCAGCGTAGCAGGTAGAAGTCCTGCTCAACCACGATCCGCATGAGCATGACCCCAGCGAATCCGAAGAGCAGGCTGATCATGACAGCCAGAAAAGGATTCACTTCACCGTATAAGGGTTTGAGACTGTCGGTCATCACGACCATCCTCCTAGAGTTAAGGTGCGATTCTGTACCATGTGGCACAGAGTGAGAACTGGAGAAGAGGCGCTCGTGCCACTTTCCATTTCTGATGCAGGAACTATAACACAACTGAAGGGAAATGTGAAACTATAAGACTATTTTTGTGAGGATAAAAGCGAAAAAGACTTAATGATTTCTTTTGCGACTTGAAATTCTGATGATTTAAAATCAGATACTTTAAGATTCGAAGTTGCATGGGTAACCTTGAAGCTTGCTAACTTTTCCAAACTCATCCCATCAGGTGTTTGGAAAGTATCAGGTATCGTGAAAAAAGCGATATTTGGACACTGGAAATTGTCTTTGATGATATACGCATAAGAGATAGTATTATTTTTTTTGTCTCCATAATAATGAAGGTAAAGATCTGAGTTAAATACTTTAATTTGTTCATGGCCTTGGTCAGCATTTGGATTTACTTCACATCGACCTCCAACCCCTGGGGGGCCAACAAGAAAAGCAACACTTAAATTCGAAGGACTACTAACAACTCCAGTTATATAGTTTTCTTCTTCGGCTGTAATACGAACTACCCAGTCTGATGGATAGGTAAATTTAAAATTTTGCTTGGTGTTTGAGTAGATAAGATGATCTGATGATGTCTCATGAGAGGTATTTTGAATAGTTCTTATTGGTGTAGGAGACTGAGGAGAATTTGTCTGATTGTTCTTAGAGAGGAAATAGGCACTCGCTCCTAAGACGAGAAAGAGCAATGCAAGAATAAGGAGTGTTACTGTTTTTGCAAATCCAACGGTATAGATGTTTTTTTTCTGAAGCACTTTTTTAGTATTTCAGTAAATTACAATTTGGTCAAGTTTGACAAGCATATTCTTACTTTTAACACTGTTGACTTAATTATGAAAGGAGTGAAACAATGGAGTTGTGGCAGAACTTCACGTAAAGAAAAACAAAACATCCTTTCTTGAGAAATTAGCAATAATTGCCCCTAATTGGTTGGGAACAACTGAATCTCTTTTGCTTCATACGGTCTTTTTTATTGGGATATTTGTTTTAACGATTTTTGGTATAGAACCGGATCAAGTTATGCTCATACTGACAACAGTTGTTTCACTTGAAGCAATATATCTTTCCCTTTTTATACAAATTACGGTTAACAGAAATACAAAAAGTTTGAAAGATGTCGAACAGGATATTGATGAAATTCAGGAAGATGTAGAAGGAATTGAAGGTGACTTTGTTGAGATTCAGGAAGAGGTAGAGGACATTTCAGATGACCTTGAACGAATGCAGGTGGAGGATAAAATAAGTGATGTAAATTTTGTTGAGTCAACTGAGGATCCGATGAATGTCATTGAGAATCATTTGTCTCGAATTACTGACGATATGGCCCTTTTAAAGAAAGAGATCCTAGAACTGAAAAGAAATTCAATTCGGCCATAGTTACTTTTATTTATTTAAAAAGAGGAGTAGGCCAATATAGGCAATCGCAAGTCCAAAAGAAAGAATACTCAAACTGATTGCAATAATGCGTAATTCAGTAAAGTTAAATTTCTTCTTTTCCACCTTAAAACTATATCACAGACTATTCTTAAATGTTTACTGCCAAGACGCTATGAGTGACCCAGCTACTATGAGAAAGACGAGTTGATATCCTGCTTCAATAGCAAAAAGCTTTAATGGTTTTTTTGAAAAAAGGACAGAACTAAAGCCAAATGCTGCAGTAAATCCAAGCCAGGCAAAGAAACTCACCATAATTCCTCCCAAAACTCCGACTGCGTTCTGTGAAGAAATAAATTGGGAAAGAATAACTGTCTGTACAAGACTTGTTAGCATCATACCAGCATATGTTACTAGCATTTTATCTTTTGCGTCTTCAATATCTTTTTTTGTAAGACCGACAAGTTCCATCCATGATTTGCCAAAAAGTGGTCCATACCAAATAAAACCAATAACCATGCTTAAAACAACTGAAATGATAATAGGTAAAATGTTCATTAAGTTCACCTCCTTTCATAAACATAGTATCTTAAATAGTTGAGCTTGGCAAATAATGTCTTCCTGTACAGAATTGATTTCACTGGGTATAATCGAGCTGGTATGAAATACGTTTGGGACTGGAAGCAATCATACGAAAATGAAGATCCAAAAGAAATTTTCGATTGTTTTATTGCTGAATATCTTTTGAGTGATGGAAGAGGGACACCTGAGAAAGAAAAGACACTTGAGAAATACAAAGTCTCTACGCTTGAAGAGCTGGGTAAGAAGCAACAACTTCTGCTACAAGATTTACCCACTTTATCAAAGTTGCTTCATGAGATTGAGATTCCACTTATACCCATTCTTATTACCATGGAGAAAAACGGTATAGAACTCGATTGTGAATGTCTTAAAAAAGTTGGCGCAGACATCGATACTGCATTAGTCAAGATTAAAGAAAAAATCTTAGATGTAGTTGGGTACGAAATAAATATCTCTTCACCAGCACAAATGGGTACATTCCTTGCAGAAAAAGAAGGGGTACCACTTGCAAAAACAAAAACAGGTCAGTATGCAACAAATGAACAGGAGCTACTAAAATACCAGGGACAGTTCCCGATTATTGAAACCCTTCTAACTTATAGAGAGTTAACAAAAATTAAATCAACGTATATAGATAGTTTGATTTCAAAAGTTGATGAGTTCAGCCGTGTCCATACGACATACAGTCTGGTTGGTGTTAACACGGGAAGATTGTCATCATCAAATCCAAACCTTCAGAATATTCCCGTTGCTACTGAACAAGGAAGGAAAATAAAAGAATGTTTTGTTGCAAGTATAGGAAAAATACTTCTGTCATTTGATTATTCACAACAAGAACTTCGAATTCTGGCTCATTTGTCTCAGGAAGAACGTCTCATAGATGCTTTTAACAATAATCAGGATATTCATAAAACAACAGCGTCACAAATTTTTAAAGTTGATTATGAAAAAGTTACCAAAGAACAACGAAGTATCGCAAAAACAATAAATTTCGGTATTGTCTACGGCATGAGTAGTTATGGAATGAGTGAAGGATTACAAATTCCAATTGAGGAAGCAGAAAAGTTCATTAAGGAATTTTATAAAACATATCCCAAAATAAAATCATACTATGATACATATATGAAAAATGCTCAGGTACAAAAATATGCTGAAACTATGCTTGGGAGAAGACGATTTGTATTTGCTTATCCAGGACAAAAATTCCTTGATAATGCAACACGACGCGTCCTGATGAATTATCCTATCCAGGGAAGTGCAGCAGAGCTAACTAAAATGGCAATGATCGCAGTGTATGAAAAAGTTCTTAAAAATAGAGACGACCTTAAATTATTATTGCAAATTCATGATGAACTTGTTTTTGAGATTGATGAAGATAATGAAAAAAGAGTAGATGAAACAGTGCATGAGATACAGAAAGTTATGATTGATGTTTTTCCTCTTTCTGTTCCAGTCGAAGTAGGCGTAAAAGTTGGAAAAAAATGGGGAAGCCTCAAGAGTTTTACACCGCTTGTTTAGCAATATTTTCTTTTACTCGTCTAATCATTTTATAGAGAATTAATATTATGACACTTGAAATCACTGTATAAAATGGTGCCAAAAGTGTATTTCGAATTTCTTCCAGAAAATTTGATGACATGAAAATAAGAAGTATCTTACTGAGGAAAGAAAAGATGAATAAGTGCCAGATAAAAAGCTGCATAGAGTGTTTGCCTAGATATTCAAGAAATTTGTTTTCTTCAAGTAAATGACTTAGAGAAATTGAGGAGAGTATTCCTAAAAATGCTGCTGGGTAAAAAAGGAAAATATTACTGAAATAATTGAGCCGCATATCAATCTGACGTCCTGATAGATGGAAATTAATCGATGCAATAATTATCCAAAGAATGAGTGAAAAAATAAAAATCCTAGCTGCTTTCGGATGGATCATATTTTTGATTTGTCCGTGATTACTATTCCATAAATATCCGGTACCAAAAAATACAACTGCGCTAAAAGCTGTTTCAAGCCCTAAAGGGAGTTTGAGCTCAGGAGTAATTATTGATAGTAGATATCCGGTTACGGCAGATATTCCAACAAGAGCGAGCAAATGTTTTTTTTGTTGGGTTAGCGAAAGGAAGGAGGTGAAAAGAAGTCGAGTGGCAAAAAGACAAGGAAGAAACCAGAGGACGACATTATAAAAATATTGATTTGAACTCCCGTTTCCGTACGTGATGTATTTAATTTGTTCAATAAAAAAATCAATCGTGAGAATTGGAAGCCCTCTCATGATGTACCAAATTGCTAAACTTCCGAGAGTAAATAAAAGATATGGCTTGATTATTCCTTTAAGTGCTTTTTTAAAACTGTAAATAAAGTTCTCGTGGTTTTTATGGTGAAATACAACACCCGATAGAAAGAAAAAGAGGGGAATGTGAAATGAATAAAAAAGATATCGAATTGAATTTGAATCAAGTCCGTGAGCATAGAGAACACAGAGTATGCCAATCCCTTTACAGATGTCTATCCAGGAAATTCTATGAGTCACTCGCAAAGTATTTCATTTCAAAATAAGTAAGTCAATATTGATTTTTGTATGTATATTCATTAAAGTAAGTTGGTAATGAATAATAATTTTGCTGTTACACTTCTTCTAGACCAATTAAAAGAAGCCCACAGTAATTTAGACAAGACACTCGATGGCGTCACAAATGAAATTGCTGCATATCAGCCAGAAGGAAAGGCAAATCCCATTGCTGGAACATATGCACATGTTGTCATGTCGGAAGATTTTTTTGTCCATGGACTTCTTCAAGGAAAACCAACTTTATTTGATACGCGATGGAAAGATAAAACAGGTGCGAGTGAAATTCAGCCAACTGAGTGGGAAACAGCATACCCGAAGTGGCTGCGAGAAGTAAATGTAGATATTGAGCAAATGGGAAAATATGCCAAGGCAGTCTATGCAGAAAGTGAAAAATATCTTGAGTCATTAACAGATGAGGATTTAACAAAAGATATCGATATGAGTATGTTCGGAATGGGAAAAAGAACTGTGGCATCTGTGATACATGCAATGCTAATCAGTCATATGAACCAGATAATTGGTGAGGTCTCAGTCCTTAAAGGAATACAAGGCCTTAAAGGGTATCCTTATTAATCCTCCCAATTTGTGGCGTCTATTCTTTCTTTGAAAGTTAAGGAGAAAAATATTTTTGTACTTGAGATATGTAATGATGGAATATGAAAAGGGGATGGTAGAAGTACAGAAAGAAGTAATAACCAAAAATATACTTCATTAAATTACTACTCCAGATACAAGATGATTTGGTATTTGAAGTAAATGACAACCCAGATGAGACTCATGTAACGAGCAAGTTATTAAGGATAAGGATATTATGTGTTATGTTTATCCTTTAGCGTTCCAGTTGATGTAAAGATGGGAAGGAAATGGGGAGAGATGAGTATTGTTGAATCTTCTTGATTACTTCAATAATTGGAGTGTGCTAATTGTTGCGTTAACCTCTTCTTGAAATCCTACATTTTCTGGATCTTGTATAGACATACTTATACTTACAGCGGATTTGGATGATGCGTCTTTTTGGATAACAATGTATTCACTTGTTCCTAATCCTTGAAGCGAATAAACATATCCAGGATAGCTATTAAGAGTGGTTTGAGTTTTTTCTTTTACTATTTGAGACATTCCATTTGAGGTCGCATCCTCAATTACTTTATCAAGATGCTCACTTAAGGTTTTTTCTCCTAAATCTATACTTTCAAATACAATCAAAACTCCATCATACATCTCAGTTTGTCCTCTTTGTGTTGCACCTTGCTTAAAGATTCTTATATGTTGTTTATCTTGAGTGTCTAGTTGATAGTCATTAGGATAGATAAAACTAAATACACCTTTAGGGTCTATATAACTACTTCCACCAGCTCGTAGCTCTGCTACTGCATCAGATGATGCTGGAGTTATGGAGTTAGAAGAAGTTTCTGTAGACTCTGAATCAGTGACAGTTGATGAATTTGTTGATTGGGTGGTTTTAGTCTGGGTAAAAACAAAGAATCCAATCGCTGCAAGGAAAATAATAGTTAACGGTATTAGTATCTTTTTATTCATACTTATGTAAATAGTACCTTATTTTTTACTTGTTATTTGTAAGATAGATCTTATTTTTCTAGAGGTCTTTCACCTAAATTTTCAGTAAAGCGGAGGAGATAGCCATCTGGATCTTGGACGAGAAATTGCTTATTTCCGGCTTCTTTATTGCCTTTTCGATACCAATTTTCTTCGACTTCAAGAAAAAGAGGAATGTTATTTTCTTTCAGCCGTGAAAGGATAGGAGAGATACTCTCAACTTCAATTTGAAAGTTGATACCACGACCCAATGGATACTCAAAATTTCCTGTCTGCCACGTACGTCCTTTACCTATCTGATCTATCATAATTTCCGCATTTCCGTGAGATAAATATGCAAATCCTTCATCTGGTCTTTGATACTTAATGCTAAATCCTAAAATTTCTGTATAGAAATGAAGACTTTTTTCAAAGTCATTTATACTGAGTTCAGGAACAAGAGTAATAGAGGAGTTCATGATGTAATTGTAACAGAGCCTAAAGATGTGGGGTTCAGAGAGATGTGCAGGGGCGCACGGACTCGAACCGTGAAAAGCAGTTTTGGAGACTGCTGTGATACCATTTCACCACACCCCTTTGTTGACCCATTATACTAAAAAAGCGTAGAGAAAACAGCTTTCTCTACGCCTGCTAAGTTGAATTTAAATTACTTTAATTTTTCAACTTCAGTGTGCTCAGTCACTTTTCGGCATGTATTGCAGAATTTTTTGAGTTTTAATTTCTCTGGAGTCTCCATTTTATTTTTTGTCGTAACATAATTTCTGTTTTTACAAACAGAGCATTTGAGACCCAAAGTTATTCGATGTTCACCCTTTTTTGCCATAG
This sequence comes from uncultured Gammaproteobacteria bacterium, assembly GCA_964424775.1. GTDB lineage: Bacteria > Patescibacteriota > Microgenomatia > Levybacterales > UBA12049 > JAUPUR01. Next base: position 25,060 of record CAYRJZ010000004.1, on the reverse strand, counting down.
ATTTTTTCCTTCAGAGCCATATTATACATGATTTGAGGCAGAAATGAAATACGTGAGCCGATGACGGGAATCGGACCCGTGACCCCGTTCTTACCAAGAACGTGCTCTACCACTGAGCCACATCGGCAGCTTCAAAAAAAAGCGTATAGCTATGGTCATATGCCATTGCCATACGCTTTAGAAAATGTGCTGGATGAGGGACTTGCACCCCCGGAGGCCTTTCGACCGCGTGGTCTACAGCCACGTGCAATTGCTGCTCTGCCAACCCAGCTTGGAATAATGGGAATCTGAGCCGACTGCCAGATTTGAACTGGCGACCTGATGTTTACAAAACAACTGCTCTACCGCTGAGCTAAGTCGGCAAATGAATAGTACGCCTCATTGTATCAAAACTTCCTCTTCACCAGCAACCCCTTTCAATTGTATAATGTTGCGCATGGAAAATAGAAGACTTCCGGAAAATGAAGCAAGACTCATTGTTACAAAAAATGTATTACAGGCACAATCTACTTTAGGAAATGTGGGTTATGATACAAGACTTGTTGGATCATACGGGAGAGCATCTTCTATTTCTGATCGAACATTGTCTGCATATTCAGGTGAGCCAGCAAGTTTGCGGGATATTGATATAGCTATTGTTCGTTCAAATAAAGAGCCAGTGTCATTTAAAAAAATTGAGAGTTATGCTAACGCACATGTGTCAGATCAAAAAGTAGATATTCTTTGTCCAAATGCTTTGTTTTATGATGGAAATGAGGCAGAAATATCATATAGAGATATTGAGATATCAGTATCTCCCGATGTTCTGAAGCCTGTAAAAGGAAATTTATATGATAGTGAAGTAGTAACTTTTGATCCAATGACACAATTTCACCTTACATTACTATTTGGCTATGTGAGGAAAAAAGATTTTTTTAATTTGTTAGATTTTGGAAGAAAAATGAGAAAGGTAAGCCACTTACCAGATGATCTTTTTGAGCCTTTTCATGAGTTGTCAGAACTGAGTATTAAAAAATATCCCGGAGCAAGGCGTTTGAGAGAGATGCAGTCAATTTACAGAGCTGTTTTACCTCAAACGATTAGAACTACTTTGCTACCTGTAGTCAATCCTATTGCTAATTATTTAAGGAGAAATATTTAAAAAGCTACAGAATTCTGTAGCTTTTTAATAAATTCTGCTCTTTGAATACCGAGTCATAGATCGTTCATTTCCTCTGAGTAAAAAAATAGGGAGGCTGTCTTTTACCCGCAGGCTTAAGAACCCCACCTTGTCTCCGTCAATGACGGATACCTCAAAGTTATGAAAATTTGTAGAGAAAAAATATTACGATCAACTCAAGTATCAAAGAGCAGCCTCAGTATATGTGGATCATTAAGGAGTGTCAAGGTATATAGTCTTTTATCGTGAAAATCTCGTTAAATTAAAAGCCGAGTAAGTTGAGTGAGAAAATGTAAAGACTACTCACAAGGTTCATAAGTGAAAAGCCACCAATTGGGAACATGAGAAGAATAAGAAGGAGTAAAGTACCGATTGAACTGAGGGAAAGATAGGTATCTGCCATTTTTTCAGGAAGAAGAAGTGCGAATACCTTTGATCCATCAAGAGGAGGAATTGGAAGTAAGTTAAAGATAGCTAGGGAGAGGTTTACTTTTATTATTGTTCCAACTACAAGAGATGAGATCAGACCAAGAGTTGAAGTTTGGAGATCGCCAAGACTAAACACTTTAAAGATAGCTGTTCCAATGAGTACAAGAAGTATATTTGTTGCAGGACCTGCAAGTGAGACAAGAGCAATATCTTTTCGTCCTTCTTTAAGATTGAACGGATCAACTGGAACTGGTTTTGCTCCTCCAAAGATGATACCAGTATTTGAAAGGAAGAGAAGAAGAGGAAGAATGATACTCATAAAGAGATCAATATGTGGTCGAGGATTGAGGGTAAGTCTTCCTAAAAGTCGTGCTGTTGGATCGCCGAGTCGCTCAGCTACGTATCCATGCGCTATCTCATGAAGAATAGCTGAATAAATGAGTATACCAAGGGTTAACAGTCCTACAGGGCTAAAAATTCCATCCATAATACAATAAATCTCAAAGCTTTAATTTGATGATTGAGAAGCTTTGAGTATTATCTATTTGTAATTATAGCTATTTTTTAGTATACTAGCAATTCAAAGAGGTAAATATGGCAATGAAATGTGCATCATGTGGAAAAGGTGTTCTATATGGACACAACGTTTCTCACTCAAAACGACGAACTGGAAGGGTTTTCAAACCCAATCTCCATTCGACTCGTGTTGTTGTGGATGGAACAGCAAAAAGAGTCAAACTCTGCACAAAGTGTTTGAGAATGTATAAGAAAGTTACTGCTATCGAAGAAGAAGTAATTACACCAGAAGTCTCTCCAGTATCTGCTTAAGTTCAGGATATCCATTAAAAAAGTCTTTCATGGTCATCTGATTTTTTCCTTCAATCTGTATCATTTTATTTGGGAGTAATTTGAGGATTTTTTCTTCATTCGTCTTGGTTTTTACTTTTGTCCAGACAGTTGGCCATGGGAAAAACGCTCTTATTTTTCGATCTAACTCTTCAGGATCAATATCTTTTTGAAGGTCAATATATCCATCTTCTTTTTTAATTAACTCGCAAAAACTCACTTTTGATTCATCTTGAGGTATTGGTACGATTTCCCCTTTTATATATCGTGTAATAGTCTCTGGAAGTTTTTCTGCACTAAAGGCGAACATGCTTTTCTGAAGTGATTCGAAAGTATCTTCTGACGATAGAGGAAATTCCCACTGAGCAATGAGTGGACCATGATCCATTTTCTCATCCATTTTTATAATTGAGATTCCTGAGATTTTTTTTCCATCACGAATTGCGGTTTGGATAGGAGAGGGTCCTCGAAGTTCTGGAAGGAGAGAGGGGTGAACATTAAGAGAGCCAAAACGAGGAATAGAAAGGATATTTAAAGGAATTATTTTTCCATATGCTGCAACGACAAATAAATCGGGATTAAGGCTGCTAAGGTCAGAAATAATCGAAGTATTTAATTTTTCTGGTGTAAATATTTTTATATCTGGGGATATTTCTAATACAGCTTTTTTCACAGGTGAAGGAGTCATGTTGTTTCCTCTTCCTACTGGTGCATCTGGGGCTGTGACCACGCCGACAATTTCAAATTGTGTTGCGAGTGATGTGAGAATCGGAACAACGAAGTGAGGTGTCCCAAAAAAGACTATACGAATCATACGGTAATTTCATCAAACTCCATCTCGCCATCTTTATTAACATGGGATTTGTAGAGTTTGCCATTTTGTTCTAAAACTCTCTGTGGGAAAAGGATGCCATTCAAATGGTCAACTTCATGTTGAATTATGGTTGCAAGAAAACCATCAAAATGTTGGGTATGAGTTGTCCCTTTTTCATCTTGATAAGTAAGCTGAACTTTCTCATATCTTTCAACAATTCCCCAAATATCTTGAAGGGACAGACACCCTTCAAGTTTTACTTCTTTTTTTTCATCATTTTTCGGTGTCTCAGTGTATGACAATTTTTGTCCTGCTGGTATTGAAAGAACAGGATTTATAAATACCTGAAGCTTGGCTTTTTTCGACTCTTTAACAATAAAGAGTTGGAGAGACTTTCCAACCTGTGGCGCTGCAAGCCCGACTCCCTCTGGATCACGAGCGTTCTCAAGAGTCACAGTCATCTCATCAATCAAATCTAAAGTACTTTGGTCAATTTTATTTATCTTTTCGGCCTTTTTAGCAAGAACTGGAAGAGGAGCTTGAACAATTTTAAGCATACTAGAGAGTAACACCCCATCCTTTCAGGGCGGTTTGAGCAGCTTCATCATCTTTGCTCATATTTTCTAAAATATATTTCATATCATTTATAGCTTTCTGTTGCATATCGTTATTAATCACTCTATCATTTTGATCTACTGCAAGCTGTCTATAAAATAATCCTCGAGCATAGTAAGGATCTCTATAATCAGGTTTGAGTTGAATGGTTTTTGTAAGTACTTCTATTCCTCGTTTCGGGTTACCATTTTGACCTGCAATGACTCCTAGATTATACAAGACCTTTGCATCTGTTGGGGCAAGTTCGGATGCTTTTTCAATTGCCTTGAGAGATTCCGTATTATAGCGTGGATCAGTTTGACTTAATAGATAGAAAATGCGGACTCGGCTTTTCCAGAATGTAACATTATTAGGATGGTTCGAAACGATTTCGTCTGAAAGAAGAACTGCCTGCTGCGCAAATTGAGCGGCATTACTTGCTTCATTATTCTGTTGGAGTGCAGTGGCTATTGTTGCAAGATTGACCGCATATTCATCTTTTATAACTGGTTCTGCTGAACGGAGTCGTACCGCTTCAGTGAGGTTTGTGTAAGCACCTTGAATGTCACCTGCTCGTGAGAGATTGTATCCGAGTGCATACGCCTTATCAGCTTGCCAGAATCTCATCAAGAGAAAAAGTGAATAAAATGAAACGAGAAATATAAGAATTATTCCAGTCCACTGATATGGATCAATATAATTTTTGTCGTATTTGTGAGAAGTGAAAGAGAAGTTTAATGCTTTTTTAGTTTGGATGTGTTTATTGATAAAAAAGTAGAAAAGAGGGAAAAAGAACAGAAAAACGTTCATCATGACGACTGAGAATCCAAAGAAATTTGAGATAAGAATACTCACAAATCCAGTTACTAATGCAAGCGAGAAAAGAGTAGGCATAAGAGTTTTAGTCTCTTCATCGTCATTTTTACGAAGCATAGATTTTGTTGCATAAAAGAGAAAGAGTGTAATTATAGAGATATAAGTAATGAGGCCGGCAATACCAGTTGTTGTGAGGTAGTTGAGATACTCATTATGTGCTTTGTTATAGAGATAATCCCATTCTGATGTGAGATTGTGTCCAGCAGGTCGGTGTTTGTAATAAGCAAAAGCGAACGTCTCGACTCCTGTTCCAAAAATTGGATTTGCCTTCCACGCATCAATTGCACCTTTCCAGACATAGAGTCTGATATTACCTGATTCTGTACCTCCTGCTGCTGGTTGGGCAGGAGTATTTGTTGGGGGTGTTGTTGGGTTAGTAGCAGAGCGTGTAGCTAACTTTTGTATACCGGAGAAAGTAAAAGAATCAAGTTGTGGAATGGGTGTTCCAGAGAAAAAGTTAATGATGAGAAAAATTACATTAAAAAGAAGTGCATATTGGATAAATTTTTTGAGATGAAATGTTCGTCGTATAAAAAGAACTCCCCAAAAAAGAATATTTGCTGCCCAGAATGCCAAAAATCCACCTCTCGTATTTGAATAAACAAGATCAAGATAAAAAATTGCAGTAATTATGACATAGGAAATAAATTTCCAGTCTGTAAATGAGGAGATAGGTGATGACTGTTTTTCTTTTTCTGCATGAGAAATGGAATAAGCGACTGCAAGTGGGATTAGTGCCGCAAGATAGGCAGCGAGCCAAGCTGGCTGACCGAGAGTAGAGAAGATACGAATTGTTGGTTGGAATGCTTCTGTCCAACATGAAACGTCAAGTGTCCCTCTAAATAAGAGACATGAAGGATCTGCTCCAAAATGTGATGGTAATCCCCAAAGTGCAACAAATACTGCAGTTGCTAGAATGACTTTTATAGTTGTGTACATTTGTCCCCGTGACATATTTGACGCATATGCATAGTAGAGTGCTGCATAGGAGAGAAAAGAAAGAAGACCACCATTAAAACGTGAATAATACCCCCACCATGAGACACGAGAGTCAAGAGAAAATATGGTAGAGATTATTTGAGAGAGAAGAAAAAGTATAATTGGTATATCCAGAGGAGTACGCTGAACAAAGATTTCTCTTTGAAGGATCATCTTTATTATCCATGACGCAAGAATGACAATTGAAAGTCCCCAGGTGAGCCACATTTTATTCAGTTCAAAAAGTTCTGATGTGGTATTTGTCATCACAATGGGGATGAGTGCAAAAAGTGCATAAAAGGAAAAGGTGATTATTTTTTCGCAAAGATTAATGAAAGATGATTTCATGTCATTATCTGAGGTTATCGAACTAGCTCAGTGTACTCATCCTATCACATCAAAATTGTACGAACAAGGATCGGATAGAAACACTAGTCACATGAGCATAGAGTTGTTAGAATAGTGGTGGTATGAGACTCACCTCGTTATTTCGTTTTTTCGCAGTTGACGTTGGAATTGACCTGGGAACTGCGAATACACTCGTTTTTGTTAAGGGAAAGGGAATAGTTATTCGTGAGCCATCTGTTGTCGCGATGCGAAAAAAGACAAAGGAAGTCATTGCCATTGGAAGTGAAGCGAAAAAAATGGTTGGAAAAACACCTGCGAGTATTCTCACAATTCGTCCTTTGAAAGGGGGGGTTATTTCAGATTTTGATGCTACCCAGGCTATGATTACTTACTATATGAAACAAGTCCTATCTATGGGATCACCTTTTCAGTCATTATTAAGTAGACCTCGTGTCGTAATAGGTATCCCCTCATCAGTCACTGAAGTTGAGCGTCGGGCAGTGTGGGAAGCAGCATTGAGTGCAGGTGCAGGAGAGGCATTTCTTATAGAGGAGCCAATGGCAGCAGCAATAGGAGAAGGAGTAACCGTAGACGCGTCAGCAGGTGTGATGGTCGTTGATATTGGTGGAGGAACGACCGAGATTGCAGTTATTTCATTGGGAGGGATTGTTGTAAGCCGGTCAATTAAATTAGCAGGAGATGATATGGATCAGGCAATTCTTCATTATATGAGACTCAAACATGGCATCCTTCTTGGAGAACGGACAGCAGAAGATTTGAAGATGACAATCGGGAGCGCATATCAAAAAACAGCCAAGTCCAGGGCAAAATTAAAGTCGTCAAAAGAAGAGAAGAATAAAGAAAATGGAGAAATAGTAGATCAAGGGTATGAAGGATCAGAGAAAATGGCTATTGTAAGAGGACGAGACATCGAGACAGGACTACCACGAAGTATAAAAGTTACTGAATCAGAAGTGAGGGAAGCACTCGCTCCAGTACTCAGACAGATTATTGAAGGAATAGCGGATGTGATTGAGGAAGCACCACCTGAATTACTAGGAGACATTCTTGAACGCGGAATCCTTGTGACAGGTGGCGGTGCAAACTTAGCGGGTCTTGATCAATTAATAGTAGAGAGAACACACATGCCTGTTATTGTTTCGGATGACTCATTAACATCAGTTGTGCGTGGTACAGGAAAGGCTCTGGAAGATGAAGCACTTTTAAATCGTGTGAAAGTTATTGGCGGACTGAAGTAGGGTTGCTTGTAAGGATGACCGGCGCTACAATACTTGCATGCAGAAAAGGTCACCTTATCTTTCCTCTTTTTTCTTTTTAAGTGTACTCTCTGTTTTTCTTCTCTTGTTATCGACTGCAGGTGCAACTGAACCACTACGATCAATTTTTCAATCCACCTTGCTTCCATTTCAACGAGCAATTTTTACAGCGTATGCAGATGTGAACTCGAATGAGAAAAGTCTGGTGAAGGAAGATGAACAAGTGCGGTTGCTACAAACAAAAATTGATGAACAAGAGAGAGAAATTAAAGCACTAAGAGATCAATTCAAAATAAGCGAGCCTCCATCCCAAAACCTTTTACCAGCCGAAATAGTAGGATATGAATCATTTGTTTCAGGTGTAGGTAATCCGGAAAGAATCACGATAGATAAAGGGAGTAGGAATGGTGTAAAGGTGGGGCAAATGGTCGTCGTGGGAGATATTCTCTTTGGGAAAATAGTAAAGACCTCACATAACTTAAGTATAGTTGAGGTATCGACAAAAAAAGGATTTTCAATCACTGCCCGCACAAGTGGCACCAATGCACTTGGGGTGATAAAAGGGCAAGGTTCGTCTCTTCTCTTAGATAATGTCATCTTATCTGAATCTTTAAAAAAAGATGATTTTGTAGTTACGAAAGGTTCATTAAATAGCGAAGGTATTGGCAGTCCGCCTGGACTTGTACTAGGAAAAATTGTGTCTGTTGACAAAAAACCTAGCAGTTTGTTTCAGACAGCAGAAGTTGCGCCTCTTTTAGACTCTTCACGAGTAACTATGGTTTTTGTTTTACTCCCGTAAAAATGATTAAAAAAATAATTGTTGTCGTCCTATTCTTAGTAGCGCTTTTTCTGGAAAGTTCGATTACTTCTATTCCATTTCTATTAACGGGGATGTTATTACTTTTTGTATTTACGAAAAAACCTTATGTTTTTTTTGTTGCCTTTATCTGCGGTATTTTACTTGATTCAATGCTCTTGCGAATGATGGGGAGTACGAGTATTTTTTATTTGCTTTTTCTCCTCATTGTTTTATTATATGATCGAAAGTTTGAAGTTTTATCTTTACCTTTTGTTCTCACCCTAAGTGTAGTTGGAAATATTCTCTATGCAATTTATTTTGATACTCCGTCGCTTATATTTCAAATATTCGTAACATTTTCCTTAACACTGGCTGGATATTCATTTATTAAAAAAATGCAACAAAAGAAGAGTCATACTTCATTTCAACGGCTATGAAAACTGGAATTGCGTTTGGGGATCATATCAAGACAGAAAAAGTATATCGTCGAAAATATACTGAAGAAGAGAATAACAAACCTCGTGGCTTTTTTCTCCTTATTATATTAGGAATAGGATTGTTGATACTCTCATTCCAACTCATTAATCTTCAAGTTGTGAAAGGAGCATATTATCGAACTCTTTCTGACTCAAATAGAATTAGAACAAAGATAATTTTCGCACCCCGTGGAGTTCTTTTTGATAGAAATAATGTTCCATTAGTAATTAATGCTCCTGGATTTAGAAAGATTCAAGGAGAGAAAACTGCACTTGTAAGTCGGGAAAAAGCACTCGAAGGAATTGCAAATGGAGATGAAAGTATTCTTATTGATTCCATGCGAAGTTATCCCTATAAAGATGCATTTGCTCATGTGCTCGGGTATGTTGGACAGATAACAAAGGAAGAGTTAGAAAGTGAAAGGTATGCAGAGTATCTTATTACTGACTGGGTAGGTAAGACAGGTTTGGAGTGGCAGTATGAGCCATTCTTAAAAGGAATCAATGGCAAACAGCTTATCGAAGTAAATGCCACTGGGCAGGAAGTGCGGGTGTTAGGACAGACAGATCCAATTCCAGGAAATAATATAACACTGACACTTGATGTAAAATTACAGCAAGCATCTTTCAATGCAATGCGCGACAATCCCAAAGGTGCAGTTATTGTGACCAATCCAAAAGGAGAAGTTCTCACTCTTATCTCCAAACCTTCATTTGATCCAAATCTTTTTACTCTTGATGAATCATATAAAGCATCAACAAGTGGCTATCAATCAGCAGAGGAAGTTGTTCTGGATGGGAAGAATTTACCGTTGCTGGATAGGGCAATCAGTGGTGTTTATCCTCCCGGATCAACTTTTAAAATTATCACTTCAGCAGCAGGACTCAATCAAAAAATAATTGATGAGAGATATAAAGTAGAAGATACAGGAGTAGTGCGGATAGGTGAATTCAGTTTTGCAAACTGGTTTTATACTCAGTATGGAAGAACGGATGGCGAGGTAGATGTTGTGAAAGCACTGGCTCGTTCAAATGATATCTTTTATTATTTACTTGCCGGGAAAATTGGAGTAGACAGACTTTCAGAAACAGCTGGGCAGATGGGTATTGGACGAGTTTTGGGAATTGATTTAGCAGGAGAAGCAAAAGGTGTTCTTCCGACAAAAAAGTGGAAAATAACAAATGTTGGGGAGCAGTGGTATTTGGGAGATAATTATCATTATGGAATTGGACAAGGATACCTCCTTACAACGCCACTTCAAGTAAATGCGTTCACTCAAGCAATTGCCAATAAGGGAAAGATTTATTCTCCTCATCTTGTGAAAGATTCAGATCCGCAATTAGTAGTAGATAGTAAATTACAAGACAAAACAGTTGCTCTTATTCGAGAGGGGATGATTCGTGCGTGTAGTGATGGGGGAACAGCATATCCACTTTTCAATTTTGCAGTAAAGAATGACACGCTGAAGGCAGACGGGAAAAACATTATTGATGTGAAAGAATCATCAGGATCAGCTAAAGTTGGTATGAAGAAAATTACAGTTGCATGCAAAACAGGTACGGCACAACATGGGGGTGAAGAAACACTTCCTCATGCATGGATAACGCTCATGGCACCAGCCTTTGATCCAGAAATTATTGTGACAGTTCTTGCCGAAGAACGAGGAGAAGGGTCAGCTGAGGCAGGTCCTGTTGCAAAAGAAATTTTGGATGAGTGGTTTTCACGAAAGCGATAATTAGTTGTAAACATGAACCGGCATGCCTATCTCCGACCAGTCCTGCACTTCCTTTGCAGTGCCCATGTCAAGTGAAATACACCCACCTGTTCGAGGGGTGCCAAGAAATTCACGCGGTCTTCGTTGTATTCCACCTCCTGAGTACCAGTAGGGGAGCTCATGTATACCAATATATGCTTTCACTTTAGGGTCAAAATAAATTGCCATCCAGTAAGGCATCCAAACATTGTAAATATCGGAAAAAGCATTTTTTGCTTTATTAAGGATTTTAAATTTTCCAGTCGGAGTTGGATAATAGAGTCCTGTCGATACAACATGTTCTGCAATAATTTTGCCATTTTCAAAACGATACATTCTTTGTTGAGAGATATCTACTTCAATATATTTTCTAGCAACACTTCCATCTGTGTTGGGTGAGAATGTCATTGAAGCAGTTACACTATTTTGTTCTTGTCCAGCAAATCTTTCTTTAAGAAGAGAAAGGAGAGATGTTTTAACTTTTTCAAGATCAATACTTCTATCACCATTTCTTCTTTCTAGTTCCTTATTTTTGAGAAGTTCTGATACTTTATTCTCATCAATTGCCAAATCAATATTTTTTTCTTCTACTTTGTAACTTGCTCCTAAGACACTTTTAAGTTCAGGAGGTGATAGCTCAACTTTTTTATCAGTTCCATCAATGGTGATTGATACAGGTTTGCTGTAGACTAAAGCTAGTTTTTTATTATATTCTGCTACTTGTTCAAATTTGCTATTTGATGGAATCTTCGTTAAATATGCTGTAATTATCGTATTACTTTTTCCGAAGGCTGAAATTATATCGAACTGAAATCTTGTTGTATCTATTTTGTATTTTTGTTGATTGTCGAATAATTCAAAGGATTTTTCACTTTCATTAAATGTGATCACATCATCTTCTTTTGTAAAATCAAAAGTCATCATATCAAGTCGTTGTCTAAATTCAGGTGTAAATGTGAGTGTAGGGGAGATAATTCTTTTTTTATAAAAAGATTTGAAAAAAGAGAGGTAATTCCGTGGAAAAGGCTTGTTGTTTTCTGTAAAGACTGTATCAAGTATAGATTTTTTATTAAGGTGGACACCAATTGAAAGAAGTGGAATAGTATATTTTCTTTCTTTTGCTGAGAGTACGATGTTCTTTTTTTCTTCTTTCTCCAAAAGTTTTTGAATTTCCTTTTTATTTTTAAACGATACATCCATCGTTCCAACTTTTGTGTTGGGATAGGCAACTGTGTTAATAAATATATGGAGAGCAATAAAAAAAGCAAGGAATACAAATACCAGAAGAAATTTGTACATACTTCAACTCTAGTAAATGATAAAGATCTAAGCAATGTCATATTTGAATTATGAGTGAGCGTGAAGTTTATTTAGGATTTTCTCTTTTTCCAGGAGTCGGTCCTGTCACCATTCAAAAAATTAAAAAAGAAAATGGTAGTGTGGACTTTTTATGGCGAGCTAGTGAGCGAGAGTTAGAAGAGTTGGGTTTCCCAAAACGACTTAGAGAGTCGTTTATAAAATTTCGTACAAATTTCTCAATAGAGCATTATATCTCAACACTTTCAAAGAGCGATGTATGGTATTTAGCATTTTGTGATAAGGATTATCCAGTACAGTTAAAGGATTTAGAAAATCCACCCCTTGTCATTTTCGGAAAAGGAAATAAAGAGCTTCTGCATTCCTCACAAATTGCTGGCATTGTTGGTACACGGAAAATGAGTAGTTATGGGAGGACTGTAACACAGCATTTCGCAGAGTATTTGGGAAGAGCTGGTTATACTATTATTTCTGGACTTGCACTTGGAGTAGATGCAGCTGCGCATGAAGCGTCACTGAATTCTATTGGTAAAACAATTGCTGTTCTTGGGAATGGGGTAAATATTTGTTTTCCAAGAGCAAACGAAAAGTTGTATTTCAGAATTCTTGAAAACGGTGGAACAATCGTCTCTGAATACCCCCTCAATGTTCAGCCAAGTGTGGGCTCCTTTCCTGCAAGAAATAGGATAATTGCCGCTCTCTCACATGTTCTTTTAGTAACGGAAGGCATGAGAAAAAGTGGCTCACTTATTACTGCAGAGATTGCACTTAGTCTGAAGAGAAGAGTATTCGCAGTGCCTGGCCCCATAACATCATCTCTTTCTGAAGGTCCTTATTATTTAATTCAACAAGGCGCTCGTCTTGTAACCAAACCCGAAGATATTACTCTCACAAATAAAATCAGATTGAATAATTTACCGGAATTGTCACCTGAAGAAAAAAGAATAGTTGATTTGCTTATTATTGAAGAGAGGACTGTAGATCAGCTTGTTAAAGAAACACATATTTCCCTCAGAGCGCTTTCGCTTGTTTTATCTCAAATGGAGATTAAACAACTCATCATGAGAACGTCAAAGGGAACATTTTTACTAAAAAATTTCTAAGATCTCTTGACAGCGCTTGTATAATGGAATGCTGTTTATTGATTGCTTTTTCTTTTCTGAGAATGTAACAATAGGAGAACGGCAAAATTATGAAAAATCTAGTCATTGTTGAATCACCTACAAAAGCTAAGACAATTGGAAAGTATCTTGGATCTGATTTTGATATTAAATTTTCAATGGGTCATATCATGGATCTTCCCAAAAGTACCCTTGGGGTAGATGTCGAGAAAGATTTCACTCCTCAATACGAAGTTATTGGTGACAAGAAAAAAATTATTACTGAACTTCGAAATGCAGCCAAAAACGCAGATAGAATAATTCTCGCAACAGATCCTGATCGTGAAGGTGAAGCAATTGCAGCTAACATAAAAGAAATTTTAGGGAATACGAAAAATCAGAAAAAATTTTCCAGAATTGTCTTTCATGAAATAACAGAAGGAGCAATAAAAGCTGCTGTTGAGCATCCTCGTGATGTTGATGAAAATTTAGTTAATGCGCAGACTGCGCGTCGTGTTCTTGACCGATTAGTTGGTTATAAACTTTCTCCATTATTATGGCAGAAAGTTCGCCGTGGTCTTTCTGCTGGACGGGTCCAGAGTATTGCACTTAGACTCATTGTTGAGAGAGAACGTGAGATAGAGAAGTTTCAAAAGAGTAAATACTGGAAGATCCTCACTTTGATGAGTAAAAGAGAAGGAGACCAACTTCAAACTCCTTTTGAACTCATTGAGATTGATGCAAAGAGAATCGAGCTTTCGGAATCATACGAGTTATATGACGGGACTTATAAAATTTCCAAAACATTACTTGATACTCTTGAGAAAGCAGAAGAAGTAGTAGCTGATCTAAAGATGAAGAGTTATATTGTTGCACAGGTTCTTGAAAAGCAAGGAAAGAGAGCTCCGCTACCACCATTTACAACATCAACGCTGCAACAGGATGCTTCTCGGCGGTTTGGGTATTCAGGAAAAAGAACAATGAGTCTCGCACAAAAGTTATATGAAGAAGGTTACATTACGTATCATAGAACTGATTCGGTCACACTTTCTCCCGTTGCCGTCAATCAAATTCGCGCCTTTATAAAAAGCGAGTATGGGGAGAAATACGTCCCTGTATCAAATCGAGTTTACTCAGCCAAACAAAAGTCTGCACAAGAAGCTCATGAGGGGATTAGACCAACGAAGTTTGACTCACTCTCCTCAGGTCAATCAAAAAAAGTTGAGGCAGAGTTAGGGCGAGACTGCTCCAAGCTTTATGAACTTATCTGGAGAAGAGCTGTTGGGTCACAGATGGCAGATGCGATCATTGAATCAACAACTGTATACGCTGACTCTGATAAAGAAGGTAAGCACTATAGACTGAAAGCAAATGGGTCAGTGCTTATTTTTGATGGGTTTTTGAAGATAAATCCTCAAGCACTTCAGGATACAAAGTTACCAAAATTTGTAGAAGGAGAGAATCTTGATCTGAATGATGTGAAGAGCGATGAACATGAAACTCCGCCTCCACCCCGATACAATGACGCATCTATTATTGCAACGCTTGAAGAAAAGGGAATTGGACGTCCATCAACATATGCTGCGATTATTTCAACTATTGTCGATAGAGCCTATGTTGAGAGAGTTGAGAGAAAGTTTATACCAACAGCAATTGGAAATGCAGTGAATGACTTTTTAGTAAAAAACTTTTCCGATATTGATGACATTCCTTTCACTGCAGAAATGGAAGACAGTCTTGATACTGTTGCGCAAGGTGAAAAGGATTGGGTGAGTATGATGAAGGAATTTTATTCACCATTTGAAAAAAAATTAGGAACGGTGAAAAGTGCAGAGCGAGTGAAAATAGAAGTAGAGGAGACAACAGAAGAGTGTCCTGATTGTAAAGAAGGTCATTTAGTGGTGAGAACGGGAAGATTTGGAAAATTTTATTCGTGTAATAGATTCCCAGACTGTAAATTTACCAAGCCTTATGTCGAAGAGACTGATGTTTTGTGCCCGAAAGATAAAGGAAAAGTTATAGTTAAAAAAACGAAAAAGGGGAGAAAGTTCTTTGGATGCTCAAATTATCCAAATTGCACATTTGCTGCCTGGAAATTGGAAGATATAAAAGGAGAAAAAAGTGCTACATCTATAGAGACAGATACACCAGGAAGTGGGACAATCTAATTTTTTAGAGAGTTTTATATTGTCCAATTGATATTATTTCTCCAAAATTCCTGTTAAAAGCAGGGTAAAAAAGGTTAACTGAAGCGAGAAAAAAACCTTATATCCATAAAATTGTCGGTATTAGTTTGGATTTTAAAATTTTTATTACCATAATGTTAATGAGGTTAGTAAGGCCTATGGACAAGGAGTAAATTCGCACGTCGGACCAGTTCTTCCAACACTTGATCCATCAGGACATATTTTTGCTTCTTCGGTACATGCTTTGGCGTTATGAGATGATTTTATTTTGTATTTAACCTCTTGTGCATTAGGAAGCACCATAACAGCATAAATAAGTGAAAAGAGAGCTGTCGCGAGAAAAAGAATGAGAAGTACCCAGATTCGGTGTGTGAAAAAATGATGAGGTCTAGAGGGATGTTTTTCCATACTATATAAAATAGGCAAGAGCGAGAAAACTCAAAACAACTCCGGTTTGTCCAATAACTCCCCAGGGTTTATCAAGTCTATGATCAAATGCTTTTTGTGCAGTATAAATCCAACTGAATGGTGGAAAATGCCATTTCAAAAAAACATACGGCGCAGTACCCCAATCAAATCCTTGTGCAGCAATGATCATAATAAATGCATAAAGTGGATTGACTGTCGGGAAGAAGAGGAAAAGGAGAATGAATGGAAGGAAAAAACTAATCCCAAGATCGAGAAATGATCCAGCTACAAATTTTAATTTTGATTTTTTCTTAATGTTGGTTCCAGTATCCCAGTGTGGAAAAGCGTCCGCTGCAATATGAGAAATGATAGCAAGAGGAATACCAATGACTGGATTTGGAATTTGTGCAGCAAGTGCAAGTCCAATAAGTGCGTGTCCAGTTGCTGTCATAGTAATAGTATACAAATGTAGAACAGCAGTAACAAGGTCATCACTCTCTCTTGACAACTCTTCAAAACAAGTACACAATTTAATTATGAAAACGCTTATAGGTGTTATTTCTCTAGCATTTGTTCTTATTCTTCCAACCTCCGTTTATGCCAATCCAATCTCAGAAGTACTTGGAGATAGTACAGGGCAACAAGACATTAACTTTCCATCAGTTACCTCAGGTCCAGGATTTATTCTCCCTGATAGTCCGTTTTACTCATTAGATAAAGTCTATCAGCGTATTCGACTTGCACTTATTTTTACCGCTGATAATCGTGCGAGACTTCATAATCAGATTGCTGGAGAACGATTGGCTGAGCTTCGAGTTATGATGCACCGTAATAATACGAAAGGTATAGATTCAGCTCTTTTTGAACTTTCACATGAGTCTTTAGCTGCTGCGAATGAGTTAAAAGATGCATCAGCTCAAGGAAGAAATATCAAGCAACTAGCGAGTGACATAAACGAAACTTTACGACGACATCAGAGTGTTCTGTATGATGTTGCATCTCAAATGACTGAAACAAGTATTGGTGAAAAAATATATATTACTGCGAATTCAGTTCGTGATGCTCAATTGCTTGCAGTGGGAGTGTTGCCAGCTGAAGATCAGGAGAATGAAATTGCACAAGTAATTGAGGATGAGTT
Source organism: uncultured Gammaproteobacteria bacterium (assembly GCA_964424775.1). Taxonomy (GTDB): domain Bacteria; phylum Patescibacteriota; class Microgenomatia; order Levybacterales; family UBA12049; genus JAUPUR01. Next base: position 8,561 of record CAYRJZ010000004.1, on the reverse strand, counting down.
AGATAGAACAGTTCTTGGTGTCTCAACACAATCCCAAAAACTTGAAAAAAGACTTACAACATTTGAACGAAATGCGAGCCGTTCAGCAGAAAAGAGAGCAGAGAAAGAGTTAAAAGAGAAAAACAAAACTGTCAAAAAAGAAATAAAAAGTAAGTATCAACTTGAGCGTGAGAAGGTATTAGAACAGAAAAAGGCTCAGCTCAAAAAATTACAGGAACAACGTAAAAAACAAATTGAAGAAGTGAGAAAAATAGTAAAAGAAGCGCAAGAGGCAGCAAAGAAATTACAAGAGGCACGTAAAGAAGAATTGAAAGCCTTGAGAGAACAACGCGAAATAGAGTCCTCAGATGCAGCAACACAGTAGAATCTTGTATAATACCTCTCCTATGTCATATGAGCTTTTCAGTCATGGTTTAAGAAATGATGTTTTTTATTCATCAAAAAGAGAGAGGATAGCTTTCCCGAATGGTGATTTAGTAAAGGTAGATTATAGTAGGGATGAGTTATTATTTGCCCGACTTTTTTATAAACATAAAATTGCATCTCTTCTTTTGCCAGATAATACAATTACTGTTGTCGGGACAGTTATCGATAGACCTGAAGTGGATGAAGGTCCACATATATCTCCCACAATTCGACAAATAAGTCAGATGGCTCCAGTATCTTCTGATCATGCTATCTTTTCTCAACATACTGGTGTAGATGTAAATCATCAAAAAAATAATGTGTGTGAATGCGAGGTATGTAGAAACCATAGAGAATATCATCTCAATAACTCTCTTGAGAAACGTGCATTGGCATTTGCAAGAGGAGCTTCTGAAATTGGAGTTGGTTTTCCTGCAGATGACCCAACTGATTACTGCCTGAATGAGGAGAAAGATACGGTATTGTTTTTTGAGATAGATCGATTTGATGTAAGACAAGTAATGCAGTTTCTCTCACATATTGCTCAGCCTACCCGAGCCGAAAGTCAGGCATTCCATTTGGCAGTGAGGTACAAGGAATTGTATGATTTGTCATTAGAAAATCTCAAGAGAGGGGGAAGAGAATTCAGAGCAGAGTAATATGATAAAACTTGGTGCAGCAGATCTTCGGACAACAGAAGTTGATCCAGTTGAAGTAAAAAAAATTAAAAGGAATCCTGTCTATATAATAATTGACAATGTTCTGGATACGTACAATATTGGGGCAATCTTTAGACTTGCGGATGCGGTGGCAGCAGAGCGAGTAATTTTATGCGGAAACTCTGAGACACCTCCACATACTCGAATTAAAAAAGCATCTATTAACACAACCGAATGGGTACCTTGGGAATATAAAGAATCAGCAGTAAAAGCGATTGATGACTTGCGATCAGAAGTGCCAGGAATAAAAATATATTCAGTAGAGTTAGATAATAGAAGTGTTCCTTATGATGAAGTAGAGTATTCCTTGCCAGTAGCTATTGTTGTCGGACATGAATCAGATGGTGTGAGTGAGGAAGCAATGGCTGTTTCTGATGCAATTGTTGAGTTACCAATGTGGGGTGTAAATATATCTCTTAATGTTATGGTTTCATTGGGGATAGTTCTCTATGAAGTCATGAGACATCTGCCAAAGAGATAATTATTTAATGAGTCTTTGACTAATTGAATTATCGGTTAAGTAACAGAGTATTGCTACTGCAAGAACAGGGGCCACGCTTACGACATCAATTCTGTCATTTTCTCTTATTTCATCAGCCTGAAAAATAGTATCAGTTATAAGGAGTCGGTCAATTGGTGCATTTGGAGCTTTTAACTTCTCAGGCAAGGTAATACCCTCTTTATCTGGTACAAATTCAGCATGAGTGGCAGCAGCAATAACACGCTGAGCTCCACTTTCTTTAGCAAGGCGTGCAGCATCAACAAGTGTACTACCTGAGCCGATAACGTCATCCACAATGAGGACATCACGTCCTTGCACATCCCCGACAAGTTTGAGAGATTCAGATTTTGACGGATCATCTTTATCTCGTCTTTTATGAACAAAAGCGAGATCTTCACTGCCTAATTTTTTACCGTACACCTCAGCTCTTTTTCCACTTCCGGCATCCGGAGCTAGAATGACTGGAGTTTCAAGTTGTAAGTCTTGAATAGCTGGAATAAGAACTTTACTCCCATAAACATTGTCCCAGGCATTTGGGAATGATCCAACGGATTGTTCTGCATGGACATCAATGGTAAAAAGTCTGCTATATTCACCTGCATATCTGAGTTGTGCGGCAACTGCAGCAATACTTATAGGCGTGCGTGATTCAGGTTTACGGTCCTGTCGGTCATAGGCAATTTTTGGTAACATAGCAGTAATTTTGCCCTGTCTTGCATCAGCTCTTTTGATAGCATCTCCTATAAGGACTGTCTCCTGAACTCCTGTATTTGGATTTGGCTGGAGGGAATTAATGACGAAAACTTCTTTACCACGAACATTTGGACCGATTTTTACACGGGTCTCACCATTTTTAAAATCAGTGCAGGGAAAATCAACATCAACATCAAGTAAACCACCAACTTGGCGTGAAAGTAATTCATTTCCTCGTCCTGAGAGAACAACAAAACAAGAGGAGTCTATATGATTTCGACGAAATGAGCCATAAAGTTCTTGAGTAGATCTTGGAAGAGGATAATGATCTTGTCGTTCTGGCATGAGTATTCGAGGGTATTGTAACAAGCAAAAAATCTTGAGTAAATAGGACAATCTGTAACAGTGATATGAGTGCTAATTTATGTTAGTATAACTTACATGGATAAACAGCAACAACTTGATGCAATTACGGAAGAAATTAGGAGATGTGAAGAATGTAAGGTGGGAAAGAGTGGAGTTGCTGTTGCTGGTGAAGGTAATCCAGACGCACATGTCGTTTTCATTGGAGAAGCACCAGGAAAGCAGGAAGCATTGATTGGAAGACCATTTATCGGAAGATCAGGACAATTACTGCGTGGTTTTATTAGAGATATAGGTCTCAAAGAACATGAGGTATATATAACAAGTCCCGTTAAATATCTCCCAGATCGTGGAACGCCTACATCAGCAGATATTTCGCATGGCAGGCATCATCTGATGAAACAGTTTGCTGTAATAGAACCAAAACTAGTAGTTCTGTTAGGCCGCGTTGCTGCTGAAGGAGTGCTTGAGAAGAAAGTTTTTGTTGTGAAAGATCACGGGCAAGTAATAGAGGAGAGAGATGGTATTAGATATTTTCTCACTTATCATCCTGCTGCAGTCTTGCGGTTTCCCGGAAAATTTAAACATTTAATGCTAGAGGACTTCACTAAAATTAAAAAATTAGCCGTATAATCCCTTGACACATCCGCATAGTATATGCTATAAGATTTTCAATCTTATGATAAAGGCAATTTTATTGAGTCTGTTAGCTGTCTTTTCAATCGCGGTCGCTACACCGTCTGCATATGCAGGATATGAAGATCCGCTTCCAAATGCTTCATGTACAAGTACTCGTCTTGTCATTTATATGAACCCACGTGGAGTAAGTAGCACTATTGCAGTTCGACTTGATGATCTTTCAAATGGCTGGAATCCTACAGCACCACTTCCAGGAGATGATATCAAAAACTCAGTAAAAGGATCAGCATATATCTATGATAATCCCGTTCCCGGTCGATGGTATGCATGGTGGTTCCATAGAGTAGATGCAAATGGCGTTTATGGACCAGCACAAAGTGGTTATCTTCAATGCCCAGTTCAAAAAATCGCAAAACCTTCTAATCTTTCACATAGTTATGATTATCCAACTGTTACTCTCAAGTGGGACCCCGTTCCAGGTGCAAAATATTATGCAATTCGTGTAGATAATACCGCAACTCCTTGGAATGGTGACCAAGAAAATCTTAATGATGGAGATCACCTTCGCAACAAAATGACTGAAACATTTTTTCAGTTCAAAGCAGCACGAGGACGAGGTATAGCATGGTGGGTACACGCTGTAGATCAGTATGGAGTATATACTGAAGCAACTGGCGAGTATTTCGTAACTCCTAAATAATTACACTCATACGACAAAATATTCTTAGACTTTTTTACCTTTTTAATATCTTTTTGAAAATATTTTCATAATTATCGACCATTTTTTGAATAGTAAAATTATCTTCCACATGTTGTCTCGCATTCTGTCTCATCAAGCGATATTCGTCTTTGGACATAGAATAAATTTTTTCAATAGCCTCACTTAATCCATCAATGCCTGTTTTTTTAACGATCCAATCCCCACGAATATCATCATCTGTCGGATTCACAATAAATCCAGTTACACCGTCTTTCACTATCTCTGGAATAGCTCCTCGCGCAAAAGCGACAACTGGAGTACCTGATGCCATTGCTTCAAGGAGGACGAGCCCAAAGGCTTCCTCCCACTGTGTAGGGAATATAAATAATTTTGCGTGTTGATACATTAATTTTTTATCCGATTCGCCTTCAATAAAAGTAATATTATTTTTATGAATTAAGTTTTTTATTTCTTGGTAATATTCTTGGTCTTCTATGTAGCAATAAACATTCATTGGTTTATCGGAATCCTGACAAGCTAGTACTGCTTCACGAAGTCCTTTATTATTTTTTCTGAGAATTCTTCCTACCCATGTTATTGAGTTTCCTGCATTATCTAATTGTGGTGATATGTCTGTGATATCAATTCCATGAGGAATAAAAAATTTTTGTTTATCAGGAATATTTGTTGCCCTTCTAAATTGGTACATGCTTGGGAATACGAAATAAACATTAGGTGGAAGTTGAAAAGAATTGAAATAATCAATATAAGTATACGTTGTTGGTAGGTGTCCAATGACAATAAGTGGAGGATTGAAAAGTGGCCAATTTGCTGAGACTTGGAAATTAGTTGAACTATCGATTACAAGGTCATAATTTTTTTCTTTCTCTTTTATCATCAGTAATGCTTTTGTCGTATGAGTTGCAACAAACTTAGTGAGTTTACGATCAAAATCATTTTTTTCTTTAAAAAATTCTATTTGAGTAATGTCATCAGTACCTTGATCAAGAAGAATATGGAGATTTATTAATGGAGGATTATCTAATGAGCCTTTTACTGCATATAGGTCAACAAATGTTTGACGCTTTGTAAGTTCAAGTGTGAATTGTGAAGTCCACGTTTCTCCACCACCTGAAGTTTTGGGTAATACTTTTCTCTCAAGTGGGTTAATAATAGCAATCTTCATATACGTTATTATATCGAAATGGCAGAATAAATAAAGAAAGAGGAAGGTTTTATTGAATGTATCCTAATGGTGGAACTTTTTTATCAAAACCAATAAATTTTTCGACCTCATTTCTCGTAATTGACATTAACTCTTCTTTTTGTTCTTCAGGAGGACAAAGCTGTTTATAGAATACTGGCATGAGTACAGTCATAAATTCTTCAAACGGGATTGTTTTGGATGCGTCGATAATATTTTTCCAGTTATTCGGATTTTGATGTAAGTACATATCAAGACCTTGGGCTGCGATGCGATCTCCCCAAGCATCAATAAAACCAATATGTGGTCTATAAATCAAATAGTCATCCGTCACACTATCTTGAACCTCACTAAAGGAAGCTGTATCTCCCAGCTCTTCCATCATTGAAAGGTATCTTTCTTTCATTTGGGTTAAATAAGTCGTTTGGAGATGACCACCTTCAAGGATAAGTCCATAGTAAAATGATAAGATAACGAAGGTTAAAAGGAGGCCAGGATAAATTTTATGACTAAGAATTGCTTCCCTTATTGCGTTTGGTGTTAACTCAAGCATGAAATCTCTTTCTTTGTTAACAAGTTTATTTCCTTCTCTCATAAGTTGAAATCTCATATTATCTTTACTTGAAACACCCCAAAAAAGAAAACTTCCTATACTATAGTCTCGTGCAAAAGCACCAGTTACATCAGCAAAGTATTTCTCAATAAGGTTATGATAATGAGGATCAAATAAGAATTTATAAATAGGTGTTTCGTTCGTTAGGTGATACTGGAGGAGGAGAGAAAGAACTATTTTTTCTTGAGACAACATAACGTAGTGAGGGATATTTTCTTCTTTGAAAGCAGGAAAAAGCATTTTCCAAAAATAGAAATTTGTAATAGTTAGCTGATCTACATAATCTTCGCCTGAAAGTGCATGTGGTGAAGCATATACAGTGTTGAAAAGAGAATAGAGTTTTTCCTTATCAACAGGAGTGTTCGTTCCAGCCTGAACAAATGAATCAATTTTCTTTTTTATTTCTTGAAGAGAGTCTATGGTATAGGGTGAGGCGTACATAACTGTTGCAGCATCCGCAGATCTTCCAAAAAAAGTAAGAGTGCTTTCAAGTACTTCTTTTTCTTTAAATTGATGAAGTTGAAAACCACGAGTAAATGAGGAAGCATTTCCAAATGAAATACCAGTACATGAAAGAATGAGTGTACTTCGAAATCTTGGATCATTACTATTAAATTGAGGAATAGAGTGACTTAGGGCTGCATTTAACATATTACTTGTTCCAATTGGCCCAGAGTGTTCTGCGGTTGACATGCTGTCATTTTTTTTAAGTTGTTTGTCCACGTCAGCTGCAACGGCTGATCCTAACAACCTACTGGTTTCGTTTTTAATTATCTGTTGTACTTCAGGTTTCTTAGCGATGTATGATTTGTTCAAGTTCATTCGCGTTTTTTGCTTGACATAATCAAAATAGAAGAGAGATCCGTATTTTTCTTTTATGTGTTGGAGTTGAGGTCGATAATCGAAGACCTTCTTTTCCATTTCTGCTAGTTTTGATGAGCTAACTTTTGAAGAGTGAGTAATATTTGTCATAAGAATATTTGGGACTATAGTAATTGGGGAATTGTTGGAAGACTTTGGTATTTTCACCTCGAAGTCTTTGTATTATTTAATCTACATATTATAGTTCTTTATGTAAAATTTGTCCATAGTATTGACATTAAATGCGTTTAGTGTATAATTCACATTTACAAATATGGAGGGGTCGCATAGCAGGCCTATTGCACCCTTTACCGGTTTCGGGAAACGGTTCCTGCAACGCAGGATCGTACGTTCGAATCGTACCCCCTCCGCAATTTTTCATTCTTGTCCTCTCTCATATATTTCTCTAGAATACACATATGCGCATAGGTGTAGCTGCTAGCCTCCTCAAACCAATTACTCCCGAAAGTACTGGCGGTACAGAAGCATTTGCTTATATTCTTTCTGAAGGTCTCACTAAACATGGTCAGGATGTTACTCTTTTTGCCACTTCTGACAGTAAAACGAGTGCTCATTTATCTTCAATTGTTAGCTCAAAACAAACCACAGGTATCTACGAGGGCAGTGTTGAGATTAGATTGGCTTACCAGGCACTTCAAATTGCAGATATAGTAAAGCGAAGTCATGAATTCGATATTATCCATAATAATTACTTTCATTTTTTTCAGTTAACAAATTTGTCTTCATTTATTGATTGTCCCGTAGTAACCTCAATGCATAATCATTACTGGCATTATCCAAATTTAAAAAATATCCTAACACAGACAGTGAGAAAGGATCGAGACATGGTCGTGTTTGCTTCTCATGCAGCGCAACAATATGCTGGAGATTTGTTCCCAAATGAGGTTATTTATCATGGAATAGATATTGCCGCCTTTCCTTTCTCTCACCAATCAGAAAGCTATTTTCTCTATTTAGGACGAGTCGTCCCTTCAAAAGGAATTAAAGATGCGGTTGACGCAGCAAGAGAAGGCGATTTTTCTTTGAAAGTAGCGGGCGGGTCTGCTGTTATCCCTGAAGAGATTGATTTCATAGCAAAAAATGTTACTCCTTATTATTCTGAGAAAATTCAATATATTGGAACACCTGATGAACTTGAAAGAAACAAACTTTATCAAAATGCTAAAGCTCTTATTTTCCCAACAAAAATTGAAGAACAATTTGGACTTGTAGCTGCGGAGGCAATGGCATCGGGTACACCTGTTATCGCATATAACAAAGGGGCCCTAGCAGAAGTTGTCAGAGATGGGGTAACAGGTTTCATAATTGATCCAGACGATGAGGATAGGCCAGGAAAGGGTACTTGGGTAATAAAAAAACAGGGAGTTGAAGGAATAATTGAGGCTGTAAGTCGAATAGACGAAATTGATCGGGCGAAGTGTCGTCACCATGTTGAAAAACATTTTACGCGGGAAAACATGATAGAGCAGTATGTAGCACTCTATAATCGCCTTCTTGGTCGTTAATTTCCCTCTCGTTTTATTTGCTTAGTCCACCTTGACATTAGCTAGAAATTAGCTATAATGATCGATACGTATGTAGATTAACTGCATGAGGAGAACATTTTGGCTCGCCTCGGCGAGTTTTTTAATGTCTACATACCTACTTTTACCTCTTAACTTTCCGCATAGCGGATAACAAGTCGTAATAATCAATAGAGGTTTTTGCACTGCGAAACCTAAAGGTTTCCAGCACTGCCTCACAAATTGAAAATTTGCTCGTTGACAATCAGAAAGTGGTAGGGAATAAATGGACTTCAAACTTCCCTTTATCAGTGCACACACTGGTATTTTTTGTTTGAA
>CAYRJZ010000003.1:77619-189157 GCA_964424775.1 uncultured Gammaproteobacteria bacterium | reverse complement strand
TTGGTGTCGGGGTAAATGTGGGTGGAGGTGAATGGGGATTAAGTACGCTTACTATTGTTGATTTCGTTACTGATCCACCTGGCCCAGTACAGGTAAGTGTAAATGTTTTTGCTGTAGTAAGAGGTCCAGTACTTTGACTTCCTGAAGTCGCTTTTGCACCTGTCCAAGCATTGGACGCCGTACATGATGTGGTATTTGTAGATGTCCACATAAGAGTAGCACTCCCGTTATAGGAAACTATGTCAGGATCTGCATCGAGTGTGAGTGTCGGCGGAATTGGTGTTGCGGTGGGAATAGGTGTGTTCGTAGGTGTGGGGGTAGGAAGGTTATTTATAACAATATAGGCAGGAGTCGTAGAGTTTAATACATTTTCTGTGGCTTCATCATTACCACCAACTGAGAGAACTTGTGCACGAACAGTATACGCGATCATCGTTGGTGTATTTACTGTCGTACCGATTGCTTTAAATTTTATGGTAGCAATTTTTGTTGAAGTCCTAATAGCTTTTGAATAATCTGAACCAATCGTTACTGTTCCTGCTATTTTTCCTGTAGTGTAAATAGGACCTTCAATGATTGTCGGAAAAGCAGTTGTGTTGAGAACAAAAGGGTTGGTATCAAGAGATAAAAAGGAACTATCATAACTTATTTCGAAGCGAACAACAGAGACTGCATTATCGCCTGGATTGACCATCATGTCTAAACTAATAGGTGAGTTAACTGTTTTTACAAGAGGTGAGGAAGTATTGGTCGCAGGTGCAAATGAAAGTGTTGTCGATCCTGCTGCACGTTGTCTGATATCTTGCTGTTGTTGTTGAAGAAAAACAGTTAGTGGAATGGCGACATTGAGAATTCCGAGAAGTGCAAAGAAGAGTAAATTACGTTTATTCATATCTTAGTCACCATTTTGGACTGAGAGATCTCTCAGGAATAAGTTATAGTCAAACTGATTTACTTTACCATCATCAGTAATATCCGCATCGGATTTATTTTGAGAGGTACATGAAACAGGTGCTGCAAAGTCACTGTAACAGCCAACGATGACGTTATAGTCAAGAATATTGAGCGCATTATCTGTGACCACATCACCCGTGACTAGACTGACAGTTGGGATAGTATTTTTCTGATCAGCTCGTAGATTGAGTGTGAGTGAGACGCGACGTGTAAGGTATTGTTTTGATTTAATTTTTACTGTGTAATAACCAGTTTGGAAATTTTCCCCAAGATTGACTGTTCCTGTAAAGTTGCCTGTACCACTACTATAGATAACTTTTCCTGTCTTTTCTCGTACAAGTTGATTATCTTGATTAAAGACTTGAACAGTTACATCTCTTTCAGTTCGAAGTGGATTTTTATTACTCAGACTTGAACTATTTGGATTGGCATTATCCCCAGCATTTCCAAGTCCATGAAGAAAGAGCGTCAATTGTAACGTTGTAACATTTGGCACGGGAGTTGGGGTAGGTGTTGGTGTACTCGTTGGAGTAGGTGTTGGAACAATTTGAAGTGCAAAGTCTTTATTTGCCTCAACTGTTCCGCCGCTTATGGTAATTGGATAAAAATCAGGATTATTTGGATAAGTCTGCGTCCATTGTCCAACAGGTTTGACATGAACTTCATATGATGCATCACAGATGCTTGAGAAACGATACACACCTGCATCATCGGTGACCGTTGTTTTAACGCGTGTATCATTATTTGGATTAACTAGTTCAACTGTTTGGTCTGCGAGGAGTTGATCAGCTCCATCAAATGTATTGTTCTTGTTTAGATCATTATAAACTTTTCCAGAAACTTCTCCTTTTCCTATAATGACCAGGATATCCTGATAGATCTGGTTAAGTGTCGCTCCATCAGGTGCAAAATAGTATTTACCACCTGTTTTTTGTGCGATTTCTTTGAGAAATCCGTCACGCACGTCAGAGCCAAATCCAATAGTATATATTGTTGTTTTGTACTGATTGTACATGGCAACTGCAGCATCAACAGAACGCTTCTCAGCTTCTCTGTGAGTATCTGTTGTGAAAGGAGGCTGTGCACCAATGTATCTGGTAGCACCTCCATCTGAAAGGAGAATTGCGACGTTTTTTACATTTGATCTATCATCACGTCGGTAAGCTTCGTGAGCATCCTTAATGCCACACTCGGTACAGGTATCGCTAGCAAAATTTGTATTTGCAATTGCTGTCTTCACTTTTGCATAGTCAATTGTCATTTCCTGTTCAAGTGTTACTTCAGTCATAGCGTTAAATTTGGAAAACCCGATGAGATGTCGTGGAGAAGCAGTCCTTTGAGCCATCTTATCTACAAATGCTGTTGCTGCAGCTCGAGCTCGATCTATTCTGGGAGTCGGGTCAGTTGCACTCGTTTCTTCTTTCATACTCCCCGAAGCATCAAAAATAAGCATAGTATCTGTTGGTTGGTCTGCTGTACATACAACTGGGGTTGGTTCGGCTGCTCGTTGTCTTACGTCTTGTTGCTCCTGATTAAGGCTTAATGTTAGAGGAACAACAGCGGCAATTAATAGAAATCCGAGTAAAGAAAAGAGGTGTTTTGGTTTAATATTCTGAACACGTTGCCACATATTTTGGGATTTTCCCTTACTATACAGCGTAGAGGAGAAAGAGATACATTGTCAATAACTGTGCCGTGTTGTAATTAAAAAGAAAGTTTTGTAGACTACCTGTATGGTTTTATCAGATAGAGATATAAAAAAGGCTTTGAAGACAGGAAGAATTAAAGTTTCCCCAAAATTAGATGTTAATGAACAGTTAGGATCGTGCTCTATTGATTTAAGACTTGGAAATGCATTTCGTGTTTTTGAACATAGTAAACATCCATTTATTGATCCTAATAATAAAGATTATTCCCATGATATAACCCGTGAGATAAAAGTGAGGAAAGGGGAGCGGTTTATTATGCAGCCAGGGGATTTTGTTCTCGCTGTTACTCTTGAGAAAGTAACAATAAGTCCGGATCTCCTTGGGCGACTTGAAGGAAGGTCTAGTCTTGGAAGATTGGGAATTGTTGTTCATTCAACTGCATCAGTATTTGATCCTGGATGGGACGGAAATCCAGTTCTTGAACTTGGTAATTTAAGTAATATTGCTGTTGCCCTCTATCCCGGGATGAGAATTTGTGCAATGACCTTTGAAGAATTATCGAGTCCTGCCGAAACTCCCTATACCAAAAAGAAAAAAGCAAAATATGCAGTTCAAGCAGGTCCTGAAGAAAGCAGGCTTCATCTCGATAAAAAGTAATCTATCTTCTGAAAATATAATCAGTATTTCTTCGAAGAATTTGTGGTGATTCAGGCAAAAGTGCTGGATCATTATAGACGCTGCCTCGTTCATCCAGAGGAAGGAGTTGCGCAAGTCTTTCTCCACAGTATTGTTCCAGTATTCCTCTTTCAAGTCTGCCATTTGTTCCAAAAGCGTTCACAATATCAGAGTAAGGTGTAGGGAAATCAACAACTGCGCTCATGATGGGAGGAACGATTCTTCCAAAAGGTGGTATTGCACGTGCTCCAGCACGTACTCGTGCACTAAATACGATTTTACCATTTTCTCCTCGATTTGGGTCATAAATTCTATTCTCCCCACTAATTCCTAGAAAGAACAAAAGTGGTTCTTTTCCTTGTCTTCTCAATATTTGTGCGAGGTAGGTAAGAGAGTCGGGTTGAAGAGCAACCAATCCATTTATTTCTCCTGGCCTTCCTCCTTCTTTATATCTTCCACTTTGTACTGTTCCTTCAGGAAGGACAATTATTGATTGCCCATTTTCAACTACCTTACCAAGGGTAGCTAACTGCAAACGTCTGTTTTCTTCCAGTAGAGATTTTCTTTTTTCTTCGGGAAAATCTTTAACATCTTTTGGTCTGAGAACACCAAGTGTGTCTGTTTGCAATTTATCAATAACAGGTTGTGCCTTTTCCAATCCAGTCGCGATGTCTTTGCTTTGACCTTTTTTCATGGTAGCTGCAAGTATTATGAGCGAGCGACGAAGCTGCTCATCTTCAGGGAGAACTTCATTAGCAGTATCACGTACATACGCTGCTTCTTCCATCAGAGGAAATCCTGCTGGATGGGCTTTATGAGATCCAATAAAAATTGGCCAGAAGCGACTTGTGCCATCTTCATTTCGTTGGCTCATAAATGTTTGAATGAGTGGCTCATATCCATTGGGTCTATCAATAGGTGTACCCATGAGTACCGTCTCTTGTGTTTTGGTTTGAATATCAAATCGCGTTCTGGGAGCAGTAAAAGCCTGAGCTTCAAGACCTATTTTATTAGCTTTCTCCATAGGGAGCGTATTCTAGCAGATTTACATGGATTTTGCTTATAAACACGGGATTTTTTGGAAAAATAGTGATACTATAATTCATGTGTCTTATTCATTTGAGTTTTCATCAGATCTAAAAAGAAATCCCTTTCCGGGTTTTTATATAGCACTGGAAGGCATTGATGGATCTGGTAAAACGACACAGTCAGAAGTATTGAAGAAGTACCTGGAAAAAGAAGGGGAAAAGGCATCTATTATGCAGTTCCCTAGGCGAGATGCAGGAGTTTTGGCAGAGATCAATAAGAATGTTCTGAGCGGAAATACCGTTATCCCCAAGTCAGCTATCCAGTACTTATTTTCAGCAGACTATAGTATGCTCGAAAAGGAAGAAATCGCTCCTCGACTCCAAAAAGGAGAAATTGTGATAACTGATAGATTTCACTGTTATTCCTCTGTTGCTTATGGTCTTTGGGATAATAACAAAGGCTCAGATATTTCCTATGCACAAAGTCTTATGATTGCAAATGGACTTTTATCAAAGCACAATCAATTTTACGTTCCCGATTTGACTATCTACTTATCTGTTTCACCAGGCACAGCATTGAAAAGAATGAAGCGACGAGACGATCATGATATTTATGAAAAGAAGGATGTTATGGAATCAGTGAAAAGAGGGTATGACCTTCTTCTCCAAGAATTCCCAGAAGAATTTCACGTAATTGATGCAGAGTGTTCTATTGATGACGTTACAGAAAATATGATACAAATACTCAAGAAATCTCCAAAAAAATTATGATACTCGGACCAAAAGCATTACTCGAATTAGTAGAAAAAGAGAAATTAGTAGAAGGATTGTCAGAACGTGAACTTACCAATCCGGAAGGTGCCGGGTTTGACCTGAGACTTGGTGAAGTGTATAAAATCTCTGGTGACGCTTTCTTGGGAGAAACAGAACGAAAAACTGCTGATATTGAACTTATAGAGGAGTACAAAGCAGGTGAAAAAAGAACAATTACAATCAAGCCAGGTGATTACTTTTTAGTATCTACAATTGAGAAAGTAAATATTCCTCTCTGGCTTACCGTTAATTTCAAACCTCGAACAACAACCTTTAGAAGTGGACTCTTTTTACGAACTGGGAATGGCGCGCCAGGGTATTCTGGGAAATTAACATTTGGATTGAAAAATGAAGGACCTATTGAAGTGACAATCGAGATGGGAGCACGGTTTGTCCATGCTCAATTTGAAGAAGTATTAGGTGAAGGCAGTCAATATCGGGGTCAGTGGCAAGGTGGGCGTGTAGCCGCAACAAAAAGAGAAGTTCAAGTGTAATATGACCAAACAACATCCTGAATATCAATATCTAAATTTACTTCAAGAAGTTCTTGATACGGGAATTAAAAATGTCGATCGTGGAACGGGAGCTGTTTCATATAGTCTTTTTGGTCGACAAACACGTTATGATTTATCTGAAGGATTTCCTCTTTTAACAACGAAAAAAGTTTACTGGAAAGGTGTTCTTCATGAGTTGTACTGGTTCATGTCTGGGCAGTCGAATATCAAATACCTCGTCGATAACAATGTCCATATTTGGGATGACTATCCATATAAATTATATATGAGTAAAGTCAAGAAAGGTGAGTCCCCAGAAATAAGTAAAGAGGAATTTGTACAAAAAATTAAAGATGACACAGAATTTGCAAAAATTCATGGTGAATTGCGACATATATATGGAGAAAGTTGGAGACGATGGCCAACTGGAACTGAGCGAACAATTGATCAACTTCGTTGGGTAATTAATGAACTAACTGAAGATCCGGACGCTCGAAATGCAATTGTTACTTCTTGGGATCCTAAATATCTTTATACAATGGCACTTCCAGAAGATGCGAATAGATTTCCAATTTGCCACAATATGTATCAAGTGAGTCAAAAGGATGGAAAACTCTACCTCCAACTTTATCAGAGAAGTGCGGATCTTTTTCTCGGAGTTCCATTTAATATTGCGAGTTATTCACTCTTAACAATTATTTTGGCAAAAGTTCTTAAGCTTCAGCCAGGGGAATTCATTCATACATTTGGTGATGCACACATTTATGAAAACCATATTGAACAGGTTAAAGAACAGCTCTCTCGTGATCCTCGTCCTTTTCCAACTATAAAAATTGATGATAGCGTAAAGGATATTGATGATTTCCTTCCTTCGCATGTTACTCTTGAAAATTATGATCCTCATCCAGTACTCAAAGGTGAACTTACTGTTGCAGGCGGCCTTTTTGAGGGCAAAAAGAAATAATGTCAACTTCATCTCCCAGACTTTCCATCATTGCTGCACTTTCTGAAAATCTAGTCATCGGCCGTGATAATAATTTACCTTGGCATCTTCGATCTGATATGAAAAGACTCAAGACTATCACCATGGGACATCCGCTTATTATGGGAAGAAAAACCTATGAATCAATTGGGATGCCATTGCCTGGGAGAACATCAATTATCATATCTCGTGAGCCAGAAAAATTAAATGTACCCGCAAGTGTCAGGAAGGCGTCATCTCTTGAAGATGCAATTGAAATTGCTAAAAAATGTCCTGGTGGTGACTCAGAAATATTTATTTTTGGTGGAGGACAAGTGTTTGCAGAGGCTATAAAAAAAGTAAATAGACTTTATCTGACTATTGTTCATGAACAGGTGCAAGGTGATGTCTATTTTCCAGACTATTCAGATTTTAAGAAGATACTTGAGGAAGAATCAGGGGAAGAAAACGGGAGAACATTTACTTTTCTTACATTAGAGCGCTAATCTTGCATTTCCGACAAAGAATAGTATACTACTTTTCTTATGTCGAAAGAGTTTTATCAGGGACTGGGAAAAACTGCTACTTGGCCAGATGTTCCTCAAGCAATGAGTCTTACATATGATGATGTTCTCATCATGCCTCGAAATTCAGAAGTTGAGTCAAGAAAAAATGTTGACACCAGTGTATGTTTCGGACCGTATAGCTTATCTCTTCCAATAGTAACTGCACCAATGGACACAATAACTGGTGATGAAATGGTCAGGAAAATGGCCGAGCTCGGTGGAATAGGGGCGCTTCCTCGAGGTCATGTTCAAGATAGTTTGGACTTGTGCGAGCAATATTCAGAGAATAATATCCCATGTCTCTATTCAGTTGGTCTCAAGCCTGGGCGGGAAGGGATTGGGGGATTTGAACATGCAAAAATGCTTAAAGAAAGAGGAGCGCAGATGGTGCTTCTTGATGTCGCGAATGGAGGAACTACCGCTGTTAAGAATTTAGCTCATGAAATAAAAGATAAATTGGACTTAACAATAGTTGCTGGGAATATTGCCACCTTTGAACAAGCTGAAGATTATCAAAGGTATGGAATTGATATAGCTAGAGTGGGTATTGGTGGTGGTGGACTTTGTACAACCCGAGTAAAAACAGGAATTGGAGTACCACAACTTTCAGCTGTTTTTGAAACAACGGAGACAGGTATTTATGTTATTGCTGATGGTGGAATAAAATCTCCAGGAGATGTAGGGAAAGCTTTAGCTGCAGGAGCAGAAATGGTAATGATCGGATCTATGTTCGGAGGAACTGATGAGACACCTGGTGAGATAGTTGAGGATAAAGGTAAAAGGAAAAAAGTTGTGAGGGGACAGGCGTCATCAGATTATATGAATACCTATGATATTCCACTTACAGATCATAGAACTGCTGAAGGAATTAAAACACTTGTTGATGCTATTGGACCTGTAGAACATGTCGTCCGTGATATAAGTGGTGGGCTTCGAAGCTCTATGTCATATGTTGGGGCACATACACTTGAAGAATATTATGAAAAGACTAGGTTTGGTCTTGTATCAGCAGCAACACAGAAGGAAAATCTTCCACATATTGTCTTTGATAGAACGTAAGAATTGATGTATTTTGTTATCTTGTCGATCTAATCGACGAGTTGTATACTGATAATGTTCGATGAAACATCTCAAAATTACTGATCCCCAAATTCATGAACTTATTAAGAGCGAGGAAAAACGTCAAAAAGAAGTCCTCGAAATGATTCCCTCTGAAAATTACACATCACAAGCAGTTCTTGAAGCATTAGGAAATGTCCTCAATAATAAATATTCTGAAGGATATGCAAAGAAAAGATACTATCAAGGCAATGCATATATTGATAGTGTCGAACTTTTAGCTGAAGAACGCGCAAAAGAATTATTCCACGTACCTCATGTGAATGTTCAACCATATTCTGGGAGTCCTGCAAATTTAGCTGTTTATTTAGCGCTTATGAATCCTGGTGATAAAGTTATGGGATTTTCTCTTGCTTTCGGAGGACATCTTACACATGGAGCTGAAGTCTCCATTACCGGAAAATATTTTAAATCTGTTCAGTATGAATTAGGGGACGACGGGTTATTAGATTATGATGCAATTGAGAAGTTGGCAGAAAAAGAAAAGCCAAAGCTCATTATTTGTGGAACAACTGCATACTCTCGAGTCATTGATTTTAAAAAGTTTGCAAAAATTGCGGATAAAGTTGGTGCATATCTTCACGCGGATATTAGTCATATTTCAGGACTTGTTGCAGCGGGTGTCCATCCAAGTCCTGCTCCTTACGCTCACACCTTTATGACAACAACTCACAAAACACTTCGTGGTCCAAGAGGCGCAATACTCTTCGTTACTGAAAAAGGACTTAAAAAAGATCCTGATCTTGCAGATAAAATTGATAAAGCAGTATTTCCTGGACTCCAAGGTGGTCCACATGATAATCAAACAGCAGCTATTGCTGTTGCCCTCAAAGAAGCATCTACTGCAAAGTTTAAAAAATATGGGGAACAGGTCGTCAAGAATGCGAAAAAATTAGCTGAAAAGTTACAGGCGCATGGATTTGAAATAATAAGTGGAGGAACAGACAACCATCTTCTTCTTCTTGATCTCCGAAATAAAAATACTAATGGTGCTGTTGTTGCTCTTGCCCTTGAAGTTGCGAATATTGTTGTTAACAAAAATTCTGTACCTCGTGATACGATGCCTCCTTTTTATCCATCAGGTATTCGACTTGGTACACCTGCGATTACAACTCGAGGAATGAAGGAGCGAGAAATGGTCAAGATTGCCAACTGGATAAATGAAGTTGTCGAAGAGGTAAAGGTACATCAATTCCCAGTAGAAAAAGAAGCAAGATCTGCTTTCTGGAAACAATACAAAAAAGATATCTGGAAGAATAAAAAGCTTCTTGCAATTGCAAAAGAAGTAAAAGCACTTACTTCAAAATACCCCTTACCATAATTTATGTTTTTTTGTTAGAATACTTCGAATGAGCAGCAGAATAGATCATGAGAGAAGAATAGTGATGCGTTCACAGAGCCCCCTTGCACACCACTCAATGAATCAGGAAAAAACAGGTTGGGCTCTCAATGGAGAGAGAAGATTAGAAGTGCCACAGAAGATATGGAGAAGAGAGAGGAAGAAAAGAAGAAAGGAAGTCCTTCAGGAAATAAAAAAATTACCTTTTAGTCAAGTTCTTTTTGATGCAAGTGTTGAAAATGCTCGAAAAGGTGAAGCTACACCAGAGGAAGCAATTTATGTTTCATCAAATCTCGATAACTTAAATTTGGTTCAGAATGTTGCTATGGAGCGACTTCTTGCCAAATAAAACTTTGAGTTTTGATAATATCCGGAGCGTTCAGGACGAAATCTGGTCTTCCTTTTATAGTGAATACAGGATAGCTTGAATTACTCGTGCATAAATCTCTTTTGTTAATAAAATTGCCACCTTTTTTACCTGCATTTACAACAATACTTCCTTCCATATTCAATTGAAGATCAGGGGAGTTGAGGGTACAATCTGACGCTGACTCGAGAGTAAAGTTGGAGTCTGCACTGTAAAATCCTTCAACTCTTCCTGCCTCAGGAGCCGGACAAGAAGCTGTACTTCCAACTGTACTATCAACTCTGATACTTCCTGATGTAATAACAGTGAAAGTTGATGAAGTAGGAATATTAATTGGTCCTGTTATAAGGAGATCACCCTTGATGAGAAGCACTAAATCTCTATTTGGTGATGCAGTAAAAGCGCGAAGCAGAAGATCTTTTTCTGCATGATAAACTCCATTTTCTAATGTTGTGGGGAGTGAACAGTCAGCGAGATTTTCGCATATTGATGTGAGATCTGTTGGAGTAATATTAGATTGTTTAAGAACTGATTGAACATATCCATAAGACGTCTTGATAATGTTATTTGAAAGAGGAGAGAAAAGTTCAGGAAATTGTGTTCCGCCAACTACCCAATTATTTTCTGATATATTTCCAAGTCCACTAGAAGAAGGAGCATTTCCTGTATACAGTACACCATGAGTTCCTGTATTACCAACTGCAAGAGTATATGCGCCACCACAAGTTGCATTAGGTGATGAAGGAACTGGATTTGAAATTGCGTTATCAAATCGAATATCAAGGCCATAGATTTGAATCCAGGGCTCTCCTTGTTTAAATCCGAAATTGAGATTGTCGATATTACCAGCATCAGTGCATGTACCACCAGGCGTTGAGGATGATGGGGTACAACTGCTTCCAACTGTGACGGTAAATGATGGTGGAATAGTAACGAGCGGATGTGTCATAGAATATCCTTGAGGAAGTCCCGTGAAGCGGACAATATGTTGTCCACGAGAAAGTTTGGAGATTGTATAAACCCCATTTTGTAGCAAGACATTTGAAGTGGATCCATCAACTTGAATACTTCCGGATGGAGCATCAGTGAAAAGTTCTTCTTCTGTCTCTTTAATTTTATTTCCATTCGCGTCAATAAAAGTATTCCCAGAGATTGTGTAATTATCTTCCAGAAGTCCAAAGTCGCGCCTTATATTTGGTGGAACGGTAACACGGTATTCTGTTGCTGTAGTGAACGTATAATTTTCAGGGCGGTCGGGGTCGTCAATAAATACTCTATAATCATTATCTTCAAGTGCATCAAATTCATAAAAACCTTCATTATTAGTACGAGTTGATCCAATTCGTCGGCTGTATGTTCCATCACTAGCTTTTCGATAGAGTGTTACCCGAACTCCAGAAATTCCATCCTCAGTTGATCCTTTATTCCCACCACTTTCATTTGCATCAAGATAAACATATCCAGATATAATTCTTCCTACAGAATACTCAATAGTCATTTGGTTGTTGGTGCGATTACCTCCTTCAACGACATTGTTATCATAGTTAACAAAAACACGAGCAACATATCGTCCAGGTGTATTCATTTGCCAATATGTTTTATCACGAAACATCTCACATTTATTGGAAGGGGAGGGGACACACCAGAATGCATCTCCGTCATCTTTATCAAGTTCTGGTGCTTGAATTGATATATCGACATCACTTTGTGTGCCAATAGCAACTGAATTTTCTTTGTCACTATAAATTACAGAATAAATGTGTGGATCATTTATATCGCGAGAGAAGGCTGTAGTTCCTCCATAGTTGTAATAGGTAAATTTGGGATAAATTCGTTGTCCTGGATTAAATTTTGTTTTGGGATTTCCATCACTATCTCTCAGTTCAAAGTCAGTGATAGTTAAATCTGGAGTATCTCCAACTGTGTATCTGAAGACAGCATGATTGTTATTTCTTGTTTCATCTCTATATGATGGGATCTCGTCAGCCGGATCAACAACGAGTCTTGCGAAGAGAGGTTTGCCTTCATTTGTTTGGCCACCAGTCCTTGTAAAACTATATGCATTTTCAAAATCTTGTCTATTGGTACCATCTGCATACGAGCCAAATGCTCGAGTCAACCCAGGCTCCCAGGTCGTTCCGTCAGTAGAAATGTATATAGACGTGTTATCCGGAGTAACACCCGGAATACTTTGCTGATTTTGATAAAGATTCATCTCAACACGTCCTGGTTCTGTCTGGTAGTAATAAGTTCCATCATTCGTTACTCTCGTATACCAGTAAATTCTTTCACCTTCAGCAAAGTTGTAGCTTTTTCCGCCGTTTGCATCTGTGACATAAAAATCATTTACCACCAAATCAGAAGGTGGAGGTGGTGGCGGAGGTGGTGGTGGAGGTGGAGGTGGAGGTGGAGGTGGATCTCCACCTCCCGTATCACCACCACCCGACCAGTAACATGCACTAATATGGCCTGGAATATTTCCATCACAATTTCCAACACCACAAGCTGCATCACAATAAGTCGTCGTTGCTGAATAACAAGATCCCGAATTGCAGGTACAGTCAGAACGAATAGCTGGATTGCATGATATAGGTGGATTGGAAATTGAAGTTCCCGTTCCATTGACAAAACAGCCCCCCTCCATCCAAGCGAGACAACAGACGACATATCCATTGCATGTTTGTGCAGAAATGCGAGAAGGGGAAAGGATTAGAGGAATAAAAATGATAATAGAAAAAAGAGAAATAAATGATAGGTATCTCTTCATATTAATTATTTTTTCCAACTTGTATTGGGATTATTTTTTCTTTTTGAAATTTTGAATAGACATCCATAAGTTCTTTGGGAATGACATCCACTTTTGTTTGTTCTGGGTGAGAGAGAAAATAGAGAGCTTTGAGTACTGCTGCGTTTGCACTTAATGAAAGATCACGTTCATTTAGTTTTGTGTGATATTTGGGATCAAGATGAATAACAATGATGATAGAATTCTTATTTTTTTTCCATGAATAACTTTGAATCATTTCTTTTGTGACATAATCACGCATAACATAACTGGCTTGTGGCGAAGTCGTAAATGTAATACTTACTCGTGTAGGAGAACTCTTTCCATTTTCTCTTATCTTCCATTGCTGAAGATAACTTTTAAAAAGATCAGTTTCAGTATACGAAAAAGAGAAGTTAACATCTTTATCATGAAGTTGAATAAATGTATTTTTTCTTGAAATGAATATTCCTAAGATCAAAGAAATACTTAATAAGAAAAAGGAAAGAAGAAGATAAATATATTTTTTCTTAATAAGCATATCTTATTCATTCTATTTTTTTCTTTTCGCAGGTGTCAATGATGAGCGACACTATTTATAAGGTAGGAGAGACAATATGGAGTACAGGAGCTGTTGTATGTCTATTGTCTGCACTGTGTGGGCCATTTGTTAGTGTAGCAATCTCAGGATAATAGACAAATCCTGGAGACTGCATTAATTTTGTCCAGTAAGGATTTTGCTCGTTAACACTACTGTAATATGTCATGAGAGGAGGAGTAATGAATGATATTCTTTCAATATATTGATTTAATAGCATTGAGTAGAGTGCATCAGCTTCTCCCTGGGGGTCAAAAAAATCACTTCCAATAAATCTGGTGTCATTGGCGAAAAGACCTATTCTTAGTCCATATCTTTGTTCTGTTTTGTTCTGATGTCTGACAGCATGTTCTACAACAGTTGGGGTAAAGCCATACGAACCAAAAATGCCAACTTTCGGTTTGTGTTCTGGTCTATCATCTAGGATTTCAATTTCAATTCCAAGATGAGGATCAATATCAAATCGTTTGTATTTATCAGGATCAAATTCTCCCTCAGGATATCCCATGATGGGAAGACGATACTCCGGATCACTCATCAGTTCAAGAATTCTTTCTTCTGGTACTGGTTCGGGTAGATAAGCACCCGTTGTTTCACGTTGACCAACTGGACTGGCAAGCCTATCATTAACAGTCTCAATTTTCATATCTGTCATTGCCTCTGTGTCACCTCGCACACTTTCAAGAAGAGCAATAGCTTTTAAGACTGCTTTATCGAGTCTATTTTTAGGACTTTTATATCCTTCCAAATTCTCAAAAATCTCTTTATCTGGATTTAATGTCAATCCTGTTATGGGAGTTTGACTTCTTTTTGCAAGTCTTTCATCCGGAGGAAGGAGTCGAGTCTGCAGAAAATATTTCATATCTTCAGGTCGATTGATTTCGCCTTTAAATAACAGATCCAGATTGAGAACTTGTTCATCAGTGGGTGTGTCTTCAGCAGTGGTAGTGTGGGGTAGCATTGTATCAGGCAGAAGCATGGAAGCGCCTACAAGTGCACCTTGGAGAAATCGACGTCTCGTCATTTTCCCTTCGCTAATTGCTGATGAAATTCTCCTCGGTGTTTCTCTTTCTGACATACTTGTTTGCACTATACTGCTGTGGTTTTTCTCTGTCAATGATATCTGTTACAGTTGCACAAATATCATTCCAACATTTAAATTTTGGTCACAATGATACAAATACGATCCTGGAACAACAGGGTATGTATTAAGAAGAATTGAGGTGTTTTTATGTGGTCCAATAGAATATGCACTCTTTTCATTTAATGTAATCAGATGTTCTTTTGTTGAACTATTTTTAACAACAAGTAGAGTATTTGCCTTAACTTTGAGAATTTGAGGTGAAGGTGAGCAGGATGTAATATCCAGATAAGGCGCTGAAACAGCAATTTTTTCTGTTTGCTTATTATATTCTTGGTATTGTTCGGGTGTTTTGAGTGATGTGAATTTATTAATATGTTCTACGATTTGTTGATCTTTATGGAGTCCCAGAAATTTATTTATAGTTGGACTAAAACTACGATAAGAAAAAAAAGTGGCAATGAATAAAGCAATTAGGAGGAGAAAAAAACTACTTAATAACAAGTGAGAGCGAGTAGCAGTTAAAAGTGGAGTTACTGTCTTCATACATCTTTATGGTGCGACCTCCTGCCAAATAAAGCTTTGAGTTTTGATAATATCTGGTGCATTCAAGATAAAGTCAGGTCTTTCTCGAATGGTAAAGGATGGATATTGAGTATTGTCGGTACAAAGTGTGCGATTGTTAATAAAGTCTCCACCTCTTTTTGCCGCATTCACTACAACACTCCCTTGCATATTGAGCTGGAGATCTGATGTACTAGCTGAACAGTCAGCACCGGTATCAAGTGTGAAGTTGAGATCTGCGCTATAAAATCCTTCAAGTGTTCCATTTGCTGTCGTTCCATTGCTGGGAGCAGGGCAAGAGGCTGTTGTTCCCACAGTGCTTGCAACACGAATACTTCCAGAAGATATAACGGTAAGTGTGGAAGTTGTTGGAACATCAATAGCACCTCTTATAAGAATGTCGCCATTGATGATAAGAATTATATCCCGGTCAGCTCCAACGGTAAATCCATTAAGTGTTGCGCTCGTTGATGCTTCATAAATACCACTTGGAAGACTGCCGGTCAGGCTACAGTCTGATATCCCACCAGAACAGACATTTGGAAGAGGAGAGGATGAAATATTAGACTGCCTCATTGTACTCTTTAAATACCCATATGATGTTCGAATTACATTTGTTGAGAGAGGGGTAAATACTTCGGGGTATGTTGTTCCTCCAACAATTCTATTTAATGCTGAAATTGCACCAAGTCCAAAGTCTGGACTAACACTACCCGTATATCCAACCCCAGGTGTGCTACCACTTCCGGCAATAATGGTATACGCACCTCCACAAGCTGCATTAGGTGAAGCAGGAAGAGGATTATTTATTCCTCCATCAAATCGGATATCAAGTCCATATGCCTGGATCCATGGCTCTCCTTCTTTTATTCCAAAATTAAGATTGATGATATTTCTATCGCTACATGTTCCACCTGGATTGAGTGGGGAGGGTGCACAAGAATTACCAACTGTTACCGTATATGAGGGAGGAGTAGTTGAGCGAGGATGGGTAATAAAATAACCAGATGGAAGTGGGCTAAATCGAATAGTGTGTGTACCATAACTTACATTTTGGATAATATAACTTCCGTCACTATTAAGAGTAACACCGGTATTTGAACCATCAATCGTGATGCTCGTGCTACTTATATTTGTCGCATTTGCTTCTTCTCCATCTTTGACACGATTGGTATTTTGATCTAAGAATATATTCCCTGAAATCGTAAAGGTATTTTCGAGAAGTCCAAAATCACGTCTGGTATTTGGAGGTAACGTTACTTCATACTCTGTTGGTGTAGTAAATGCATAATTTGCTGGTTGGTCTGGAGTGTCTATAAATACACGATAATCATTATCCTCAAGCGCATCAAAGTCATAAAATCCATCATTATCAGTTCGTGTAGACCCTATACGAGTTGTGTATTGTCCATTTGCAGCTTTCCTGTAGAGAGTTACTCGAATGTTGGCTAGTCCTGGTTCACTTGTTGCTTTCGTTCCACTCTCGTTTGTATCACTGTATACGTAACCTGATATTACTCGGCCTACGGAATATTCATACGTTGCTTGATTGTTACTTTTCGGCCCTTCAACAACATCATCATTGTAGTTAACATATGCGCGAGCAGTATATCTTCCTGCCTCATCTACTGTCCAGTAATCATCAGCAGTAAACCGACTACATTTATTTCCTGGATCAGGTTTGCAATAAAAGGTGTCACCGTCATTTGGATCAAGTTCATTTCCACGAATATACATGTTGGCACTAGAAGCAGTGTCTTCTGCAACAGGGTTTTCCCGACTTCTATAAAAAGCTGTATAAATATATGGATCATCTGGGTCTCTGTTAAAAGCAGTTGTTCCACCATAATTGTAGTAGGTGAGCTTGGTGTATATTCTTTGCCCTGGGGCAAAGCGATTTGTCTCTTCACCATTACTATCTCGAAGATGGAAATCTGTTATTTGGAGATCGGGTGTATCTCCAACGGTATAGCGGAAAGTAGCTTGATTTTCATCGGTATTATGTCCTGATGGCTCATCAACTCTATTGTCGTGATCTACAAAGATTCTCGCATAGAGGGGAAGTCCATTATTCGTTTGGCCGCCAATTCGCTCAAAGCTAAATGCTCCTTCATATGAACCTCTATTTTCTCCGTCAGGATAGGAAGCAAATGTTCTATTTGTTTCAGGAGCCCAGTTGTCGTTCGTGTCGATATAAATAGAGGTGTGATTGGAAGTGATGCCCATTGGATTTGGTTGGTTTTGATAGAAGTTAGTATAAATTCGATCATTAGATGATTCTGGATAAAGTTCGCCATCATTGCGAATTCGAGCATACCAGTAAATATTTTCCCCTTCAGCGAAGTTATAACTCCTATTGCCATCTACATCTGCAGTATAGAAAGACTGAACATGAAAATCAGCAGGCGCAGGATAGGGATAGGGATAAGGATATGGATAGGGGTAAGGATATGGGTATGGATAAGAATATGATGGATTTGAACCGTATCCAGGATTTGAGCCATATCCTCCAGACCAGGAACAATTACTTACATGCCCTGGAATACTGGCATCACATGCCCCAGCTCCGCAGGAGGCATCGCAATAGGTACTCGTTGCAGAGTAACATGATCCCTCATTGCACGTACAATTTCCAGGATTTTGAAGAGGATTACATGGGACAGGAGGATTAGCTATGTCAGTTCCAGTCCCATTTACGAAGCATCCCCCTTCTTGCCAAGCCAAACAACATACAACCCAACCACTACAGGACTGAGCATATGTTGATTTAGAATTTAAAACAAAAGAAAATAGTAGAAATAATATTACTAAAGAAAGTTTATATATTAGTGAATTTAATTTCATTTACTCTTATTGAAAATTGCAGTAAAAGGAAGTTCTTTGATTTTTGTAAAGTCACTATAAACCTTTAAAAGTTCTGTGGGTATTTTTTGAGATTTTGCATTTTCAGAATGTGATAAATAGTACAAAGCCTTAACTACAGATCCATTTGCATTTAATGATAGATCTCTTTCTGATAGTTTATTATGATAAGAACTTTCTAAGTTAATTATAATATTATATTCATTGTCTGTTTCATTCCAACTTAAACTCTGATATGTCTCTTTTGTAACAATATCTTTGACAACATACTCTGCTTGAGGTTGGGAAGTGAAAGTAATGTTTATTTTTTGAATTGAGTTTTTATTATTAGTTACTATCCCCCAAGAAGTTAATAATTTATTAAGATATTCTGTTTTTTTATAAAATACAGTGATATTTTGATCAGAGTTTTTAATATGTATCAACGTATTGTTCTTGAGATAAACTAATCCAATTAAAATTATTGAAATTAGAAATAGAATAAAAATTAATAAATATAGGTATTTTCTCTTTAATTGCATACCTATTCTATTCTATATTTTTTTTAGTTGTATGCAAGAAGCTAATTAGAGGTTTGGTGAATCAATATGAAGTACAGGAGCTGAATTGAAACTTCCATTTTCATTTAAAGGACCACCAATTTGCTCTATAATATCTGGATAGAAAACGTAACCCTGAGATTCTTGTCTTTTAGCCCAATATGTATTTTCTCCGTTTGTACTATTATAAAATTGCATAAGTGGAGGGGTTACATATATGGATGATTCCATGTATTGGTAAAGTAAAATTGAATATAAACCATCTGCTTCTTCTTGAGGAGATTGAGCTGGACTACCTGGAAATTTATAGTCATTTGAAAATAACCCAATGCGTAAACCATATCTTGTATCTTGTTCCCCGTCCTGAATTACCTGATGTTCAATGACAGTGGGGGTAAATCCATAGTTAGCGTATAATCCAATCATAGGTTTTCTCTCTGGTCTATCATCAAGCAATTCAATTTCAATTCCAACATGTGGATCAATATCGAACTTTTCATACTTTTTTGGATCAATCTCTCCTTCTTTATATGCAAAGAGTGGAATACGATAATCAGGATCTGCAAGTAATTCAAGAATTCTTTCCTCTGGCACTGCTTCTGGAAGACCTGCATAGGGTTCTCTTTCACCTACAGGAGTAGCAAGTCTATCCTCAACTGTTTCTATTTCCATTTCAGCCATTGTTTCAGTATCACTACGTACTCCTTCTGCTAATGCAAAAAATTTAAGAACAGCTTTATCGAGTCTATTTTTAGGACTTTTATATCCTTCAAGATTTGCAAAAAGTTCTTTATCAGGATTTAAGGTGAAATCATTAATTGGTGTGTGAGCTCTCTCCGCTAGCCTAGCATCAGGTGGGATTAACCTAGTTTGCAAGAAATGCTTCAAATCTTCAGGTCTTTTTATTTCTCCATTAAAAAGTCTATCAAGATTGTAGATTGGCACTGCATCTTCTACACCTCCATCAAATGCATTTGCTGCAGATGATTCATGTGTTCTAAGAAGTGTTCCCGCAGCTAGAGAACCTAAGGCGAGTGCACTTTGACGGATAAATTTTCGTCGGGAAAGACGTTGGGAAAAAGCTTCCTGAAGAGGAGAATTATATGAACTGTCTCTTTCTGACATATACAATGATAAAGATATACTATATCAATATCCTTGCATCTTATAATATCAGAGCTGTTTTTTAATGTCAAGGTAAAAATATGTAAGAAAAAATGACAATTAAGTTCAAAAGTATCAAAAATTTTGGGCAAAAACCTAACTCGTAGTTATCCTAGAGTTAAATAATTTTGTAGGATTAAAGTATTATTTGAGTATAAATTAAGCTTTCAAAAAGAAAATGTGATTTTACTTCTGTATGAATCAGGTTAGAAAATGAAGAAGACATAACTTAATCGTAAAGTTAAGAGAAAAATATATCAAGTAGTATTACAGATTATATTCTTTTCTTATCATATTCGTATAATCGAGACATTTTTGATTGTTTTCTCCGGACAATGCGTTACAAAGCTCAAGATATTTATTTTGCCAGTTATCCATATTTTGAAACATGAGTTCGCCCGCTGCGGCTGAAAGACATTGGCTAGCAAAGTCATTATTTTTGGGTGATAGACACATACTTTTTATTTTTTCTGTATCACCGACGGACTGATAGACAGTTTGAAATCCCAGTGCGACAAAACATGCATTTTTCAGGTCTCTTTGTGAAGATGCTGCACATACTTTTACAATTTCGTTAAAAGATAATTTGTGACGGTTGGTCATGACACTTACTTGATTGCGACCACACGGATATTGGTATTTAACGTCAAGAGTGTTGCAAGGAGAGAGGGGATCATCTTTTTTATAGTATGAACTTGGAGCTTCACGGTCAAATTCCATGAAGACACCGTCGAAACACGAGTACTGTGCCTCTTTTACCATTTTTTCACAGGAAGACAGAGCAGCCTTAAGGTCTTTAGATTTATGATAACTAGCAACTCCATGACCTATACCGTGAACACAGGCATTGTATGGACCCGATTTATTCCCCCCAAGTGTAGCGCATGCTTTTTCAGCTTCATCTAGCTGGTCGAGATTTTTGGAAAATGCAGTATCAAGGAGTCCATGGTAACAGCCAAATGCAAAGACAGGAGTACAGATAGAAATGCCTGAGAGTCCATCTTTCTCATAAATGAGTTTGCCCGCAAAGTGAGCAATGTCATGAATAGATCCTTGAGTACCATCTTGGTCTCCATATGTCGTGAGGACGAATTGCCAGACAGCTTGAGTCCCTTCATTTTTTGCAATTTCTCTCATTTGATTATATGTTTGTGTATTTTGTTCATTATTTTTTATATTGAGATCATTTTTACGATTAGCGAGACTTTTTTTTGCAGGTTTGTTCTGAAATCTTTGAAAAAATTGCTGAATAAAGGAGGGTGAAGTAACGATAATTGTTCCTTTTTTATGAGGAAGGAGATGATCATGAAATTGCCAGGTACCAATTTTTTCAGGATAAAATTCCCACTCCTCATATGGTCTTAAAGGTCGTTGAGGATCAAATTCAGGGTACTCATCGTGTGTTGGATGAATATTACTTGCCGGCCATCTGTCTGTTGAGTCTTTATTGACAAAAACGACTTTGGTATTTTGAGCTACCCGAAGTGTATCAGGCGAAAATCCATCCTTATTCATGACAATAACTTGTTCTTTTAGTGGATTAATGAGCAGAAAAGAAATGACAAGAACATTTATAAAAGTAATAGCGATGAGTGCTTGGAGTAGAAGATGCTTTTTTATTTTAATCCGCATTAGAGTTATAATAACATGGGATAGGACATGTATAAATCACTTGCAGCAATTTTAAAAAAAAAGAGAGGGAAAAGACTCGCAGCTGTAAGTCTTCTTATTGTCATTAATATTGTCCTTATCGGTTTTATAGTTAAGTCTTTTTTCCCATCCAGTAAGCCTCAGTCAACTCCAGTAAGTTCTGCATATGCAAAAGAAATTCAAGGCATAAAAGAAACCCAGGTGATGAAGGTTAAAGAGACACTGTATCGTCAGCTTATGGAGCGGGTAGGACCAGTCCAGGCACAAGAGGAGTTACAGCATTCAGGAATTCCTTTTGATGGGACAGCACATCTTCTCAATCATACTGCCGGTGACTGGCTGTACGAAAAGTTTAAAGAAAAAGGGATGATCTATTGTAAAGATTATTTCCTTTCTTCTTGTTATCATGGGTTTCTCATTCGTTCCATTGGAGAACATGGCATGGACCAGCTCGACTCAATAATGAAAGAGTGTCAAAATATTAGTGAGGCAACAGCCACTCAATGCTCACATGCAATTGGTCATGGTCTTTTGGCGTGGCGAGACTATGCGAATTTACCTCAAGCATTGAAAGACTGCGATACAGTTGCAACATTATCAAAAGATTTCACTGCTTATAATTGTTATGACGGCGCATTTATGGAGAACAATTGGGCGGTTCACAATAATGGTCAGCCATCTCCTGATAAGTGGATAAAAATGGACGATCCTACCTATCCATGTTATGACTCACGTATTGATGAAAAATATCGAAAAGCATGCTGGTCCAATCAACCACAAATGGTGTTTAAAGATATAAGGCCAGGTGATTTGGTAGGTATCGGTAAAATGTGCTCAGAGGTAAAGAATATTGAGTATAGAGAGACATGTTTTGATTCTGTCGCTCGTCAAATTGTTCCTATGGTGAATGGAAATTTGGAGAAGGTGTATATCTCATGTGACAGAATGCCAGTTGGATGGAAGAGTCAGTGTGTCATAAGTATTGCAAATTCATTCTTTTCCATGGGGGATAGGGTTTTGCCATTTAAGTTATGTGATTCATTGCCAGAAGACGCTCCTGCAGCATGTTATGATATGCTTCAACGCCAGTTCAAAGCTTACGTATTAAATCTATCTGAGCTAACTCAACTTTGTTCAAAAGTACCTAAAGATTATCTCAATAGTTCATGCAGCTCTCTACTGTAATATTGAAATGGGAGATGTTGCGTAAATAATTCCGACTGCGTTTGGATGAGAGTCGCAGCCATAAGCAATATATGCTGGGATATGTGGGAAAAAGTTCAAAAGAATTCCTTTTGTTTCACCGGGGTAAATAGCATACTTTTTATCAGGGCCAAAAGATATATGTCTGATTTGATTATCAGCATTGTGAACCAAAAGGTAAGTATTAGCTTCAATGTGCATAATGCGAGGACGAGGTATACATTTAGCAATTTCTAGGTAGGGATAATTTCTACTTGAGTTTTTTACATCATTAAAAAGATTTTTATTTTCAGTTTCGGAGAGCTTTTTCCCCATTTTTTCTAAAATTCTCGCTTCTTGTGATGAAGGCTTCGAATTAATATTCAAAAAATATTGAATAGTTGGTAGGTACGCTAGTACAACTTTTGTCCCGACAACGAGAGTCCCCAAACTGAGCAGAATAAAAATTGTGAGAGTAATATTAGCTTTTTTAAAAGAAGTAATTATTTTTTTCATAATTCCATATTACATGAAATTTATGAATTATTGTGGCTGTTGCGTAAAGAGAGCACATTTTGTATAATACATTCATCACACACATCCGATAGATGTCCTTGCCAACTACATGATCGGATGGAGGAATAAAGGACACATTATGCGAGAAGTATCTCTAGAAGAATTATTGGAAGCTGGATGTCATTTTGGACACCAGGTAACAAGACAAAACCCCAAAGCGCGCGAGTACGTATTTGAGTCTCGTGACAATATTCACATTATCGACCTTGGTAAAACAAAAGAAGGTCTTGATGAAGCAGCACTTTTTGTTCGTAATCTAGCTAAAAAAGGTGGATCAATGATCATTCTTGGTGCAAAACGTCAAGCTGAGCCAGTTGTCAAAGAAAATGCAGCACGAGTAAAAGAAGCTGGCGTAGACGGACTTTATTTTGTCACTAATAGATGGATCGGTGGAATCCTCACAAATTTTCAAGAAGTTTCAAAGAATTTTAAAAGACTCAATGATCTTAATAAATTCATGAATACTCCAAGTGAAAAAGCTCGATTCAAAAAGAAAGAAATTGCACTTATGGAACGAGAGAGAGTAAAACTTGAGTCATTTTACTGGGGAGTTTTGGATATGCCTTCAACTCCACAGGCAGTATTTATTATCGATACTCATAAAGAGAATTTAGCAGTTCGTGAAGCAATTGCAACTAATGTTACAACAATTGGAATTACAGATACCAATGCAGACCCAACAATAATTGATTACCCAATTCCTGCAAATGATGATGCGGCTGGATCTGTCAAACTCATTGTTGATCACATTGTTGATGCATGGATTGAAGGTAGAAAGTCAGCTGGACAGCCAGAAGAGTCTGAGAAAGATCAGAAAAAGGCAGCTCCAAAAGCAAAAAAAGCAGAAGTCTCAAAAGAAGTAGCAGAAGCATCTGTTGAGATTGATGAAAAGATGGAAAAAGAGAAGGAAATGGAAAAAGATGTCAAATCAGCAGAAGTTGCAACTGAGAAAAAAGTGAAGAAGACTACAAAAAAAACTTCAAAATAGCGATATAATACTTTTATGGCACAAGCAAATATTGATCTACTGAAAAAACTCCGAGCTGAAACATCAGCATCTATCGCTGATTGCCGAATGGCACTTGAGGAAACTGATAACAATTATGATCAGGCAAAAGATTGGCTCAAGAAGCGTGGATTGGAAAAAGCTGAAAAGAAATCAGATCGTGAAACATCACAGGGAATTGTTGAGGCATACATTCATAATGGTGCAAAGGTAGGAGTTCTTGTTGTTCTTCAGTGTGAAACAGATTTTGTAGCAAAAACAGATGAATTTAAAGCACTTGCTAAAGAATTAGCTCTTCACATCGCAGCGATGAATCCAGAGTCAGTTGATGAGCTCCTCAAGCAGGAATATATTCGGGATGCTGGCCAGACAATTGAGCAAGTAATTAAGAGTGTCATTGGTAAAATTGGAGAAAACATTACAGTTCGTGAATTCAAGCGGCTTGCGATCTAATCGCCTGTTGCTTTTTTAACCCTCATCTTTATAATAACCGTATGGAAGCAATTAACGGCCTAAGAAGTCAAATTCAAAAAGTATTAGATCTAATTAAGAGTGATGTCAGTACTATTCGTACAGGACGGGCGAATTCAGGTCTTGTTGAAAATATCTCCATCGTCACATATGGAGGAACTACGAAGCTTCGTGTTTTAGAATTAGCGACTATCTCAGCTAGTGATCCTCAGACACTTGTTATCTCACCTTTTGATCCTTCAACACGCGATGATATTCGAAAAGGAATAATGGAGGCAGGAACTGGACTTAACCCAGTCGATGATGGACAGGTGCTTAGAATTAATATTCCTCCATTGTCACAAGAGAGACGCGAAGAACTCATCAAGATGATGAAACAAAAATTAGAAAATGGTCGTATAATGGTGCGTCAAGCACGGCAAGAAGCAATGAATGATGTGAAGAAACAACATAATGACAAGAGTATCTCAGATGATGATGCAACACGTTTTGAGAAAGATATCCAAAAAATTATAGATGATACAATGACAACAATTGACTCAATCGGCAAACAAAAAGAAGAAGAACTTCTCCAGATTTAGTAGGAGGATTGCTACTTCTTTTTTCCATGTTATAATCAAACCTCTATGATCGTTACACTTCTTGTATTTCTCCTTATTCTTTCAGTATTAGTTCTCATACATGAATTTGGGCATTATATCGTTGCAAAAAAATTAGGAATTAAAGTTGAAGAATTTGGTTATGGATTTCCTCCGCGTGTCTGGGGAAAGAAAATTGGCGAGACGCTTTACTCAATAAATCTTTTACCAATTGGAGGATTTGTTAAATTATTTGGTGAAGATGAAGCAGGTGGGGGAAGAGTTGATCTTTCAGACCCAAGTGAAAAGATAAAAGGAAAAGATAAAAAGCGGGCATTTTTTGCACGTCCAGTTCATCAGAGAGCAGCAGTCGTAACTGCAGGTGTCGTCATGAATACCCTCCTTGCTGTTGTGATTTATTATGCATTCCTCGGTCTTTCAAATTTTAAGACGGAATTACCGCTTCTCGGAGAACATGATTTTAAAGGAGTAAATGATACGATCAGAAGTGATGTGTATATTTCCAGTATTGAGAAAGGATCCCCAGCCGAAAAAGCGGGAGTTCCTGAATTTGTTCAAGTTCTGAAGCTAAATAATGAGCCTATTGAAAGTACAAGTGAATTCTCAGATATCGTTAAAAAACAGCAGGGAAAAGAAGTGACTCTTGTCATGAGAAGTCCTGAAACACAAAAAGTTGTGACGAAAAAAGTTACACCTCGGGTCAATCCAGGGAAAAATCAAGGTGCGCTTGGTGTCGGACTTTTTGAGTCTCGCACAGCAGTTCTTTCATATGATTCTCCAATTCAGAAAGTTTTCTCAGGATTTATCCATCCATATAACCTCATGAGTTATAACTTTAATTTAATGGCTCAACTTGTCAAAGTATCGATTCAGGAAAGAAATGCTGCTCCTATTGGTGAAGGAGTTGCTGGCCCAGTTGGTATTTATTCTCTCGTTGGAACTATTGTTCAGATACCAGATCTAAAAGAAAGAGTATTACAAGTTCTTAACTTAGCTGGAATTTTATCTATTTCACTTGCTGTCTTTAATATTCTTCCTATACCTGCTCTTGATGGAGGAAGACTTTTCTTTATTCTTATAGAAGGAGTTACGAGGAAAAAAGTCAATCCAAAATTTGAGACTTTGGCACACACTATCGGAATGGCAGTTCTCTTATCGCTCATTGTTCTCGTTACCTTTAAGGATGTATTTCAGTTCCTCCTGTGATATCTATCATTGACATACTCCTTACTGTTCTGCTTGACTTAGAGAAATGACTACCAAGGCACATCATCAGCTCCCTGGTCCTTTAGAGTTAGCAAAGGAAGCTTGGGAAATTTATAAAGCGCGCTTCTGGATATTTGCTGGAATTTTCTTTTTCACAATTCTTCTTTATATTGGACTTTTTGCTGTTGTTGGAATACTTGGTGTTATTACATTTTTTGCCTTAGGGGGAAGATTTGATTCAGTCCCATTTATTTTGACTGCCGGAGTACTCTTTATTCTCTTTGTAATAGCCATGATTTATCTGTCAACACTCCTTCAGGGAGCATGGGTACTTGCATCTGGTGGAAAAGATAAGATTGGGCTGAAAGAAACATTCCAAAAGGCAAGGGGATTTATTCTTCCAATTCTCATTACTGGATCGATTTCAGGACTCATTACCTTTGGTGCGTCATTATTTTTCATTATTCCAGCATTTCTTTTTGCGATTTGGTTCTCCCTCGGGCAGTTCATTGTCATTTTTGAGAAAAAAAAGAATTTACTGGCTCTTCATACAAGTAGGGAATATATCCGTGGAAGATTTTGGCAATATATTGGACGTTGGATAGTTGCGTATCTTCCTTTTATTCTCATAGGGTTTATTAGTGGAATGATCTCAGAGGAGCAATCTGCTGCAAGTAGCGGAATTTTTGAACTCATCTCACTTTTCACAGGTCCATTTTATATAGCCTATGGTTATGTTTTATATACGCATCTGAAAAAAGGGGTGGAAGTTCCGAAAGAAGTACCATCTGGAAATAAGAAAGTCTATATTGGTATACCGGTGATAGGTTTGTTACTCCTTATTCTTCTCAGCTTTTATGCTGTCCCAAGAATTATATCTGGAGTTCAAGATCTATTTAATCAACAGATGCAAGAGAGACAAGAACAGCGAATTGGCAATCCAGAAGCAATCCAAACAGACGTTTACTCAGGAGTTTTACAATTTTACACAGACCAGGGAGAATTTCCAACTGAATTAATTGAGTTAGTTGACAATGGGTATGTTGAAAATCTGCCTACTTTTGAAGAGAGTGAGTATGAATATGTTTATACACCTACCGATAATAATCAAGGATTTTCATTATGCATGGTAACCGTAAACGGAAGCGAATCGTGTGCGAAATACCCACAAGTTACTCAAGCTCCCATTTAATTTTCTCGCTAGTTAAACCCATCAAAATATGATATACAGGAAAGCGTATGGTTAGTGAAGTTAAAAATATCCTTTTAACACATAATATTCAGACAGTTGATAGAGAAGGAATTACTGTATGTCGTGTCCCACTCATGTATGAAGGATTTAAAATTGCAAAAGAAATACTCATTCCATTGGCAGATCGAAAGAGTGTTCTCTATCTTTCCGGTGGAAGAACTCCTAAGGATCTCTATGAAAACCTCGCAATAGATAAAAAACTTTTTCCTGGTGCGTTGGCATTAATTGATGAAAGATACGGAAGTAAATTTCATAATACAAGCAATGAAAAAATGATTCGTGACACAGGGCTTCTCCCTATGTTAACTGAGAAAGGTGTTCCTTTCTATCCAATCCTTCTTGAAGAACAACAAGACTTGGCTGGAACAGCAAAGAATTATGATATGACATTAAGATATCTTTTTGCGGGATTTCCAAAGAGTATTGGGATACTTGGAATTGGACTTGATGGACACACAGCAGGTATTGCAGGGAATAGAAAAGAATCACAGGCAAGTACAATTGAAGCATTCCAAAATCCACTCTTTACGTCAAATGATCCAGGTGCACTCGTTGGAGCTTTTAGTGACTTGAAAGGTCCATTTAAAGAACGGATAACGATGACATTCATGGGGCTTTCAATGTTAGATCTTTTTGTTGTCCTCGTTTTTGGTGAAGATAAGAAATTTGCACTCGAACAGGTTTTTCAAGATGGTCCTGAAGAAGAAGTGCCAGGCAGATTTTTCAAAAGACCCGAAATTGCAAGACGAACAATTATTATTACAGATCAAAAGATTTGATATGCATCCTGTTGAAGCATTACTGCAACTGTTGGGATACTCAAAAGGTAAATTAGCAATAATTCTTCTCATAATTATAGTTCTGATTGTTTTATCGTATTTCTATTTGCTACTTACGACGAAGTAACCTCTTGTTATTCAAACCTGAGTTTGTATAATGTGTTTTATGTCTCCATTTGTCATGGTCATCTTTGGGGTAACAGGTGATCTCGCACACTATAAATTAATTCCTGCTCTTTTTTCACTTTTTAAAGAAGGATTACTTCCTAGTGATTTTTTTGTTTTCGGTTTTGCACGAAGAAAACTACGTGATGAAAACTTACGAGTTCATTTTGATAACTTAGTTCAGGATGCGAAATGGGAGGAATTTAGTCGGCATCTTTATTATCAACAGGGTGATTTTCAAAATCAAGAAGGATATTTGTCCCTGATAAAAAGACTTGAAAAAATTGATGAACAAATGGGAGCGTGTGTTACAAGACTTTTTTACTTGGCTACACCTCCTAGTAATTATGAACCAATTTTGGAACATCTCCACACGACAAAGCTTTCCGAGGGATGTGGCCAAGGAAGCAATAAGTGGACAAAAATTATTATTGAAAAACCATTTGGAAGAGATCTTGAAACAGCACGACAGCTAGATGCTAAACTCGATACAATTTTTGATGAAAAACAGATATTTAGAGTTGATCATTATTTAGGAAAAGATACTGTTCAGAATATGATTGCGTTTCGTTTCGCAAATTCAATTTTTGAGCCTGTTTGGAATAAAGAGTACGTTGATCATATTCAAGTAACGGTGAGTGAAAAAAACGGCATCACAAAAAGAGGAAAATTTTTTGATGGTGTTGGCAATCTTCGAGATGTTGCGCAAAATCATTTATTACAACTCATAGCAGCAGTGACAATGGAGCAGCCAAAATCTTTTATGAAGGAAGATGTTCGTGATGCGCGTGCAAACGCAATAAAATCATTGCAGAAAATTACACCTTCTGAAGTTGAAAAAAATGTGGTACGTGGGCAGTATGCTTCATATAAAAATGAAGAAGACATTGCACCAGATTCACAGACTGAGACATATGTTGCTATGAAATTTTTCCTGAATACTCCACGTTTTAAGGGTGTTCCAATTTATGCCCGGGCAGGGAAAAAAATGAAAAAGGATGTGGTAGAAATATCACTTGTTTTTCGACAAACATGTCATATCCTCTTTAAGGAGTATGGATGTCCAGAAATTGGAAATGTCCTGACTATTAGAATTCAACCTGATGAGGGAATTAGTATGAGAGTAATTGCAAAAAAACCGGGAACGAGAGTGGCACTAGGTGAGGTCAATATGAAATTTTCCTATGACTCTGATTTTGGAGTAAAAGGGACAGATGCGTATCAAAAATTATTGTTAGATATTTTTGCATCTGACCAGACACTTTTTAACAGATCAGACGAGTTATCTAGTTCATGGGAGTTTATGACTGATATTTTGGAAGGGTGGGAGAAATTCCAGCCTGAATTATATGTATATGAGGATGGAAGTATGGGGCCAGACGGCGCAAACGAACTCATAGAGCGAGATGGGAGGAAGTGGCTTTAAATATATGCAAATAGGATTTATCGGACTTGGGAAGATGGGTACCCGCATGGTAGAAAAACTTCTTTCAGGAGGCCATACAGTTGTTGGATGGAATCGATCAGCTGATGTATTAGAACAGTTTAAATTACATTTAGCAGATCAAAATCTTCAGGACTCATTTATTTCAGCAAATGATATTCAAAGTATTGTAAAAGGACTTACGTCACCACGAATAATTTGGCTCATGCTTCCTGCAGGTGAAGCAACGCAAGGTGTACTTGATGAAGTTGTCTCTTATGTTGAGAAAGGTGACATTGTTATTGATGGAGGAAATGCTTTTTATAAAGATACACAGAGACGTTTTGAAGAGCTGAGGGAAAAAGGCATAAGATTCTTGGGAATAGGTGTGAGTGGGGGGGTAATAGCAGCAGAAAATGGGTATCCACTCATGATTGGAGGAGAAAAGTCTGCATTTGATGAAATTAAGCCACTTCTTGAGACATTAATACTACCAAACGGTGGATATGAGTATTTTGGAGAAGGTGGTGCAGGTCATTTTGTGAAAATGGTACATAACGGTATTGAGTATGGAATGATGCAGGCGATCGGGGAAGGGTTTGGCGTTTTAGAAAAATCTCCTTATGATTTAGATCTTTTGCAAACAGCGAAGTTATGGCAGAGAGGAACAATTGTGACAAGTTTTCTTATGGAGTGTGCGAAAAATGCCTTAGAAAAAGATCCAACTTTATCTGAATTGGATGGTGTCATTGATGCAACAGGAGAAGCTGAGTGGACTGTTAATCAAGCGAAAGAAGAAGGTGTATTTGCTGAAAACATTGATCAATCACTAGACTTTAGACACCGTTCAAAAACAGATAGTAAAGTTCGTGAATCCTTTGCAGCTCGGATGGTGGCGGCACTTCGGCATGAATTTGGCGGTCATAAAGTGGAGAAGAAATAATGTTTATTCTTCTTCGATTACAATCACATTCCTCTTTCTTTTTCTCTCCCAACTTCGCAAAAGCTTCTTCTTATCATCAGGAGTTTTAATAATTTCTTTTATCCTATATGGCTGGTAATGTTCAGATGAGTATCTGCCGACAATGCTAATTCGTCTGTTTGCTTTTTGCGGCTGTGTATCTCGAGGAAGTTGGTATTCGAGAATTTCTCTTGCTTGATCAGGATGACACGTTGGATGAATGAGCAGTCGTCTCACTTTATTATCACTTCCAAATTCAAATTTTAATGGTGGCCTCGTTCTCTCAGACATTTGCATATTATACACAAGAGCCTGAAAATCATGATATACTACTGCAAGTTATGCTATATTCTCAATTCTTTCCATCAACTCTGAAAGAAGCTCCAAAAGATGAAGTTGCAGTGAATGCACAGTATCTTATTCGTGGTGGTTTTATAGACAAGCTAATGGCTGGCTCATACACACTCCTTCCTTTAGGTATGCGTGTTGTGCAAAAAATTAACGGAATTATTCGTGAGGAAATGAACAAAACGGGGGCACAAGAACTCCTTATGCCTCTTCTTCATCCAAAAGAGATATGGAATGAAACAGGTCGTTGGGATAGTGCAAAAGAAGTAATGTATCAATTTGAGAAAAATGACAAAGAGTATGCACTCTCTTTTACACATGAAGAAATAGTTATGGATCTTATTCGAAAACATATTAACTCATATAAAGATCTCCCTGTTAAGGTTTATCATTTTTCAACAAAATTCAGAAATGAACTACGTGCAAAATCAGGAATTTTGAGGGGTCGTGAGTTTATGATGAAGGATCTCTATAGTGCTCACACATCTGAGGAAGATTTGATGAAGTATTACTGGGAGGTAGCAGATGCATATATGAGAGTATTTGAAAGAATTGGACTCAATGTCAAAATCACAGAGGCAAGTGGAGGTGTTTTTACCAAATCTCATACGCATGAATTTCAGGCTCTTTCAGAAGTTGGTGAGGATACTATTTATTTCAAAGAAGGCTGGAAGTACTGGAAGAATAAAGAAGTGATGAACGATGAAGAGCTGAATGATCCTGACGTACAAAGTGCAACTTCAATTGAGGTGGGAAACATCTTTCCACTTGGGACAATGTATGCTGAAAAAATGCAGGCACTTTTTACCGATCAGGATGGAACACGTAAACCAGTGTGGTTTGCAAGTTATGGCATTGGTCCAACCCGAGTCATGGGAACAATTGTTGAAATTTTCCATGACGACAAAGGGATAGTCTGGCCTCAGAGTGTTGCACCTTTCCAGGTCCATTTGATTGGACTCAATGATAAAGCTGATGAAGTCTATAAGAAGTTAATTGAAAATAATATCGAAGTACTTTTTGATGAGAGAAAAGACGTTGGTGCAGGAGCAAAATTTGCCGATGCAGATCTTCTTGGTATTCCGGTCCGACTAGTCGTTAGTAACAAAACAGAAGAAAAAATTGAGTGGAAAGAGCGAAAGAGTGATACAGTTGAAATATTAACAATTGATGAAGTTCTCCAGAAATTAAATAGTTAAAGAGGAAGAGCGAAAGGCAACTCAACTCCAAAGACCACTATCCAGATTGCAGTATAGATAAGAATAAATAGAGGAATTCCGATGAAAAGGAGAAGCTTTTTTCCTAAAGACCCTTTTTTTTCAGTATTTTCAGATTTTTTCGAGATATCAGTTGAGTTATTTACGACACCTACAGTAGGTGGAGGAGTTTTTGTTTGAGGTGCAACATACCCAGTTGTTGGAGCAGCAACAGTTGGTGAGACAGGTGTAGAGGCGAGTGGTTTGGTACTAAGCGCTGTATAGTCTACTGCAGATTTAGGCACTTGAGAGTTAAGTGACGAAGGTAATGGAGATGAACTTAATTTTGCCATTGTATCCTGAGGTGGGGTGAGGGATTGTGAGGGCATAGGAGAAGCGGGAGCTGGTTTTGGTGAAGCAGATGTTCCCATCACACGTTCATAAACCTCTCGGAGTTTTGGGTCTAAATTCTGGGCAGTCTTAGGATCCATATGAATACTTACATTAATCATCTTGCATCTCTCTTATTTTGTCAATCATCCTATAGCTTTACTGATGAGTTTATATTCGCTATAATCTCACTCTTATATGGCAATATCTATTGAAAGAAGTTCAACTGGTGTCGACTTCCATCACTCTGGTGAAGTTGAGGAACAGATTATTAGTGAAATTATTGCTG
Organism: uncultured Gammaproteobacteria bacterium; assembly: GCA_964424775.1. Lineage (GTDB taxonomy): Bacteria > Patescibacteriota > Microgenomatia > Levybacterales > UBA12049 > JAUPUR01. The sequence continues at coordinate 156,127 of CAYRJZ010000003.1, read as the reverse complement.
CCTTTCCTCAAAGAGAAGAATTGGACACGAAAATTGCTGCACTTCTTGATATTTTTGTTGATAACCTTTGTGATGAACCATTACGGCAAATTGAATTGCTTGCAGAATTAAGTTTGAGAGACAATATACAGGGATTAACAGTTCTTCGTCAAAGAAATGAACAGTTGAGAAGCCTGCTCAATCCTTCAGTTTTTAATATCCGTAAAACCCCAAATACTGAAAATTATGGACAAGGTCCTTCATATTGGCTCGCAGTCTATGGAAGTGACGATGAGGAAATAGAAGATCCTGATGTACTGGCAAGAATAAAACAAGGGTATAAAATTAACAATGTTCATGATAGACAAGCTCCAGTTCAAGTGCAACAAGATTCTGCATTAAGGAAAAGATTTAGTGAAGATTTTCGAGCGAAATTCAACACTGTAGGAAATTACGGGCGTTTTTCAGCGAATTATAAAAGTCTTGCAGAGGCAATGGTAGAGCAAAGCCTTTCCTTAACACACCTTCAATCATATTGTCCTGATATCGAGACTTCACGCGATGTTCTTCAATTCCGGATAAATATGGGAGTATTAGCGCGTGAGATGGGATGGCAGCTCGTTGTCAGCAATGAATGTGGAGAACAGTCGTTCTCGCTTCAACCAATGAATGAAGATATGTCTCAAAAGGATATGTTAGCTATCTCAACTCCTGTTGCTACTCAGCTAGAAGGGCAATTTCTAAATCCAGAAAAAAGAAATATCGTTGTTGGAGTAAGGTCTATTACTGCTTCTGACAGACAAGTAATTCAGAGAAGTATAATAACAGGTGGAGAAGTGCCTCGTGAGCTTAGACATCGTCCTATTACAGTAGAGAAGAAAATTGTGAAAGAAAAACCAAAAAAAATACAACCAGTCATAAATAAAGATGAAGTATTAAAAACGTATCGAGGAGAAAGTATAGCAAAAAAAATTGTTGAAGCATTAATAGATAGCTCAGAAGGTCTTACACTTGATGAATTATTAAGAGTTGTTGGTAAAGAGGACACACCAGGTGATAGAATCTTAGTTTCAGTCGCAGTTTCACAGCAAAAAGTTAAATTAAGTAAGTTTGGACTGGAAATAAATGGTGGGGGACGTCCAAAGGATGGTAAAGCTCGGCCATATATTCTTAGTTCCAAAAGTTAATACTTTCCTTCAGCACAATACTTAGCTATACTTTCACCAATGAAAATTATTGTTACACATACTTCACCCGACTGGGATGCAATTGGTGGGACGTGGCTACTGAAGAAGTTTCTTCCTGGGTGGCAGGAGGCACTTGTTCAGTTTGTTCCAGCAGGACAGAGAAGTCCACTTGTAAAAAATGTCAAAGAAATTTCCGATACTGATCCAATAGTAAAGGTGGGTGAGGAAGAAATAATTCATGTTGATACTGGACTTCTGCCACTTGATCATCATCAGACGTCTGATAAATCTGTATGCGGAACGTCTCTCGTGTGGGATTATGTTAAAAAGATACTGAGTGATGCAGGTGATAAATTAACTCCAGAGCATGAGGAGGCTGTTGATCGAATTGTTAAAATAATCGTACAAATTGATCACTTCCGTGAGGTTTTTTGGGAGAATCCAACAGCTGATTATCATGAATTCTCACTTCTTGGTGTACTCGATGGATTAAAGTTTGCCAGTCCAGATCAGGATCAGTTATATGTTGATTTTGGGATTCAGGCTCTTGATAGTCTTACACACGAATTTGAAAATCGAATTTGGGCAGAAAAAGAAATTAATGAGAAAGGAATTGAGTTCGCGCTCAAATCGGGACTGAAAGCAATTGGATTTGAGACGGTGAATGATACTGTTATTAAATTATCTCAAAAGATGGGTTATACATTGGTGATTCGTAAAGATCCACGAAAGGGTTATGTTCGCATAAAGGTAAGACCTGCGTCTAGTGAAAAAGATGATATTGACTTAACATTGGCATCGGAAAAATTGAAGAAGATTGATCCTGATGCAACATGGTTCTTACATGTTTCTAAAAAAATGTTATTGAATGGTACACCAAAAAATCCTAAAATGATCCCATCAAAATTAAGTCTTGAACAGCTCATTGATGTTATAAAAAGTATTTACTGATATGGAAAATTGTTTATTTTGCAAATTAGTTAAAAAAGAAATACCGACCAACTTTATCTATGAGGATGATAAGGTAGTTGCATTTCATGATATTCATCCCATGAAACCAGTTCATGTCTTGGTCATTCCAAGAGATCACATTCAGGAATTTATCGCGGTTGAAGATCCTGATGTATATAAACACCTTTTTTCAGTTGTTAAAAAAATTATAGGGGAGAAAGAACTTCAGGATAAAGGGTATAAAATTGTCATGAATGGTGGTGGAGCACAAGAAGTTAACCATCTTCACATTCACATCATGGGTCCAATAACTAGTACTGAATAAGTACTCTTCACGTTTACATCTCATATTATTTGCGGTAAAATAGGAGACTACCACGTTGAAAATTGCGTGGACCAGATAAATTCTTTTGGAATTTATTGTGAAGGAGGTGTTTTTTTATGGTATATGTTAAAAAACAACCAGGTGATAGTGATGACGTAATCATTCGAAAGTTCTCTCGTAAAGTAATTGACGCGGGAATTGTGAATGAGGCGAAAAGGCGACAATTTTATCTCAAACCATCTCTTGCTAAAAAGTTGAAGCAGGAGGAAAGCCGCCGCAATCGACGAAAGGTCGTGTAATAAATGGCTACCGTCAAAATTCTTACCTTTGTTGAAAGCAGATATAAAGTCAACAGAAAGCGAATAAAAGAGACAGTTCACGCTGTGCTTGATGAACATGGTATCTCAAGTCCGTGTGAAGTGTCTCTCGCTTTTGTTGGAGATCGGAAAATGAGATCACTCAATCAGAAATTTAGAAACTTAGATAAAACGTCAAATATTTTATCTTTTCCTCTATCGGAAGGAGAGCAGACAGTTTTGCCTGGAAGTGTCTTACGACTTGGAGATATTGTTATTTCCTATCCTGAACTTATCCGGGAAGCAGCGCTTGAGGAGGAAATGGTGGATGATAGAGTAGATATGCTCGTTCGTCATGGACTCACTCACTTATTAGGTATTCATCATCAGTAAATTAACATGGTTTATTATCGAAAGTACCGCCCACAGAAAATTGGAGAGCTTGATAGCAATGAGATACGAACAAAATTAACATCTGTTCTCTCAAAAAGTGCTCCTACTTTTATTACCGTACCACATGCCTTTCTTTTTACAGGACCAAAAGGACTTGGTAAAACATCAACAGCCAGAATCGTTGCGAAAGTTATTAACTGTACCGGGCGAAAAGATACCTCAGGGAAAGATATTGAACCATGTAACTCTTGTGAACAATGCACGAGTATTACAAATGGAACAAATATGGATATTCTTGAGATTGACGCTGCATCGAATCGTGGTATTGATGAAATGCGTGATCTGAAAGAAAAAATTCGTCTTGCTCCACTCAAAGCGAAAAAGAAAATTTACATTATTGATGAAGTTCATATGCTCACAACTGAAGCATTTAACGCTCTCCTCAAAACGTTAGAAGAACCTCCAGAACATGCTGTTTTTATGTTATGTACAACTGAGGTTCATAAAATTCCTCCCACTATTCTATCGAGGTGTTTTCATATCGGTTTTACACTTGCAACGGAGGATGAACTAGTACGGGCATTTCAACGAGTGATGAAAGGGGAAGGAATAGAGGTAGAAGAGAAAATATTGAAAAAAATTGCTAGACTTGCTGACGGAGGATTTCGGGATGGGACAAAAATTCTTGAAGAGCTAGTTGCTCTCTCCGGAGGAAATACAATAGATGAGGCATTTCTTGAGGGGAAATTTCATGTAGAGAGTATCGATCAAAGTAAAAAGAAATTGTTAGCAACACTTGAAGAGAAGAATGTTAAATCAGCTTTATCTGTCATAGCAGAGACAACGTCTCAAGGAATAGACAGTAAGTTCTTTTTAAGTAGTTTTATTGAATTTCTGCATGAATTACTGCTCGTTAAAGTTGGAGTTGAAGGGTCAAATGCGACGACTTCGTTGAGTTTGTCTGATTTACGAACTCTTCTCTCCCTCATGACCGAAGCGATGAGTGACTCAAAGTCAGCTGTTGTTCCATCTCTTCCACTTGAACTTGCTGTAATTACGTGGTGTGAAGGAGGTGCCCCGACTCAGGATGCATCTCTTCAAAAAGAAGTTGTAAGATTTGCCACGCAGACCAATGAAGAAGTTTCAGTGAATACACTTCGAAAACAACTCGGGAACATGGCAAAAGAACGAGCAGTTGCTGGGGAAGTAAAAGAGACAAAAGAAGAGACAGTAAGGCGGGATCCAGCAGATGTAAGTATTCTGAAATTTTCTGCAACAGGTGATGTGAGTGAGGAGTGGGTCGAGACGTTATGGAAAAATATTATTGCTGAGATGAAAAGTCACAACCACATGATTGCAGGTGTTCTTCGATCATGTCGAATCATTGGATATGATCGAAAAGCTCTCACAATTCTTGCTGCGTCAACTTTTCATAAAGAAAGACTTGAAGAAGCAAAAACATTTAAGATATTAGGTGATGTTTGTGCAGAATTGATTGGCAATCCAGTGAGTATTACCATACAATTAAAATAATATTGAAGGAGGTGAAAGATTATGAATCCATTTGGACAATTAGGAGAATTAAAGAAAATGCGAGATCAGGCGATGCAAATCCAGCGTCAGCTTCAAGCAGAAGAAGTAACTATTGAGAAAAAGGGTGTGCTTGTTGTTATCAGTGGGGATCAAAAAATAAAAGAGATCAAAACAAATGGCAAATCAGATAAGGATATTGTCGAAGCAGTGAATGAAGCTATTAAAAAATCTCAAGAAGTTGCAGCTAAAAAATTACAACAAATGTCAGGAGGCCTTGGCGGTCTTTTAGGAGGAATGAAGTAATTTTGGTTACTGTTATGATAAAAAAGACTATTTATAAATGAACGAGAAAAGCGTTCTTTTTGTTGTAGACTAAATTTAGTTTGAATCTTTATGTGTGAGACAGGTGAAGGAAATCCAATAGATCAGTTGAGTTCCAAGAAACACAGACAGCAAAAGTATTGGGGTGTTCAGTCTGATGAAAAATATTATCAGAGAGTAACTGATATGCACACCAATGGTCTTCCTGATGCACTTATTTCCAATCAACTGGGAATTAGTTTGGAAAAAGTGAAAAGTATTCGTAAACATTTAAGTCTTGCTCCGATGACGAGTGCACAAAGTACTGAAGCAAGACGACGTTTTCTTTCTCAACTTCCAAACAAGCACGAGATTACGCCTCCACCAATAGATGATTTGGAAAATGAGTAAGTTGATACCTTTTCCTTGAGTATGTAGAATAAATAATAATGAAACTTTTCAGTGGCTCCTCGAATGTCTCTTTAGCTGAAAAAATTGCAACAGAATTAGGTATACCTCTTTCACCGCTTGAGATATTTGTTTTCCCTGATGGAGAGAAGAGGGTACAGGTCCAAGTAGATGTTGTAGATGAAGATTGTGTTATCGTTCAGTCAACTGCAACTCCAGCTGCTGAGAATTATATGGAGCTTTTCTTTATTGCTGATGCGCTTAAAAGAAATGGAGCTCGGCAAATTACAGTTGTTATGCCCTATATGGGATATCAAAGACAAGATCATGTTTTTCGGACAGGGGAGGCAGTCTCACTTCAGGTAGTTATCAAAACGCTTGAATCATTAGGGATAGAGAGAGTTATTGCGTGTGATCTTCATTCAATAAAGATTCCAGAGTTTTTTAAGATTCCATTGACGCATCTGTCAGCACTTCCGCTTTTTGCAGAAGAGATAAAAAAACAAGGTTGGGATAAATTAGACAGTGTTCTGGTCTCTCCAGATATGGGTGGCATACGACGAATCAAATTAATGTCAGAAATGCTGACTGATATGCCTTTTGTAACTATTGTGAAAGATCGTGATCTTGCTACAGGAAATATTGCTTCAAGTGGACTTCAAGGAGAAGTAATGAGACGAGCACTTATCGTAGATGATATGGCATCGAGTGGAAAGACAATTGTTCAGGCGAATAACATGCTTCGAGAAAAAGGTGCAGAGGAAGTATATGTCTTTGTGACACATCCTGTTTTTTCTCAAGATGCTCCAAAACTACTTCAAGATTCATCAGTTGATCGAGTATATGTAACTGATAGTGTGGATGTGCCAGAAGAAAAGAAATTCTCAAAACTCCATATTCTAAGTTTTTCAAAAAGTATTGCTGAACAATTGTAGTACCCATTAGCTTGAGAGTGAGCCTCATTTGTGCTACGCTGTAACCTCAATGAAGATTCCAAAAGCTATCCAAAATGTTATTGAATCATTTGAAAAACTTCCTGGAGTTGGCCCAAAGACTGCTCAGCGTTTAACTTTTTATCTTCTGCATGTTCCTCAACACGAACTGGATAGATTTGCAGAAAGTCTCTCAAGTCTGAAGAATAAGACACTTCTTTGCTCAGTCTGTTATAGTGTCGCTGAGAATGACCCATGCATTTATTGTAGTGATTCTCAACGAGATCAATCACTTATTTGTGTTGTCGAGCAGCCACTTGATGTATTAGCACTAGAGAAGAGTGGCAGATTTATGGGAGTTTATCATGTACTTCATGGGAAAATAGATCCATTAAATAGTATCGGACCAGATGAAATTTATGTGCATCAGTTATTTAAAAGAATTGCAGAAAGTCAGAATGGTCATAGTATTAAAGAAGTAATTTTAGCGACCAATCCTACAATGGAAGGGGAGGCAACTGCAATGTATATTTCCCGCCAACTTAAGTCTCATCATCCATCAATTACTGTGACACGAATTGGAAGAGGGCTTCCAATTGGAGCTGATCTTGAATATGCGGATAGTGTCACTCTTCAAAGAGCTTTAGAAGGAAGAAGTTCCTACTAAACTATTGGAATTTCAGCAATGCGGTACGGGATTCCTCGAGTCATCGCAATAGTAACAGGTGCAGCCACATTTACCTGATCAAATCCATTTTTTGTATTTATCGGTTCACTTTCTCCTCGATGGTCGTGTCCATGAAAAATAATGCTGAATTGATCTTTATAATTGGTAATAATACTTCCATAATTTGAACTTCGTAATTTTCCATTTGCAACACCTCGACTGTTTCTTTTTCTTCGGTACGGTTCAAAATGGAAAATTCCCACATTACTATCACTTGGCAAATAAGAGATATTACTTTTAAAAGCATCAAGTTCGCCTTGAGCAAAGTCATGATATTCTTCCTCAGTTAGCTGCATGGATGCCATATGTAATGCTTTTCTTGCTGAAGTAAATCCTGTTGCTCCTATTATTCCAACAGGTGTGGTTTTTTTTCTATATGTAAAGAGATCTCCACTAAGTAAAAGGACGCCTCCATCCTCTGTGAGTGTTTTTTTAACATATTCACCATTTCCATTTCGATAATCATGATTTCCCATCACTCCCACAACTGGTATTGAGCTGTGTCTGAAGATGTCAGCAACTAAAAGAGCGCTTTCTGTATCTCCTTCGTCAGTAAAATCACCACAATGGACAATGAGATCAGCACTTCTTGACATGTCCTTAACATGTTCAATATATTCTTCTTTTGAAATTCTCGGGTGAGTATCAGAGGCAGAAAAGTGAGTGTCGCTAATACCAGCAATTCTGAGTGTTTCTGAGGAATAACTCATCTATTAATAATGATACAATTATTTTGATTAAAAATGATTGATAAAAATCACATTACTGAAGCATTAAAAACGATAATAGATCCTGAATTACATATTAATATAGTTGATCTCGGTCTCATTTATGATATTGAGATAAATCAAGAATCGGGAGAAATAAAAATTACCATGACACTCACGACTCCTGGGTGTCCTCTTTCTTATATTTTCCAAGACGTTATACCAGAGGCTGTTAAAAAAGTTGATGGGGTAAAAGAAGTAAAGATAAACTTGGTTTGGGATCCACCCTGGGACCCGGATAAAATTTCTGATGAGCAATTGGAAGAATTAGGAATTATAAGGTAGTATAGGGATATGCCACAAAATCCTTTTGGTGATTCATTTGAAGATGCATTTGAGCAAGGAGTAAGTACAACGAAGAAAGCAGTTGGTAATCAAGTGAAAGTAACAGCACAGGCTGTTGCTTCACAAATTATTGGCCAGAAGACACAACAATCTGCTCCAACAGATGCGGGAACACCCCAAGCAGATACGTCTGTTACCCCTGATCCAATAAATGAAACAAACACACAGCAGCAACAGCATACTCAGCACTCGAGCCAAGATCCACATCTCAATCCTCTTCAAATTGATCAATTAGAAAAGCAAAAAGAAGCAGAAGCAGATCAGAAATTAGAGGCTGCAAGAAGAAAACTTCACGCAGAGTATTTTAAGAAATTAACTACTCCGAAGCCAGAACCTTCCAAACAGGAAAAGTTGGAAAAAGAAGAGCAAGAAGAAGAACAGAAAAAGATGATCAAACTCGAAGAACAGAAAAAGAAAGATGAGCCAATCGCACTGTCGCGTGCAAAGAGAACTGCAGAGATGAATAGAGGCGCCTCAGGCTAGAGCCATTTTTTGAGTTTGAATAGTACTACCATGACAACAGCCATAGCCACCATAATGAGTGTAATTGTCGTAAGAACATGCGGCTCCTCAGCATGCGGAAGACCAACGACATTCATGCCATAAATACTTGCAACGAGAGTGAGCGGAAGCAATATGGCTGTGAACATTGTCAGAACTTTCACTATCTCGTTTGTTTTGGCTGTAAGGAGTGATTCATGGCTGATCGCAATTCCTTCAATGAGTTCGCGACTGTCTTCGAGGCGATACCAGATACGCTGCAGATGGTCACGAATGTTACTCCAGGAAGAAGTTAATGGGCCGTTCAGTCCTTCATACTTCCCATTTTCAAGATCTGAGAATATTTGAAGTGCTGGCTTGGTCATTGTCTGAAAGACAACAATGTTTCGCCTCGTTGCTGAAATATCTTCGACAACTTTCTCAGCTGGATTATCATCAAGAAGATGGCGATCGATTTTATCAATCGTTGCTGTAATATCGTTGAGAAATGCATTTGATGCATCGACAAGGACATCAACAATTCTATAAAAAAGGTACGCTCCTCCAAGTCCCATAAATTCTTCTCGATTTTTAAGTGTTTTTTGACACTCCGTAAATATGTCATCAACGAGTGGGGTGAGTGAGTCATCATGAAGTACTACAAGAAAGCGATCACTTATAAAAAAACTAATATGCCCTGTTCTGATCCTTTTTTTCTTAGAATTTCCAAAAGAAAAATGTGGAAGCGTCACTGGAGATGATGGGAGAACTGTTGGCTTTTTTTCATGGTGTGATGCTTCATTCTTTTTTTCTTTATCTTCTTTCTGGCCTTCAATTGAAGGAAAGTCCAATACAATAAGTGCGTATTCTTTTTCTATCTCTACTTTTGGAGTCTGTTGGCGGTTGATAAAATCCTCAAGATGTACTTCATCAAATCCATAATTATGTCGCAGGAATTTTAATTCAAATTCTTGAGGATTGTGAACGTCTACAAGGGTAAACTCTTCATGTGTTACTGTTCGAATATTCATGGGCAGTACTTTTATTAAGACTCATGTGAAAGAGTAGTGTCAAGCCCGATTTTTGCCTCAAGTGTGGTAGAATACAGAGTATGTTACGTCTCTTTAATTCATTGTCACGAGAAGTTGAAGAATTTAAGTCTCTTACACCTGGAAAAGTGGGAATGTATACCTGTGGTCCAACAGTGTATAGTTTTGCACATATCGGAAATTTCCGAACGTATACCACTGCAGATATCCTTATCCGGACACTGAAAGCACAAGGATATGATGTTAAATACATCATGAACCTAACAGACGTTGGGCATTTAACAGGAGATAATTTGGGTGATGCTGATACGGGCGAGGATCGTATGGAAAAATCTGCAGCGAAAGAAGGAAAAACAGCCTGGGAAGTTGCTGCATTTTATGCCGATGCATTTCTTGACGATTACAAAAAATTGGGACTTACCCAGCCAGAGCTTTTTGCCAAAGCAACGGATCATATCGAGGAGCAGATAGATCTCGTAAAAAGACTTGAGGACAATGGTTATACTTACACAACTGATGATGGGATTTATTTTGACACGTCACTCTTTCCAGAATATGGCCAACTCTCATCTCTTGATGAGATAAAAGAAGGAGCACGAGTCGAAGTAAATCCTCAAAAAAGAAATCCTCGTGATTTTGCACTGTGGAAGTTCTCACCAAAGGATGAAAAGAGACAGATGGAGTGGGAAAGTCCATGGGGCAAAGGATTTCCCGGCTGGCATATTGAGTGTTCGGCGATGAGCATGAAGTATTTGGGTGAGAGTTTTGATATTCATGCTGGAGGGATTGACCTGAAAGAAACACATCATCCGAATGAAATTGCACAATCTGAGGCAGTGACTCATCAGCAATTCGCTAAGTACTGGGTACATTCTGCTTTTATGCTCGTTGCAGGTGAGCGAATGAGTAAAAGTAAGGGGAATAATTATCGTCTTTATGATCTGGAAAAAGAGGGATTTAGCCCAGAGCATCTTCGATATCTCTATCTCAACGCACATTATCGACAGGAAATGAATTTTACTTTTGCCGCTCTTGAGGCTGGCAAAAATGCGCTTGAGCGACTTCACAATATTATCGTGAAATGGAAAGAAGGGGAGGAAGGGGCTCATGAATTTGAAGAGAAATTTTTCGAGGCACTCAATGATGACCTCAATACCCCTCAAGCAGTTGCTGTCATGTGGGAGATGATCAAAGCTGAAATACCTGAGGAACAGAAGCTCCACACGCTCTTTAAGATGGATGAAGTGTTGGGACTTGGGCTTCGTGAGTTTTATGAGGCTACAGCTGGGAAGCCAGCGGATGTACCTGAGGACGTAACGGCTCTTATAGAAGAGCGAAGAATAGCCCGTAAGAATAAGCAATATGTCCAGGCTGATCATATTCGAAATAAGATCAAAAAGCTGGGTTTTGATATCCAGGATACAGCCTCAGGAGTGGAGATAAAAAAGTTAGCCTCAGACTGATCATTTTTAGCCTCAGATCAAGGCTATGTACCCCCTTGACAAAAGTCCCATAGTATGATAGGATGTGTGTTGTAATCGTCAGTTCGATTGCATCTTTAACAAATTAAATAGTTACTTCACCAGCCACGAGTATATCGGAGCCTGTAAGCCGATATTCCTCAGATCTAGTATCAGGGCTGGTTTTTTTGTGTTTTAGCCTCATTTTCTTCACATAGCCACAGATAAAGTCAGTTCGGCATCCTCTGTCATACAAAGGTCAAATTGCGGAACTGAATTTATCGTTGGCTAATGCTACAACGTACTGAAAGCTTGATACGTTATCTTCGGACATTGCGTCCAAAAGACGACGAAGATGGCTCAAGAACCCAAGACAAGTGCCTACATTGTTTCGAGGCTAATTGAAGCGAAAGCTTCGGCAAAGTACGAAACAGGTAGGAACCTGAAGGTCGATTTTCTGCCCTGATCTATCAGACGAAAGGCGTCGCCTTCAGATTCCTACCAGACGGAGAGATGGAACGTTAACAAATATCAGTGTTCTTAACGACCTCGCGGGGCAACGGAATGAATAATGATGTGTGCTTTCATGACGGAGAGCACGAAGGTGAGTCTAGCTTCATTTGAGGCTAGGCTTTTTTCGTGGTCTTCGTCAAAGGCTAACCCACAGGTCGTGGGTTTGTATCTGCTGAGGAGAATTACCGTGGGCGAAATCGTCGAGGGTATTATTATCATTTCAAGTTGTATCATAGTCGCCTGGTCGATCGTTGCTGGAATATTGGCCTGCCTCATGGGTGGGCTGATGATGTTCGTTGGCGATCACGATCAGGATGTCGACGACGCCCTTGGAGAAGGGCATTATGCCCGACTCTTCGGGGTCGGCGCAGGAATCCCGGCGTTTACGGCGCTCATCGCCATGGAAGCTGCTTACACATACAACGTGAGCAGCAATACGGCTTGGATCTTCTGGTTCTGCACTTGGGGCTACGGCTTCTGGTGCATTTTTCGAGAAATCCAGGTCATCTATCGCGTCCGCAGGGCGCACCGTCTCAGCAAACAGGCTCTTCGTGGAGCCTAGCCGTCGACTACGGCAAATTCCACGAACTTTCTTGGGCTCCGGCACAGGAGTTTTTGATGATTAGCGATAAGTCTCGATTTATCGATATTTTTCGTTCCTCGTCAGGAACTGGCAGGGAGACCCTGCTGTAGCTTTACCGGAGGCAGTCATGTCAACGCGTGAGAAAAATAATCGGGTCGTTCTCGAGATCGTTCTCGAGAAGCTGAAAAAGTGGGGAATGAGGCCCAACCACCGCAATCTCGGTGGGAAAGACTACATCTCCACGTCTCAGGGCAGCTACGAGCTGCTCATCACCAGGATCGACCGGTTCGTCGCGCTCTCGGTCCGCCGTTACGACGGCAAGACCGAGAAGTGGCAGTTCCGTCTCGTGCCGGTGTTCAACACCGTGCCACGTGGCGTCCGGAAGCAGGTCCACGAATTCTTGTAGGATCTGTATTTGTCTTGGGGAGTCCTCCCGCCGAAAGGCGGGGGGACAACCTATTAAATTTGATGAAAAGCTTTCAGAGTAATTTCTTTGAAAGGTCTTCGTCAAAGGCCCATCCGTGAGTGCGGATGAAGAATTAGAGGAGATTTCCAATGAAACTCAGCTTTGGTTCGACTCGTCAGCGAGACGAGTTGGTGGAGCTTACCGCTCCAACGCAGCTCGCGTCCGAGCAGGACGTGGTCCAGCTGATCCTCTGGCTCGAGTTCGATCCTGGAGACATCCTCGGCTGGCTGATGGAGAACACTGACCGGCTCACGCCGGATTTCTCTCGGAACATCATGCCGTACTTTCGCGAAACTATCTCGATTCTCGAGATGGAGCTTCCGAAAGTGCGCAAGGCCATCGAGAAGCTGAACAATCCCGGCTTCGGTCGGGAAAACTACCAGACACGTCAGGCGTGGCGCCTGCTCGCGATGGCATCGGGGCTCAAAGACAAGTCGTTCTGGGACCCAAATCTCGGGGAACACGTTGACTCTTTTGAGAGCGACGATGAAGCGTACATCGCGTTCCACGATCGAACGATCGTGGAGGTCTTCGGGACCCGAGCTGAGCTCGATCCGAACTTCAACCACGTGTACCTTCCCGGAAAAATTTCTTACAAGGTGCTTGAATAGCATCACATGTCTTGGGGAGTCCTCCCGCCGAAAGGCGGGGGGACGTCCAACGTAATTTTGATAAGAAGCAAAGCAGTAGTAAAAATATTTGCTATTGATTTGGTCTTTGTCAAAGACCCATCCGCCAGTCAAGCGGGTGTAGAAAAATGGAGGGTACATCATGTACCGCAGCCCTGGTCTCGAAGAGTTCCTCAATTACCACTCTCACGAGTGGCCTGTCCCGGTGAAGGAGTTCGCCGGGACCCTCACCGCCCTCGGTTACGAGGTACGGCAGAGGGGGGACAAACTCGTCGTCACCAAATGGGGAAGCGACGAGAGTCTCATCGCGTGGAGTGTCATGCCCTCCGCTCGGAATGATAAAGTCCTGCTGCGGACAACGGGGAAGGTGGATGGTCAGACCATCACCTTCGCGACCGAACTGGTCGGGGGCGATGTCCCCAAATTCGCGCAGCGGGAGATCATCCCGCACTTCGCGATTAGCAAGTTCAGCCCGGAGGTTCCGGAGCTGCTCGTCACGATGCCGGCCAAGCATTGGTCGGCGGTCGATGCGGGGATGCAGGCTGAGCCTGACATCGTCACCATCACGGCGTTCGCGTCGGAGGTGGCTCCGCTGGCACAGTGGTTCGCTGTCACAGACAGCGACTACCACAATATTCGGTCGGAAATCGTTCGACAGAGTCTGGAGGGGAGGGGTATCAAGCTCCTCCCGTACCAAATTCCTGAGTTCGGGAATGTGTACTCTATCAGGCTCGGAAGCGGGGCCTAATTTTCGCTTCATTTGTCTTGGTCTATCGTCGGGGCGGGAGAGATCCCGCTCCGACAAGGAGTTTTGCTAAGAGCGAAAAGTGCATTTAAGGCATTTCTCGGTCTTTGTTAGACCCGTCTGCTTGTCAAGCAGATGAAGAAAATAGGAGGGTGAAATGACGACCTCGGAAGAGGCGCTCAAGGAGCTCGAGCGGATCTGGTCCGAAATGAAAAGGTCCAGAGACCTTGAGGAGTTCAAGCTCTACGTTCCCGATCTGGTGAAGCTGAAAGGCTTGTTGCCAGACACCCCCCGCGTGCGTCGTGTTCTCTCGGCGATGATCGTCCGTCGGGACAACCTCCGCGAGGAGGAGGCCGACAAGGCCGAAGAGGAGCGACAACGCGATCGCGGAATCTGGATCTAGCATCCAGGGACAACCCAATTTAAAGACTGGCATGTCTGTAACTGCCTAGGTGTGCTACCTAGTGATGCGTTATCCCTCACGGAGGTGAGGAATCGAGAGGCATCATGAATGCACATTTGTCTTGGGGAGTCCTCCCGGCGTAAGCCGGGGGGACGACCTACTAAATTTTTGTGATGAGAAAGAAGTTATAAAGAAAGTAATTTTTTCTTCCTCACAAGGAAGCTGTGTGATTTTCGACCTGCGTGCTTACGCTGGGATCATACAGATGGAGACAGAACCATGCGGCCGTATACACCTCGAACTGTTATCGTTCGATTTGCATCTCGTCCAGTGACAGGCGATCGATGGGAATTGCTCTCGGAAAAATTCGGGAGCGACTGCCACGTTATTGAGACGAATGTCCCCTCTGATCAGAGGGTGACGCAGGCAGAAGTCATCGCGGCTGCTTTCGAGCACCGTGCAGACTTCATCGTTCTCGACTGTCAGGCGACGCTTCTCACAAAGGCGGCGCTTGCTGAGGCCATGCCCGAAAGGGTCATCATGGCCAACTACCGTTCGGATGATCCGAACGTGCTCGAGCCAGCCTTCCAAGGCTACGTCGTTCTTCGGAACGAGCTCGAGGTCGACGAGTTCTAGCTCACATGTCTTGGGGAGTCCTCCCGGCGTAAGCCGGGGGGACGACCTTTTTATTCTCATGAGTGAAAAGAGAAAGTCTTTTTTCGTTCCTGAGAAGGAACACTGCCGTTAACAAGAAGGAGTGAGGAATGAGAACTGAAAAGCTTAAAAAAGCGTCACTTCGGTTTCTCGGCAAACTCCTGCAGGATGCCGGGTACCACGTCCGCCTGGAAAATGACTATCTCCGTGCTTCCAAAAACGGAGTACCTATCATCGTCCAGGTTAAGGTTGAGGTGAGTGGTAATGATTACCAACTTCATCTCACAACCTTCTCCACAACAACAGTGGAGAAGATCTATAAGTTTAAAGTCAAGTGGTATCATGCTCTGATATGGGCAAATTGGCCTGTGTCAGGGTATCTTCTTGATTTCTATGATGAATTTATCAGGCGGCATTAATCTTTGTCTTGGGGAGTCCCCCCGGCGTAAGCCGGGGGGACGACCTACATCCTTGATCATTTTATTCATGAGCAGGAAGCTGTTTGTACGTCCATTTTTACAGGATTTGGACAGAAGTGCAGACAGCTTTCTGCTTGAGAAATAAAACGCCTACCTCATTATCTAAGGAGATAATAAAGGAGGCGTTTTTTATTTGGTATAATTCAACAATGACTCCACAACATATCGGCATCATCATGGATGGGAATAGACGATGGGCAAAGGCAAAAGGACTTGAAATCTCTGAAGGACATGAACAAGGTGCAAAGTGTATTGAGCCTCTCGTAGAAGCTGCTGCAAAAAATGGCGTTAAATACATTACTTTTTATTCTTTTTCTACAGAAAATTGGAAAAGAAATCCGCTTGAGGTTCAAAAAATAATTTCTATTTTCCGTAAAATGTTACACGATCCCGCTGTTGATCGACTTCAAGAAAAGGGAGTACGAGTGAATATTATTGGAAATTACACAGCATTCCCTCAGGATATTGTTGAGAGAGTTGAGGAAATCCATGAGATGAGTAAAGATAATTCCACCATTACTGCAAATTTCGCACTTAATTACGGTGGACGCGATGAAATTATTCGTGCGGTTTCATGTCTTATGGAAAAGGGAGAAAAGGTAACTGAGAAAGGGATTTCTGAATTACTTGATACTTCCGGACAACCAGATCCAGATCTTATTATCAGAACAGGTGGAGAGCAAAGACTCAGTAATTTCCTCACCTGGCAATCTGTGTATAGTGAGTTGTATTTTACAGATGTTCTTTGGCCTGACTATACACCTGAGGAACTCCAGGTCGCAATTGATTGGTATACTGATCGTGAGAGACGATTTGGCAAATAGTTTATTTACAGTTCAATAATTTTATATTGAACTCTTGGTTTGAGTGTTTCAAGAAGGGGAAGTGCGACGTTAAAAACGGGAATACCTGTTTTTGTTCGTCCTTCGTGTGGTCCCATATTTGCATGTCCATGAAAGACAACAGTTGCACCGTATTGATCGATGACCTGTTCATAGCGTGTTGATCCAAGAAAGGGCATGATATCCGCTGGTTCATCAGCAACAGTAGCTCGAATAGGTGAGTAGTGCATAATGACTACTTTTCTCTCCATAGGAAGTTGTTTGAGCTGATTTTCTAAAGCGTAAGCGTGATTGTCTCGTTCTTTTACAATTCCTTTGAGCTCTGGCTCTCCAAATGCTCCCAACGCATGACTATCAAACCCTCCCATAAATCCTTTGACCCCTGCAAACCCTATTTCATGATGGATAATTGGTTCTTGTTTGAGAATAGTAACATTGGAATTCTGTTCAAGAATTCGTGCAACTTCCGTTGATTGATCTGACTGATAATCGTGATTGCCGAGAACTCCAACGATAGGAATTTTACAGTAGCGCATATCATCTGCAAGGAGTTCTGCTTCTTGAGGTGTCCCAAGGTCAGTCAAATCCCCACAAAGTACGAGGACATCCGCCTGATCTGAAACGGATGTAAATAATTCTTTATATTCACCACTAAAGTGAGACTTAACATGTATATCTCCAACAGCAGCAACTTTTATTTTTTTTACCCGTTCTGTCATAGTTATTTCAAATCTGTAATAGGAGTGAATCCCCATTGCGCAGGACCGACTTGATAGTCATTTGAGAGAAGAAGTCCACGAGTTATTTTTTCTTTTGTAGGTGGATGTGAAATCCGATCTTCTAATTTGCCAACAAGCCTCTTTATTACTTTGGTTGGGATAACTTGTCTTTCAGATGGATAAACAAAAAGGAAAGTGATGATATGTCCTAAGAGTAGCTCCCAGTGTTCATCCATTTTTTCAAGAAGGAGATCCCAATTAACATTTTTTCCTTGTCTCAAGATGAGGTGAATAACATCAATTCCATCATGTCGATGACGATTTTGAACGTATGCTTTGGAGCGAATCATTTCGTCAACTGGCTCAAGCTTTACTTTATGTCCAAGAACTGTTCCTTCTCCTGAACGATCAAGCCATGAAGCCTCAACTTTATAAAGCCCATTTCTCTCAGCATAAATAAGGTCGGTATAAAATCCTTCTGGGTCAGTGACCTTTGCGAGCCAGTTGAGTTCAATTTCCGCTAATTCAGTTTTATATCCAGCTTCACTGAGAGACTTGAGAATATCAGGATATGACTCAAAAGGAATTTTAATATCAATATCACCCGTATCGCGCTCAATTCCTGTATATTCCATGAACGCAAATGTCCCACCGACCATGAAAGGTAATTTTCGTCGAATTAAAGTTGTGAGTAATTTATTGTAGAACTTTTCAGCCTGTTCTTTTTTCTTCCCTGTAAGTGCAATTGACATAAAAAAGAAGCTTGAGCATAGGCGCTTAAGCTATTGGTCTACTTTAGAACTGCTGAGTTACAAAGATATATGGGTGGTGTAAGAAATAAGAAAGAATGGTACTTGAAAAAGGAGGCTCTTACAAAATATAATCAACGTTCGGGGAATTTTTATGGAAAAACATATTTTTATCGAAGGGGTGATATTTATCGGAGCTTTTTTAACAAGTATGGGAATACTTCAATGGCTTACGAAGAGAGTATCATTTCCATTTACCGTTGCATTACTTCTAGCAGGATTTGTTACACAGTTTATAGGTCATATTGTCCATTTAGGTGGTCCTTTAGCACTTTCTCCTGATATCATTTTTTTCATATTGCTTCCTATACTTCTTTTTGAAGCATCTCTTCACATCAATATTCATGAATTTAAAAGACAATTTAAAACAATTACTTTTCTTGCCACATTTGGCCTCCTTGTCTCTATCTTTGTTGTAGGCTTTGCCTTAGCAAGTATGCTTGGTATGCCGTTACCTGTTGCACTTCTTTTTGGAGCGTTAATATCTGCAACAGACCCAATTGCTGTCCTTGCTCTTTTTAAGTCATTAGGAGCACCTAAAAGACTTGCTCTTCTTGCAGATGGAGAGAGTATGTTCAACGACGCAACTGCAGTCATTGCATTCCGTGTTATATCAACATTTGCAATTGCCCAAACAGCTTTCAAGCCCTTAACAATTCTTGAGAGTACTGCACAGTTCCTGTATGTTTTTATTGGAAGTATTATTTTGGGATTCGTAATTGGATTCTTTACTACATGGCTTTTTGAAAAACTCCGCCATGAAAGAATACTTCTTGCAAGTGTCACGACTGGAATAGCGCTCGTTTCCTTTACTGGTGCGGAGCATTTCTTTCATCTTTCAGGTGTCATTACGACCGTAATTGCTGGAGTCATTGTTGGTAATTTTGGTCGAAGAAAAGTACATGGAACGGTAATGCATTATATTGAAGAGTTTTGGGAGTATGCAGGATTTTTTTCACTTTCACTCGTCTTTTTCTTTGCGGCATATCAGCTCGACCTTACTTTATTCCAAGAGCAATTACCTGTATTAGCAATTGTTATTGCAGTGGTTCTTGTGGCACGAGCGGTGTCTGTTTATGTGACAGCCTATCTGAGTAACAAATTGCCATTCTTTAATGACGAGCCCAATATTCCAATGAGCTGGCAACATATTCTGAACTGGGGAGGATTGAGAGGGGTAATTCCGCTCGTTCTTGTTTATTCTCTTCCTGATGATTTTATATATAAAGAGACCTTTCTTCAATTTACCTTCGCTACTTTACTTTTCACCCTTTTTGTTAATGGTCTGACAATAAAATCGCTTTTACTTAAATTAAAACTTCATTTACCGAAGAAGGAAGAACAGATCATCGCAGATGAACTTGCCCTCTTTGAAATTGATGAGAAGAGACAAAAATTGACTCAGCTGTCTCGTCAACAATTTAAAGAGGGAATTATCAGTGAAATTGATAAAGAATTAGCAAATAAAGAGCTTAGCATTAAGAAAGATCTTACGACTATTTCTACTCCAGCTGAATTTTTACAAAGTCTAAAACTGCAAGCTCTTTCAATTGAAAGAAATACACTGCGTAAACTCTATGAACAGGGAAGATTTAATGAAGTTGTTTTTCATGAATTTGAATCGGAGTTAGATATACAACAAGATGCTTTGGAGTATCCTGATCTTCAGGATATTCGAACAGTTGGTAAAGAGGGAATGATAAATACTGGTGCTTCATTTAGAAAGAGATTATTTAGACTTCGAAAGTTCGCTACATCTTTTGGATGGCTCAGTAAGATGTTAGATATGACTGAGGATTCTCTTGTGCGGGACAGATATGGACTATTAAGAGCTCGATTATTTACGTCCTATGCTGTTCTTGAATATCTGGATCGTGTTAATAAATTAATAACGGAGAAGGATCTGAAGAAAGCAATTGATGAGGTAAGAAAAATTCAGGAAAGCTTTATTGATAAGAATCAAAATGAAGTGAAAGGTCTTGAAAAGAAGTATCCAGAAATTGCTGTTACATATCAAAAGGCAAGTATCTCCTCTCTCATCCGATAGTATTGATTTTTCCTCTTCATTTTCTTTATAATTCCTATCCCTACTTCTGTAGGTTTGCACGTTAATAATCAGACTACCTTTCATTCACCATAACAATTGCGTTATGTATGAATAAATGAAATTTATGCTGATACCAGATCAGGCAATGCCCCTTGATCCGGTATCAGCATTCAGGAAAGGAAAGAATAACAAAGGAGAGTCACGGTAACTGTGCCGGACTCAGGAAAGTTACACAGGGAGGACAGGGATGATTGTTGCACAAGCGCTTGTAGCGTACGTGCTCCTCACATTTGAGGCTCAAACACGGCTCCATAGGATTTCGATCCTGAGCTTCTTCGCCTCTACTATCTGGTTCTTCTTCGGGCGAGGACATAACCCCGAAGTAGCCGAAGTGGAGATCATGCATGCGACATTCAACGCGGTCGAGATTGGGATGTTCATTTTGTACGCCCTCTCGCTCGTTGCTGTGCTGGGCTTTGCTGGGCTCTTCGACGTCCTGCAACAAGTCATCTACCGAGGAGACATGACTGACCAGAAGCTATTCAACCGAATGGGTTGGGTATGCTTTTTCGGTTCAGCTCTCGTTGACAACGTCACGATCACCATCGTCCTTGTTACAATCTCAACCGTGGTATTCCTCACCGTTACCGAGGAGATCACTGCTACCTACGTCACGGCTTGCCTGGGCTTTGTCCTGTATGCAAATGCAGGAGGAGTTTTCAGCTTCCTTGGGGATGTCACATCAATAATGGTGGTCGAGAGCGGCAAGATCGCACCCGACCAACTGTTTTACATGACATTCCCATCGGCGATCACCTCTGCCTACGTGGGGTCAAAGTTCTTCGCAAGGAAACTGAGTAACTCCCCACGTCATGTCCGTCCTACCCAGGCGTACCATCCCACCTTCACGGACTACCTGGTTATGGCCATAGGTATTCTCACTCTTGTTACGCTTCCTTTGCTCTTCAAGTACGCGGCTCACATGCCGCCATTCTTGGGATTGATGGGAGCGTACGGTGTGACTTCCGGCCTTTATCACTTCCTCAATGAAGGGAGAAGAAGGAGGATCGAGAAACTGCGAACGAGCGGACAAGTCCATTCCCTTGAGCTCCCACAGCTTGAGGAGCAAGCACAGACGTTGCTCAGCCGGACGCTTGAGAAGTCGATCGAGCGTGTCGAGCTGGCGACATTCTTGGTCATTGTTCCGATCATCCTCATTGTTGAGGGGGTCAGAACGACAGGTGCATTCAATGACCTGTCTCGTCTCGTGTTCGGAGATAATCCGTCCACGACACGAATCATCATCGCGATCCTGATCCTTGGGCTGTTGAGCATGTTCATTGACAATGTCCCGCTCACAGCCGTTGCGATCATCATCATGCCAACAAGTGATCCGTGGATGTGGGGGCTCCTCGCCTTTAGTGTGGCGATGGGGGGCCCAATTATGTTGCTCGGCTCACTGCCGGGTATTATCATCCTCGGAAAACTCGGCGAGAAGATGACCTACCTTCGTTATATCCGAGAAGCATCGCTAGGCAACTCTGCGGCCTTCGCAAGTGGCTTTGCTGTGTACCTTCTCTGGATGTCCATGATTCGTTTCCTATTGTAGTCTGATCACCGCTGTTGGCGGTAATGTGATGGGAGCGCGGCCTAGGAGGTCCGCGCTCCCACTCACCACTTCCTTCTTTGTAACTACTTTACATTTTTTATACCCATTGATAGGATAGCCTCATGAAAAAAATTGGGTTGCTAGCTGTTCTGCTGTTGGTACTCGCTGCTATTTTTTTCTGGCAGAGAACAAATGGTTCACTCCAAAATACGACAGATGAGAATGAAGGAGAGAGTATTGTTGATAAAATTGTTGAGAATGTTAATCCATTGAGCATTGAAAGTCTTCGAAAGGAAGAAACACCAGGAAGTGAATTGGTAATTGAAGAGACATTAACATCTGGTAGTAATTACAATCGTTATATTGCCTCATACAGGTCAGATGGGCTGAAAATTTATGGTCTTCTGACTGTTCCTCAGGGAGAAAAGCCAGCAAAAGGTTGGCCTGTTATAATCTTCAATCATGGATATATTCCACCTCGTGAGTATGTGACAACAGAGCGGTATATTGCTTATACAGATGCATTTTCACGAAATGGATATATTCTTTTCAGACCTGATTATCGAGGCCATGGGAATTCTGAAGGACAAGCAACTGGAGGGTATGGGAATAATGGCTATACCATAGATGTCCTCAATGCTCTTTCAACAATGAAAAAATATAAAGACTCAGATCCTCAAAGAATAGGGATGTGGGGACACTCAATGGGAGGATATATAACACTTCGTTCAATGGTCGTGAATAAAGATATTAAAGCAGGTGTCATATGGGGAGGAGTAGTAGCATCATATCCAGATCTTGTTAATAACTGGAGGAGAGGAAATTCGACAGTCACACCTTCTCCTTTACCAAGCGGGGCAAGGAGGTGGAGACAGACACTTGTTGAACAATTTGGCCAGCCCTCAGAATCATCTTCTTTCTGGAGATCTATTTCAGCTAATTTCTATTTAGATGATATTTCAGGCCCACTTCAACTGCATCACGGCACACTGGATGAGTCAGTTCCTGTTGAGTTCTCGCAAAAATTAGAAAAACAAATGAAGGATGCAGGAAAGACTGTTGAGTACTATGAGTATCTAGGTGACGATCATGACATTACGAGTAATTTTGGGATAGCTGCACAAAGATCTGTTGAATTCTTCGATAAGTACGTCAAAGGTAAGTAAAAATTATCTCATCCGGTGTTGACTTTTTTGTTGAAATTTATGATGATGGATAGGTAAACTATGTCCGAGCCAGCACTACCTTCATCACAAGTTACAGAATTTCCCAAACCAGAGACAAAATCTCAACTTGATCAATTCTCAGATGATGAATTGCAGGCAGAGTTAGTGAAAAGAGGGTTTTCAGTTCTCGGTCCTTCATCAGAGTCTTCTCCAACAATTGATGTTCCTTCAAATATTATCAACCTCGATGATGTTCGCGCACAAAAAATACAAGACCAGCTCGTAACAGAAAATATTAATACAATTGTTGGGAGAGAAAATTTCCAAAGACAAGTGCAGCAGGGGATGGAAAATACAGTCCCTCCAGTTGCAACAGAGATAAGTGATACATTGTCTTCACCTCTTCAGCTAGATCGTATGACACCATCTATTCCTGTGTCATCAGGATTCTCAGAACAAACAGCACAGGATAGTACTCAAAATGAAGCAATGACGACGGCTGCTCCTTCTCCAACTCCTGAAACACCAAAGCCAACTGAGGATGAGTACACACAAAAGTTAGCAAATGCAGCAGATTCACTTCAAGCATTTCGAGTAGGACTTGGTGAGAATAATGCATTAAATCAATCGTCTCAGCCTCAAGAACAATCTCATGCTGATAAACTAGCAGCTGCAGCTGAAGATATTACTGCATTTCGCGCTGGTCTAGGTCAAAATAATGCTTTAAATGAAACAGTTTCCTCACAGCCTACAACAATTCAATCAACAACTGATGCGGTTGAACCGACGCATTCTGATAAATTGGCTGCTGCAGCCGATGATATTTCCGCTTTTCGAGAAAGTCTAGGTCAGAATAATGCATTAGCTCAGCCAGCACAGGCTTCTGAATTAACACATACTGATAAGTTAACTGCTGCTGCAAACGATATATCTCAGTTCAGGACTAGTTTAGGGCAAAACAATGCTCTTAGTGAGACACCTTCCGTTTCAAGTGAGACTGTACCTTCTTTAACTCAAGAAAAAGCAGTCACTGAAGAACAAGTACAGCGAATTCTTGAAAAAAGTCGTGAGAAAGCGAAAGAACGAGTTGGAGGGATGAAGACTCGTGTAGGTTTGGCAATTGGAGCAGCAATTTTTGGAGCACTTCTTTTGAAAGAAGGTGCGAAGGCTCCCGGAGTTGAAGCATCTACATCACCATTGTCTCCACAAGGAATTGAATCACCTGCATCACAATCAACTGATGCAGATACGCCCTATGATTTGCCTGAGAACAATCCAGTCTCAACTGGTCCTACTGGGGGTGCTGCTTCTGAATCTCAACCAGTTGCTCCATCTGAACCAGTAACCCCAGGTGGACTTCCTCAATCAGAGACCTCACCAGCACAGCCAGAAAATACAACGGATGCAATTCCTGATGCGGCAGTTCCCGGAAACAATGAAGAAGAGTCTGAACTTCCCGATGCAAATATGGTAGAGGTAGATATTGATAAGCCTGGTGACTCTATTAGTCAAAGTATGAGTGATGAGCATAACATGCCAACAGAAGAATTTAATGAGAAATATTATCAGGATCCTCAGATTATGACGGGAATAGTACTTTACAATTGGGAAGAATTTCAGGAGTCTTGGAAAGGGAAAGAAGGATTTCCAACGAGTCTTGATGAGTACATGCAGTTAGTCGTAAAGGCAGATGGTGGCGATGCAGAAGCTCAGGCCAAACTCCTTGAAATTACCCAACACGGAGCAGATATGGTGGAACAAGGACAGGAATATTATGTCCCTGCAACTCCTCAAGATGGAAAAGATGTTTATCACGACCTCGTAGATAGTTATAAAGAAGATCCAGCATCATTCCCAACTCTTCTTCATGAAATTGAAGAGACAAAGAAAGATATGGAAGAACATGATAATGAATCAACAGCTCCGACTGAAAATGTTAGGAATGAATCTACATCAACACCTGTTTCTATGGTCAGTAACACAGCACCGCTCTCTTCGCCAGCAGTTTCATCACCACTGGGAGCCCTAGCATCTGCAGCAGGTGGAGCAGGAGATAATACATCACATGAACCAGTTTCTCCATTAGCAGCGACTTCAGTTCAGGAAAATCCTGTTAATCCTATAGCAACAAATACTATCGCATCAAATGTGAGTACAGCAGGTATTCCAACACAGCCACCCGCAGAACAGCAAGTGCAGGCACCTGTACAACAGAGAAAGAAATTTCTTGGTATATTTTAATAAGTAACTATGGATACAAATCAAAAAGTTAAAGAATTAATTACACATTTACTGAATAAAGGATATTCAGAAGATCAGGTTGCTGAAGTGTGTGCTCATATCGGTGAGGCAGCATTCGAACAATTTATGGCTGGTGCAAAAAATATTATTGGTGAAGATGGATTTGCCGCAATTGAAGCCCAGACAACTGATACTGAGGCACATGAAGAATTAAAAAGACAGTATCAACTCAAGACAGGGCAAGATGCTCAGACTCAAATAGATAATATTATCAATCAGCAAGTGGACTCTTATCTCTCTGATGAGGAGATGGGGAACGGTACCTGGCAATAACCTCTTTTGTTCATCTTCCCTCAACGTGCTACAATGGGCACTCATGAAACGCCTCATATTACTTTTATGTTTCATTGTCGTATTTGTTACAGGAAGTTTATTCTTTTTAACGCGGTCTAGTGGAAGTGAAGACACTTATAAAAATAAAATAACTCAACAGAGTGTAACACCGTCTACTTCACAAATTAAATATAAGATGCCGCCGTCCCAGTATACGTTGGGGACGTCTCGATTTGTCTCTCAAACCTTTAATAATTGTGGCCCAGCATCTTTATCAATGGTGATGTCCATGATGGGTAAAGATGTCAGTCAACAAGACTTAGCAAGTATCATGCGTCCTTTTAACAATCCAGCTGGAGGAGTTGATGACAAATCTATTTTCGCACATGAATTCGTTGAGACGGCGAAAAAGTACGGCTTTGAGAGTCTCAGTCGGCCAAATGGAAATGAAGACATTTTAAAAAAATTGGTAGCAAATGATATTCCTGTTGTTGTGAGGACATGGCTTCATCCAGATGAAGATATTGGGCATTTCCGAATCGTAAGGGGATTTGATGATACGCGTGGTGTTTTCATTCAGGATGATTCGTATGAGGGACCAAATTTAGAGTATTCATATGAGACATTTCGTCAGATGTGGAAACCATTTAATTATGGCTATATCTTGGTCTATCCAAAAGAGAAAAGTGACGTAGTGGAAGCAATTTTAGGTGATGAATTTAATGAAAAAATAGCATGGAAAAATGCGAAAGAAAATGCAGAAAGAGAAATTGCAACTGGAAGTGCTGACTCATACTCTCATTTCAACTTAGCGACGGCGTTGTACTACTTGGAAGATTATGAAAAAAGTATAAATGAGTATGAGAAAGTGTCCTCAGCGCTACCTTCTCGCATGTTGTGGTATCAATATGAAATACTTGATGCTTATCTCAAATCAAAACAGTATGAGAAAGTACTCTCACTTGCAACAGATATTCTTAATAGAGGTAACACTGCGTATTCTGAGATGTATTTGTTAAGGGGATATGTTTATAGGGAACAGGGGAGTTTTCAAAAAGCACAGGAGGAGTTTGAAAAAGCTCTTTATTATAACGTTAACAGCGAAGAAGCAAAGTCGGCTGTTATGAGTGTGACTACTTCAGGAAATTAAGATAGGTTTCTGTCTTAAATATATTTATTGCTTCACTTACCTGATGATTGTGTCTATCATTGATGACTGCAGTCACTTTACTCCCTTTTTCTTCCATCTTTTTTAGAAGTTTATTTGCTTCGTCGAATGGGAAGATTTTATCGTTTTTTGCCATATAAAACAAAATCTCTTGTTTGCTCACATGCGAAATATTATTGTCCGGAGATATGGGTGATATTTCAGAAAATATTTTTTTATTCATATCTTTGTGTTTAAAATAAGCATCTTTTATTTTTTTGTATGGGTTACTCCAACTGAGGATTGATGAGGAAAGACTTAATGGACAAAGGTTGATAATAGCCTTTTCGATTTTCGGCAAATCATTGGATAACTTAAGAGCCATAACTGATCCGAGGCTAGTACCGAATACATACCAACTCATTTTTTTCTTTTTATTTTTTTTGATATGTTCAGCGGCTTTATGCACAACGTGCATAATATTCTCACGAATATCTTTTGGATGAGTACCAAAAATATTTGATGAGTAGTAAATTACATGAGCTTGGTACCCACAAGCGGCAAAGAGATATCCTAAAAATGTTCCATATTTCTGTGAAAATGCGACTCCTGGGAAAATGATGATGTTTTTGGCAGAAGGTTTGCCATATGTTTTGATGTGGCAACTGAACATTAGAAAATAATATACGAAAATAATTTCGCCGTCTAGTGGAAAATGTAGGTAACATGTAAGAATACGTGAGTTGACAGAACGGATGGTTGTTCAGACAATAGATATATGGAATTTCTCAAAAAAATTGGAACACTTTTTTTGGATGGGTTTCAAACTCTCCTTATTATAGCTTCTATTTTGATGGTTCTTTATGCGTTTGTTATTCAGCCTCATGAAGTGAGCGGTCAGTCAATGTTCCCGACATTTAAAGATAAGGAGTTTTTGTTGAGTTATCTTATTGATGTCAAAAGAAACAATTATAAAAGAGGAGATGTTGTTGTTTTTCATTCTCCTGTCGAGGCAGAAAAGTTATATATCAAGAGAGTAATAGGTCTTCCAGGAGATAATGTCATGGTCCTTGATGGTGGAGTCTATCTTAATGGTACGAGACTTGATGAGAGTGCATATCTTGGATCTGAAGTGAGAACAAGCGGAGGACAAGCGATGATTGAAGGCCAAGAGCTTTCTGTCCCAGAAGGATATATTCTTGTGATGGGAGATAATAGGCCGCATAGTTCTGATAGCCGTGAGTGGGGAGTCCTTGATAAAAAAAAGGTTGTGGGGAAATCTGTAGTGAGAGTATATCCATTCAGTGAATTAACATTCATAAAAAATCCATACCTCTCCAAATAATGTACCGTGATACAATAGCTCCATGTTTTTGAAACAGCTTTTACTTATAGGTATTCTATTCATTGTTGGTACTGCAGGATTTCTCTATCTTCGCTCCCACAACGTCGAAAAGGCAGAAATGACGTCGACACGCGAAAAATACTGGATGGTACTCCATAGAAAATCAAATAGAGAAGAATTACTTTATGGAGTTCCTGGTAATCGCGAGTCATCTCAACTCGTTCGTGAGTTTAAAGTAAAAACTGGTATCCCTGGTGAGAGGCCGACACCACTCCCACAACTCGTTGGTCGAGAGTACTGGAATATTATTAAGAAAGAACCCTCTCCAGACAATCCTGAGACTTCACCATATTTTTTAACACTTGATGTCCCTGCTCCAAGTGAGGAGCCATATGGACCCTCACCATATACAGAATGTAACGGTGAACAATGTAACTGGATTTTGCCAGGAGCATTTGGTCTTCATGGCACTGGGGGAGATTCATCAAAATTATCTGATGAGAACTTAGGAAGTTCTGGATGTATCCGACATTTAGATGAAGAGATTACATTTCTTTATCAACTCCTTGATCCAGAGAAGGATCCTATCCGATATTATGTCGAAGATAATTAGGGAGCAATTGTTACCACAATTGGAGATGAAGGTGTTGGCGTAGGTGTACTCGTTGGAGTAGGCGTTGGTTGTTCTACTTGAGCTGTTGGAGTCGGTGTAGGTGTATCATCAGGTGACTCGGTAGGGGTAGGTGTTTCTGAAATGTCAGGGGTTGGAGATGCTTCATTACATGCTTTGCGAGGAAGAGTTCCCGGAAGGAAGAATTCTGAATACGCACTACTTGTTGCAGTAACTGAGCGTAATCCATTTTCACGACATACTTGAGTTGTCAGAATACCTGATGGCTGTCTAAATCGTTCTACAGGTGTTCCTGCAAACAGTCTCTCCATAATACTTCTCCAAATTGGTGCAGCACCAGAAGAACCTGCAATACTATCCATTGGAGAGTTATCATTATTTCCAACCCACACCCCTACAACAAGACTTGGTGTGTACCCAATAGTGAGTGCATCACGATAATCTTCAGTTGTACCTGTTTTTACGGCAGCAGGGCGTGAGAGAGTGAGAGAATTTCCAAAGACCTCAGCTCTTGTTGCATTATCAGAAAGAATTGATGATATTTGAAACGCAACTTCTTCAGAGAGAGCATTCTGTTCCGATGGAACATGAGTAAATATAATTTTCCCTCTTTTATCTTTGATCTCAAGAATTGATGTTGGTTTGACGAGTTTGCCCTTATTGGCAAATGTCCCAAATGCTGAAGTCATCTCAATTAGAGGTACTTCCGCTGCCCCCAATGCCAGTGAAAGACCATAACTTGAAGGACTTTTAAGTGTTGTAATTCCCATACGTTCTGCAAAGGAAAGGACATCAGGTATTCCTACTTGTTCAAGAACGTGAAGGACAGGTATGTTGAGCGAGTTAGCAAGCGCAAAACGAACAAGTACTTCATTTCTAAATTTCCCATCATAATTTTTTGGTTTATATCCACCCGGATAGGTAACCGGCTTGTCCTCTAGCTGTGTGGCAGGAGTAATTATTCGGTCCTCAAGTGCTTTCGCATAGACGAGAGGCTTGAATGAAGAACCGGGCTGTCTTGCCCTTATGGCCATGTTTATTTTTCCGTTTTCTTCGTCAAACCAGTCATGACTTCCCACAAGTGCCAGAATTTCACCTGTCTTTGGATCAAGCGCTACAGCAGCTGAATTTGTTACTTTATTTCGCGCGAGACGAGTGACTTGATTGGCCACAGTTGTCTCAGCATATTCTTGGTCTTCAAGATTAATTGTTGTTTTAACAGTAAAACCAGATCTCGCGACTCGTTGTTCTCCGTATTTTTTAATCAGTTCGTCTTTTACCATAAGAGCAAAATGAGGCGCCTTCACATTTCTTTCTTCAATTGTTGGGTTGAAAGCAATTTCTTCTGATTCTGCCTGCATTCGTTCTTCTTCAGTAATGTATCCTTGGTCTTTCATGAGTTTGAGAACGAGTTGTTGACGAGCAAATGCTCTTTCTCTATTGCCACTCAATGGAGACAGCGCTGAGGGAGCGGGGAGAATACCTGTCAGGAGAGCACTTTCTGCGAGAGTTAGCTCAGACGATTCTTTGCTGAAATAGATTTTTGCTGCATCCTGAACTCCATATGCTCCTTCACCAAAATAAGATGTATTGAGATACATTTCAAGAATATCTTCTTTACTAAATCGTCTGTCGACTTCAATTGCTAAGAAAAGTTCCTGATACTTTCTAAAAAAGCTTTTTTCCTGACTAAGAAGGGTATTTTTAACAAGTTGTTGTGTTATTGTCGAGCCTCCTTGCGACAATTCTTCTTCACGAATATTGGTGAGAATTGCGCGTCCAAATCCTTCAATAGAAAATCCTTGGTGTTTGTAAAAATCCCGATCCTCTGCTGCAACAACTGCCTGTTGTATCTCCTCTGGTATTTCAGCTATTGGGACATTATTTTGTTGTTTGGCCTGATAGAAAGTAAAGAAAGGTTTGTCATTACGATCAGTAAGAATTACTCCTGCACTTTTACGTGAAAGAATATTTTCCTTGCTTGAAAGATCTCGAATAAAAAAGAGGTAGGTGAGTATAGGGATAATAATGAGAAGTGCTATCCCTGCCAGGAATGCCACAAGAAGCGGCTTTTTGAATGTTACAAATAACTCTTTGATAATAGTTGTTATCATACGGGGATTTTCACTCACAATCTTATAACGAGATCGAAAGTACGTTAGTATAGCAGATATGGACATATTACTCTTATTATGGGGGAAGCACTGATGTTTGTAAACGAAGTGTTATACTTCATTTATGCTTGATGAGAAAGGGATCTGTGAATTAATTCAACGTGATGTTTTTAGAATGCAGATACTAAATACTGTTGCGGAGTTACATCTTTCTGATTGGTGGATAGGTGCTGGATTTGTGAGGAATGCTGTTTGGGATTACTTGCTCTCAAAAGATGTTTCAACACCTCTTAATGATGTTGATGTTATATATTTTGATCCGCATGATATTCCTGACGGAGAGATGAATGTGAAATCAACATCATCGGAAGATACCTATGAAAAACAATTAAGAGATGTTATGCCACTTGTTAAATGGTCTGTGAAGAATCAAGCGAGAATGCATTTACTCCATAATGATGAACCTTATTCGTCTTCAGAAGATGCACTGTCTCACTGGGTAGAAACTGCCACATGTGTAGGAATAAAATTAGACCAAACAAGTAATTTAAAAATCATTGCACCATATGGAATAGATGATTTAGTGTCATTAAGAGTTCGGCCAACAGAATATTTTAAAAATAATCTTGATGAATTTTATAGAAGAATTGAGAAGAAAAACTGGCTTTCACTCTGGCCAAAACTGGTCGTTTATAAAGAATAAATATTGCAAATTCAAACTAAATAAGCTATCTTCACTCTCATGAGTGAGAGACGCATTGGCATAGTAGGAGATGGACAGTTAGCTCGAATGCTTATTGATGGTGCAAAGCCATATAATGTGTCATTTACAGCAATGGGACCAAATCCTGAAGGTCCTGCAGTTCAGGTAGGGGCAGATCATATTAAAGCAGGCTACACTGACTATCATCATACACTTCTTCTTGGAGAGCGAAGTGATGTGGTGACAGTTGAGTTGGATGGGGTGAATACTGAAGCACTGGCATTACTTCAACAACGTGGAAGGGAAGTTCACCCATTTCCTGAGGATATTTCCTGGATACATGATAAAGCAAAGCAGAAATTAGTACTTCAATCAGTTGGTCTTCCTGTTCCACGATTTGTTTTTGTACCAGACGTTGATAAAAAGCGATACATACACGATGTATGGAAAGAGGTAGGACCGGGAGTTCTTAAGCAACGTTTTGGTGGACTCGATGGAAGGGGAAATAGGGTTATACGAGATGAAGGTGATATCCAAAAAGCATATGAAGACTTTGAAACTACTCCTGTATATTATGAAGAGCTCGTCTCGTTTACAAATGAATTAGCTGTTGTCACAGTGCGGGATAGAGATGGAAGAATTTCGTCCTATGATGCTGTTGAGACTGTGCATAAAAATAATATTTGTCATGAAGTGTATGCACCGATGATTGGTGATGACGATGTTAAGGCAAGAGCAGAAAGACTTGGTATTCAGGTGGCAGGGCTTATGAAGGGAGCAGGTGTATTTACAACAGAATTATTTTTAACACCTGATGGGCAATTGCTCATTAATGAAATAGCTCCTAGAGTACATAATTCCGGTCACCATACTAAAAAATCCTGTGCAACATCACAATTTGAAAATCATATCAGGGCAATATTAGGTGAGGAAGTAGGGAGTACAGAGATGACTGTGCCACACGCAGTTATGGTAAACGTATTAGGCGAGCGATCAAGTGAGGAAATTTCTTCAGGAGAACGTGATGAGGATGGAGTAACAGTCTATATGTATGGAAAAGCTCCTCGTAAAGATCGGAAAATTGGGGATATTATCGCTCTAGGAGATACTCCTGATGAACCACTACGACGTGCTCGTGAAGTGAGGAAGTCTATCCCTTACTAATTTTTTATTTGCTCCGAAACGTTTGAATCATCCAGCGGTCCGTATGAGATGACCAAGTGGTCATAAGGTTGAATCATTTTATCCAGGACATTGTTGTCTCTTTTTCCATTTAGAAAGAATTTAAGAGAAGAAGAAGTATTACTGCAAAAAACTTGTCCTGTACCTGTTGTCAGGCAATTATTTTCAACTTTCATCGGAGATGGTAAAGAGTTAAAGAAATCTTTCCAAGATGTTTGTGATTGAGTTACAGTAAGACGAGATGGATCTTCTGCCGTTATATACACTTGCTCTGATGTATTGTGATATTTTGGATCTGTAAATATCCTTTTTGTTCCGTTCGTATAAATGGTAAATGACGCTTGGTATCTTTGAAACTTTGAGGAAATAGTTGGAGATGGAGAAAGCGAATGTGTGTCTATTGAAAATGGTGGATTCTTTTTTTTAAGAAGTACTAACAAGAGAGCAACAGTGACTAAGAAGACGAGAATCGTAAGCGATAGTAGCTTCTTCATCTTTCTACTATAACAAATGTTACTCTAACTCTGAATAGACTACAAGTCGTTTTGAATAATTCTTTGAAGATGAGTTAAAAACTCCATCACAGGTAATTAAATTGAGGCGAGGTTTGTCTGTTGAGTTAAATACTTCTTCAAGTGGAACTTTGTCAAAATCATATTCTTTTTTATCCGTTACTTTGAAGTTAAAGGAGTTGCCGTTTTCATATTCAACAGTAATGGTTTCACCGTCTTGCAGTTCTGAAAGACGGTAAAAAATTGCTGGACCTCCTGTCCGAGAATCAAAATGTCCTGCAATAACCGCGCTTCCATTTTCACCAGGTTTAAATCCTAAGTTGTACCATGCAACATTAAAATCATCTTTTGGAACATCCATTCTCCCCTGAGCGTCCATACCGACAGATTCTACGTCTGCCTCAACATCTATAGATTTGATAACGACTTTTTTCGGAAGTCCTTCTGTAGCAACAGAGGTTGGAGATGGAAATACACGGGATTGATCAGTCTTTGCAGAGACCGGTGCTTTAGGTGGCACTTCTTTTATTGACTGCATTATCATGCGTCCTGCAAAAACACCGATAATTAATAAGACAATAAGAATTAATAATCTTTTCATATTCTAAACAGAGGCACACTACTTAGGAGGTGCCTCTGTTTTATGCATCTTTCATGTTAGAGTGTACCGTAGCCAGTTGCTGGCGCTCCACTTGGAACTGTGGTACTTCCTTGTACTGTTCCTGTTGGAGTTGGTGTCGCAGTAACACTAGATGTTGTTGGAGTTGGAGTAACTGTTGGAGTTGTTGTTTGACCCCGTGCTACATCAACTGCAAAAAGTGATAATGCAAACGCTACGACTGCGAGACTAATTAACTTAATCATACTTTCACCTCCTTTCATAAGAATGTCTAGGATAAAGCTTGAGTTAAAGAGAGAGTAGTGAACTTCGTAAGAATTCTTTAAGAATTATCTGTAATGTGCTAAAGATCATTTTTTCTTATTTGAAATTACGCTACACTATTTATATGAAGAGAGTACTTCTCATTCTTGCAATTATATTTTTCTTTTTGCCTTCGAGTGTTTCAGCTGATGTTATTACAACTGATAAGTTAATAACAGTTGATACAGCCAAACAAATGCTCTATGCATGGGAGGGTGGAAAAGTTGTTTATCAGACTCCCGTTGCAACTGGTTTACCAAAATCCCCAACAATAAAAGGGACATTTAAAATTTATTTGAAATATGAAAATCAGCCTCACATGAGAGGAGTCTCACCATATATAGGTAAGTATGATTTCACCAATGTTCCGCATGTCATGTATTTTTATCAGGGTTATGGTTTGCATGGAGCATATTGGCATAATAGTTTTGGTGTAAGGAGAAGTAATGGTTGTGTAAATCTACCCCTATATGCAGCGAAATGGTTATTTGATTTTGCACCACTTGGAACAAAAGTAATGGTTTTCTAATTATTTAATCTTGAGGAGTTCAACTTCGAATATTAGAGTAGCAAATCCAGGTATCACAGGATCAACACCGTATTTGCCATACCCAAGATGGTGGGGAATAGTTAATTTTCTTTTTCCTCCAACTTTCATTCCTACTACACCCATGTCCCAGCCTTTGATCACATAACCAACTCCAATTGGTGTTTCAAATGCTTGGTCACGGTCCCTCGAACTATCGAATTTTGTTCCATCTTCGAGCCATCCAGTGTAATGCATAGTGACATGATCACCTGATTTTACTTCTGGTCCTGTTCCTACCTTTATATCTTCAATTATGAGTTCTCCTAGTTGGTCCATATACTCATTATAACAGAGATATCAAAATTTATTTGATTAAATAGAGGTGTGCTTGAAGGAATTCTTTCTGATCTCCAGCACGATTGAGAATATACTCGAATTTTCCATTTGAGGTTTTTTCTCGAACAATTGCCAGTACTTTTTCCAGATCATAAAGAAACAGCATGTCATCAGTATCATGTGCATCTCTTTTAGTGAGGAAATTAACCGCAACACCTTTGGTGCAAAGGTCCCACATTTTTTCTAAAAATGATTCCATCATGTGATAATTATCAGTATCAAGTATCGCAGCAAGTGCACCAGAACAGAATATTAAATCAAATTTTTCTTTGAACTCATATTTGAGAAAATCATCAATAATAAATGTCTCTTCTGGGAACTTGAGTTGTGCAAGTTGTGCTGAAAGGGGAAAAAGTTCGATTCCTGTATATTTTTTTACACTGCGATCATGAAGATAGGAAGAAAAATCACCAGTGCCAGATCCAACATCTAGAACTGAAGCTTCGTTGAGGGGGAACTGAGTAAAATTACATAACTTGAGAAGCAGGTCAAAATTTCCATATTTATCCTGAGCACCCCATCCATCATCCTCATTTGATCTGAGGAAATATCCATAAAAATCGGCATTGATTTCCTCATCTTTTGAAGAATACTGCGTTTTATTTTTCATACACGCATTATAGATGAGAATTCTGAAGTATAATAGTCGTATGCTTGAGGAATTGAGAAAAGAAATACAGTCTTTAGCAACAGCTGAAAAAGCGAAAAATGCTGCATGGTTTTTTAAGACAGGTAAGGGTGAGTATGGGGAAGGAGACATTTTTATCGGTCTTTCCGTCCCTCAGTCACGTCGAATTTCAAAAAAATTCAAAAATCTGTCTCGTTCTGAGACACTGGAACTTCTCCATTCAAAACTACATGAAGAAAGACTTATCGCACTTTTTATCTTAATTCTTCAGTTTAATGGAGGTGGAGAAGATCTTCAAAAAGAAATTTATGAGCTGTATTTGAAAAATACAAAATACGTCAATAATTGGGACCTTGTTGATAGTTCAGCAGATAAAATTGTTGGTGCGTATATTTTTAAGAGACAGCGAAATATTTTGCAAAAACTTGCTCTCTCGAATGTGCTTTGGGAAAAAAGAATTGCAATTATTGCGACATTTTATTTTATAAAAAGAGGGGAGTATAAAGATACATTTGAAGTAGCTGAGTTGCTCCTCGGTGACAAGCATGATCTCATTCATAAAGCAGTCGGGTGGATGTTACGAGAAGTGGGAGAGAAAGTATCAAGTGAAAAAGAGAAAGAATTTTTAAGAAGACATTATAAAAATATGCCACGGACAATGCTGAGATATGCTATTGAAAAATTTCCTGAAGAAGAGCGTATGTATTACTTGCGGAAAAGAAATTAATTGATATTATCAAAGTATGGAACAGGAAAATGGTGGCTATTCCTTAACGAAAGATGAGAGATTTGCTCGAATGGTTGGTCTTTCCAATCAGTATGGAAGTTCGCGAAATATCCCGGATAATGAACTTGCAGAGATCGGCTATGTGAGAAGTATTTCGCCTGATGGATCAGTGTCCTTGCTTCCTGTTGAAAGGCAAAATGAACTTGCTGAGCGCAAGATAGAACGTGAAATGGGTAAATTGCGTGAAAGGCCTTTTGAGATAATTCAAGTAAATCTCCCGACAGCAGAAAGAAGCTTTAGATTTATTCCCAAGGATCAGTATTTATTGTATAGAAATCAACTTAATAAAGTTGAGGCAGCTCTTAATTATAATTGGATAGATGATAGTCAAAATATTGATCTTGGATTACCCTCAGAGTATGATAACTTTGTCACTTTTTATTCAGATTATATGCAATTCTGTGAAGAACAAGATTTTTCTCGTATCTTTCCTCAAAGTATTAGTACTGCAGTCACATTTTCATTACCTCAACGAGGGTTGTATGAGGATCAACCTAATATAATTAACTCATTTGATATTGATCAGTATCTCTCTCAGTTTAGTAGAGAGAAGGGAATCTCCTCAGCTGAATCTCGAGAAATTTTTAATGATTTGACGAGAGTTGATGGTTACCATAATGATGTTCCGGAATTACAACGAATTCGAGCGGAAAAAATAAAAAGACAATTATTTATGTTGGAGGTGGGTGACAAAAGTTATGATGATGAGCTACAGGAAATGAACGCTCTTAGAGAGAAAGGTATCGAAACAAATGAAGATTTTTTACGTTTTATTCTCCCTACATATTTACATCATGCGCAATTACCTCAATTAGCAGAGGTGATCAGAAATAAAGAGGATTGGGGAACTTTTGACGAGAAAATGAATGCATTTGATGCGCAAGATCCTTGGAAGGATGAAGAAAAAGGGATAAAAGCAAGTCTTCGTGATGGATCTGAGGAAGAGAGAGTCTCACTTAACGCACGGTTAAAAGAAATTAAAGAACAGAGGAAAAAACGTCTAAAGATCAAACAAGGAGTGATAGACTTCTTCTTGTTCGCCGACGTATATGCACGAGCAGGAAAGAGAGCTATAAAAGAAGCTCAGGATTTTTTAACTGCTGGCAAGAATACTAAAGAAGGACAAGCAATGTTTTATCTGGATGCTAGAGACAATGAAGAACTTGATAGAGATCCAGGAAGTATCAGCGGAGATTGTACTTCAGGTAAACCGCTACCATTTAATAGGGCAGATATACCCGCCTTTAACATAAAAGTTTTTACTTCAGAGAAACGTCATAGCGGGAATATGTACCTCATTGCAACAGTAGTAAATGAAAGTGAGAGAAAGGTTTGGCATCTGGACGCTATTCAAATTCCACTCTCAGGAGTTGATTGGGAAAGTAGTATAGAAGAAATTATTAAATCGTTATCGAGTGAAGCAGAAACGAAAGGTATTGAAGCAATTACGGTAAATAGAGCGTTGCATCATATTTCAAATTATGATTTTATAGCAAATGCAGTAAAAACGTATTGGGAAGAACATGGAAGAATGATTACTTATGTGGATATGCCTGAGAATATTCCAGATGGCTATTCATCATTTCAAGGTACGGGTGATGCTATTGTGCTCTGGAGTAAAAATAATGATTTTGAACATTATGAAGGAGAATTAGAAGTAAATGAGCAATTTTTTAATCCTAATGGTGAACCTCTTGAATGGTAATCGTGCTATAATGATCTCCAAGAATTAAGAGCGATAGTAATAATAAATTTTGTTAATTAATAAATAATGGAGAGGTCGCATAGTGGTCTAGTGCAGCGGTTTACTAAACCGCCGAGTCGCAAGATTCCGCGGGTTCGAATCCCGCTCTCTCCGCATACAGCGGGATGAGAAGTAACCACGAAGTGGATATACCCGAAGGGTAAATCCCGCTCTCTCCGCACTATTCTTTCACCTCAAGAATTGCCTTTGCTACCTTTTGCGCAAGATCAGGATAGAATGGATCGGGGATAATATTTTCTTTACTTGGATTCTCAATAAGACTTGCTAACTTTTTCGCTGCTGCTTCTTTCATAATAGGAGTGATCCTCGTTAGTCTTCCATCGAGTACAGCCCGAAAGACACCAGGGAAAGCGAGAAGATTGTTAATTTGATTGGGGAAGTCAGATCTCCCTGTAGCGATAATTGCAGCACCTGCTGATTTTGCATCTTCTGGCATTATTTCAGGAGTAGGGTTGGCCATCGCGAAAACAATTGGATCCTTTGCCATATTCTTTATCATTGATGAGGTAATATTTCCTGGACCAGAGACGCCTATAATGACATCCGCTCCATGCACAATTTCTTCAGCTGAACCTATCTTTTTTTCTTTATTTGTGAGTCCTGCGAGTGCTTGCTTGTAAACATTCATATTATCTCGTCCAGTAAAAAGAGCTCCTTGGGAATCGACGACAATAACATCACCAACTTTAGCTGTTCCTGGCATCCATCGACATGAGTCACCACTACAATCGAGTCCTAAGAGCATTCGTGCAACTGCAAGACCTGCTGCACCTGCACCTACGATAACAACTCGTAACTCTTCATATTTTTTATTGACTACTTTAGCAGCATTATGGAGCGCAGCAGTGACAACAATTGCTGTCCCATGTTGATCATCGTGAAAGACAGGAATTCCAATATCCTGAAGTGCGTCTTCAACTTGAAAACACGCAGGTGCAGCAATATCTTCTAAATTTATTCCTGCAAAAGAAGGGGAGACTTGTTTGACAAAATGAATGATTTCAGTTGGATCGGTTGTATTAATAACTAATGGTACAGCGTCAACTTGACCAAAATGCTTGAGAAGCATTGCTTTTCCTTCCATAACAGGAAGTGCAGCTTCAGGCCCGATATTGCCAAGACCGAGAACTGATGTCCCATCTGAAATAACAGCAACGGTACGGCCACGCCAGGTTAGATCAAAAGAAAGAGCTTTATCTTCTGCAATTGCTTTTGAAACAGCTGCTACTCCTGGTGTGTATACGACTGATAATTCCTCTCGTGACGTTACAGGAACAGAAGGTGTTGTATGGATCTTTCCTTTGAATTCTCTGTGAAGAGCTAATGCTTTTTGAGACGATTCATCCATTGTTTCTTTTTTATACTAAAGAAACGCTCACTTAGCAAATAGTTTTTATCAGAGAAAATTTAACTTATAAATCCAAGTCCCAAAAGTCCTGAAATAATAAGGTAGAGAGCTACCCAGTAATTAAGAGATTTTGGGAAAATAAGGATCAGAACACCTGCAATAATTGCGAGCAGGGGACTGAGTTGTAATCCAAATATTTGCATGTTTCCTCCTTTCTTTCTTTATTTTTTATTGTTGAGGTAAGTAAATTGTTGAGTTTTTGGTAAGAAGACGGTAAGACTCCATGACTCTCTTTGATAAATAAGCTAATATATATGTATGACTGATGAAGAATGGAAAAAGAAATTAACCCCTGATCAATATTATGTATTGCGAGAGAAAGGGACCGAACCTCCGTTTACGGGGAAATACTTCACGAATCACGAGACTGGTATGTATGCTTGTGCTGCGTGTGGTCAGGAATTATTTTCATCCGATACAAAATTTGAAAGTGGATCTGGGTGGCCTAGTTTTGATGATCCTGTGAATAAAGAAAATATTGAGCTTCAAGAAGATACATCTTTCGGTATGGCGAGGACTGAAGTTCTGTGCAAGAACTGTGGCTCACACTTGGGTCATTTATTTAACGATGGTCCTAAAGAAACAACGGGTCTTCGTTACTGTATTAATTCATGTGCACTTGATTTTAAAAAAGGGGAGAGTAATACCAAACAAAACAGATA
Source organism: uncultured Gammaproteobacteria bacterium (assembly GCA_964424775.1). Classification (GTDB taxonomy): domain Bacteria; phylum Patescibacteriota; class Microgenomatia; order Levybacterales; family UBA12049; genus JAUPUR01. The sequence goes on along the minus strand of CAYRJZ010000003.1, from coordinate 116,026 downwards.
GCCACTTGCTATCTGCTTTGTTTACAATTAGTTTCAGGAAAAACTATCTGCTTCCGCCGATTTTTCCTGCTTCACTAGCTTCTTCACTAGTGAACTCATGAGCAGTTCCTTGTTCATGAGCTGCCTTTCCGCCTTTTGAGCGGTCTTCCTGAGTTAAATTTTCAGCTGCATTTTGATTTCCAGAACTTTGTGATCCTGCTTGCGCATGTCCTTCTGGATCTCCGTGCCAGCCTCGTCCGTCATTTGCCATATGTGTTAACACCTCCTTTCTGAATGGACGTTAAGAATAAACTGGTGAGATAAGAAGGAGAACAACGGAGAGTAAGGATGGTGTAAAAAGTGGAGGTAAATGGTGAAAGCGGGGAGGGAGATTGTGTCTCCCTCCCACGCTGATCACACTGAACTAGATGCCGTCGATGAGGAACATCCTCACACGGTCGACCGCCATCGTGGTCTTAGCACAGGCTGCGAAGCCGTCGCGGGGTTCGTGAACCTCCCGAAGGAGGTCCTCATCGAGATGATGGAACCGCTCGCCGAAGATCCGTTCGAGGCGACGGTCAGTCACCTCGGCCAGGTCTCGTGACAGCTCATAGGTCCCGTCCTCACGCTCAACGAGCGTTTCGAATGGAATCATGAGGAGCTGGGTCGCGATCCCTTGCCCGTGCCCCGTCGCCACCATACCATTGTTTGTGTTGTATGGCGAATAGAGGTTGACAAGGGAATCGACGCCGATTTGGACCTTGCCCAGGACTTCGCTTGCGCCTTCTGAAACCGAAGTCGCGAGGTGAATATCGCTGGGCTTTCCGGCCATCTGGATCGGGTAGCCGCCCGGGACTTGGAGTCGCTTCGCTTCACCCGAGCCCATGAGTGGTCGCTCCTGGTCGAGAAGTGCGATGACGTACTCGGAGTCCGATTCATCCTCGGCGTTGACCTTGGCTGCGACGATGAGCGTCGAGCCGCCACCCGCGCGCTCGTGGTAGATGCCTCCGGTGAATTCGTTGCCCGGTTTGCTTTCCGGGTTCATGCCGAAGAACCATTGCCGGCCGTTGATCTCGTTGATGGACTCATAGCTGGCAAGCTTTGCTTTCTCGCCGGCGTAGTGCCGGATGAGGTCGCCGAGGCTGACCTGGCTGATGTTCCCATTTGGTTCACGGATATTAACGACGTGCATCCACTTCGTCTCGGCCCATTCTTGAGGAATGTGCTGAGACGAAAAATCCTGCGGGAAAACGTCTGGATCAATCTGGAACTGTGGCATGTTGATCCCTCTTTGCTTGAACGGTAGAAAGGCCGTTCTCCTTAGCCTGTAAGGTACAGGCTGCTTAAAAACAACAAAACTGTCTTTAAGCAACCTGTAGGATTACGGTTGTTCAGTGTGATGTAAAAGTGCACTTTTCACAACTGAATCACGCATATATGATAAGTTGGGGAAAGTGAGGCTAATTGTAGCAAAAACCTATAGTATTGTCAAGGCTAAGGCGATTGATTCTAGCCTCGTTCTTACAGTAATTGTATCTATTCTTTACTCATCTTTTTTATTATTACTGAGAAGGAGGTGAGAATATGGCAAAATATGGAAAGAAAGCACAGGGAGAAGTAAAAGAAGCAATGCATAAATTTAAGAAAGGGGATTTGAAGATGGGAAGAAGTAGGAAAAAAGTGACCAATCCCAAACAAGCTGTTGCGATAGGCCTCTCAGAAGCGAGAGAAAAAGGCGCAAAAGTACCGAAAAAATAGTGCTAGCGCTTGGTAATACTGCTGTGCTACAGTAAATATATGAAAGGTTTTTCTCTTTCCAAGTTGGGTTTTGCAATAGTTCTTCCGTTTATTGCAGGGGGTATTGGATCTCTCTTCACAATGCCCGCTATTGCAACCTGGTATGCAGAACTGGCCAAGCCTTTCTTCAATCCTCCTAATTGGGTTTTTGGACCTGTCTGGACAACTTTGTATCTTCTTCAAGGCATTGCTTTTTATCTCATACTTACGTCAAAGGCCAAACAAAAAGAGAAGAATTTTGCTGTTGCTCTTTTTCTCATTCAGTTAGTTTTAAATAGTCTTTGGTCCATTGTCTTTTTCGGAATGAAGAATGTTGATGTTGCAGTTGGTGTCATAGTTATGCTTTTTGTTTTTCTTATTTTAACAATTGTAGCTTTTTCAAATATTAAAAAATCATCTGCTTTTCTTCTTATTCCCTATATTGCCTGGGTCTCATTTGCCTCAATTCTTAATATTGCAATTGCAATACTTAACTAAGTAGAAAAACAACTCCTTCATTTTCTCGCAGGGTAAAGTTCGTTAGTGATATTTCATCAGTTGTGTCAGGATGTGTCGAACAAAGAATGACGCGAGGTGTAAAGGGAAGCGATATGACTTTTTCTGTCGAGTCAAAATTGAGAAGAGTGAGAGCTCTTTCTGATTGGTATTCTCGAAGAAAGGCAAGAACACCTTTAGCTGGAATAGGGAGTGGGATATATTTACCAAAACTAAGGGATTTATATTTTTTACGCAGTAAAATAAGCCTTTTATACAAATTGAGATAAGAGTGTGGATCACTCATTTCATTTTCTTGATTTACTTGTTGATAATTATCATTTATGGGAAGCCAGGGATGGGGAGAACATGAAAACCCTGCATTATGAGAATTGTTCCATTGCATAGGTGAACGCTCAGGATCACGTCCGACTTTTAGTCATTCCTAACTCTTCACCATAATAAATAAAGGGAATTCCTCGCAAAGTAAGTTGTGCAACTGCTGCAACTTTTGCTTTTTCCACACCAATACGTGATGCTACTCGAGGACGATCGTGATTGCCCAGAACAAAATTAGGAAGATAGTCGGATTTTAGCAAGTCATAATACTCATCAATAAATTTTTTATGCTTTTCTGCATTCCAGGGAAGTCTGATGAATGAAAAGTTAAATGGAGAAAAGTTACTCCATTGAACAGTTGAATACATTTCCATAAGTTGCGAAAGAGAAGCTCCTGATGGAAATTCAGTAATAAGAAATGATGCATTATACTCTTTCATAACCTCTGAGAATTCCTTTATAACTTCAAGTGTTTCAGGAAGGAAAGTTGTTTTATCATGAATAAGTGATCTGTATGGAGTCTGAAGGGTAGGGTCATAAGATAAGCTGGGGAGTTCATCACGGAGCTGTTCATCTTCAAATAGATATGAGACAGCATCCACTCGAAACCCGTCTATCCCTTTTTTCATCCAGTAAATGAGTATCTCTTTCATAGCAGCAACTACTTCTGGATTTCTCCAATTTAAGTCTGGCTGATCTTTATCAAACGCATGATAGTAATATTGACGGGAAGTCTCATCTAGAGTCCATGCGGATCCACCAAAGTAGCTTAGCCAGTTATTAGGTGGAGATCCATCAGGTTTGGGATCTGCCCATACATACCAGTCTCTTCTCAAATGTGTGCGAGAGGATCGTGACTCTTTGAACCATTGATGTTCTGATGATGTGTGATTGGGGACAAAATCAAGTATTATTTTTATGGATCTTTTTTTTGATTCTCCAATAAGTTCATCAAGGTCTTTTTCTGTTCCGAAAATTGGATCTACTTTTTTATAATCCGAAACATCATATCCAAAGTCAACCATTGGGGAGAGAAAAATAGGGGAAAGCCAGATTACATTTATTCCTAAGTCTTCAAGGTATGGTAGTTTTTCAGTTATTCCTTTGAGATCTCCAACTCCATCTCCATTTGAATCCCTAAAACTTCGAGGATATATCTGATAGACGACTGATTCGAGTGGAGAATAATTATCCATAAATTTATATTAGATAAATAAATTTTAATTGTTAATATGTGTTGTTCTTACTTATCTGTTACGAGTTCTTAAACCCCTCCTAATTTTCTATGGCTATGATGATTTTATGGAATTTCAACAAAAAACGAAGAAGCGAACAGGATTGTCTCTTCTTACCCTCCTTGGTGTTTTTGGTCTGCTTATTATGGGTGCGTATTTTTTGACACTTGATAATCAAATAGGGACAAAAATTACTGATATTGTTGATAATGCCGGAACATACTCAGGCAAACAAGTTGCTGTGCGAGCGGAAGTGGATGATATGGTAGGGACACGTGGAATGGTGATCGATCAAGAAGGAGCAGTTACAGGTGATGAGATTTTGGTCATTAGTCGACAACCTCTTGAAGCAGTTGGGGGAGCAGGTGATGATCTTCTCTTTGACGAAGGGAAAGATGTATTTGTAACAGGTGAAGTTGTCGCATTTAACAGAGAGTCACTGCAACGTGAGTTAGGAGTCGTCTTAGATCCTGATGCATATCGAAGTTGGGAAGGCAAACCCGTTATAATCGCTAACACACTTACCCAGGCAGAATAATTATTGAAAATCAGATGATCTTATGATTTGATCCTAGGCAATTATATTTTACTATAGAGATGAAACCCATTTTTCTCTTTTTTCTCTCGAAGTCTTGGAAGGCGGAAAATATTTGTAATAATAACTGTCCCTGACCTTGCTTCAGTATTAAATTTTTCTTCGATTCGACCCATGATGGTCCCCATCCCATATATATAAATAAGATCGAATTGAGAAAGGTCAGCATCCCAAAAACTTTTTTCTATAATAGTGATTTCCTTCGTGTACCCTCTCTCAGCAACTCGTTTCTTTGACCGTTCAACTAGTTCGTTTCGTATTTCATATCCAGTAACATGAAATCCCCATTTTGCGAGTTCCAGAATGACACGCCCATCACCGCTTCCAAGATCAACAGCATTTTCTCCTGGAGCAAGCTTCACTAACTCTTCAAGAGTTTTCATCTTATCTGATGCAGTTGTTACAAAGGGAATCTGAAGTTCGTACCCACCAATTTTCATACATGTATTGTACTTTATTCTTCGTAAGTACTTGAATAGAAGAGAAGAATATGGTTTAACTATATACTCAAGGAAGGAGGTGAGTGAATGAATAGTAAAGTAATAGCAATAGTAGCAGTTATCCTTCTCGTTCTTGGTGGAGGTGCATATATCCTTTCACAGAACAATGCTACAACGACAACTACCACAGACATGGCTGCAGGAACATCTGAAGAGAGTCAGCTTACTCCAACTACTACACAGTCTTCATCCTCAGGAGAGATGGATGAGACTAATGTCAAAGAGTTTACCGTAAATGGTGATAATTTCACATTTGATGTAAAAGAAATGAGAGTGAAAAAAGGTGATACCGTACGAGTTACCTTTAACAACACTGAGGGATTCCATGACTGGGTACTTGATGAATTCGATGTCGCAACCAAACAGCTTCAAGCTGGTGGTACTGAGACAATAGAATTCGTTGTTGATAAAACAGGAGAATTCGAATACTACTGTTCCATAGGAACACACAGACAAATGGGGATGAAGGGGACCCTTATAGTTGAGTAATCTACTCTCCCTTAAAAAACACCAGCATATGCTGGTGTTTTTTGTTGGGTAATTGTGTTTTTTAGTCAAATTACCTACTATATTTCTTCATGACTCAACAAGAAGCTCTTGATATCCTCAAACTTGGTACAAATGTCTTTCTTACAGGTGCAGCCGGATCAGGTAAAACGTATCTACTGAATAAGTATATCGAGTATTTACGTTCCCACAAAGTACATGTGGGAGTGACTGCGAGTACTGGAATTGCAGCAACTCATATGGGTGGAACGACGATCCATAGCTGGTCTGGCATGGGAATTAAAGATACTCTAACTGAGCGTGATCTTTCCGAAATGCAGAAAAAGCAGTACTTACGAAAACATTTTTCTCAGACAAAAGTACTTATTATTGATGAAATTTCCATGCTTCATGCACATCAGTTAGATATGATTGATCAAATATGTCGTTATTTTAAAAAGAATAATGTTCCTTTTGGTGGGATGCAGATTGTGATGTGCGGAGATTTTTTCCAGCTGCCACCGGTCATGAGAATGCCAAAAAATGGAGAACAGCAAGCACTTTTATCAGAAAGAAAGGAGAATTTTGTTACAGATTCGCATATTTGGAAGGAAATGAATCTCTCTATTTGTTATCTTGATGAGCAATTTAGAACCGATGATAGAGCCTATCTGAGAGTATTAAATGATATTCGTGAGAGTGAGGTAAATGAAACAACAATTGAGTATCTTTCTGAAAGATTAAATAAAGATGCAGAAGGGTACACAAAGCCAACACGATTATTTACTCATAATGCTGATGTTGATGCAATCAATCTCGCTCATCTTAAGGCTCTTGAAGGAGAATCACACGAATATTTTATGGTAGGAAGGGGAAGTCTAGCATTAAATGAAGGTCTGAGACGAAGCTGTCTTGCACCGGAGAGACTGGTATTAAAAGTTGGAGCACAGGTAATGTTTGTTAAGAATAATTTCGAAGCTGGTTACGTCAATGGAACACTTGGGGAGGTTATCAGATTTGATAAAGATGATCATCCGGTCGTTCGAACTTTTGATGGTTCGGAAATTACGGTCGCACATGCTTCCTGGGAGGTGAAGGAGGATGACGTAGAACTTGCCGCAATTACGCAGATTCCTCTTCGGCTTGCGTGGGCAATTACTGTCCATAAATCACAGGGAATGAGTCTTGATGCTGCTGAAATAGATTTGAGTAGATCTTTTGTTCCAGGACAAGGATATGTTGCACTGTCTCGAGTTCGATCTCTTAAGGGATTGAAGTTAATGGGAATGAATCAAATGGCACTTCTTGTAAATGAGAATGTGGCAGAACTTGATCGAGAACTTCGTAGTCTTTCAGATGAAGCTATGTTATTTATTTCTCAGATGAATCCTGAGAAGAAGACAAGAATGCAAAAGGAATTTCTCTCTTTTCTTCTTTCCTAAATGATATAGAGAAAAATGTGGTCTTTTTGTACTAATGGTTTAAGAGTAGGAAAGGGATAATAATTGAGTAATACTTTAGCTCCACTTTTTAGTTCTTTTGTTAATTTTACTTCTAAGTATTCCATAATATCAGGCATAGGATAGATACAAATAATGTTAAATCGTGAAAGGTCTTCATCCCAAAAATTTTTTCTATGAATAGTTATGTTTGAGTCTAAATGGCGTTTTTTTATCTCCTCTTCAGACATTTCTGCCAGAACTGGATCAAGCTCAAATCCCTCAACCTGAGCTCCTTTTTCGGCACAGGCAATACTAATTCTTCCGTCTCCGGATCCAAGATCTGCAACATGATCGAATGGTGATATATGAGCAAGTTTTACCATACTCTCTACACGATATCGGGACGTTTTGAAATAGGGGATGAGTGGGTGAGTCATAAAGAATTCTTACGTTTCTCTCATAGTGAAGTGTACACAAATCTTTGGAAAAGAGCTATACTGTTAACTTCATATGGATGACACGTTGCCAATTCCAATTGAAAAAATTCCATCATTTGATCAAAGACCTCAGGAAAAGAAAACAGTAAAAAAAATGTATATAGCACTCATGAGTCTTTTTGTACTTGGAAGCGTTGCTGCTTTTTTGGTCGTACGTCCTGACTCACCAGCTCCAACAGTTATTAATAGTGCAACTCAAGGCAAAAATGAAAATGGTCAACAAATGACTGATATACCTTTTAAAGAAATGACTATTCCATATCTTCGCTCTCGCGAATATAAAAGTTCCCTTGGAGAAAGAGAGTTATATCAAGAGAATTCATCCTATAATTCATATGTAACTAGCTATAACTCAGATGGTTTCAAAATAAATGGATTGTTAACTATTCCAACTGGAGATATACCTAGTGGAGGATGGCCTGCAATTGTTTTTATTCATGGATATATTCCTCCCAATCAGTATGTAACAACTGAAAAATATGTTGATTATATTGATTATCTTGCCAGAAATGGTTTTGTTGTGTTCAAGATAGATCTTCGTGGACATGGTGATTCAGGTGGTCAAGCAGGGGGAGGATATTATGGATCAGACTATGTTGTTGACACTCTTAACGCATATGCAGCTCTGCAAAGTGCAGATTTTATAAATGCAGCAAAAATTGGTTTGTGGGGGCATAGTATGGCGGGAAATGTGATCTTGCGAAGTATGGTAGTTCGTCCAACAATTCCTGCATCAGTTATCTGGGCAGGAGCAGTATATTCCTATCTTGATATGAGAAAGTATGGTATCCAGGATGCAAGTTATTCACCTCAGCCAAGTGACGTTCAAAGACAAAATAGAAGGCGTGAACTTTTTGAGAAGCATGGAACTCCAAGTGCACAAAGTGAGTTTTGGCAGCAAGTCGCACCAACAAATTACCTTACTGATCTTAATGGGGCACTAGAGATTCATCACGCTGTAGATGATGATGTAGTAAGTATTGGTTACAGTCGTGATCTCATGACACTCCTTGATGATACGAAAGTCCCTCATCAATTATTTGAGTATCAGAGTGGAGGACATAATATACAAGGGAGTAGCTTTAATATAGCGATGCAAAGAACTGTTGAGTTTTTTGAAAAATATCTAAAGTAACTATTCAGTAAAAATTTTCTGTATACTATTTTTATGATGTATTTTGCCCATAAACATCATAGAAAACATTCATTCATTACTCTTAGTATTCTTGGTGTTATTCTCTTATTTGTCGGGGGAATTGTTTTTCTCATAGTGACAGAAAAATTGCCTCCACAAGAAGAACAGTTATTTCCTCAGAAGAATGCCGTAACGCCATCATCATATCAGCAAGCAACAATTACTGGACAAATAGTTTGTCTCCCACATAAAAATCCAGGTGAAATGCAGACGCTTGAATGTGCATTTGGACTCATTGATCCACAAGGAATGTATTACTCTTTACGTGATGGTGACCCAGAATATAAAAATATTTCATCAGCACCCATGCAGGTTCCGGTTGAGGTGAAAGGAAAATATACACCTGGAGAAAATAATTTGTACCAATCAGTCGGAGTTATAGATGTTGAATCCATTACACAGCTTTAATAATTTTATTACATTCACAAATAACTCACTACGTTTCTCCAAAGTAGCCAGAGTGAGTACAATGAGTACTTTTATGTGAAAAAGATGTAATTGTTTTATAATGACCTCTGCTATAATTAGCTTCACAAACAATGGCAAAAAAAGTTACTTTATCAATTCCAACTCTTCCCAATAAAAGAATTATTTTCATTTTTTTACTTGTTCTTATTGGATTATTTGTGTTAAATAATCTTCGACATAAAATGAATATCCAACAAGACACAAAAGTCCATGCGAGAAATATATACTTAGGTGCATGGGTCCAGGGATTATGGGACGATTCATCAAAGACTCTTCATCCGCAAAAGCTTAAGGACTTTGAGAAATTAGTAGATAAAAAAATGGCAATAGCACATTTTTATAGAGGGTGGGCTGAAATTGGTGATGAAAATTTTGTAAATCAACTCAAAGTCTTAGATAAAAATGGATGGGTGCCAATGGTAAGTTCAAATCCCTACTTTAACGAAGAATGTCGGCAAGAAGGTGTTCCACTATATGCAGTCATTGCACAGGGAAGATGTGATAATCTCATGAGGCAAGCTGCGAAGTCCTTTAAAGCATTTAATAAGCCTGTCTTTTTCCGATTTGCATGGGAAGTTAATATTCCGACTCTTCCTTGGAGTCTTGATATGACGAAAAGTACAACAGGGGATTATGTCAGTGCATGGACTCGATTTCATCAGATAATGGAAGAAGAAGGTGCATCAAATGTTTTGTGGGTATTCTCACCTAATGTGAAATCTCATGCTGACGATCTCTCATATACAACAATTTATCCGGGAGATAATGTTGTTGATTGGGTAGCTCTTGATGGCTATAACTGGGGAACAACTCAGGACTGGAGCAGGTGGAGTACATTTGAAGAGGTCTATCAGATTTCATACGATGAGTTAACGACAATTGCTCCCAGCAAACCTCTTATGATCGCTGAAGTGAATTCGGCTCATATCGGTGGAGACCAATCACAGTGGCTCGCAGATATGTTCGGAACTCAAATTACTCAGAAGTATCCAAAAGTCGATGCTGTTATTCTATTTAATGAAGATAAGACAGTAAAAGATGGAGTAGATTGGCGTATTGAGAACTCACACAAATCAATTGGAGTACTTCGGTACATTTTTGACAAGAATACCCAATATAAATCAGAAATTCCTTTTTAGGTCCCATAGATTAGTCATAGACAAGATTGTTTGTTGACGTATTGATGACCTTATAGTATACTTCCTCGACATGAGCCAATTCGGCTCTTTTTTTATTACAATGCCAAAAATCCAATTTACACGACCATTTACTGTTGAAAAAGTCAATGAAATGACAGGATGGCAGAAAGTTTCTTTTCTGACACTTATTATCCTTGCTCTTTATTTTGCATTTCGATATGTCAGTTGGTGGTTTGAACCACAACATCTACCTTTTAACTACGTCCACTCAAATCTCTATGTCAACTTAGCCCTCAATATAGCACTCTTTGCAACACTTAGTTTTGCAGTTTTTGCTGGACTTTTTATTAAAATGGCGAGTTGGGTAACGCTTCTTTCTATGTCTACACCCAAACCAGTCAAACCAACAAAAGGTATTAAAGTAGCTTTCGTTACTTGTTTTGTTCCAGGTAATGAACCAATCTCACTTCTTAAAAAGACATTAAAAGCAATGACACAAGTAGAGTATCCGCATGATACGTGGGTGCTTGATGAAGGAAATGATCCTAAGGTTAAGAAGTTATGTAAAGAATTAGGCGTTAATTATTTTTCTCGACGAGGAATTAAGAAATATAATGCATCAAGTGGAGCATTTAGAGCTCGAACAAAAGCAGGAAATTTAAATTCTTGGAGAGATAGTCATGAGAAAAATTATGACATTGTTGCACAAATTGACATGGATCACGTCCCGGAAAAAGATTACTTTATAAAAACTCTTGGTTATTTTAAAGATCCCAATGTTGGATTTGTGGGGATGCCGCAAATTTATAAAAACATGAAGAACTGGATTGCAAAAGGTGCAGCACAACAGACATATTTCTTCTATGGCCCAATTTTAAAAGGACTTTTTGGATCAGATATTCCATTCCTTATTGGAACAAGCCATGTTTATCGCGTTGATGCAATGAAAGAAATAGGTGGGTACACAACTGTTATCGCTGAAGATCATATTACTGGGCTTTATATGCATGGAAAAGGGTGGAAAAGTGTATATGTTCCTGAAATTTTAGCACGAGGTAACGGTCCAACAAGCTGGGCGAGTTTCTTCAATCAACAAATGCGATGGAGTTATGGAATGTATGAAATTCTTTTCTATCACGCACTTCATTTATTGCCAAAGTTACCATTGCTTCAACGAATAAATTACTTCTTACTTCAACTTTACTACTTTACTGGTGTCGCAACTTTTGTCGGAAGTCTTCTCCTCATGCTTTACTTTGTTACCGGACTTACACCTGCAAACGTACCACTTGAAGAATGGATTTTCTATGCTGGACCTTCATTTGTAATCGCAACTATTCTTCAGTGGTTTATGTATCGATTCCATATTGATCCAAAAAATGAACCAAAAGTAACACTTGCTGGCATTCTTGTCGGAACAGGATCGAGTATGGTGTTTGCAAAAGCATTTCTAACATTTATTGCTGGACGACGACATCAGTATCTTGTTACCCCAAAAGATGCTATCGATACAGCTCCTGAGCCATCAATTTTTCGATCATTTAATTTCCACAATTTCGTTGGAACACTTATGTTGATCTGTCTTGGTATAGGAGTTTATCTTAATAACACCTCATATCTATATGTGTTTTGGGGAACAGTTTTTGTTGTTAGTATGTATGCAATATTTTTAAGTAATTACTATGTTGCTTATATACGTGCATTAACGTTACTTGGAAAAATTCTTCTCGCACCATTCCAGATAATTTTGTTTCCTGCTCGTCAACTTGCTCGAATCCCAGCACTTCGATCTTTCTTCTAAACTACACAGAGCAATTTTTTTTAATTCTGTATTACTAAAGTACGAAATAATGCTCAAATGATAAAGTTAGCTTCTAAAGACATAAGAGTCATAACCGAGATTCGATGGAGTTTTTTTAGCTTGTCCCATTTCAACTAACTTCTCCCATACACCAGTAGCTTCTGGCCTACGTGAAGAAGGAGAGTGGAGGGGAAGACGGTTAATCATTTGGGACAGTGCGTTCATGACAATATATCTTCGCAATCCAAATCCTTTTCTTTGAAATTTTTCTTCAGTTTGAACATAACCTACAAATGGTTCATTTGAGTAGCTACTTCCAATATCTTCTGAAAGATTGTTCACGACTTCACCGTATCCGATCAATTCACCAGAAGGATCAATATCAACAACAACAATACATCTATCATCCTCACCATTTGTTGATAACGTTTTTTCAAATGAGGAGCAATAGGAAAGATTTTTATCATCATGAGTAATGACTCTCACAAACTTAAAGGAATCAGGTGCAACTTCTTTTTCATCGGTAAATTGTATAGCCTTGAATTGAAAAATATCTTTTACGGTATCTGGAAGGTTTTCATAATCAGCGATATCTATTTGTCCTTCAGGATAATACTTTTGAAATAGATTTCTTTCTTGCTCAATAGGGGAAGAGGAGGGTTCTGAAATGGATGGTTCCATGTAGTCAATTATACCAAAATATATTTCCCGGTCATGGAGTTTTCAATTTTATGAATATACTCTTCCAACAAAACGTATAGGGACATTTTGAAAGGTGAAGTCAACAGAATCAGTAACATTTCGTATGTCATAATCATTCGGCCAATCGGGGAGTTCGAACTTAACAGACATAGCACAATTATACTATAAGATAAACAATTAGTAAATTATTCCCTCTTGACATATACCCTAGGGGGGTATATCATAGGTTTATGAAATCACATTATGAGGATGTAAAAATAAAAGCGAAAAAGAGAATTAATATTATTAAAGGCCAACTCGATGGACTTTCAAAAATGATTGAAAATGATGAGTACTGTATGGATCTTCTCAATCAAAGTCTTGCAATTCAAAATTCGTTAAAGAGTCTCGATACTGTCCTTTTTGAAAGACACGTGGAGACACATGTTGTTCATCAAATGAAAAATGAGGAGAAAAAAGCAACTGAAGAATTAGTCAATCTTTTTAAACGCGTGAATAAATAATATGAAAAAAGTTAGTTTATCATTAACAATTTCAATGCTAATCGTTGCATTTATCATAGGACTTGCAATTGGTTATTATATATCTCCAAGTTATCAACAAAGAATGTATCAAAATGAAGAAATGGGTTTTGGGGAAGCATATAGATTTGTTGATCTACGTTACATCAATCAAATGGCAGCACATCACAAAGGAGCAATTCTCCTTGCAGAACAAGTAGAAAATAAAACACAACGCTCAGAAATAAAAGAGTTAGTAGCTGCAATAAAAACAGGCGAGCCAAAGCTCATTGAAGAACTCTACGCATGGAAAAAAGAGTGGTATAACGATGATAGGAAGGTACAGGATCCAATCGTTGCAAATATAGGTGAAAAAGATCAGAAGACAGATTTACGTTTTTTAAACGCTCTTATTGCTCATTATGAAGCAGGTATACAAATGACACAAGAAATAAGATCAAAAAGTTCAAGAGCTGAAGTCCTCAATAACGCTGATGCAGTTGAAGCGTTCCTCAAAGGTGGAATTGTGACACTTAAGGGGTGGCGTGAGAGTTGGTACGGAGTAAAGTAATTTATGAACCCACAAATCTATCAAGTAAAAGGAATGCATTGTGCTAGTTGCAGTGCAATTATTTCAAAAAAACTCAAAAAAATTCCGGGTGTAGAGACATGTGATGTGAACTTTGCAACAGAAAAAGCAAATATTACTTTCGATACTGAGAGAGTAAATCTTGAGAAGTTAAATAGTGAAATTAGTCCACTTGGATACACGTTATCATCAACCGGTAATCACCACGAGCAGAAGAACCACACAGAACATGATATGTCTATGGATGGAATGGATCATTCTGAACATTTAGGCCTAACGCAGACGAAAGAGGAAAAACTTCAAGAATTAGAAGCAATCAAAACAAAAGTTGAATTTGTTCTTCCTATAACTTTTTCTCTCTTTTTTCTCATGATGTGGGATATAGGAGCAAAAACACTTTCATTTGTACCTTCACTCCCAATTCCAATGGATTTATTTAATACCATTTCCTTTATTCTTGCGACTGTTGTTCTGTTTTGGATAGGGAGACCTTATATTGACGCAGTTATCAGATCAATAATGTATCGTGTTGCGAATATGGATTCTTTAGTTGGAATTGGTACCATCACTGCATATTTTTATAGTAGTCTTATTTTCCTTTTTCCACCTCTTCGCGAATTATTAAATGTACCTGAATACACGTATTTTGATGTCACAATTGTTGTCATAGGATTTATTACTCTTGGAAAATATCTTGAGACACGTTCCAAAATGCGGACGGGGGAGGCAATCGAAAAATTACTTAATTTACAGGCTAAATCAGCAACTGTTATTCGTAATAAGAAAGAGGTCGAGATACCTTTATCCGATGTTTTGGTCGGTGATGTCATAGTGGTAAAACCTGGAGCAAAAATTCCTGTTGATGGCGAAATTATTGAAGGATCTTCATCAGTAGATGAGTCAATGATAAGTGGTGAGTCTCTTCCAGTTGATAAAGGGATAGGCGATAGTGTTGTCGGTGCGACTATCAACAAACAAGGAAAATTGTTGTACAAAGCAACAAAAGTTGGATCAGATATGATGCTTTCCCAAATTATTTCACTAGTTGAAAATGCGCAGGGGTCTAAAGCACAAATTCAGAATTTAGCCGATAAAGTTTCATCGGTGTTTATTCCATCAGTACTTGTCATTGCGATTATTTCATTTTTCATCTGGATAACAGTTGGAGCGTATTTTGTTGGATTTGCTTCTGCATTATCTTTTGCGCTTCTTGCGTTTGTAGGAATACTCGTTATAGCTTGCCCATGTGCACTTGGTCTTGCCACGCCAACAGCAATCATTGTTGGGGTAGGAAAGGGTGCTGAAAATGGAATACTTATAAAAAATGCTGAGAGCCTTGAAAAATTACACAAAGTAAACACACTTGTTTTTGACAAGACTGGAACAATAACAACGGGTAAACCAAGCGTTACTGATATTCTCTCCCTTCAGAAAAATATGACAGATGAAGAATTACTAGTAAATGTTGCGAGTGTTGAGATAAATTCAGATCATCCACTTGCTCAAGCAGTAGCAACAAAAGCAAAAGAACAGTCGCTTTCGTTACATGCAGTACACAACTTTAAAGAAACAGAAGGAATTGGTGTTGAAGGAACCGTGGAAAAGAAAAAAGTCACAGTCAGAAAACCTCGCAATACTGAAAATGGACAGGAAGATATTCAGAATCTTCAATCACAGGGGAAAACAGTCATAGTTGCTGAAGTTGATGGTGAAGTATCTGGAATTATTGCAATAAGTGATAGTGTGAAACAGAATGCAAAGAAAGCGATTTCCTCACTGCACAAATTAGGTATCCAAACTGTTATGGTAACTGGCGATAATGAACGAGCTGCGCATTATATTGCAAAACAAGTAGGAATTGAAGTAGTAAAAGCAGATGTTCTCCCGGGAGACAAATCAGAAGTTATTAAAGAACTTCAGAAAAAAGGGAGAGTCGTCGCAATGGCAGGGGATGGAATAAATGACGCGCCTGCACTCACTCAATCAGATGTTGGAATTGCGATGGCGACAGGCACTGATGTTGCAATCGAATCTTCAGATATTACACTTCTTCATGGTGACATTGCAAAAGTACCACAAGCATTTACATTATCTCGTTCAACGATGAGAACGATAAAACAGAATTTGTTTTGGGCATTTATTTATAATATTATTGGTATTCCATTAGCAGCAGGAGTATTCTATCCACTCTTTGGAATATTCCTCAATCCAATTTTTGCAGGGCTTGCAATGGCATTATCATCTGTATCGGTTGTTAGTAACTCGTTACTTTTGAAAAAGACTCGATTATAAATTATGGATCTCTTAATAATTTTTTTAACTGGGTTGACTGTAGGCGGGCTCACTTGTCTTGCAGTGCAAGGAGGTCTATTAGCATCAGTCATTGCTGCAAGGGAGAAGGAAGTAACTTCTGGAAGTCGTAAACACACATTAATAGCAACGGGAGCGTTTTTAGGTGCGAAAGTTATTGTTTATACCATTTTAGGATTTATTTTAGGAGCTTTTGGTGGGGCGTTAAATATCAGCGGAAATGTGCAGACAATTATGCAGTTAGTGGCTGGGGTTTATATGGTAGCAGTTGCTTTGAATTTACTGAATGTTCATCCAATTTTCAGATATGTCATTATTCAGCCGCCGCGATTTCTCACTCGACTTGTACGTAATCAGTCTAAGTCAAAAGATATTTTTGCACCTGCTCTCCTTGGTGCGATGACTATCTTTATTCCTTGTGGAACGACTATTGCCATGGAAGCATTAGCAATCAGTAGTACAAATGCCTTTATGGGAGCAAGTATTATGGCAGCATTTACTCTTGGGACAATACCACTTTTTTTTGGAATAGGATTTTTAACATCATTTTTAGGAGAAGCATTTAAATCAACATTTTTGAAAATTGCTGCAATTGCAATTTTGTACCTTGGGATAGCATCTATGAATGGAGCTTTTATTGCTTTAGGCTTTCCTCTCAATTCCCAAACAATTGTCAGTGCTTTTAATTCTGGTATACAGTCAGACGAAAAACTTTATAGTGAAGTTCAAACGACACAAAATCCTGAAATAATTATTAGCTCAAATGGCTATTCACCAAATTATGTAAAAGTTAAAAAAGGTGAAGAAGTATTACTCACATTAACGAGTAAAGATGCTTATAGTTGTGCTTCAGCATTTCGTATTCCATCTCTTGGTGTCAGTATAAATATGCAGGCAAACGAATCTCGAAAAATTACTTTTACACCACAACAAGAAGGGAGGATAATATTCACATGCTCCATGGGAATGTTCACAGGAGCAATAGATGTTATATAAATATGAAAAAAAGTTCATTTAAAATTGAAGGAATGCATTGCACTTCATGTGCTATGAATATCGATTTTGACTTGGAAGATTTGGAAGGAGTAACCTCAGCAAAAACAAATTATGCCAAACAAATAAGTGAGGTGGAATTTGATGAAGAGAAGATCGATGAGTCAGATATTATTTCTTCAATTAAAAAAACAGGATATACAGCAGTATTGAATAAATAGATTATTAATTTAGTCTCGACATTATTTTATTAGTAGAGTTTAATAGTGTTACACTAAATACGTGAGAGTATTTATTGCTTTCTTTTTTATTTTTTTATCATTTTCTTTTTTTGTCTTTTTACAAAAACCTCAACTCATTAAACCTACCTCAGTCAGAAGTCAGGAAATGGGAAATGAAGAAAAAATACCACTTCCAAAAGTAACATTAGACTCAATATTCTCAGATAATCATATTTTTGTTAGGACATTTCCATCTGAAAAAATAAGAACACTTATTGTTACTGGTGATGTACTCCTTGCGAGGAGTGTTAATTATCAAACTGTTTCAAGAAATAATTTTAACTGGCCTTTTGAAAAAACTGCTGATGTATTAAGGGGAGGGGATATTACTTTTATCAATCTAGAAACACCTCTGATAGAAAATTGTCCATTAACAAATACTGGTATGTCATTTTGTGGTGATCTAAGAAATATTGACGGTCTTTTATTTGCAGGTGTTGACGTCGTCCATATAGCCAACAATCACATTAGTAATTTTGGAGTTGAAGGAGTGAAGAGTACTATTACGAATTTAAATGAGAAAGGATTGATCGTCTCCGGAGTTGATGGAGCCGTTTATAAAGAAGTAAAAGGACTGAGATTTGCTTTTCTTGGATACAATGAAGTCAATTTTCAGGAAGGAGTATCGCTCGCAGAGGTGGAAAAAGTCAAAAGAGAAGTAGCAGTTGCGAAAAAACAATCAAATATCGTCGTTGTTCAATTCCATTGGGGGAATGAATACACAACAGAGATAACTCAAAATCAAAGAGAACTTGCACATGCTGCAATTGATGCAGGAGCGGATCTTATTGTTGGCAATCATCCTCATTGGATTCAGCCACTTGAGATTTATAAAGGAAAAGTTATTACTTATGCCCATGGCAATTTTATCTTCGATCAAGAATGGAGTCAAAAGACAAAAGAAGGAATAGTCGGAAGGTATACTTTTTATGAGGATGAGTTAGTCGATGTTGAACTAATGCCAGTGCTGATAGAACACTACGGTCAGCCATCATTAATTGAGGGGGAAAGAAAAAGAAAGATACTTGAAGAGGTAAAGCAAGAAAGTGTAGAGTAAGTCTGTTAGTACAGTGTACAGTTCATGAAATAGTGTTTATTTACCTCACATTCTTCACGTGATTGAAATCAATGCAATTTCTCCAATTTTCAGTTATAGATAGAGACGGAGGTGACATATGAATCTTGTTAATAGAACTCAGGCAGGAAAGATGCTTGCAAGTAAATTGCATAAGTACAAGAAAGAGGATGCTATCGTTTATGCTTTACCCCGAGGAGGTGTTGTGACAGCAGTTGAGATAGCAAAAGATTTACTTGCTCCACTAGATTTAGTTAATGTTAGAAAAATTACCCATCCTTCAAGTCCTGAGTACGCTATTGCTGTCGTTGATGAGTTTGGTCGAGTATTAGGAAATAGGAAAGAGTTACTCCAGGTAGACGAAGATTGGTTGGAGAACGAAGTTGAGATAAAAAGAAGAGAAGCTGAAAGTCGAAGAGCACTCTATTTTAATGGAAGAAGGAGAATATCTGCGTCAGGAAAAGTTGCAATTATCGTTGACGATGGAGTTGCAACGGGTTTGACACTGCGGGCAGGGATAGAAGAAGTAAAGAAAGATAATCCTCTAAAAATAATTGTGGCAGTACCTATTGTTCCGAAATCTACTGCAGCACATCTCAAACAAATTGTAGATGAATTTGTTTCGCTCATTACTCCAAGTGATGCGGAATTTTTAGGAGCTGTTGGATCATACTATGAAAATTTCCAGCAGGTGAGTGATACGCAGGTCATTAGAATCTTGGATGAACATACTCATTGGTTGGAGGAAGTACGATGGGATGAATATGATAAACGGTACTCGAAAGACTATTTGTTTTAGAAAGATTATGAGAAATATTTGGAAAATATTAGCAATTGGATTTCTATTAATTATTATTTTGGCGGGTATATTTTTATGGGTTCAATATCAAGAAGGGAGAGGGTTTATTCCATCGACAAAAGTTTCAATTACTCCAGTTAAGAAAGGTTCTCCTACAGTAAATCCTCCTCAACAAAAAGGGAATATTGTTGTGGCATCACCTTTATCTAATGAAAATGTCAGACTCCCTCTAATTATTCGAGGAGAAGGTCGTGTTTTTGAAAATCAACTGAGTTATCGTCTTATCGAGTGTGATGGAGATGTTTTAATGGAGGGTCAAACGACTGCAAATAGTCCTGATATAGGAATCTATGGACCATTTGCTATAGAGATAAAGAGTATTCCATCAATTTCTGGCAAGTATGCATGTATTGAAGTTTATTCCAATTCACCTAAGGATGGTTCAGAAATTAATGCTGTGAATGTTCCTATAACACTTGATCTTTCAAATACCTCTAAAGTAAAAATTTATCTCAGTGGGAAGATTGCACCAACGGGCGAAGAATGTACAAGAGTATATCCAGTTGAGAGAATTGTCGTAAAAACACAAGCAGTTGCAAAAGCTGCGATAGATGAGTTATTGAAAGGGCCATATATATATGAAAAGAATAAAGGATACTATACAAATATAAATACAGGTGTAAAACTTCAAAAAATTACACTTATTGACGGTATAGCTAATGTGGATTTTGATAAAACACTTGATGAAAAAGTTGGGGGATCATGTAGAGTAACAGCTATCCGTCAACAAATTGTGCAGACATTAAAACAATTCTCAAGTGTTAAAGATGTCATTATTTCAATTGATGGAAGAACTGAGGATATATTACAACCATAAATATGAGTAAGGACAGATCGCTCAAAATTATTATGATTTTCGCGTTTGCCGGAATACTTTTTTCAGGATATTTATCTTATGAAGATTTGTTTGTGCATGGATGTTCTCAATCATTCATCAGTTGTGGGGTTGAGGAATTTCGTTTTGCCAATCTTCCTGCTTGTGTATATGGTTTGATTATGTATAGTTTTATTTTTGTTATTTCAATTGTAGGTTATAAAAGTAAGTAATTAATATAAAGGAGGTGATTTGTATAAAAAATAACGCTGGTTCTGGTGCAATTTATGGTATAGGTATATTTGGCGCACTTGTCTATTTTATTCAACATTCAACGTCTTTTGTTGATGGACTTGTTGGTATATTCATGTCTTTTTTCTGGCCAGCAGTTGTTGTGTATAAAGTGCTTGAACTATTCAAATTATAGATGAGTAAAACTGATATCTTTTCATTGTCCACAATTTTGATACTATTACGTTGTGAAGAGTAAAAATATCATTCTTTCTCTCATATTATTTGTCACTTTTCTTTTGCTCCAGAGTACACCTCAACTTCATGCACAAGTTCTTGCAAATACTTTTACCAACTATGTTGATGTAGGTGCTGATCCATTCATAGCGCAAAAGGATGGGTATTATTACTACGTGAAGACACAAGGGTCAGGTGTCACAGTTTATAAAGCTGAGTCTCCTGCAGCGCTTGAGTATGCTGAGGGAATAAGGGTATGGGATGCCCCAGCAGGCACTGCATACTGCTGCAATGTATGGGCTCCTGAGCTGCATTTTATTAATAACAAATGGTATCTCTATATTGCTGCAAATAATGGTTCAGGCTATCACAGTATGTATGTGCTCGAATCTTCCTCAACAAATGCACAAGGTTCGTATGTGATGAAAGGAAAGTTAGTTGCTCCCAATAGAAAGGGCGAACATGCAATTGATGAGACTGTTTTTAAGCATTCTGATGGGAAATTATATTTACTGTATTCAGGTGCTGCTACAAGTGCAAGCCCTCAACATATTTATATTGCTCCCATGAGCAATCCCTGGACTATAAGTGGGAATGCAGTCGAGCTTGCTCGACCTGATTATTACTGGGAATATAGCTACAGTCCAATTGTTGAAGGGCCAGTTATTCTTCAGAGAAATGGGAAAACATTTATCGTGTACTCAGCAAATGCATATGCTCAACCTGATTATGCTCTTGGGCTACTCACGTACAGAGGTGGTTCGGTACTCTCAAAAAGTAACTGGGTAAAAAGTTCGACTCCAGTCTTTAAAAGAACAGGATCAGTCTATGCTCCTGGTCATAATGGTTTTTTTAAATCACCAGATGGTAAGGAAGACTGGATAATTTATCATGCACGAACACCAGAAGGAGGAAAAAGAACTGTTCGTATTCAGAAATATACCTGGTCTTCAACTGGAGTTCCAGTTTTTGGGAATCCTCTTCCCCTTGAAACAGAGATCAATATGCCATCTGGAGATAGTCATGGAGATCTGACTGTGAAAGAGTTCTACCTTACTGATAAGAATGGAGTAAGGAAAAGTTCATTTGCACTAGGTGAGAGGATATATCCTGCAATAACAATTAGGAATTCCGGCTATAGAAGTGTTTATGTAAGTAATGGTGAGACTCGTTCACACTTCTACAGTGATGCTTCTTCAACTGTTGCGCTTAATACTTCCTCAGATGTTGGGGTATATATGGTAAATGGACAGTTTAGTGGAGGATTTGAGAAAAAATATGAGTCTTATCCTGCCGGTATGAATAATAGCGTTTTTGTGGGAGATTATTGGGTAAAAGATACCCCTGGAACATACACTGCTCGGGTACGGCTTAATTTCAATAAAAATGGTGTAGAAGGAAATTACAGTAATAATCAAGAAACATTTAATTATACTATTGTTGCTTCATCAGGAGCTACAGAAATTAGTCCCACTCCAACTCCGACATCTACTCCCTTCCTTACTCCTACACCTACTCCGATTAGAATACTTACTCCGACCGCTACCCCCACACGAACGCCTACTCCTACCAGAACACCTACACCTACTCCGACTCCACGTCCAATATCAGGAGCAGATCTTATTGTTACCTCATTAAAACTCACTGATGTGAATGGAGTAGAGAAGACAGAGTTTAAAGTAAATGAACAAATTTTTGTAAAGGTTATGGTAAAAAATCAAGGGAATAGAGATGCAAGAAGTTCTAATAATATAACATACTCAACTTTTTATAAAAACTTATCAAATACAGCGTCATCTCGACAGGGATCTGATCCAGTGAATTTCTATATGGCAACTTCTAATCTTGGTGCTGGATCATCAAGTGAGTATGGATCCTATCCTTCACATAGTTCAGTGAACCTTTTTCCTGGTTTGAAATCTTGGAGCATGTCGTCAGCAGGAACATTTACAGCACGTGTATTTGTTGATTATGACTTGAGGATAAGTGAAGCAAGTAACTCCAATAATCAAGCCAAACTAACGTATTCCGTTATTAACTAAACTCAGTTATTTATAAGAAAAAAGTTAATTCATGAATTCATATGTTATTTTAATAAGAGGGATAAATGTCGGGGGTAAGAATAAAGTCTCAATGGCTGAGCTGAAAAAGTGCCTTGAGGAAGTTGGATTCTCTGACGTTATAACATATATTGCAAGTGGAAATGTGATTTTAAAATCAGATAAAATCCCCGACGAAATTAGATCTCTTATTGAAGATATTCTTCCTAAAAAATTTACATTAGATAGTAAACTCATTAAAGTCCTTGTACTTTCTCATACTCAACTCAAATCAGTTATTGATCATAAGCCAAAAGGATTTGGTGAAGAGCCTGAGAAGTATTACAGCGATGCAATATTTCTTATAGATATTGATGCAAAAGATGTTATGCGAATTTTCGATCCGCGTGAGGGAGTAGATAAAGTTTGGGAAGGAAAGGGTGTTATCTACTCACAACGCCTTGCAGCAGAAAGAGTGAAAAGTAGACTTGGAAGAATAATTTCGTCACCAATCTACAAATCCATGACCATTAGAAGTTGGAATACAACAACACATTTACTTAAGTTGTTGGAGAAGAAAGCTTGATTATATTTACCACACTAATAAATTCTATAAACCTTTTTCTGGGGAACGCATAAGTCTATACAACTTTCAATTTACGTACTCTCATTGTAAAGTTTATTATCCCATGAATATAATAAATCTATGAAGAATGTTTTATTTTCTTATGTGACGTGTTTCTTCCTGTATTTACTCTGTTTTGAAAATACTTTTGCTGCAGTAACCTGGTCTGAGGCTCAACCAGGAGGAGCTGCTGATTATTCCTGGACGCCTTCTGCAATGTCTTCTGATGGCCAAAAAATGATAGTAGGTAACCAATGGGGTTTTTTATATGTTTCATCTAACAAGGGGGGGAATTGGGATTTAGTAGATCCTACTGGTACAGCTGAAGAACATAATTGGCTTACCACAAGCATGTCTTCAAATGGTCAAATAATATTGGCAGGAGTTTATGGTGGAAGATTATATCGGTCGACTAATGGTGGAAATAATTGGTCAGAAATCAGGCCGGCCGGAAATGCAGATTTTGATTGGAGTACCACAAGCATGTCCTCAGATGGTCAAATTATGATGGCAGGGATACGAGGTAGCGGTAGGTTATATAAATCTACCAACGGTGGTGATAATTGGAATGAGATTAGGCCTGCTGGGGATACTGATCAGTCTTGGGCAAGTTCCAATATGTCTTCTAATGGGCAGGTTATGGTCGCTGGGGTGTTAAATGGAAGGCTTTACTTATCCATAAATTTTGGAAGTAATTGGTCAGAAATTCAGCCTGCCGGTGAGGGTGACGAACAATGGTATTCAACTGGGATGTCTTCTAGCGGGCAGGTAATACTGGTTGGCAATGGAAACTCTCTTTTTATATCTACAAATACTGGTAATAATTGGACAGAGGTTTTACCAGCCGGTGAAGTAGACAAGACTTGGGGTATCAGCTCAATATCATCAAATGGGGAGACACTTTTTATTGGAAATAGTGAGAGGTTATATTTTTCGACTGATGGGGGTGACACTTGGTCTCAGACGCAACCTGCTGGAGATGTAAACAAAAACTGGACGCTTGGTAATATGTCTGCCGATAGTCGGGTTATGCTGGCTGGTGTTTATGAGGGGAGGTTGTATCTAGGTCTAAATCCCTCGACAACTTCGTCTCAGAGTAGTTCTGGAACTTCAGATTCAAGCTCAACACCCACCTGCGCTACGACACCAAGTGGTGCACCAGATCTATTTCAAATTAACACAACTGCACAAACGGCGACGCTTTTATTCGCACCTGTTGGTCAGGCCAACAATTATGTCGTTTCGTACGGATTCTCTTCAAATGCCAATCAATTTGCTGTAATGACCAATCAGGGATCATCAACAGGAGTTCTGTCATATACGATAAATGCACTTCCTAACAACGCAACAATGTATTTTAAAGTTTATGCTCAGAATAACTGTGGACAGGGGAACTGGAGTAATATCATGCAGGTAAAGACATGGGGAGGGGTGTTTTATAAAAATGTGATCAGAGAAGTCATCTCAAAAATAATTACTCAAAAAGCAACGACATTAAACAAAGAAACCAAACCTTCTTCTGTATCTTCTAAAGTTTCTTCTCATAAGTCACTAGATAAAGTTGAAAAATTAAATAATGCAAATCAAAAATCACCAAACCCTGCTTATGATATTAAAAAATCCTGTATTCTCTTTATTTGTTGGTAGTCTGCTATAATTAGCCTCTATGAATCTATCAGTAGGAATTGTTGGTCTTCCAAATGTCGGTAAATCGACACTATTTAATGCACTGCTCAAGAAGCAACAAGCTTTGGCTGCGAACTATCCTTTTGCAACAATTGAGCCAAATGTCGGGATCGTTCCTGTCCCAGATACTCGACTTACTCAACTTGCAGAATTAACAAAAAATGAAGAGAAGATGAGTGAGCTTCCTCCGATAAAAGCTGCAACTGTTGAATTTGTTGATATTGCAGGACTTGTGAAAGGTGCGGCTGAAGGAGCAGGACTTGGGAATAAATTCCTCTCACATATTAGAGAAGTATCAGTTATCGCCCACGTAGTTCGAGCTTTTGAAGATGCGGATGTGCTGCGTGAAGGAAGTGTAGGACCTCTTGAGGACTATCAAACAATCCAGACAGAACTCATTCTTGCAGATCTTCAGACTCTCCAAAAGACACTTGAAAATAGAAAACTTGAACCACAGAAGAAATCGGGAGCTGATAAATTAGTTGCGGCATTAAATTCGGGTACTAGGGCGTATGATGTCGCTCTCAGTGAGGAAGAGAGGGAAGCTGTACGTGATCTCTTTTTATTAACGAACAAACCTGAAATTGTGGTCTTGAATGTGACAGAAGCAGAGTATAACGAGGACACTATTCTTCGAAAAATAGGGGAGTATACTGGACTTTTACAGTTACCTGAAGATAGATTTGTTGTAATCTGTGCAAAGATCGAAGCAGAACTTGCAGGACTCAACGAAGAAGAACAACAAGCATATCTTGCAGAACTTGGTGTTGGTTCATCAGGTCTTGAGCGACTTATCCAAAAAGCGTATGAACGTCTCGGACTTATCTCATTTCTCACAGCAGGGGAGAAGGAAGTGAGAGCGTGGATGATGCGAAAAGGTGGAAATGCCGTTGAAGCATCTGGAGAAATTCATACAGACTTTATGAAGAAGTTTATTAAAGCTGAAGTTGTGAGTTTTGAAGACTATATTTCAAATGGAGGACGGAAAAAAGCACGGGAAGTAGGAAAGGCCCGTCTTGAAGGAAAAGACTACATAGTACAAGATGGTGATGTTATTGAATTTAAGATAGGAGCCTAACTATTTTTTTTCCTTTCTTCTATAAATTGTTGTGGGAGTCACACGACGTTGATGATTGTCATTCTTATTACTTCTCGGTTTATATTCCCTCTTAAATCTTTCAAAATGACTTGGAAGTATATACCATCTGTTATTACTTTTGACTACGAACTGAGAAAAATAAGGATTGAGGAGAAGTGCATCATATTCTGTGCTACTCGCAATGGTATTTAAAAGAACATATCCTTTATCAAGGAGATTTTCATTCACCATTCTCTTTTTTTGTTGATATTCTTTAATTGCTCTTTGCGATGTATAAAGTGTATTAAGAATTTTAAATGTATGTAATGTTCCTTCATACCCGGCTTTACGAAGGAGGGGGTCAGTTTGGTCACTATAAGTAAGGCCAATAAACCCAAGTGGATTCAAAATTTCTTGTTCTAAATCACTTCTGAATTTTGAAAATATTCTTGTTAGTGATTTATAACTAAGACCAAATTTTTCAGCTATTTCTTTTTGGCTAAGTCCTGAGATAAGCGCCCTCACTTCATCAATTCTATGTCTGTTATCATTTTTTAAATAAGCAAGAAGAAGTTGCTGAGCTTGTTGAGTATTGTTGAGTCGAGATGCAACATCAAATGAATGAGTAATTGGATCTGGTTCTTCGAGAAGTGATTCAAGTATTGGGACAAGTGAATAATTGGGATCACAATTAGTAAGTGTGTGTTGGACAACAGATCTTTTTTGATCGATTTGCGCACTTTTCTCTAAATTTCTCACTTTTAATCTTTCACGTAACGTAAGCGGTTTTCTTCTTTCCATAGCCATGCATTGTACCACTAATGAGATTAGTACTTGCTAAGATAGGCTCGAATTTGATATCATTAAGCCTACATTATGCGTTTGTACGAAATAGTCTTAGTCTTAAAAGCATCTCTTTCAGATACAGATCGAAAGAAAGCCCTTGAGACAATTAAAGGTCAATTAAAAGATTTGAAAGTTACAAAAGAGGATGAGTGGGGACAAAAGCCACTTGCATACTCAATTAAAAAAGAAATCGCTGGATTTTATCACCGATTTTTTGTTGAGGGAGAAGCAGCAATTCCTGCTGACTTTGAGACTCGACTTTTGCGAAACGAGGATATATTACGACATTTAGTGATTCGGGTTAAGTAACAATGGCACGCAGTTTAAATAGAGTACAACTTATCGGGAATCTCACACGAGATCCTGAGCTTCGCTATACACCTAGCGGGGCAGCTGTTTGCTCTTTTGGACTCGCAACAAATAGATCCTGGAACACTGATAGTGGTGAGAAGCACGAAGAGACAGAATTCCATCGCATTGTTGCTTGGAATAAATTAGCAGAACTGTGTAGTCAGTTTTTGGTAAAAGGCCGAAAAGTATATGTTGAAGGAAGGCTTTCTACGAGGAACTGGACGACACAAGATAATCAACAGCGCTCAGTAACAGAAGTTGTTATTGACGATATGATATTACTTGATCGGTCCGGAGCACCGGCACGAGAAGGAGAAGCTGAAGAAAAATCATCACCTGCACCAGCAAAAAAGGCTCAAGCAGAACCTTCAAAGAAAGAGGAACCAGCAACTCCTGATGAGGATATGGTTCCACCGGATGATATTCCTTTTTAAATAATATGGCAGCTAGAAAAACACAATCAAAACCAAGACGAAGAATTCAAACACCTAAGAAGGACTACTTCTTAGAGAACAAGATTGAGCCACATTACTCTGATGTGTCCAATCTTCAGAAATTCGTTTCTGAAAGAGGAAAGATCCTTCCTCGTTCACGAACTGGACTTTCTGCTACGACACAGCGCAAGCTTACTCGGGCTATTAAATACGCTCGACATTTAGCATTAATGCCTTTTGTCTCACGGGACTAGGTTTTGCTATTTGCCTACCTGTTCATTGTGCGATATCCTTAGATATACCCTATGACATCTCTGCCTGTTTCTATCCCTGACGGTTTTGACATTGTAATTGAAAAAGGTGATGCTGTTGCAGTAGGGGATATCCTCGCAAAAAAAATAATCTCCGATCCAGAAGAAATAAAACCTACACTGAGTGAAATAAAATTACAAATTGCAGATGAGTTAGAAATCAATCCTTCTCGTGTCAGAGCACTTTTGAAAAAAGGTCCAGGCGACAGTCTGAAAGCTGGGGATGTTATCGCAGAGCGGTCGTATAGTTTTGGGCTTAAGTCGATGAAAGTAATTTCTCACATATCAGGTACCATCCTGACTTTTGATCGCGTGACTGGAGTACTTACTGTTCAGACTGAAGATATCCAGCCTGTTGAGGATAAACAATCCAAAAAAGAGGAAGCAATTTATTCACCAATTGAGGGACAAATAAAGAAAATTAATGATACGTCAATTGAGATTGAGGGGAAGGGAACAGGCCTTGTGGGAACAAAAGGTGTTGGAGGAGTTGGAAGTGGTCAGATTGTCTTTATTGAAGGGAAAGAGGAAAAGGTCATGAGTACTGACATCTCAAGTGAGTGCAGTGGGAAAATACTTCTTGTTGAAGGAATTACTCGTGAAGCTTTAGCAAAAGCAGCAGCAGTTGACGTAGCTGGTATAATAAGTACTCATTTAGTAGATGAAGACCTCACCTATATTGAGGAAAAACGTCTCCCTCTACCAATTATAGAAGTACCTGAAGATATTTTTAAGAAGTTAAAAAAAGAAAAAGAATCTGTTATAACTATGCAGGGAGAAATGAAATTAATGACGCCTTCTAAAGAATGAGAATTGTACGATTTTTTGCTGTCATCTTAATTGCTGGGCTTATTGGTTATTATATTGGCGTAACAAAAATAAGTCTTGATTGGAAAAATTTCCAACCACGTGTTGAAGTAGCTAGTAAAGAGCCGCCACCTTCTTTGTCTCATCTTGATTTTACCAAGTTCTGGACTGTTCTTGAGCGAATTGAGCAAAATTATTACGACAAGACTGCAATTGATTCCCAGAAAATGCTTGACGGTGCTATTTCTGGGATGGTCGATAGTCTTGATGACCCTTACACTGTTTATCTCCCTCCTGTTCAAAATTCAGACTTTAAAGAAGGGCTCGCTGGCCAATTTAGTGGAATTGGAGCAGAGCTTGATATGAAAGACAAGCAAATTATCATTAAAGCGCCGCTTGATGGCAGTCCTGCGCAAAAAGCTGGTCTTAAGCCTGGAGACTCAATTCTTAAGATAAATGATGAGTTTACGAATGGTTGGAATTTGGTGCAGGCAGTTGAGAAAATAAGGGGTCCAAAAGGGTCAGAAGTTGCTTTGACTATTCTTCGAAAAGATCAAAGAGAACCAAAAGAAATAAATATAACACGAGATGTTATTACTATTAAAAGTGTCACGTCTTGGGTCAAACCTATTAAAGAAGTTGAGAATATCACACTTACTGATACCCTTAAAGCAAATCAGAATGATAAAGTTGCTTATATTCGACTATCTCAATTTGGAGATAACACCAATAAAGAATGGCTAGACATGTCAAATCAACTTAGTCTTCAGTTACAAAAAGATAAAAGTATCAAAGGTATTGTTCTAGACCTTCGAAATAATCCAGGTGGGTATTTAACAGATGCTGTGTTTATCGCATCTGAATTTCTCAAAACCGGTACCCCAATTGTCCTTCAAGATGATGGAAAGGGGAGGACCGGAAAATTAGTTGTTGAGAGAAATGGACTCATGTTGGATACACCTCTCGTTATTCTCATAAATAAAGGATCAGCATCCGCAAGTGAGATTTTAGCTGGTGCTATGAGAGATCATGATAGAGCAATACTGATCGGTGAGACATCATTTGGAAAAGGGACAATTCAAAATGCTGAAGAGTTGGGTGGAGGGTCAGGCCTGCATGTCACCATTGCAAAATGGTTAACTCCAAATGGAACATGGGTGCATAAGAAAGGACTTGAACCAGATGTCAAAGCAGACCTTTCGACAAAAGAACCTGAACGTGATACTCAACTTGAAAAAGCGATTGAGAATCTACTGTAAATCTACTGAAAGTTTGAAGATTTCTGTGTTAGAATAACGCTATGAAAAAGCTCATTTTGTTGGTAATTGGTCTTATTATTCTTCTCTGGATTGTCACATATGCGGGGGGGATTTTTCCACAAATTGCTCCTTTTTTGGGGTCACAGACAAGTAATATTCAGACAGATAATGGTCCAGTAAAAATATTACCTCAAGAAAATGTTGTTATTGATGTCGTTAAGAAAGTGTCGCCATCAGTTGTAACGATTGCAGCAACAACGCCACAAGTACAAGAAGATCCCTTCTCATTCTTTGGTATTCCACTTCCAGAAGATGAGCAGTCAGATGAACCTCAAAATATAGGATCTGGATTTGTGGTAACTACAGATGGTCTTATTGTGACCAACAAACATGTGGTAAATGATGCAGAAGCAACATATACCGTTATAACCAATGATGAAAAACGCTTCACAGTTCGAAGAATTTATCGGGATCCTCTTAACGATATTGCAATTTTAAAAATTGACCCAGCTCAAAATGCTAATACAGCGTTAAGTCCTGTCATTCTTGGAGACTCTTCTAAGTTACAAGTTGGTCAGTTAGCAATTGCCATTGGAACACCTCTTGGAGAATTTAGTAATACTGTCACCACGGGAGTTATTTCCGGACTTGGGCGGGGAATTACAGCAGGAAGTATTTATGAAGGCTTTGTTGAAAGACTTGATGATGTTATTCAAACAGATGCAGCTATTAGTCCTGGTAATTCAGGAGGCCCATTATTAAATTCCTCAGGACAAGTTATTGGTGTCAATACAGCAGTGTCAGTTAGTGGTCAAAATTTAGGTTTTGCTCTTCCAATTAATACAGTAAAAGAATCAATAAATAATTTTAATGCGACTGGACAATTCAATAGACCATTTCTTGGTGTGTCATATCGTATGATAACATCGCAACTTGCATTAAGCACTGAATTACCTGAAGGCGCATATATTCAGACAGTAGTTGATAATTCAGCTGCAGATAAAGCAGGACTTAAAGAAGGAGATGTTATAACTGAAATTGATGGACAAAAGTTAGTTGCCGAGGATAGGGAAGTATCAACACTCATCGCACGAAAAAAAGTAGGAGATCGTATGAATATGAAAATATCCACAGAGGGGGAAGACGGTCGAAGAAGTTCACGAGATGTAACAGTTACACTTGAAGCGGCACCTGAACAATAATGGGGTATTGCAAACATATTTTTTATGCTATAATTTAAAAAAATGGCGACACGAAAGACTAAAACAACAACGAAAAAAGAAACTGCTCCCAAAAAGACTGTTAAGAAAACAACCCCTGCAAAGAAAAAAATTGAAAAGGAAGAGGTCTCAACTCCTGTAACTCCAACAGCAAGAACAGAATCCACACTATCATCAAGAAGGCCTGCGTTTCGATTGAAGAGATCATATGTTATTGCAGGAATTGCAGCATTAGTACTTCTCGGTGCTCTTTATCTTTTAAGAAATTATTTCATCGTTGCAACAGTAAATGGTCAGCCAATTACTCGACTTGAGTATATGAAAGAGTTAGAAGCTCAAGCTGGTAAACAGGCAATGAATTCAATTGTGACAAAAACACTTATTCTTCAGGAAGCAAAAAAGAATAATGTCAGTGTATCAAATGAAGAAATTGATAAAGAAATCAAAACAATTGAGCAGAATTTAGAAAAACAAGGACAGAAGCTTGATTCCGTATTAACACTCCAAGGACTGACACGTGAATCCCTTCGTGAACAAATTAGTCTTCAGAAGTTAATTGAAAAGATGGTAGGGAAGGATGTTAAAGTTACTGATAAAGAAGTTACTGATTATATAACTGCTAATCAAGCATCTCTCCCAACCGGAGTAGAGGAAACTGAACAGAAGAAGCAAGTTACTGAACAGTTAAGACAGCAGAAATTAAACGATAAAGCTCAAGAATGGCTTCAAAAACTTCAACAGAACGCAAAGGTAAGTTACAGTAAACCTCAATAAATGAACACACAACCATCATTTGTGCTTCGTTTTGCTTATATTATTTTTCTTGGTATTCTTATCACATCATTTATTGGATTTGGGATAGCTGCTTTTTATAAAGCTCCGCAGATGCCTTCATATCGAACAGCAATTCCAGAGAAGAGTTTGATAAATAATGAAACAGGAAGTACCTCTGCGCAACAGAATATTGAGCAGACAAGATATGATCAAGAATGGAATACTTACCAGGAAGCCTCTAAAGAGTATAATCGAAATGTCTCACTTATAGGTCTTGTTGCATCTATTTTTATTTTGATTGCAGGGGTCATACTAGCTCAAAAATTGACTATTCTGGCAGATGGCATTATGTTGGGAAGTGTTTTAACACTGATCTATAGCATAATAAGAGGTTTTGAGTCTCAGGATACTATGTTTCGATTTATTATTATCTCTGTAAGTCTTTTTATTGCAGTTGTACTTGGATTTATAAAATTTATACGTCCTCAAAGTTCCAAGACGAAATAGTCCACACTTGACAACACCTCAATCATTTCCTGTATGATTATTACAAAGGAGGTGAAATTTATGGCAAAAAAAGCAACAAAGGTAGTTAAAAAAACGAAGTCTGTTAAGCGAACAGCGTCAGCATCACATCATCACACTGAACATCAGAATTTTATTATTATTGTCGGAGGAGGTTTTATCATTCTTGCAGTAATGTTTCTTATGACTAATGGATTTGGATCGTGGAGTATGAAGAGTGATTATGCTAAGAAGATCCAGGCATCTGATGTTATGGAACAGAGTAATCCAGTAATGATCAAAGATGCAGCTTTTAATCCCGCTTCAATTACAATTAAAAAGGGGATGAAAGTAACCTTTGAAAATCAAGACAGTATCCCTCATATGATTGTTTCAGATGATGGAAGTTTTGAAACGGGTACGATAGCAAAAGGAGAAATGGAATCAGTGATGTTTGAGAAGGCTGGTACTTATCCATACAAATCAGCATCTGACCCTCTCATGATGGGTACAGTCATAGTTGAAGAGTAAGGCAGCTATAAAGCGTGAAACATCTCTGATGCGGATATTTCTTTAGAATTAGTTGATATTTCTTTGATTCTCTGAGCATTTTTTGGATTTCTTAAAAAGCGTGAGAGAATTTTATAGGTATCAAGATCAAATTCGTACTCCCATCGTGTTTCCTTTATACTGCCTAGACTGTCAGTGGATACTGTACCTAGTAGACACCATCTATCCACAAGGAAAAATTCAGTTTTATCTTCAAGTTCATTCTTCTCTTCAATAACTATCGGTCCTTTAAATGGCCATGACCTTATTTTTGAGTCTGCAAAAGCAGCTGCAAAACGCATATTATATGAGATGGGAATTTCTTTTCCCACACATGCACCTTTGCATCTCTCAAGTCTATATCCAAAACAACTTGTAGGAGTCTTTTCCAAGCCTAGTAATTTCTCGCAGAGAGAATGTTCTTTGTTAATATAAGAAAGAAAATCTTTGGCTTGTTTTTTAGATCGAAAAAATCCGATGAAGTTATCAAGTTCTTCTACGGGTGGAGAATGAAGCACTTCAAGTATTACCGTCGCATATCCTTCCTTTGTGAGAGACTTTTTTAAAGCGGTCAATTCTTTTTTGAGACGAAGTTGGCGATTGAGGAGAGGGAGGCGTTTTTTTACCAGTTGGGATTCAAGAAAAAGTGCACCTAGTTCTCCTGCAGTGGGTATAGTTTCAATACTTTCTACCTGTTGAGCAATTTTCATCTCAAGTGGGGAGTGAATATCGCCTGAGAAGTGCGAGAGAACACGCTCTTTGATATTAATACTTTTTCCAATATAAAGAGGAAGAGTTTGGCTCTGTGTGGATGAAAGCGAATCTAGTTGGACTGCTTCAGGAAGAGATCCGTAAAAAATGTAAACACCTGGTTGTTCTGGAAGAGACTCAAGTATCTTTTCACTTAATTTTACTGGTAGATAGGGTTTTTTAAGAACAAGCTGCATCGCAGCTTCAAATTGAGGAGGAGGTATTTCATTTTTTACTTTCTGATAAAAATGAAAAAGCACTTTTGCATCATCAAACGCTCTGTGTCTTTTCTCAATAGTATAATTCATGCGAGAAATAAGACTATCCAAATTGTGGTGTCTTTCATGCGGGAAGAGAGCACGTGAAAGTCGAACAGTACAGAAGTGTTTTTGTGAAAATGATCTTTCAAGTCTTTTGAATTCTGATTTGAGAAACCCATAATCAAATCTAACATTGTGTGCAACAAAGACAGTATCTTTCAAAATTTCTATAACACGATCGGCTACCTCATAAAATGATGGAGCTGTTGCCACATCTTTCTCAGTAATACCGGTTAATTGTTTTATTTCTGATGGGATATAGGTTCCTGGGTTGATAAGGGAAGTGAAAGTATCAGTAATAGTATCATTTTCAACTCTTACAATTCCTATTTCAATGATACGATCATAACTCGATCTTCCTCCAGTTGTTTCAATATCGACAAATGCTAATTTTTGAGGTAGGGTGGGCATGGGAGATTATACTATCAGACCCCGTATGGTTTTATCAAGCTGTATGAAAGGAAATATATTTTCAAACATTGTATACTAGAGTAGTGGAGAGTATTTTTGTTGAAATTACCCTCGTAATTGTTATAGCTGCTGTCCTGACTATTCTTTTTAGATTTTTCAAGCAGCCTTCAATTCTCGCTTATATTCTTACAGGTGTTATTCTGGGACCCTTAGGACTATTTCATCTCCAAAATCATGATGCACTCCTCACACTTGGACAACTGGGGATAACACTCCTCCTTTTTATGTTGGGTCTGGAACTTAAGTTCAGAGAGCTCCGATCGATTGGGAAAACAGCACTTATTGCAGGTAGTTTACAGATGATTTTGACAGGGATATTGGGATTTGGAGTTGCAACACTTCTTGGATTTTCTTCAGCTGTGTCGATCTATATCGCACTCGCTGTTGGATTTTCAAGTACTATTATCATTGTAAAATTACTTTCAGATAAGAAAGACCTCACGTCCCTTCACGGAAAGCTTGCATTAGGTATCTTACTTGTTCAGGATTTTTTCGCTGTATTGACGATTATTTTTCTCTCAAGTTTTACTCCTGGGAATATTGTAGATCTTTCATTTCAGATAGGAGTAGTTCTTCTCAAGGTAGTTGTCTTATTTGGATGGATATTAGTATTAAGTGAATATGTATTTCCAAAGATACTTCATAAAATTTCAAAATCTTCAGAAACCCTTTTTCTTTTTAGTCTGGCATGGGTATTTGCATTAACAGCAATAGTTACTTCACCATTTGTTGGGTTTTCAATTGAAATAGGAGGATTTCTTGCTGGACTTGCACTTGCAGGAACAGCTGAGAATTATCAAATTGTTGCGCGCATGAAAGCGCTTCGGGATTTCTTTATTACCATTTTCTTTGTAATGTTAGGACTCGAAATGACTCTTGGCAATCTCGGAGAAATAATTATCCCAGCAATACTTATTTCGCTTTTTGTCATCTTCATAAAACCACTTATAGTGATGGCAATAACTGGAAGTATGGGATTTAGAAGACGAACATCTTTTTTTGTTGGAATGAGTCTCTCACAAATTTCTGAATTTAGTTTGATAATTCTATTCCTCGGTAATCAAAAAAACGTTGTACCTGATGAAGTAGTTACGATGATTATTTTAGTTGGAATGATCACTTTTACTTCATCAACATATGTCATACAGGGGGCAAATTCGCTTTATAAAAAAGTTCATAGTTTTCTTAAAATTTTTGAGAGAAAACATAGTTCACGTCATGAATTTAGTACAACGACAGAATTAGATGATCTTGAAAAACATGTCATCATAATTGGTGGACATGACATGGGACGAAGCATTGTTAATGCACTGAAAAATACAGAGGAAAAACTTCTCATTGTAGATTTTGATCCGGATATAATCAAAAAGCTGAAAAATTATGATGTTCCCGTTATGTTTGGTGACATTGCTGATACAGAGATACAGGAAAGGGTCGGTTTTGAAAAAGCAAAAATGGTTATTTCGACTGTTCCGGATCTTGAAGATAATTTCCTCCTTATTGAAGGACTTAAACATTCCAATAAGAAAGCAACAATTGTTGTTATGGCTTATGAACTAGATGATGCAAAACATTTGTATAAAGCTGGGGCCGATTATGTTATTCTTCCTCATCTTGCTGGAGGACATCACTTAGCAAAAATTCTTCTCGATGGAAATCATCTTGAATTAATTGAAAGATATAAAGAGAAAGATCTCTCGTATCTTAAATAAATTATTCTTCAGAATCGGTGAGGACAACATCTTCAGTTGGATGGTCTTCTGGAATATTCCCATCAAGTATACCTGGCAGATTGCTAAAGGATTTGCCAAGACGATGGTCAGTCATTCTGTCTTGCGGAAAGTTATATGTCTTAATTTTTTCGTTTCTCATTCCTCGTCCTACTTGTGTGGCCTTAAGTGAAGAATATTCTTTCTGTTGTTTTTCAACTTCCAGTTCCCAAATTCTTGCACGAAGAAGTGTCATTGCAATTTCTCGGTTTTGTATCTGTGACCTTTCAGATGATGAAGTCACAACAAGTCCAGATGGTTTGTGAACAAGACGGACAGCTGTTGAAACCTTATTCACATTTTGTCCACCATGCCCACCTGAGCGGAATGCTTCAAAAGAAATATCCTCCGGACTAATATGAAGGTCAATATCCTGAAGTTCTGGGAGAATTGAAACAGTAGCAGTAGATGTATGAACTCGTCCCTTTTTTTCAGTCTTAGGGATTCTCTGAACACGGTGAACGCCTGCTTCGTATTTCAGAGCATTAAAGGCATTGCGTCCTGAAATTTTAATAACACTTTCATCAAGAATTTCAGCTTTGAGACCCTTTCGTTCTGCAAAACGCATATACATGCGAAGGAGTTCTTCTGCCCAAATCTTTGCTTCATCTCCACCTGCCGCACCTTTAATTTCAAGAATAACATTTCTATTGTCTAGATCATCTGTAGAATTTTTTTCCTGACTTTCCTTAAGACTTTCTTCAATTGCTTCTTTTTGTTGATGGAGACTCTGAAGTTCTTCCTGAGCGAGTTCAGCAAGTGATGGATCTTGAAGGAAAGTTTCAGTTTCCGCTATTTTTGCATTGAGTTCTTCGAGTTGAACGTAACGATAATCATTCATAGTGAGTGTGCAATGACCGTAGTATAGTGAATTGACATAAGGAGAAGCAAGAAAGAGTGCAGCTACTTAAGAGCCATGAGCATATCTCGAAGAGATTTTGGTGCGTCTTGTGATTTTTTCTTTTCTTCAGTCTTTTTAGTAACAGTAGCTTTAATTTTTTCTGCTGTTTGTTGTTTTTGTTGGAATTTCTGGATACGTGAAGCACTGTCTACAAATTTCTGCTCACCAGTATAGAATGGATGGCATTTGTTGCAAAGTTCGATATGAATTACATCTTTGGTAGAACCAACAGTAAATCGATTTCCACAAACACAAATAACTTGCGCTTGATCAAAATATTGTGGGTGAATTGCTGATTTCATAAGCTAATTATATCGGAAAAAGTGTGTAATTACAAGCTGTGGGGTTTTTTGAGATGGTGGAGCGGATGATAATGAATTCTTTTCTCTGCAATAAAAATACCTATAAAAACAAGAATAGATCCCAAGATAAAAGATGTCGTGACATGTTCACCAAGAAGGGGTACGGCAATTAACACTGCTATGACTGGATCCATGTAAAGGAAAATGCCAGTTTCATTAGCTTTAACAAATCGTATAGCGTAGTTATACAAAACATATCCAAGGACAGATGTAAATATTGCTGCATAAAGAATACCTAGGAGACTTTGTGAGGTAAGTGTAATTTTATCTAGATGTGTCTGTAATTCCCAGAAAGAGAACGGAAGAAACATAATGGTAGATAACGCGAACATATAAAATGTTAATGTGACTGAAGAATAGGGGAGTTTATAATCTTTCAAGAGAACTGTGTACACTACAAATGAAATTGTTGCAATAAGGAAGAGGAAATTTCCTATGATTGTTCCATCAAGCCCATGATCAAAAAGGGGTCTGAGAATGATAACCATGACCCCAAGAAGACTAATAAGTGTTCCAAACAATACTTTTTTCTTTATTTTTTCTTTGAGAAAGAAGAATGAACCAAGTAATAGAAAAATTGGGGCAGAGGACGCAATAATAGGTGAGTTAATACTAGATGAGATTGTCAGTCCTATGAGAAGTAATGCTATATGTATGAAAAAACCAAAAAAGGCGAGAATACAAAGCTTTATAATATCTTCTCGTCGAATTTTGAGTGTGTGAAGTGTAAAGGGGAGAAGAATGAGTGCAGCTAACAAAAAACGGAGAAAAGCAAAGCTAAAAGGAGGAATATCCTCCATAGCCCATTTAAAA
>CAYRJZ010000003.1:41713-77609 GCA_964424775.1 uncultured Gammaproteobacteria bacterium | reverse complement strand
AATTGGTGAACTTGCTCCCCAGACGATATTTGTGATTATCAACGCAAGAATTGCGAGGTGATATTTGGATAATTTCATGTGGTATAACCAGTATACCAATGACGAGGGAACATTATGCAAGTAATTCTTCTGTTAATTTATCAA
The DNA here is from genome assembly GCA_964424775.1 of uncultured Gammaproteobacteria bacterium. GTDB lineage: Bacteria > Patescibacteriota > Microgenomatia > Levybacterales > UBA12049 > JAUPUR01. The sequence continues at coordinate 77,465 of CAYRJZ010000003.1, read as the reverse complement.
GCGAAAGTTGTTTTTGTTCACGGGTCTTCAGGTTTTTTAACATAACTTTTTTATTTTCAGCTTCTTCAGGACCAATAATAATAGCAAAAGGTATATTTTTTTGATCAGCATATTTGAGCTGCTTATCAATTTTTGATGATGAATCAAGCCACAATTCCGTTGATATATTCTTTTCTCTCAAAATCGAAGCAATTTCAAGTGATTTTTCAGACAGTTCTGAAGAGAAGATTGTGACAAGAATTTGAGTTTGGTTATTTATTTCGTTTGGAAAGAGTCCGAGTTCTGTCATAGCATCAATAAGCCGATCAAATCCAAATGCACATCCAACTGCTGGTACGTCATTCCCTAGGAACATTCCAACGAGTCTATCATATCTTCCTCCACTACAAACAGCACCAACTGGGTAATCATCAACTATAGTCTCAAATATAACACCTGTGTAGTAGTCAAGTCCGCGTGCAAGAGTTCCAGAAAATTCAATATACTTTTTATCAATTCCCATCGATTGGAGAATTTGAAAAATCTCATTAATTCGCTCTGTAGGTTTAATATTTTCTGCAGTACTAAGAATTATTTCTCCAACTTCCTTTGTAAATCCATTTTGTTGAAGATCATTGAGAACACCATCTCTTCCAATTTTAATTAATTTATCAAGAGATCTTACGGCTTTTATATTAAGGTCAGGTGACAATTCACCTTTATCATCTGAAAACTTGAGATTTTCTCGATCATTTACCAAAATTCTGAAATTCTCAAATCCCAATTGCTTAAATGAATTAATAACTGTTGCCAGGATCTCAGCATCAGCTAGAGCAGTATTTATTCCCACAGTATCTATATCACATTGAGTAAATTCACGATATCTTCCTCGCTGAGTATTTTCAGCACGCCATACTGGCTGCATTTGGTATCTCTTAAAAGGAAGTGGTAAGTCATTTTGGTATTGTGCAACTACTCGAGCTAAAGGAACTGTCTGGTCATATCTGAGAGCCACCCGACGACCTCCGTTATCTTCAAAACGGTACATAAGCTTATCTCCTTCGTCACCATACTTACCTGTAAGAATTTCTTCATACTCAAGGGTTGGCGTTTCTAAAGGTCCAAAGCCATATTTTTCAAACACTTTTTTTAAAGTATTTAAGACATATTGTCTTTTTCGGGATTCTTCAGGGAGAAAGTCCCTAAAGCCTTTGAGTGTCTGTACTAACATAGGCATATCATATCATTTTATTCATGAGTAATGAAGCTTCTAGTGCAGTCCTAATTGCTCTATCTGTACTTGCCTGTGCCTCAGTAGTTTTAATTTTTGATACAGGTATATCAAATGAGTATGATCCATCCATTATTTCATTAAGAGGCTCAGGATCGGCGTTTACTGCAAGCACTGCGCCCGCTTTAACTCCTCTGAGAAGACTAATGAGAAAAAGTGGAGCACATTCCATTTCTGAGCTGATAAGTGGATATGGCCAGTATTTCATTCGAGGATTTAGATAAATAGATCCCCATTTTTTAATATTACTTGACTGACCATAATACGCATCGTGTGTTCTATTTATTCCTGTGAAGTAAGTTAAATCAAGTTGATCTGCGCTTTTAATGAGAGAATTAACAACATTTATATCAGCGACAGCAGGAAATTCAGGGGGAAGGTATTCCTTTGTCGTTCCTTCTTCTCTAATTGATGCTGTTGGGATAATTATGGATCCAGCTGGAATATTTCTTTTCAGTGCACCTCCACAGGTGCCAACTCGTATAAGAACTTGTGCGTCCATATTGATAAGCTCTTCTACAGCAATTGCAGTAGATGGGCTTCCGATTCCTGTAGATGTCACCGATAGTTTTACTCCTTTATAATACCCCGTGTATGTAACGAATTCTCGATAAGAAGCAACAAGCTTTCCTTTCTCTAAGTATTTATTACCGATAAGACGTGATCTTGAGGGATCACCCGGTAATAGTACAATTTTACCGATATCTTTTTTTGAACAGGGAACATGTGTTTGGTATTTTTTCATGTATATAGTTTTATCCTTTCAAGAATTGATGTGAACTCATCTTCATCAGAAATATATTTTCCCTTGTATGCACGTAACTTTTCTTTACTAGTCTCACCTTCATCAATGAGACCAGACAAACTATTAACTGGTGGTCTTCCCATATAATTTCCTTTTAGAACAGTACTTACTATTGTTCGATCTACATAACCGACTCCACTTGAAGATTGTTTGTTAATTTTCATAGTAGGAGGAAGCATCATCCATGCAGCAAGTGATATTCGTGAAAAGGGGAAGTATTCTTTCAAGGTGTATGCGATCGTAGAAGCTGTTTGACCAGAAGCTATAACGTCATCAATTATTATCACATCTCCGAAATTGCCGCTTGGAAGAGGAGAATAGTCAACCGAAAGATCAAATACACCTGGGCGTATTAATGTTCTTTTAGTTGACAATTGTTCGGAATTATTTGAAGAAATAGCTGGGTATTGAAAGCTTAGTTGTTTTAATACATCTTCTGCTCCGTTACCAGGAAATATGAGTAGTGTCTCCTCATTTAATAAGGCTTTATCACTTAATAATGTTAATAAATCATCTGTCATCTTTTCAGCATCAACTATTTGTATAGTCAAATTTGATGTGTTGTTAAGCTCTTTTGCTTCTTGAATAATTTGTTGGTTGTTTTGGGATAGTATGTTCTGAATAATTACCGCGCCATCAGCGAGACAAGATCGAGAAAACAGAATATCTGGATACTGATTTTGAAATTCTTGACCTACTTTATCGCTTTCAGCTAAATCGCTTAAACTGGGCATGACAGAATAAGAAGGTAGATCTGTACTATCAAATATGACAGTCTTTCTTCTTTCTCGATTTATCTGTAAATATTTTATTGAGTATTCTTTTTCCATAAAAAAACTCCCGTTCGTTACACACCACTAAAAAATGGTATATAAGGAACGAGAGGCAATAAAAAAGGACCTCCCGCGGTCCCATCCTTTTTGTTTAACTATTGCTAGATAAACCTCTTTATGGCGACTCCGCTAAGTGCGACATCGTCTGTTGTATTTTACGATTCAACTTTCGTAGAGTATTTTGACTCTCAGCTCCTGGATCGTGACTCCAGTTGAACGCTTTATAATCTTAACTTGTACAAGTATTATAGTATTTTTTATGATGTTGTCAAGTTTATAGAGCAATAAGTTTTGTAGAAGAATTAGTTAATTTTATTAGTTTTCCATTCTGAATGGTAAATAAATCTTCAATTCGTATTCCAAATTCGCCTGGTAAATATACTCCTGGTTCGAGAGAAAAAACCATACCTTCGTCAAGAATGTCGAGAGATCCGGGTGAAAGAGAAGGGGATTCATGTACCTCAAGCCCTATACCATGCCCTAGGGAATGAGGTATGGGGGAAAAATCTTCATTTATTAAGAACTCACGGGAAATAGCATCAACATCTTTTGCATTTATTTTCTCATTCATTTTTAATTTTTCTTGAATAAATTCAGCTGCTTTTTCTTGAGATACCTTAACTGAGTTGTATGCTTTTTCTTGTTCATTTGTTGATACTCCAATAAAAAATGTTCTTGTCATGTCTGAACAGTAATTTTGGTACTGTACTCCGAAATCAATTAAGATAAGATCTCTCTTTCCTAACTTTTTTTCTCCTGGGTGGTGATGGGGGACAGCAGCATTCTCACCAAAAGCAACAATTGTTGGAAAAGAAATATCCGCATCGCTCTTTTTAATAATTAGCTCGAGATCTTTTGCGACTTGTAACTCTGTCATCCCAGTTTTGAGAAGAGGGAATAACTCAGTAAGCGCACTGTCACCAATGTGACAAGCTTTTTTAATTGCATTAATTTCTTCTTGAGTTTTTATGATTCTAAGATCAGAAATGGTAATTGGGATGAGTTTTTTAATAACTTTTTGAAGAGAAACAAATTCTTTAACGGTAATATTTTCATCTTCAAAACCAACTGAATGTATTGAATACTTCTCAGTTATGTCAGCTAGATGTTTTGTAAATGGAGTAGATGAATTGGTCACTAGAAGAGTAAAATCCTTTACTGTCGAAGACACACCCTCGCTATAAAGTGGATTTGTAATAATAAATTGCACGTCCTTCGTTATGATAACAAACGCATCTCGCTCATTTACAGAAAAACCAAAAAAGTGAGTAATATATCTGATGTGGTGAGGAGATGAAATAATAAGAGCGTCTAGATCTTGTTCATAAAGGAGATGGTGTAAATAATCTATTGCGGTCATGGTCTCCGTATTGGGGTTAACACTTTGCCACTTCCCGTTGATGGGACAATCTCATCATCTGTGGAAGTAGAAAGAATTATCTTAGGATTGCGTGGAAGGTCTGGGAAAATGAGGATACGAGTCCCGGTGATTCTGTTTTTTTGATTGAGAGCAGGGTAACCGACAATAATGGCACGTTGACTATTTTCTATTTTTGTAAATCCTGACTTCACGACTTCACCATCTTTATATTCAAGCGTACGAGTAACTTTTTCAATATCAACAATAAAGTTTTCTCCTGATTCGGTAGAAACAATGATAGTAAAGTTGTCCTCATCTTTATTACTAATTGCACCAGAAATAGTAACTGGAGTAGAAACGACTGTAATAAATCGCGCGAGTATTCTTTCTGAATCTTTGTTATAGAGTCCAATGATACTGAGCTTGGTTCCGGGTTTTATATCAGAAATTCCAAATGAACTTTTTGCAGAGGGAGATGAGAATTTCGTAATTTCATCTACATCAACATTCCTTATTTTTTTATTACTATCCTCAACACTAATTTTCATTCCCTCAACATCTTTGACTATTCCAATAATTCCTCTTTTTTCAACGAGGTTAAGTTGTGCAACACGGGAAGCAATTTTCTCTTTCAATGAATTAATCTGGTTGGATAAATTTTGTGTGGTTGATTCCTCTGTGGGTTTTGCTGTTGGAGTCACACTGGTTTTTTGTGCAGTAACAGAAGAAGGTGTAAAAAGTAATAGAAGAAGTATAATAATTGTACTAAGTTTTTTCATCTTAAAAATCCTCTGTAGAGAAGTTCACTGTTCTCACTATCTTTTCCTCACGGCCGTCTGGAAAAATCGAGAGAATCGTAATTATAGTTGAATCATCTCCAATTGTATGAGTGACTGAAAAATCGCCATTACGTGTTGGCTTTACCACCTGATCATCAGTTTCTGATGAGACAACAATTGTTGCATCAGAGGACGTTTTTCCTGAAATTGTAATAGTTTTTTTTGTAAAAACCTCTTCGTCTCTTGGCTGTTGGACTGACAATTCTGAAGGGGTTTGGGGAGTAGGGGTTGCGGGAGGTTTAACAGTTATTGCACGTGTCTTTTCTGGAGGAAGTTTGCGTGTTAATTGAAATACGAAAAATGCACCACCAGCAACTAGTAGTCCAAATAAGATGGCGACAAAGGACAGTATAACTCTTTCAGCTTTCATGATATTACTTTAGGATATATGAGGAAAACAGTACATCGATAATAAGCCAAAACGATTATACTGTCAAGGTAATCTAAGTAAGAAATCTATGGACACACAACTCTCAACTATGGTAGTATGATGAAGTGGAAATTACATCAACATCACCTATATCATTAAAGCTTAAAGGAAAACACGCTTCTCTTCTTATCAATCCTCATGATAAGTCTGCACAAGTTAACGCAGCACTAGTTCTTGGAAATATACCTCAACAAGACATCAAAGTGAAAGAAGATGTAGTTGTATTTAAAGGCCCTGGTGAGTATGAAGCAGGGGGAATTAAAGTAACAGGAATTAAAGGAGAAATTTCGACAGTCTTTAGCATAAACATTGATGGTGTGGATATTGCATTAGGTAATTTGGGCGATCTCGAAAAATTACATCAAAAAATGAAAGAACATAATATTGCACTTATTCTTGCTAATGAGGTTCAGGACGCATCATTTGCTACTTCAATTGCATCAAATGCAATTGCATTTTTTGGTAGTCAAGCTAAAGCTGTTGCAGATGCATTTGCAAAAGATGAAAAAAAAGAAGTAGCAAAATACCAAATATCTGCTGAAAAATTACCAACTGAAGTAGAAACAATCTTGCTAGCTTCTAGTTGATGAAGTTAGTAGTGACTCCTATTAACTTCTCCTAGAACAGTGTTCCAGCTATGGCGAAATTAAAAACACTTCCTCATAATGAAACTGCAGAAAAAAGTGTCTTAGGCGCACTGCTTATTGATCGTGATGCAATTACCGTTGTTTCAGAAAAACTTCGCGCAGAACATTTTTATAATGAAATTCATTCTCTTGTGTATCAAGCAATGCTAGCTTTATCAGAAGAAAGAAAACCAATAGATATCCTCACTATTACCGATCAAATTAAAAAAATCGACACAGGATCAAGTATCGAGACATCGTATTTTACTGAATTAGTAGAGAGTGTCCCAACAGCTGCAAATGTTGAGCATTATGCTGAAATTGTAAGAGAAGCTGCTACGAAAAGGTCTCTTATTCATGCTGGGACAGAAATTGCAGAACTTGGATATGATGATCAAAAAGAAGTGAAGGATGTTCTCGATAAAGCAGAATCATCTATTTTCTCTATCTCACAAGGAAATATTACACGAGGATTTGTTCCAATTAAAGATACTCTTACTCAAAGTTTTGACAGAATTGACGAGTTGCATAAAGGTGGGGAAGGATTAAGAGGAGTAAAAACTGGATTTAGTGATCTTGATCATGTGCTTTCAGGATTTCAGAAGTCTAACTTAATTATTCTCGCTGCACGTCCAGGAACCGGAAAAACTGCCATAACGCTCAATATGGCGCAGTATATTGCAACTCAGGATAAAAAGCCTGTCGCAATTTTTTCTCTTGAAATGAGTAAGGAAGAACTTGTTGATCGTTTTCTTGTTTCCCAAGCTGATGTAGATGCATGGAGGCTTAAGACAGGGAAGTTATCTGAGGAAGACTTTACCAAATTATCAGAAGCGATGGGTCAACTGGCAGAAGCTCCCATTTATATTGATGATACACCTGGTCTTACAATGGCTGAAATGAGAAGTAAAGCAAGGAGACTTCATATGGAACACGGACTTGGGCTTATTATTGTTGACTATCTTCAGCTTGTAAATCCTGGAAGGAAAGTTGAAAGTAGAGTACAGGAAGTATCAATAGTCTCGCAAGGTCTCAAAAATCTTGCAAGAGAGTTGAGTGTCCCAGTGCTTTCGGCATCTCAGTTATCACGCGCTGTTGAACATAGAGGTGAAAAAAGGCCGCAGTTAGCAGATCTTCGAGAATCTGGAGCAATTGAACAAGATGCAGATGTGGTTATGTTTCTATATCGACCAGACGTAGATTATGACATCAACAATCATACAATTCCAACAAAATTACTTATTGCGAAGCATCGTAATGGTGCAACAGGGGAAATTGATTTACTTTTCAGAGGAGATAGGATACGATTTTATAACATTGAAAAACGTGTTGAAGAATCAGCTTAAATACTCGTTAGTAAAATATCAGTAATTTAGTAACGAGTAGTTAACTCAAGAAAGGGGGTGAATAGACATGGATCAAAACAATCAAAATCAAGACCCAATGGGTACACCAGCTGGCATGCCAACACCTCCATCAGATCCGACTTCTGGAACTGATGTTCAGACACCTGGGATGCCAACTCCGCAGACGCCAATGACTCCACCAGCACCAACTGCGCCAGTACAACCTGAACCGGTAGTTCCACCGGCTCCTGTTGCACCTGAACAGCAAGTGCCAGGTGAGTCTACAGCTCCTGCAGCACCTGTTTCAGAACCAACAGTTCCGTCAACAGATGCAGGTGTTCCAACACCAGACCAAAATCCTACACAATAGTAGGGTAGTGGAACAAAACTAGCACCTTGACGTGTTAGTTTTGTTTTATTAGCATAAAGAAATCTTCATGTTTGCATCCGGTCTCATTACGTTTCGTGAAACTCTTGAAGCTGCATTAGTAGTTGGAATTGTTTTGTCTTTTCTTACTAAAACTCATCAAGACTCTTATAAGAAATACGTCTGGTTTGGAGTTGGTTTGGGTGTGGCACTTTCAATATTTTTAAGTATTTTGCTCAAGGTGAGTTTTGGTGGGCTTGAAGGTACTCTTGAAAAAGTATATGAGGGTATACTCATGTTCACAACAGCGGGATTTTTAACGTGGATGATTTTGTGGGTTCATCGACAAAAAGGTATAGCACGCAAACTTGAGCAATCAACTGCAAAGTATGTTTTAAATAATTTTCCTCTCGGTCTTACTTTTCTTATACTGACATCAGTTATCCGGGAAGGTGTGGAAACAGTATTGTATCTAGAAGCAATTAGTTCGTTAGGAGGACAAAATCAAATACTAGGTGCAGTCGTTGGTGCAATAGTTGCACTGTCTTTGGGCTTTATTCTTTTTAAGATGAGCTTGAAGATCAATGTGACAAAATTATTAAAGCTCTCAGGAGCAATTTTGCTTCTCTTTGCTGCAGGTCTTGTTTCTCATGGAGTACATGAGTTTCAGGAAATTGGATTGCTTCCTGTGTTTACATTTGATCCACTTATAAACATTTCTCACATTCTCGATAATGGAAGTATAATTGGAGGAATACTGAGGACACTTTTTGGATATACAGCACAACCGACTTTTTTGGAGATGACGTCATACGCTTTTTATATATTGAGTATTTTTCTCATTGAGTATTATATGTTCAGAAAGTTTTTCGTAAAAAACAGGGGACTCAGCAAATAGTTTAAAGTGGAATTTCCCATTTTTGGGACAGACTTCCCATTCCTCTTTTAGTACTGAGTAGTGGAGAAGTTTAGAATTTCATTCAGAGAATTTACGTTCATTCATCAGATTCCGCATTTTTAGATTTACGTAATATTACATGCAGCCATTTTTGATTATCTGCGTGATTAATGTTAATAACATCAAAAGGTAATTTGCTTAAAACATCTCTAATTTCATCCATGTTGTGGTATCGAAAATAGCGTGGAGCATCCATTTTTTCCAATGATATCTCTTCGCCTTCACCTGTTTTAAGTGACAAGGCAGCAATGCCGTCTCCTTTTAGAAGAGCAGCAGAATTTCTGAGAGCATTTTCAAAAGCATCTGGATCTGCATGAAGCAAAACAGCATTGGCAAAAAATCCATCGAACTTTTCTAACCATTCCGGTTGTGGAATATCACGAAAGTCAAACTCTGCTGTTTCAAAACCATCTGCAGAAAGAGATTTAAGGGCTTGCGGGATAATATCGGTACACGTTACTTGATACCCTTTTTCTCTAAAGTAACGAGCATCTCGTCCAAAAGCAGAGCCTAACTCAAAAATTTTACCTGATTGGGGAAGATATGAAAGAAAAGAATCCATCCACTCTTTGAATTCTCCACTTACTTCATGTTGGGTTCTTTCTACGTATCTATCAAAATGTTGTTGATAAGTAGCTATTGTCGTATCTGCGTGAGAAACCTCATTCATATGTGTAATTGTCTAATCGATTAGCCAAAGTGTGCCGAGGGAGGGATTCGAACCCTCATGACCATTACAGCCACCAGTTTTTGAGACTAGCGTGTCTACCATTCCACCACCTCGGCTAAAAACACCTTCTGATTATAGCATGAAATAGCTTCCAATTTGAGATTTTTGTGCTACAATAGCTTGATATGACAATCGAAATTGTTCAAAAACCTCTTGATAAAATTTCTACAGATATACTTCTCCTCTTTGCGTTTCAGGATAAGAATAAGAAGAAAAATACATTCATTCCTTCAGGATCATTTGTCACTATTAATAAGTCTTTAAAAGGACAACTAGACAAGCTTTGTTCTATTGAACAATTTACAGGAGAATTGGGAAGTACTGTTACTATCTATACTCAAAATATGATTGTTCCGACTAAGGTTGTGTGTATGGGACTTGGTGGAAAGGATGAATTTGTCATAGATGATCTTCGTACAGTAATTGGGAAATATATTGGTGGGATGAAGAAAAAAATTGATTCGCTCGCTATTTGTCTTCCGGATGATGTCAATGAGGATGTTTATCTTCATGCTGTTATCGAGTCAGTTCAGTTAGCTACATACGAATTCGAAAAGTATAAAGAAAAGAAGAGAAATGAAAGACACTTTGAGTCCTTAATTATTATTTCTCACAAAAAGAACTCAGATAAAAAGAACAAGGAGATTATTGCTAAAGCAACATTATACGCTCAGGCAACATCTATTGCTCGTGATTTAGTAAATGAAACACCTTCAACGGCTACACCTACGTATCTTGCTACATTAGCAAAAGATATTGCAAAATCCTCAGACCAAATAAAAGTAAAAATTTTTGATAAAGCGGAACTTAAAAAAATGGGGATGCATGCATTTTTAGGCATTGCAAGAGCTTCAGAGACACCGCCAAAGTTTATTTTTCTTGAATACACTCCAAAAAAAATAAAAGGGAAAGCAAAGCTAGCTGTTGTAGGAAAAGGAATAACTTTTGATAGTGGTGGAATTAATGTCAAACCAGGCGGTCACATGGATGATATGAAAATGGATATGGCAGGTGCAGCAGTTGTACTTGGTATTTTTTCAGTAATTCATGATGTCAAACCTTCTTTTCCTGTAATGGGAGTAATTGCAGCAACACCCAATCTTATTTCAGGCTCCTCAATTGTTCCAGGAGATGTAGTTCGAGCGTATAATGGCAAAACAATTGAAATACTTAATACAGATGCAGAAGGAAGAGTTACGATGGCAGACAGTCTTTCATATGCAGTTGAGAAAGGAGCTACACATATTATCGATTTTGCAACATTAACTGGGGCTTGTCTTCATGCATTAGGAGAGGATATTGCAGCACTTTTCGTAAATGATCGAGATTTTGCAGAAACAATAAAATCATCTGCTTTTACAACAGGTGAGAAAATGTGGGAACTTCCACTTGTAAAAGAGTATAAGCAAATGAATAAAAGTCACATTGCTGATATTGCAAATATTCCTAATTCGCGGTATGCGGGGACAATTGCAGCTGCACTTTTCTTGCAAGAATTTATTGGAAATACAAAATGGGCACATCTTGATATTGCAGGCCCAGCTTATGCATCCAAACCTTATGATCTGGGACCAAAGGGTGGTACAGGATACGGGGTCAGAACTGTGCTACAATTACTAGAAGGAGAAATTCAGAAATGATCTCAGTAACAGATTTAAGAGCGGGAACAACATATAAAGAAGATGGACAACTCCTCCAAGTTATTTCTTACGAACATATTAAGATGGGGAGGGGAAGTGCCAATATTAAAGTAAAGGTAAGAAATCTAAAGAGTGGTTCAACAGTAGAAAAAAGTTATATAAATGGTGCGCGAGTTGATGACGTTCATGTATTAAAAAAAGATCTTCAGTACCTGTACAAGGATGATACAAAGGCATATTTTATGAACCCAAGTACGTATGAGCAAATTGAGGTGCCATTAGCGACTATTCCTGATCATCAATTTTTAAAAGAAGGGGAGTCATTTAATGTTAGTTTTCTTGGAGATGAAGCTTTAACAGTTACTCTTCCTCCGAAGATGGTATTTAAGGTTGTTGATACAGCTCCGGGAATAAAAGGCAATTCAGCTACCAATGTCTTTAAAGATGCTACACTCGAAAATAATATTCAAACAAAGGTTCCACTTTTTATCAATGTTGGGGAATCAATCCGCATTGATACACGAACAGGAGCATACTCAGAAAAAGCATCATAATGAAAAATCAACTTTTCCAAGCTTTCGCTGAAAAGTCATTTGTTTTTTTGTGGATAGGGGAAATATTCACGCAAATCTCATTCAACCTTCTTAATTTTTTCCTGATACTGCATATTTATCAGTTAACAAAATCAAATACTGCGGTATCTCTTGTGGTTTTATCTTTTACGATACCTGCAATATTTTTTGGCATTCTTGCTGGAGCGTATGTCGATAGGTGGAATAAAAAAACAGTTTTGCTTCTGACAAACATTATTCGAGGATTATTACTTATACTTTTGTCTTTTCTCTATGACAATGTTCTAGCGATTTATATCATTTCATTTATTGTATCCATTGTTACTCAATTCTTTATTCCTGCTGAGACACCGATGATTCCACTCGTTGTTCGTAATAATAATCTGCTATCTGCAAATGCTCTTTTTGGACTTGGACTGTATGGTTCAGTGCTTGTTGCTTATCTTCTATCTGGTCCAGTTCTTAAAATATTTGGAACTGAAAATACACTTATTTTTCTGTCAGGACTTTTTTTTATGGGAGCACTTTCAATTTCACTCATAAAAATGGAGAAGGGTGGATTACCTAAAAAAGTAGGAATTTTAAGAGCATCGAAAAGTATTATGCTTCGAGAAATTCATAACGCTATTGAGGTAATGAGAACGAGCAGATCAATATCTAGTTCTTTATTCCTTCTTGCCTTATCTCAAATTCTCCTCCTCATATTAGCTGTTGTAGCACCCGGTTATGCATCTCAAGTATTAAAAATAAGTATTGAAGATTTTCCACTTTTGTTTATTGCTCCTGCTGCACTTGGAGTACTTATAGGAGCAATTTTCCTCGTTAATTTTTTTCATTCTTACTCAAGAGAAAAAATTATGACATTTGGGTTATTCCTTTCAGGTTTTGCAATGTTACTTCTACCTTTTGGAGAAAAGATTGCAGCACGAGATATTGTACAAACATTGAATATTTACCTCCCACATATTGTTGATATTACAACAGTGCATTTATTAGTATTACTTGCATTTATTCTTGGTCTGGCTAATGCATTTGTCTTCGTTCCTTCAAATACAATTCTTCAAGAAGAGACAAGTGATGAACTACGAGGAAAAGTATATGGAGTTATGAATGCTGTCGTTGGGGTATTATCACTTATTCCTATTATTATGGTAGGAAGTTTGTCTGATTTAGTTGGAGTTGATAAAGTAATAATTGGAATAGGGGTCGCACTTCTTGGCCTTGGACTATCACGTATCTTTTTTGATATTTAATTATGGAGTATTTAATAATAGTATTGTTCTTATGCATGATCGTTTATTTTTTTTCTCTTCATGTATTGGCAAAAGAAGATTTAATTTTTGTGAGAAAAAATATTACACTTGAAGCACTTTTTAACCTCTCATTTATAGTAATGGGTATAGGACTTTTTATCTCGAGACTTACTTTTGTCCTATTAAATCCAAGCTCTCTCTATCTTAATCCTCTCGTTTTTCTCCTTTTTCCGTATTATCCTGGATTGTCATTTATCGGAGGAGTAGGGGGTGCACTAGTTGCACTATGGCTTATTGGGAGAAAAAGAAAATTTCCAACTGGGAGGATATTTGATTTTTTTAGTCTGTCTCTTTTAGCAGCACTCCCACTTGGTTTTTTAGGTACACATCTTCTTCTTGGTCTGCGTGATGTTTTTTCAGGGGTACTTATGCCAATAATTTTTCTCGCAACTGTAATATTTTTTTCAAAAGTATTATTACCACTTAATGTGAGAGGAGAGATAAAGGACGGAAGTTTGGGATATCTCGTGCTGATGATCGTTTCATTTACTCTTTTGCTAGCAAATATCCTTAAAACCTCTTCGGATTTTCAGTTCTTTTTCGGTATAGAAAATGTTTTGTATATCGTAATATTCTTTAGTTGTCTCACGCTTGTTTATCTCCAAGAACGTGAAAAAAAAGGAGGTAAATAATATGAACTCAATACCTTTTCCTATTATATTTGAAGATGAATTTTTCTTAGTCATTAACAAACCTTCTGGAGTAATAGTTAACAAGTCAGAAACAACTATTCATGAGGAAACTGTTCAGGATGTCATGGAACGGTACCTAGGAATTGAGAATCCACAACGTGAGGTAAAAAAAAATGAAGAAGGATATGTTTCAGATGAAGACGCATTTTATCAAAGAGCAGGTATTGCTCACCGTTTAGATAAGGAGACATCAGGAATTCTTCTTATTGCTAAAAATGTAGAGTCATTCTCTAATTTACTGACACAATTCCGCGAAAGGAAAGTAAAAAAATCCTACTTAGCTCTTGCACATGGGGAAATTGTCCCTAAGACAGGAGAAATCAATGTCCCAGTTGGGAGACTACCTTGGAATAGGAGACAATTTGGTGTAGTTGCAGGTGGAAGAGAAGCAAAGACGTTTTATGAAGTAAAATCATATTACAAATCTCCAGTAAAAAAACATTCAGAGTTATTAACTCTCGTGGAGTTATTCCCGGTTACCGGACGTACTCATCAAATTCGTGTACATTTGCAGTATATTCATCATCCGATATTAAGTGATTTTTTATACGCTGGACGTAAGGTACAAAAAGAAGACAGAAAGATGCTTGGACGAGTATTCCTTCATGCATACTCTATTTCGCTCACTCATCCAAGGACTGGAGAACTAGTTGAATATAAAGCAGAGTTGCCTCAGGAACTACAATCAGTTATTAATTCATTAGAAGAAGTTGAGAAGCTTTAACAAGAATAGTATAATAAAAATACCTAAGTGAGGTGATTACATATGGCACAAGGCGGAGGCTTTTTTAAAGGCGAAAAGAAAAAACCAAAAAAAGGAAAAGAGAAAACAATTTCTGGAAATTTTACTCAAGGGCAATCTTCATCAACGTTTAGTATGCCTGAGGTAATTTCTAAGAAAAAGAATTCCTCATGGTAATTGATGTAACCTGCCCATGAGAAAGGAATCTGAACAATCCCCCAATAATAGTATTAAGACTCTTCTTTTATTTTGCATTGGAGTCGGGTGTATTATTGTGATTTCTCTTCTTGTAAGATTTTTTACTCTCTTTCAAGAAGGAAGATTGCATGGTGACCATACATATATTGTCCTGCAAAATAACTCCAATGAATCTGAAATAATTGCTTTCAAACCAGAAGAGAAAAAAGTAATACACATTACTTCAACACAGAAGATGTCAATGGATGAGTTGAAAAGAAGAATTGGTGTCTTCTTAGATGGGGAGCTGAGGAATCTAGATATATCCTATAGTATAAATAAGAATCTTGCTCATCTTCTCCTTCATAAGGGAGAAGTTTCATCTAATTTAGCATACTATGATGTTATTATGCTGTGGAGAATTAGTCGTGGGATAGAGAAGGAGTCTGAAGAGGAAGTAATAATAGATACTAGAAAAAGTGAGGAGGAAATAGATAGAGAAGTAAGGGAACTTTTGCTTGATAAAACATTGTCAGATGAAAATAAAACGATTAGCATTATCAATAGTTCAGGGGTACCAGGACTAGGGAGAAGACTAGAAAGAGCGTTAGAAAACGTCGGAGGAAATGTAATTAGTGTTGAGAATGGGGAAAGTATTCTAAAGGAAAGTAGTATTATGTATTACGGTGAGAAAAATAATACTGTGAAGAGACTTGAGGCTATTTTATATGCTACTGCACAAGAGCAGGAGAGGCAGGAGCTCTCTGATATAATCATTAAAATAGGAACAGATAAAAAGGAGTCACAAAATTTTTAACATGGATATTATTATGGTTATCGGAGCTATTTTAGTTATCTCTATTGTTCTTGCTGTTCGATCACTGAGAAATTTGACAAGGATAGAGGAGATGGAACATGCTCATAAAGAGCTTAAAAAAGGTCGCGTGATCTTTCAGAATGATTCTTCTTCTTCCGCTTCTTCATAGTCGGAATCATCAATTTCTGTCTCGGATTTCTTCTGAGACTTCCCATTTTTATTTGAGAGAGTTAATTTTGATTTGTCAGTTGGAGCAAAGGATGGTTGATCTTTAAATTTTGTTACTCTTTTTACTTCTCGAGCGAAAATAATTACTTTAAATATTCCCGCCATTCATAAATCGAATGAGCCTGAGTCCAATATCATCTGGCAACATACCAATATACTGTTTTTGGCTATCCAGAACAAAGACTTTCATTCTTTTGATTGATAAATTTACTTCTTCGCCTGATCTAAGTGGTGCAACAACTTTTTTGTCAGCGATATTGAGTAATTCAATCACTTTTGTTTTCCCAGGCTCTTCAATAAATAAATTACTGACATGAGAAAAACTTTTAGGCTTTTGTGTATTGACTGAAATATTTCCAGAGAGTCTTTTGAGATTTCGCAACGCAATTGGGTTGTGGGTATCGAGTGTGAGAACTTTTTGGTAGATATTTTTTGCTTCTTTTGTATTGCCAACACTTGCGTATGCAAAAGCAAGGCGATTAAGGGTGTCTATGTCATCTGGATCGTCTGCAAGGAGGGATTGATTTAATGTAATAGCATTTTCCCAGTCTCCTGTTAATGCTGTTTGTATGGCTTGGGTTTTTAGTGGTGTCATTCAGTGGATTCCTATCAAAATTGACAAATTATAAATAGAAATTCTATAGAGAATGTTTGCAAATGTCAAGTGAGAGACGGTATAATATACACCTGCTGAGGAGGATTTAATTTTTCAGTAATTTTAATAGTATGAGTGGACATTCTAAGTGGGCAACAATAAAAAGACAAAAAGGTGCAAACGATGCCAAGCGTGGACAACAATTCACCAAGCTTTCTATGGCAATTACAATCGCTGTAAAACAAGGTGGAAATGTAGTTGATCCGGATGGTAATCCTCGACTCCGACTTGCAATTGATGCAGCTCGTGCAGCAAATATGCCAAAGGAAAATATTGAGAGAGCTATTCAGCGAGCAAGTGGCGGCCAGGCGGGAGATATGAGTGAGGTCGTTTATGAAGGTTTTGGACCTGGCGGAATAAGTGTTATTGTTGAGGCGATCACTGACAACAAACAGCGTACAACGCCTGAAATTAAAAGTCTTTTTGATAAAAATGGTGGAACCCTTGGTGTCCCGGGTAGTGTAAGTTATCAGTTTGAACAAAAGGGTTTAATTACCGTTGCAAAAAATGAAAAATCTTTGGATGATATTTTCCTCATTGCAGCAGAGAACGGTGCAGAAGATGTGGAAGATGGAGAAGGTGAATGTTTTGTCTATACATCACCACAAGAGTTGGCACAAGTAAAACAAGCTTTGAGTGATGTTGGGCTCGATGTAACAGGAGCAGAGATAACTAGAAGGCCTATAGTAAATAAGCTTGTTGATGATCCTGCCACATCAGATAAAATATTTGCATTTATGGAGAAGCTTGAAAGTCACGATGATGTCCAAAAAGTATTTGCTAACTTTGATTTTGCATAATGAAAAGTAGAGAAGAGCGGGTATCATGAAATTACCACTGCTTAATAAAATAACTATTTCAAAAAAGGGAAGTAAACAAGCTCCTCAAACTTCTAAAAAAGGAAAAAAATTATTTGTTATTGCTATTGATAAAAGACAAAAATTTGTTCTTGCTGTAGCATTTTTATCACTCATTCTTTTTATCTCAGAATACCAATTCGGGAAATTTGGGGTGGCTGTGTCTATCTTTATGGCATTTATGACTAATGTTTTTCTCTATTGGGCAGTGAAAGATGATCTGAAGGAAAATTTTTCTTGGAGTGTATTTATTCTTCCGTTTTTTTACACCTTGTCTTTTGCTCTTTTTTATTTTCTTATTCCAGCTCGACTTCTTTTTAGATTGTTATTAACGGGGGCGTATGCATTTGGATTATATTCATTATTTCTCAGCCAGAATATTTTTATAGTATCATCAATCCGAACAATAGCGTTACTGTCGGGAGCTCGCATTGTATCTTTTGTCATAACGTTAATTTCATATTTTTTCTTAACAAATATACTTTTTACTCTTCACCTTTCTATGTTACCAACACTATTTATACTTGGAATATATACATTTCCATTGATTTTGCAATCTATTTGGACTTATTTACTTCAAAAATCAGTACAGCCAGTCAAGTTATGGGTAGGGGGAGTAACTCTTTGTATTCTTGAGGTGACAGCACTACTCTGGTTTTGGCCTAGTAATCCAACGGTGACAGCCTTATTTTTAACAGGATTTTTTTATACCTTAGTGGGGTTGTCACATATTTGGTTTGAAAAGAGGCTATTTAGAGGAGTTTTGTGGGAATACGTTTGGGTAGGAGTTGCAGTGTTTTTTGTGCTTATGTTATTCACATCTTGGGGAAAATAAGCCTCATCAAGAAGGGGTAGAGGAGAGTCCTATAATAGTTTGATATAGTTTGTTCTAGATTTTCACAGGTTTTAATTTGATTTTTCACAGAAGAAACAGAGGAGAGTGAAGAAAGAATAGAAAAAATACGAAAATGAAAAGTATTTTAAAGCTAAATTATGGAGATTAGCTCGGGAATTCAATATAAATTATCATCGTTCTCCCTCAGGTAGGAGAAGCCTTCTTTTTACATATTCAACAGCAAGTTACTACACTGAAGAGCTGAGTGCCATGATTGTTAAATCCTTCACTAGTAGTCCTACCTCTCTTACTGAGAAAAAATAAATATGCTTTAGGAAGCATAATACATCACGTCGTACAATAATACTTTTACGACGTCATGGAGTGGTTTCTGAGGGGAGGAGCTTGCCTGGCTTAACTACGTACTAATATTAAATTATGCCTCTTTAGATTCCATAAATAGAAAAATGCTGAGTAACTCCCTTATCAGCTATCTACGCACAATAATAGTTATAGGATATATTTTCGTTTTCATGAAGATTTACCCTCTCAGTATGAGGCTAAATTGCGTAAAAACCCCTTCCCCTGTCATTTTCTCTGTTAGGGAAGTCATTTTTATTCATTCTTTATATCTGTTGTATCTCTAAATATAAAAGAAGATGACTCATTACTCATCTTTGATATTAGACAGGCCTTGTAGGTCATTGTAGGGCCTCATGTTTGAGGCTATTTTTTTATATATTTAAGATGGATAGAGTAGTCTCGAAATTGTATATTTTTTCTCTTAGAATTCACTTTCCAGCGTATTCATGTCCTAATTATTGGGAAGGGAATGCGATGAGATATTACCCGGCGGGTGAGAGCATGAACATTCTTTTTTTTACGTCTCCCCTCTTTCTTAGTGCAAAACTATAAGACCATAAGGTGGTTCTGTTTGTGATTGATTTTTATAGATATTCTTTCCTGAGTCTATATCCTCCAAAAGTTTGATATATCTATAAAACACTGCATTAGTCCAACCAAATCCTTCTTGGCTTGCATAATGATAATTTCGTGGAATTCCACCTGTTTCGGCATTCATTTTTTCAAAAAAAGTACCATGCTTTCTAAAGTTAGCTGCGTGAGCTTTAATTGACTTTAACATTATGCGACGTGACTCTTGAACATATCCATACTTTAATAACCCAACAACAGTTAGATACTCAAGAGGTGCCCAGATATTTGGGTAATCCCACTGTTTTGGCTTCAGAATATCTTCAATAGCTGGTCTAAATCGCGCAGGAATTGACGATAAGTCTACTTGAGGTGCTAATGACTCTTTTGCTGTGATAACTAGTCCATAATCGGTCTCAAAAAGTTTTAACTTTTTTATCAAACGAGCTGCTTGTTCTTTTGTCGCAAGGCCTGCCCATAAAGGAGTAAAGCTAGCAAGGGAGAGAAAGTCACTTATTCTCTCATATTTATATCCATAGTCGTAGAAAAATCCTTTTCTGTCATCCCACATATATTTGTTAATTTCTTTTTTTCTTTTCTCAGAAATTTTTTTCCATTTTTTCTCTTCCTCAACATCACCTAAGTGAAAAGCTATTTTGGCAAAATCTCGCTCGTATTTATAAAGAAATACATTCAGATCTATTGGGAAGAACTCATTGCATCGATTATAAAACCGTGAAGTAAAATCCCATCCGGATTCAAGTTCTGAAGAATGTGCATACCCAATGTCACGATCTCCATAGCGCGCTAAATTATATCCTTTTACGCTGTGATTATACTTTCTTTCTTTATCAATCCACACTTGTTCATATTCCATTTTTGCTACTTCAACAGCTTTTTTAAGCCATTTTTTATGTGGAGTTAAGTCAAAGAGAGCTTCATGTAATCGACTTTTTCTTTTATAGGCAAAGTAATATCCGTTATAAGTGTCTAAGATCATTGATGAGAGGAAAGGAGGCTGTGATCTTCCCATAGAGACCGGTGCATTAAAGTTAGGAATAACTCCGTGTTTTGAAAATATATAAATGAAATTATTTACCATTTCTTTGAGTAACCACTCTCTTTTCGTTCCAATAAGTCCTCGGAACATAAAAAATGTATCCCAGTAGAACATATATGGTTGATTTCCTGCTACCCAGGCAATGTTTGGTGAAATGTACGTGTAGGGAATCTCAACGACGTGTTGGTTGATTTTTCTTTTTTCTGGCTTATGAGTAATTCTTTCCCAATAGGAATCAATATATTCAAGACAATCTTTGTATTCTTCAGAGTAATTCATATGAAATGCGAATATATACTATGAAGAATCGAAATGAGAGTGTCAAGTTGAGAGGATAGCTTTCCAGTCTTCGACAAATTTATCTATCCCCTTTTCTGTAAGCGGATGAGAAATATCAATTTCGCCTGATTCAAGTTGACCAATGAATGCGTCAATACTGCTAGACGTATTTATTAATAACTCATCTGAGATTGACCATTGTGGTACTATCGCAACTTCATTCTCAGTATTTTCACTGTGTAGCCATTCTTTATAGACTTTAAGAGGTGCTGTTATGAGTTCTGATCCGAGTGCTATTCCTGCATTAATATGGTGAGGAGTTCGAACAGACGCTTCAAGCATCCAAAGTTTGGTGTCGTTTTCAGACTTAATGAACATTCCCTCGGCTACAAGTTGAAGCCCATTTTCTCCGATATCATCAAGTCGTCCGACAAAAGGGGAGATAAATGATGGCCATTCACTTTGAATTGGACCGAATTCCTTCTCAAGTAATGTTTCGTGCCACGTGATAGCAAATATCTGAAGTGGAGAGAAAACAAGAGTATTATTGGTTACTATTCCCTCTTTTCGAAGTACTGTTCTTGCTTTAAATCCTTCAATTGTCGTTGGTAACTTTACAACTACTCTCCTGTCCCATTTTGCTATCTCTCTCCCCTGCTCTATCATCTCCTGAGCGTTCGTTTTGCGATCTGCATAGACTTCTGCTGATACAGCACCTGGAACTAAATCTAAAATTTGAGAGACGAGATCTTTTTGAAGAAAGAATGCTTCAGACTGCGTTAGTTTTCTGCCTGATTCAGCTAATTTTTTTGCAATAAGTGAGGGATTGGTCGTACTCCCCCAGAGTTCTATATTGTGCTCCTTGAAAAGACTGATTGCTTCTTCATATTCTTGAGGGTCACCTGAGTCAAGAATAAATTTTGTCATAACCTCATTCTATCCGTGTATGTAAATCTGTCAACTATTTCATAAATTTATCTTGAAGAAGTGTATACAGTTCACGGTGGGTTCCATCAAATCCCATTGCCCATATACCAACACCCTTAAATCCTTTTTTATTGATAAAGTCATACTTTATCCCAAGTGACCGGACATTTTCGAAATGAACTTCGCGTTCAGTATTGTTTTCACTATCAATATACCTGAATGAGGGTGTTTGAGAGGTCTCATCCCAATTTACTGCATGGTTCTTACTGAGTTCTAGGACCTTTGCATAGGGATAAATTCTGTGAGAATTTCGGTCAGAAGAGTTGATATCCCAATCATAACCAAAGTAAGGAACAGCTAGGATAATTTTTTCAGCTGGGATTTTTTCAAGATAGCTTTGCATGAGGCCAGTTAAACTCATTTGTCCGTCAAGAGGTGCTATTGGACCAGCCGTTCCGCTCGGTGTATGAAAATCGTATCCCATGACTACATATGAATCGACTGAGTCTTGGAGAGATGCGATATCGACAAGTCCTGGAAGCGCAGCTTCATTGACGTATGTTGAGAGAGATAAAGTACTTTGAGGAGTCTGCTTGAGCATTTCAGACTTGAGATTGCGCACTAGACGTGTGTAACCTTTCCGAATATTTTCAGGAGGAAGTCCATAATATTCAAAATCTAAATTTATGCCATTTATCGATTTTGACTGAATAAGGTGAATTGCATTTGCTATAAAAGTTGCTTGAGCTTTATCATCTTGAGCTAAAGTGTTAATTGTTTCGTTGGAGAAGGCTTTAAATGTAAGTTCTGTAACAATTTTTTTTCTTTTCGTTCTATCAAGTAATTCATCAAGCTCTGGACTTGTCCACATCTCCCACCCTTTATTGATGTTTCCTTCTTGATTATGTGTTTGAATATTTCCTTTTCGATCAATGTCGAGTCCAAAAAGTGAAAGAGTCGTTACAGACTCCACAGGAATAAGGGTGTGATTTTTGAGCATCCAGTATGGGAAATATCCATATATTTCTTTCTTAGGTCTATTAGAAAAGGTGAGTGATAGAGCTGACGCTGTACTAGTAAATACGTCTGAAGTATCAATTTCGGTTGTTTTTGCGTAGACTGGTTGAACAACAAATCCATCATTTTGAACTGTTTGAAAACTTTGATCTAGGGTTTTTGTTAAAGTAGCATTTTGATGCATCGTTGAAAATAGTAGGATTGAAAGTAGTGAAATGAAGAAGAGAAGAAAGAGGTGAAGTGCTATATCAAAAACAACAAATTTTTTCCCCTTGGAAGTAGAGGAAGAAGATACGTGATTAACTGCATAATTAAATTCTTCATCTGTTGCACCGAGGAGTAGTGCCTTTTCTTTCATCAAAGTGAGCGTTAATCCTTCTTTCTCACCTTCCTGAATGACTGTGATAAGTTGCTCAATGTATTCTTGTCGCATACTTTAAGTATCTTGTACTGAGTAACTTTCTGTCAACAAAGCTGATTGTTCTGCTATACTTGAAAAATGCAAAGAGTTCGTACGCTCATCTTTCTTATTGTGACATTTATTATTGTTGGGGTTGTCCTTTTTGCTATTCTCCAACTAAGAAACCTTCTTCAAGATAAACCGTATACTTTTAACGCAAGTTCACAAACGGTTATAAAAGAACTGCGTAAATTGAATCGATTAGAAACAGCTTCATTTACGATAGAAAAAGTGATTGATGCTGGAACGTCAGGAAATCGATTTCAGGAGATACTCTTTGGTGATCGACTTCTTCTTATTGCACACGGTGAAGTTATAGCTGGGTTTGATTTATCAGGTTTGAATGAGGACGCTGTGACAGTTACTGATCAGTCATTGACTCTTCGTCTCCCTCCACCATTGATTCTAGTCACTGATCTTGATAATACCCAGACACGGGTCTATGACAGGAGACAAGGAATACTCACTAAGGGTGATAAAGATCTTGAGGCTGCAGCACGAAATGAAGCAGAAAAGATCATCACTCAGGCGGCTTGTGATGGAAATATTCTTAATGAAGCATCAACAAATGCACGCTCTCAACTAACAACTCTTTTTAAGACTTTAGGTTTTACAACTGTTACCGTCGATATTGCTTCAGGTACGTGTTGAGTAAACACTCTTGCGTCGTAAAATGTTGACTCCCCTTCCCTATCAGTTGTAGACTATATTTTATGGCTGCCCTGTCTGAACAAATTCACCAATTTCTTGAATATCTAGAGATCGAGAAAAATTGTTCTAAGTTGACAATTCGAGATTATAGTCACTACTTAGAAACATTTGAGCACTGGTATCAGATGCATATGCCGGATGGGAAAATAGAAGACCTTACCCTTGAAAAAGTAAGAAAATATCGAGTCTTTTTATCTAATAAAACAGACCAAAATGGGCAAACAATAAAAAGAGTGACACAGAATTATTATGTGATAGCTCTTCGATCTTTTTTAAGATTTCTCATTAAAAATGATGTCAAGACATTAGAGCCTTCTAAAATTGATCTTCCCAAAACTGAAAGTAGAAGTCTTAAATTTCTGGAGCGCGAGCAAATTGATAGACTTGTGACCATGCCTGATACATCAAAAATAGATGGCATGAGGGATCGCGCAATTCTTGAACTACTCTTCTCCACAGGTCTTCGTGTTTCAGAACTTGTCAGCCTTAATCATAATCAAATAAATCTTGAAAGACGTGAATTTGGGATTATCGGGAAAGGTAGAAGGTCGCGTATAGTCTTTATTTCTGACAGAGCAACAGAGTGGCTTGCTCGATATTTGGAAGCGCGTAAGGACCCGTACAAGCCTTTATTTATACGATATTCTGGGTCAGAACTAGAAGCTGATGAAGGTGAAAAGATGAGGTTAACACCCCGAAGTGTCGAGCGAATGGTTAAAAAATATGTGAGACTAGCTCGACTACCTGTTGATGCCACAGTTCATACACTACGACATTCGTTTGCAACAGATTTGTTAACAAATGGTGCTGATCTTCGATCTGTCCAGGAAATGTTAGGACATAAAAATATTGCGACAACTCAAATTTATACACATATTACCAATAAACAGTTGCGTGAAGTCCATAGTGCGTTCCATTCAGGGAATAAAGATAAGTAAATATGGATTAGAGCGTTTCGTAGGAGATGCTGACTTGAATTCGTACTGTATTCTCACCTGGCTGAAGATTGACAGGAGTTATATCTCCACCTGCGCCTCGACCTTCTACGGCAGAAATTTTATCATATGGCATCATACCAGTATTTGTATTGACATAGATATTCATAACTCGTCCTAATTTAATACCTACTTCCTGGCTTAGTTCTTCTGCTTTTTCTTTAGCATCCGTAATTGCTTTTTTACGAGCTTCTTTCTCAAGGTTCTCTCGGTCATCATCACTGAGAACAAATGATACACCATTTACTACATTAGCTCCTGCTGATGAAGCTGCAGTAAGTGCTTTATTAGCAAGTTCTACATCATCGACTGTGACTTCAATCGTTGAGTTAACTGAATAGCCAGTTGTTCTCTGGGTAGGTGATGTAAAGTCAGTGACAGGATTGACACTATAATTTGACGTTTTTATATCTTCATCTTTAATATTTAATTTTTTGAGGGCATCGATAATTGTATTTGTCGTCGTATTTGCTTGTTCTTGTGCACTTTCTGCTGTAGATGCAGTTTCATTTACACCGACAGTAAATGAAGCCGTGGTAGGTTTGCCAGATGCCTCCCCTACTCCTTCAACAGTAAAGAGGTCTGATTTATTCGTTGTTACACTGGTAACTGAAAAAGGAATTGGGCCAAATATTTTTGTGAAGACAAAGAGGGTAAGAAGAACAGTAAAAGTGATAAATATAGGTGTTTTTACTGTATTGAGAATACTCATGTCTATTAATGGTAAATAGATATTCCTTTTATGTCAAGTTAGAAGAAATGCGTATCGTTTATACCATTTTATTCGGGATTCTTCATCTTCAAGGATACGAGAAATGTCAAATGTAAATGGGATTTGGTAGAAATCTGTATAAGCACGTTGCCATGCTCCATGCTGTGCTTTTAACATCTCACCTTCTCGAATCTGGCCTCTTTCCATAGCAGACTTTATGGCGAGTGGTTCCACGTGAATCAGATGATCAAGTTCAAATACCCTCGCTCCTTCCCTGGATAGTATGCCTGTTTTTTCTATCTTGCCTTCCCTGTCTACTTCTATACCCACTTTTTCAGGAATAGATATTATTTTTTCAGGACTAGCAGCGGAGCGAAACATAAACATCCCTAAGTGTGTTTGAAGGTATTTATCAATGAACGGTGATCCTTTATGTTGAGATAAAATATCAAATATCCTGTCCACATATTGATTTTCAATATCATTTGTAGCAAGAGGTGGTAATTGAGCAAGTTGATCTACTAGCAGTACGAGATCAATCGCTCTTTCTTCCTCATCTAATAGCATTTGTGGTTTTGGTTGCCCTTCAGGTCTACCAGACAAAAAAAGACGGCTATGATAGCCGTCAGAAGTCGAAAGTGGAGTGTGAATATCAGGTAAATGTCCCATTTATTTCATAAAAAAACCAGAGTTTTTTATGCCTCTGGATTTTTAGTTTAATGAGAACTTTTTTCACTGTCAAGTAAGAGATCTTTCTGCTGCATCAATAACATTTGCAAGAAGATAGGCAACATTAATTGGTCCAACTCCACCTGGAACGCTTGTGTAGAATGCGGCTTTTTCTGCAATGTCTTTTGATGAATAATCCCCTCTTAACTTCCCTTCCTCTAAGAACATTCCTACTCCAATGATAATACTTCCTTTTTTGATTTTTTGTGATGTGAGAACGTCTTTTTTCCCTACTGCTGAAATAATAATGTCTGCTTCTTTAAGAATAAAATTTTTATTTTCTGTTTTGCTATCAATGATCGTAAGTGGAATTTGTCTTTTTTTGAATTCATTAATGATTGGCATTCCTGCTGTTTTCCCTTTACCTATGACAACTATTTTTTTTGTAGAAAGCCAGGAATTAAGTGATATATCTTCATCTTTTGATTCCTCAAGAAGTCTCATAACAGCAAGTGCAACAGGGGCAGAGAATGGCGAGTTTTTTGAGAATCCATCAACATCTTTTTCAAGAAAAGTAGCATCTGTTATTTTTTGTGGGTCAATGTGAAGTGGAAGAGGACGTTGAATAATTATTCCGTGTATTGAAGGATCATAATTTAAATCATGTAATTTCGTTAATAATTCTTTTTCAGATAACATTGAATTAAATCGAAAAACTGATATCTTAATTCCGGCTTCAAGACTTTTTAATTCTTTTTGCTTAACGTATGCAGTAGACGAAGCGTCATCTCCAATTAAAATAACAGCAAAGTGTGGTGATACTCCTTTTTTTTCTAACTCCCCTACCCTTTTTTTTAACTCATCTAAAATTTTTTGTGCAATAACTTTTCCATCTAATTTCATGGACCAATTGTAGTAGAACTTGAGGAAAAAAGAAAGCTAAGACGACTTATTCAGACTTCTCAATGCATGTGGCCGCAGCAATACCGTCTGAGCTATTTGAGAATCTCATAAGAATAACTCCTTGTGTATCACGATGAAGACGTGGAACTGATGCTAACTCTAATTTAACAACCTGACCTTTTTTACTTGTCATGATAAGTTCTTCAGATCCTGGAGGAATAATTTGTGAAACTATGACGACGCCAGTTTTTTCTCCTACTTTTGCTACTTTTACACCCTGACCTCCTCTTTCCTGTTTGGGGAATTGTGTCACAACCGTTTTCTTTCCTAGTCCATTTTCCATAATAGTAAGTAGCTCTGCAGTATGATCTTCCTTATTTAACACATCCATACTAATCACTTCATCACCAGGGATGAGTTTAATTCCTCGTACACCTATTGTCCCTCTTCCCATCGGTCGTACAGAACTTTCGGTAAATCGAATAGCTTTCCCTTGCTTGGTAACAATAAGCACATCGTCTGTCCCTGTTGTTAAATTGCTCCAAACCAATTCATCACCAGCATCTAATTTTATGGCAATCATTCCACCTCGCCTGATATTCTCAAACTCAGAAAGCGATGATTTTTTAACCGTTCCTTTTCGTGTCGTCAGGAAAACAAATCCTTTCTTATCATCTTTTTTCGTTACAATAAATGACTCAACTTTTTCTCCTGATTCTATATTGAGCAAATTGACAATAGCTGTTCCTTTACTCGTTCGGCTACTCTCAGCAATTTCATACACTTTAATTTGGTATACTTTTCCTTTGTTGGTAAAGAATAGAATATTGTCGTGAGTCATTGCCGAACGAATATGCGAGATAGCATCCTCTTCTTTTGTAGTCATTCCACGTATCCCCTTCCCTCCTCTATTTTGGGTTTGGAATGAGTTCATCGATTGTCTCTTGATATAACCTGTTTGGGTCATGGTGACAACTGTTGGTTCATTCGCAATAAGGTCTTCTTCTGAGAACTCACCTACCTTGCTCTTAAATACTTTTGTTCGTCTAGGGTCAGCATATTTGTCTTTTAGTTTTTCAAGTTCTTCTTTTATTACACCGAGAATTTTTTCAGGATGTGCAAGAAGATCAAGAAGGTATGCAATTGTTTCTCGAACGAGTGCTAATTCATCCTCGATTTTCTGTCTTTCAAGCGCAGCCAGTCTTCGAAGTTGCATATCAAGAATTGCTGTTGCCTGAATTTCGGATAATTTGAATTTTTCAATAAGATTTTTCTTTGCTTCGTCTTGATCTGCTGATGCACGAATTGTCTGAATAACCGCATCAATATGATCAACTGCAATTTTGAGTCCTTCCAGAATGTGCTCACGAGCACGTGCCTGTCTGAGCTCAAATTCAGATCGTCTTCTAATGACAATATAACGATGTTTTAGGTATTCTTCCAAAATAAGTTTGAGGTTGAGCGTTTGAGGAGTTCCATTTACGAGAGCAACCATATTCACAGGGAAGCTTGTTTGGAGTGCCGTTAATTTATAGAGATTGTTAAGAACTTTTTTAGGAGCGGCATCTCTTTTAAGCTCAACGACTACCCTGAGTCCTCGTCTATCCGATTCATCACGAAGATCTGAAATTCCTTCAATTTTTTTCTCTTTTGCAAGATCAGCAATCTTTGAAACAAGAAGAGCTTTATTTACTTGATATGGGATCTCAGTAATGATAATTGCTGACTTCCCCTGTCCTATTTCTTCAATCTCTGCTTTCCCTCGAATGATAATTTTTCCACGACCAGTGATGTAGGCATTTTTAATTTCAGTAATATCGTAGATACTTCCTGCAGTTGGGAAATCAGGTCCTTTGATAAATTCAAGTAATTCATCAATAGTGACATCACTTGAAAGAGTTACTTCTTTTTCTTCTTGTGAAACAACTGCTACATCTGCTTCTCCAGTTGAAATTTCAGGTGATTCTACTTCAGCTGGTGATATTTTCTGGGTATTAAAAGTAGTTTTGGAAATTGTATGAAGTATTGCATCAATTACCTCAGTTAAATTATGAGGCGGAATTTTGGTCGCCATACCAACAGCAATTCCTTCACTTCCCATGAGTAGAAGATTTGGTAATTTTGCTGGTAAATATACTGGTTCATTTCGCGTTGCATCAAATGTGGGAATATACTCGACTGTATCTTTATCAATATCAATAAGAAGCTCTGATGCAATTGCAGCCATGCGAGCTTCGGTATAACGCATTGCAGCTGGTGGATCTCCGTCAATAGATCCGAAATTTCCCTGTCCGTCAATGAGAGGATAGCGAAGTGAAAAGTCTTGAGCGAGACGAACAAGTGCATCATAAATAGGTGCGTCTCCATGAGGATGGTAATTTCCCATTACTTCTCCTGCAACTTTTGCACTTTTTACGTACTTCGATTGATGAGTAAGGCCCATTTCATGCATAGCAAAGAGGATACGTCTATGGACTGGTTTGAGTCCGTCTCGAACATCCGGAAGTGCACGCTGTACGATAACAGACATTGCGTAATTCAAATACGATTTTTTCATCTCCTGAGAGATGTCAATTTGTTGTAATTTTCCAATATTTTGACTCATAGAATAATTTCCTTAGGCTTTCGCATCTCGCTCATAAAAGAGCGAGAAACCAGAGTCTAAGAACTACTTGAGAGCTTTCTTAACAGCTTCAAGTGCAGTTGCTTTATCCTTCCACTCCTTCAGTTTGACCCATTTACCTGGTTCGAGACTTTTATAATTCTCGTAAAAATGCTTTATCTTATTCTTAATAGCTTCTGGTACATCAGCAATATCTGTGAATTCTCCATATAACGGATCGATTTTTTTTGATGGAACAGCAAGAATTTTGGTATCAATACCTGCTTCATCTTCCATTTCAAGCATTCCGATGACAACAGCTGGAATGACAGTTCCTGGTGCAACTGCATATTCTGAAAGAACCATCACATCGAGTGGGTCTCCATCATCTGCAAGCGTGCCTGGGACAAAACCATAGTTGCTTGGAAAACGCATCGCAGTGTGAAGGAAGCGGTCGACCATAATGACACCAGAATCTTTATCTAATTCGTATTTGATGCCACTATCCTTTGGGATTTCAACAAGAACGTTGATTTCTCCTCCTGCTGGATTTTTTCCAGATGATAATTGTGTTATATTCATTTTGTTTTTTCACCTCCTTGTGACGAAAATACTGGTCTATTAAAGACAAATCCAAGTGAATCTTCTTCGATTTGAAGACCTTCACTTTGCTCTTCAATTATTCTTAGCTCAGTTAATCTTTCCTGATCACGAATATCAACTTTTGGTAATGGCTGCATGTCTGCAACTCTTTCCCTCACACTTCTTGCTGGATATTGCCAACTTGTAACGTCTTCTCTTTTGCGCCTGATCACTTCCCCTTCTTTTAATGGTCTATTTTGTCCTGGTCTCATTTCTCCTCTTCTCTGTGCAAGTTGTCTTTGGCCATCCATACTTAAATATCCAATGTCGCAGTAATTGCATTACTTTGGATAAAGTGCTTTCGTGGTGGGACTTCATCTCCCATGAGCATGGTAAAGACTTGATCAGCCTCTTCAGCATCATTGATAGATATCTGTTTGAGTACTCTATTTTCTGGATTCATTGTTGTCTCCCATAATTGCTCTGCATTCATTTCTCCAAGTCCTTTATAACGCTGGATACTTACATTGGCATTTCCTGTCTTCATTTCTTTCAAATGGCTATCTCTTTCCTCTTCTGTGAAAGCATATCGAATTTCTTTCCCTCTTTGCAATTTAAAAAGTGGTGGCATAGCGACATAGAGGTATCCTTGTCGTATAACTTCTGGTAAGTGTCGGTAAAAAAATGTAAGTATGAGTGTCTCAATGTGCTCTCCATCAACATCAGCATCGGTCATGATAATAACTCGGTGATATCGAAGTTTTTCCATATTAATTGTGTCAGCAATACCAGCCCCTAGTGCAACAATGATATTTTTCACCTCTTCATGTTCAATCATTTTATCAAGACGTGCCCGTTCTGTATTAAGAATTTTTCCTTTCAATGCAAGAATTGCTTGGTACTTTCTATCTCTACCACTTTTTGCACTTCCACCTGCTGAATCTCCTTCAACGAGATAAAGTTCTGATAGAGCTGGGTTTTTTTCCTGGCAGTCGGCCAATTTTCCAGGAAGACTTGAGCCTTCAAGTGCTCCTTTACGTATGACTGCTTCTTTTGCTGCTTTGGCTGCAAGACGAGCTTTAGCTGCGAGGTAGACTTTTTCTAAAATCTTTTTTGCATCTGCTGGATTTTCTTCAAAATATGTCTGAAGTCCTTCTTTTGTTACCTGTTGAACAAGGGGTTGAATTTCTGAATTACCAAGCTTACCTTTGGTCTGACCTTCAAACTGGATTCGGTCCTGAGGCATTTTAAGATAAACAACGGCGGTTAGTCCCTCTTTTGTATCATCTCCAATTACTGAGTCTTCTTCTGACTTAAAGGCACCAATCTTTTTTCCATAATCATTAATCGCACGGGTAAGCGCCATTCTAAATCCGGTTAGATGTGTTCCACCATTTATTGTTGGGATAACGTTAACAAAAGACTCAACACTTTCTGTGTATGTGTCGTTATATTGAAGTGCGAATTCAACTTCTACATCGCCAACTGTCTTCTGCATGTATATTGCTTTGTGAAGAGGATTTTTATTCTCATTTATTTTTTCAATAAGAGCTTTAATACCACTTTCAAAATAGAAATTAACCTCTTTTACCTCATCACCGCGGAGGTCAAAAAGATGGAAATATACTTTTGGTACAAGGTAAGCACGATCTCGAAGAACTTTTTTAATGAAATCAAAGTCGAATTCAATTGTCTGTGTAAAGATAGAAGCATCAGGGAAAAATGTAACTGTTGTACCGGACTCAATCTTAATATCGAGTGTTAATTTTGATTCTTTAACAATTTCAACTGCAGTTTGAGGCTCTCCCCTTTTATATTCCTGTCGATGTAATTTTCCATCTCTCTTTACCTCAACCCAAAGCCAGTCAGAAAGAGCATTTACAACGGACGATCCTACTCCATGAAGACCCCCTGATACTTTGTAAGCAGAACCACCAAATTTACCTCCTGCGTGAAGTTTGGTCATGACCATTTCAAGTGCAGACTTGTTATAGCCAGGCATCATATCGACTGGAATTCCACGTCCATCATCAACAACTGTTGCTGATCCATCTTTATTGAGAATAATCCACACATTCCGTGCAAATCCTGCGAGAGATTCGTCGACAGCATTATCAACAATTTCACGAAGTGATTCGTGAAGTCCAATACTGTCAGTTGAACCAATGTACATACCAGGTCTTTTACGTACTGGTTCGAGTCCTTCAAGTACCTGTATTTGCTGTGCGGAATAGTCTGAGGATTGATTTTTAGCCATGAACAATGACCAGTATACCAGTGATTTCGGGTATTTTCAACAGAGACAGTAAATAGCCAATTATGGTTGAGGATTGAGTGCGAGAAAGAAGTTTTCAAGACAAAGACGGACATTGGTGTTGGTACGTGAGAGTGTTCTATGAGTCTTTATAAGTTGCTCAAGTGCCCTTAGTTCCCACTCTTTGTTTTGGTTATTGTTAATTTTATTAAGTAGTTCATCACGGAGGAGTGAAATTGACTGTTCCAGTAATAACGTCGATTTTTTTGAATCTTTTGCAAGAGCTTCAGCAAGTTTTAGTGCGGATGAAATCTTGAGATCTTTCCACTTTATTACCTCTTCAGATGGAAGTGAGGAATTTTCGCTTGTTTGTTTGATAAAAGAAATTTGAAAACACCGCGAGAGTATTGTTGGGAGGAGTACGTCGGGTGATTCTGAAACAAGAAAGATGAGTGTGTCCTCTGGAGGTTCTTCAAGCGTTTTAAGAAGAGCGTTTTGAGCAGGAATGGTCAGAAGATGTGCGTGAAGAATTATTATTGTTTTTTTGTGACCTTTAAGTGGTCTTAAAAAAATTTTCTTCTGTATTTCTCGAACATTCTCAATAGTAAAAGAAGAAGCACTCTCTCCTTTCTTTTTATCGAATTGGAGACTGTAGTAGGATTTATCTATTTCCTGAATATTTTCGGAAATACACTTTTCATCAATAAATTTTCTTGCTTCATCTTCGCTTTTTGTCAGTATAAGAAATGTCTGCATGCTTTTATTATAAAGTAATTATTTTTCCTTGACACTCTCGAGTGGATTTCCTTACTATAGAAGTAATGCCTGATTCTGTCCAACCGCAGCAACTTCCACAAAATAATTTTCCTGTCAGCCAACCCGGACTGAAAGCTTCTCCAGTTGCAAATACGGGAAATAATTCCTCACTTCCCTACTCGGAAAATAGTGATTCGTTGCAGGGATTTGTTGACGTGCTTGTGTCTGAACAAATTCTTAGTCCTCAGCAAGCCCAAGATATTAAGGTGAAGAGTGCTCTTGATGGAAAAAGTGCTGATGCTCTTATACGAGAAATGCATTTAGTTCCCGAAGATAAGTTGGCTGAAGCAAAAGCAAAATATTTAGGAATACCTTATATTTCACTAAGCTCTACTTCCTTTGCTCCTCAAGCTATTAGTTTTCTTCCACGAGCAGTTGTTGAGAGATTTCAGCTCATTCCTTTTTTCTATGATGAGAAATCACAAACGCTTCATGTTGCTATGGCAAATCCTATTGATATTGAAGCAGTCGATTTTGTATCGAAAAAAACTGGTCTGAATATCAAAACTTTTGCCTCTTCTTTGCCTGAAGTAGAGAGTGCTATCAATCAACAATACAGACAGGAATTAGTTGGAGAAGTTGGTGCAGCAATAAAAGAAACGGAAGAATTCAGCAAAAAAAAAGCAGTTGATAGTGCACAGATTGCCCAAATTATTAAAGAGGCTCCAATTGCCAAGATCGTATCAACAATTTTGGAATTCGCTGTTACGAGTAGATCATCGGACATACATATTGAACCTCAAGAAGACCGGGTACGCGTCCGCTATCGAATTGATGGTATTCTCTATGACAAACTCAGTCTTCCTAAAAATGTACAGGAAGCACTTGTTTCTCGTATTAAAATACTTTCTGAGTTAAAAATTGATGAACACCGTGCACCACAAGACGGACGATTTAATTTTAAAGTGAATGATGAAGAAGTTGATCTTCGTATCTCAATTATTCCTACAGTAAATGGAGAGAAGATTGTTATGCGTCTTCTTCGAAAGTCTGGTGGAATTCCTACTCTTCCAGAGCTAGGTATTTCAGGAACTTCCCTCAAGAACCTTGAAGCATCTATTCAGAGGCCGCATGGAATTATCTTAGTCACAGGTCCTACTGGATCTGGAAAAACAACAACACTGTATGCAATTTTGTCCAAACTCAATACGCCAAAAGTAAACATTATGTCCCTTGAGGATCCTGTTGAATATCAAATTGGTGGTGTGAACCAGGTTCAGATCAATCCTGCAGTGGGACTTACCTTTGCTTCAGGTCTAAGAGCCTTTCTTCGTCAGGATCCGAATATAATTTTGGTAGGAGAAATACGTGACAAAGAGACGACTGATCTTGCACTTCAGGCTGCACTAACAGGACATTTGGTTTTCTCTACTCTGCATACTTCAAGTGCAGCAGGTGCTCTTCCACGTCTCTTAGATCTTGGAGCTGAAAACTTTCTCTTAGCTTCAACAATTACAGCAATTGTCGGACAGCGTATTACACGAAAAATTTGTTCCAATTGTAAAGAGGCATATACTCCTCCACCAAGTGTTGTTGAGTCTATCAAGCAGATCTTGGGGACACTCTTCCCTGCTCAAAATACACCTCTCCAGCTTTACCGTGGACGTGGGTGCAATGAATGTGGTGCATCTGGTTATAAGGGTCGCATGGGAATTTATGAAGTACTTCCTGTTACTCCGAAAATTGCACAACTCGTACTGGAGCATCCAGATTCTGCTACGATTGAGAAACAGGCAGTCTTAGAAGGTATGATTACCATGATGCAGGATGGTTATCTTAAAGTATTGAAGGGAATAACAACACTTGAAGAAGTGCTACGTGTTGCTCAAGAATAATATGAATATACATGAATTACTTCAATTGACAGTCAAAAATAATGCATCTGATCTGCATATTCTTGTTGGAATTCCTCCATCGTTACGTATCGATGGTAGTCTTCGCTACTTGTCAAATTATGATCCATTAACTCGGGAAATGGCTGAATCTCTCATTTTTGAGCTGATAAACCCTGAACAGAAAGAGTTACTCCTTGCGAATAAAGAACTTGATTTTTCATTTGGTTTTACCGATGGGGGGACTGTTGAGGTAGGGCGTTTTCGTATTAATGCTTATTTTCAAAAAGGCAATTTAGCTGCAGCACTTCGTTATCTTCCCCCTGTTATCCGAACAATAGAACAACTGCAATTACCTAAGACTGTCAATGACTTTGCGGGACTTAGACAAGGATTTGTCTTAGTGACAGGTCCGACAGGTCATGGAAAATCAAGTACGCTTGCTGCAATGATCAATCAGATAAATCAAACAAAAGCAGATCACATCCTGACCATTGAAGATCCAATTGAGTATGTTTATCCAAAAGGTAATTGTATTATTTCACAAAGAGAACTCGGGACTGATACACATTCGTGGGCCATGGCACTTCGATCGGCTCTTCGTGAAGATCCGGATGTTGTTCTCGTTGGTGAAATGCGTGATCCAGAGACAATGCAAGCTGCTCTCACGATTGCAGAAACTGGACATTTAGTTTTTGCCACTCTTCATACTAATTCAGCAGCACAAAGTATTGATCGTATTGTTGATGCGTTTCCTGATCATCAGCGTGCACAAATTCGTATTCAGCTTGCTGCAACGCTTAAGGGGATTATCTCCCAAAGACTTATTCCTAAAATTACAGGAGGACGAGTTCCTGCAGTTGAGATTCTCCTTGGAACTTCAGCTGTTGCAAGCAATATACGAGATG
>CAYRJZ010000003.1:3819-41697 GCA_964424775.1 uncultured Gammaproteobacteria bacterium | reverse complement strand
CATAAAACATAAAGTTAGTTCAAACATCAAAAGATGTTGGTATGGTAACTCTTGAAGATTCACTCGGACAGCTCGTAAAGTCCGGTCAAGTAAGTCTGGAAGTGGCGAAAGCGTTTGCTGTGCGACCAGATGACCTCATGAGAATGTTGGGGTAATAGTTTATGAAACTCTTCTATCGTGCTGTCAACCAACAAGGGAAAATTATTACTGGTATTCTTGAGGCTAAGGATATTAATGAAGCAGCAGGATATCTTCGTAAACAAGAATTTACACCCATAAAGATCGTCCAACAAGGTGTAAAGACCTCCTTTCTCAGTACCTTTCAAAAAAAATCAGCCAGTTCTGAAATTGTTTTTTTTACTAGACAGCTTTCCTCTATGCTCAATTCCGGGCTTACTATCATGCAGGCAATGAGTATTTTAAAAAATCAGGTCCAAAATCCAGCTATGGCAGAAGTTATAAATGGGATGATTGCTAATATTGAAGAAGGTAAATCACTTTCTGCAGCACTAGCCCAGTACCCAAAAGTTTTTGGATCTGTATATGTATCACTGATAAAAGCTGCTGAATCATCCGGACTTTTAGATAAAATTCTTGCTCGCCTTGCAGATAATTTGGAAAAAGCTCAGAAAATGAAGAGCATGATCAGATCGGCTTTAATGTATCCTATTATCGTTATTTTAATGATGGTGGGAGTGATGGCAGTGATGATGATTTTCGTTGTCCCGCAGTTAAGCGTGTTATATGAGAACTTAGATATTGCTCTCCCCCTCCCTACTCAAATTGTAATTGGAATGTCTAATTTAACTATTAAATTCTGGCCATTTCTACTCGCAGGAATATTTGGGCTTTTATATTACTTAAGGAGATGGAGAAAAACAGAAACAGGGCGAAGGATAACAGATGCATTGCTATTAAAGATTCCTATCTTCGGCAAACTTATTTCTCAGTCAGCCATTGTTGAGTTCACACGAACCTTTGGTCTTTTAGTTGGAACTGGAACTCTTGTTGTTGAATCACTCAATCAAACGGCAGATGTTGTAGGAAATGTTGTGTATAGACAGGCAATTCTTGATCTCTCACAGAAAGTAGAAAAAGGAGTAACTATGTTATCAGACCCTCTTTTTCCGCCAATTGTTGTTGAAATGGTAAAAATTGGAGAGCAGACGGGAAAGTTAGATGATTCATTAATGCGTGTCTCTGAATATTTTGAGCGAGAGGTAGAGCAGACAATTAAAGGGCTAACTACTGCTATGGAGCCAGCAATTATGGTGCTTCTTGCAGTTGGTGTAGGATTTTTGATTATCTCCATTATTACGCCAATTTATAACCTTATCAATCAAATTGCTTAGAAGTTGACTTTAAAATATGCCTCTCTTACACTAAAACAAGAGACAAAATTATGAAAATACAAAAAATAATTGAGGGAATTATATTAGCTCTTTTAACTCTTGTTGTATATCTATTTACCATCAATCCCAATACCAGACCCTATTCTGTGTATGCACTTACATTTTGTTTGATATTTTCTGGAGCTTTGTATCTTTATAGTCTAACTCACTCAGCAAAAAAGAGCGCTCGAATTAGCCCTAAAACACTTAATTTACTTCTTTTCACTTTTACGACGGCTATTCTTCTTTGGGTAGGAAGTACAGGATGGGCTGTTTCGCCGTTTTTTTATCTCCTTTTTATTGTTGGGATCTCTGTCGCTTTTCTTTTTAGTACGTCTGCATCTTTTTCTTTTGTCTTAGTCCTTGTTGCTATTTTATTGCCTAACTTTGAAGATGTCAGAGGAAATTTCGATATTATTACAGTTCTCTCTCTCCTCCTGATTATTCCTCTGTCCTATTTCCTAAGTCATGCATATCTAAAAGTGAAAGAAAAAGAGAAAAAAATTCTGATTCTTGAAGATGAAACAAGAAATGCAAAAACAAAGGTCGAAGAGTTACTTCACAATCAGATCACGCGAATTAGTGCAGAGCTACGAGAACCTATCAATGATATAAAACAAATGTCCCTTTTCTATCCCAATGCGAAGACAAAAAAAGATCAGGAAGAGTATATCGAGAGAATTACCAAGTCGAGTCAAAAGGCATTATCACTTCTTGATGAGTTTGAAAAAGACACAACAGGACGATCAGTTGTTCATACAAAGAAGATTAATTAATGAAGATATTGGCGGACGTGTTCAACTAGTTGATCAGGCGTCATA
The DNA here is from genome assembly GCA_964424775.1 of uncultured Gammaproteobacteria bacterium. Taxonomy (GTDB): domain Bacteria; phylum Patescibacteriota; class Microgenomatia; order Levybacterales; family UBA12049; genus JAUPUR01. The sequence goes on along the minus strand of CAYRJZ010000003.1, from coordinate 39,485 downwards.
TCAGCTTTGTTTAAATAGGTAACTGCTCCAAGACTTAAAGCTTCTTTGATAACATCATCATGTCCTAAATTTGTGAGAAGAAGAATCGCTCCATTCGGTTTTTTAGGAGGAGTCGAGTGAAGTTGCGTTAAGACGCCAATTCCATCTCTTTTCGGCATCATGACATCAAGAAGTACAACATCATATCCTCCTTCTATGAGTTTGTGTAACCCTGACTCACCATCTTCTGCTGTTTCAACTGTAAATCCTTCACCTTTTAAGACCTCTTCATATAGTTCTCGAATGAACAGATCATCATCAACAACGAGTATTTTTTTTCTAGAGAGTGAAGGAGCGGAATTTTTATCCATTGATTAAGAACTACCAGAGTGGCGATAGATTGTCAAGATGAGAAGAGTTGCATTTGTTTTTTATTCTGAACTATACTTATTTTTATGAGTAAAAAAGTAATGCCATTTGGTCCACATCTTATGCTTGAAGCATACAACTGTCCACCTGAAGTGTTGAACGATGCCAATCTTGCATATAAAATTCTTGATGAGTTACCTGAAAAAATCGGGATGAAAAAATTAATAAAACCATATGTGGTTTTTGCAGAAGGGAATGATGCAAAAGACCCTGGGGGATGGTCTGGATTTGTGATTATTCAAGAGTCACATATTAGTCTCCATACATTTATAAAAAGACGATTTGTCACTGTTGATGTTTATTCCTGTAAGCCTTTCGATACTGAGTACGCAATAAATTATTTTAAGGACGTATTCAAAACTCAGGACGTTGAATACATTATTGAGCAACGAGGAAAGCGTTACCCTGCCGAAAATATTGATTAGTATGGGAATATTTTTCGCTATCCTCTCCCCTGCTCTTTACAGTGTTGTAAATTATGTTGATAAATTTCTTCTTGAAAAATATAACATTCACCCTACAGTTATTGCTGTATATAGTGGATTAGTTGCTTTTGTTTTTAGTATTATTCTTGTACTCTTCACTGGATTGCACGTCTTTGATCTGAGAACAACTTTTTTTCTTTTTCTCTCAGGAGTACTTACAATATTAACTCTTGTTCCTTATTTTAAAGCACTTTCTCTTGATGAAGCATCACGAGTGATTCCTCTTTTCCAAATAGTGCCAATTTTTGTCCTGATTTTCAGTTTTTTCTTTCTCAATGAACGATTTGCATTACACCAGTATGCTGGAGCAGGATTAATAATTATATCAGCATTTCTTTTGTCGATTGAGAGATTGGAAAAAGGTGTCATTAAGTTAAGAAAAGCGTTATGGTATATGACAGTTGCAAGTTTGATGAGTGCTTTGTCATTCATATTATTTAAAGTAGGTGTATCAGATATCAATTTCTGGCACTCGTTACCTTATGAGGGGTTTGGAATTGTTTTTGGATCTTTATGCATACTTTTATATAAAAATAATAAAAAAGAATTTACTCTCCAGACAAAAAAACTTCCCAAAAAGATATTTCCTTACATGTTCTTAAATGAGTTAATTTTTGTAGCGTCACGTTATTCAGCTTTTTTTGCCCTCTCACTTGTCTCAGCAAGTATTGTCAGTGTGCTGAGTGGATTTCAACCACTTTTTATTCTTGTTTTTGGGATAATATTGTCACTGAGATTTCCTCATCTGATAAAAGAAGTATTGAATAAAGAGACACTTGCAATAAAATTCATCGCTGGAGTTGGAATATTCTTAGGAATTTTTCTCTTGTCTATGTAATATTGCTTTTAAAACGGATAATATATTTCTTTAAATAGGCAACTGGATTCCATTGTTCTTTTGCAAAACGTAAACCTTCAAGTCCAAGATCACATTCAATATTGAGGTATTCATATCCTCTTTTTTGTAGTTCCTCACCGGTAGCTTGATTTAGTTTATAGTAGACTTGTTTAACAGTTGGATCACTTTTTGCAAAATGATTCTGAGCGTAGACAGTACTGTCCATATCATTGATTGAGAATCCAACAATTTCATCGTTAATGAAGAGTCCAAGTATAAGAAGATTAAAGTATTCATTGTCATGAAGAATTCTTCGAATTGCCGTGAGCTCATGAATTGTTTCTGAACGGTCTTTCTTTCTTCCTTTTTCCCATTTGAAAAAGACTTCTTCTATTGCATCTTTCGTTGACTGTTCATCTTGTGCTAAAACTCGAATCTTTGAATTTGGATAAAGAGTATTAAATTTATTGATGTGATTTTTATGGGTATGAAATTTGCTTCCTGGTAAGTGAGTTATATCGGAGACTGAAAGAATATAATCGTGATTTCCTAAGTCTTCCTGAACGTCGAAGTTATTCCATGCATCCCCTGCTCTGATGACCGATTCGGGGATAAGACGGAGTTCCTGAAGGACATTTTCTTTTATCGCATGATTCAAAAGAGTTGAAGCAGTTTCTTCTACCATATTTTCTCCGATGAATGAGTAATGTACCTCATTTGAAATATAGTCCCGAAATCTTAATACAAGATTGTTATTGAGTTGACTGATCATAGCATCATTCTCGGTATTGTAGCTCCACAAACTTGCAAATTTATAGTCGGCATACGGTTCGAATTGATTAACAAATAATGTTATTGAATTCTTATCTGATAGTTCTAATAATTTTTGCTTAGGAAAGGACGGTAATGTACCAAATATTGATGACATAGTATGAATAAATTATAACAGAAGAGTTTCTTGACAGAGTGAATCTTATTCTATACGTTGTATATATGTGGGAAACAATTCGCAAAGAATATAAGGCTAAAGTTGCTCTCGCATTATTTTTGTTCTTCACAGCATGGTGGATAATCATGCATTTACTCTTAACTCCTGATCATTTTCTTTATCACTATTACGGTGTCTTTTACGGTCTTATTGCCGTGTGGGGAGGGATTTGGGGTATCGTTATATCCAGAAAATGGGGTGGATGGAAAAGTATTATGGGAAAAGCGTTACTCCTTCTCTCACTTGGACTTTTCGCTCAGGAATTTGGACAAAATGCATATTCATATTATATTTTTGTGTTGCATATAGATATTCCTTATCCATCAATTGGTGATATAGGATTTTTTGGAACAATACCACTCTATATCTATGGAGCCTATCTCATAGGAAAAGCTTCAGGGGTGAAATTTTCACTCAATAGCGCAAAGAATAAATTACAAGTCTTTCTTATCCCAATTGTCATGGTAACTATTGCATACTTGTTGTTTTTAAGAAACTATTCATTCGATCTTTCTACTCCCCTTGTAACTTTTTTAACATATGGCTATCCACTTGGTCAGGCAGTTTATATCACCATAGGTATTCTCACATATAGTTTGACGAGGGGTCTTTTGGGAGGAATAATGAAGGGGAAAATACTCTTTTTAATAGTTGCTTTTAGTGCCCAATTTTTAGCTGATTACATATTTCTTTATTTTCAAGAGAGTTACTATCCAGGAAGTCCAATAGACTATCTCTATACTGTTGCATATTTCCTTATGGTCATCGGGATTATGCAGTTTGAAACAATCTATAACAAGTTAAAACATACTGATTAATTATGGATATCTTTATGCAGCTCACTGAGCGGATAATTAAGGCACAAGAAGAAGTTGTGGGTCCGCTTGCGCTTGAGCAAGCAAAGAAAGTCTCTGGGTTAACAATTGATGAGTCGGCGAAGTTAATTAAAATTGAAGGAGACAAAAAAGAGACGGTTAATTCTCTCATAAAACAATATGAGGGTCTTTTTGGACGAGCATCAGTTGAGGTCTGTCGTGAAGCAGTAAAAAGTATTATTGCGACAATGCCAAAAGAAGAGGTGCCTTCTCTCCTTAGTTAATTTGCTATACTTAAAATATGGACCCCTCTCTGCCTAGTGTTAGTCATACATCTCTTCCTATTGCCTCAGATCTTGAACATATCACTCAAGAGATGTACAAAAAAAATCTTGAGCTTGCCCAAACTAATAAAATACTCTCACTCCTGAGAAAAATTGATGATATTATTTTAAGCTCTGTTACTAAGCCTTCAGAGATTGCTTTACAAGTAGTTAAAATACTTATTGAAGAAGCTGATTTTCAGGTAGCAGCTATTTATGTTTCCAGTGCTTTGTCAAGAGAAATATCACTCTTGGGTTCAGCTCAAAATCAGACAGTATCTGCAACAATACAAGCTTTACAGTCTGGTGAAGTATTTGCACAAAAAATTCCATTTGCAGAATCAAACAATGCAATAATAAAAACCATCACAACATCTCAAAAATATACAACAAGTCAGTATGCTGATATTGCATACTCATCATTATCCTCACAAGAAAAGGCGCTTTTTCAAAAATCTTTGCAAGTTAAAACTTTTTTTATTTTCCCACTTATAGTTCGAAAGAATGTTATCGGATCTCTTGTCGTTGGTCATACAGCTATGATGCATGAATTAGAGGAATTTGAAATACATTTACTTACACGTCTCGTAGACCTTATTGGCATTGCTATTGATAATGCACTTCTCTACACCACAGTCCAAGAAAATAATGTGAGATTGCAAGAGGTTGATAAGTTAAAAGACGAATTTGTTTCGCTTGCTTCACATGAATTGAGAACTCCCATGACTGCTATTAAATCGTATTTGTGGATGGCTCTTGCTGGAAAGGGTGGAGTGTTGTCCGACAAACAAAAATATTATTTAGATCGTGCCTATAGATCAACTGATAGATTGATAAAACTGGTGAATGATATGTTAAACATTTCACGAATTGAGTCAGGAAGGATAAGTATCGAGCTCGCAGATGTAGATATTCAACAGCTTACACATGAAGTTATTGAGGAAGTGATGCCTCGTGCTTTAGAGTTAGGTATAACTGTGTCTTTGATGCCAGCACCAACATTACCGCATACGCTTGCAGATGAAAATAAAATTAAAGAAGTACTTATTAATTTGATTGGAAATTCACTTAAATTCACACCAAAGGGAGGTAACATTTCAATTGCATTTGAAGTTAACCGAATTGGAATGGTAGAAGTTAAGGTGTCTGATAACGGAGCAGGGATTCCAGCTGAAGATATCTCAAAACTATTTCAAAAATTCAGTCTTCTTCCTGGATCTTATGTTGTCAATAAAACTGCTACCCAGGGAACTGGACTTGGTCTCTATATCTGCAAGTCAATAATTGAATTACATGGGGGTAAGATTTGGGTACAGTCTCCTGGGATTGGTAAAGGGTCTGTATTTTCATTTACACTCCCGCAGTTTGACCCCAAAAAGATAACAGCTTCAAAAAGTGATGGAGTTGAGCTTGTTCACACACAATTGTAAGAAATTTATTTTTCCCTATTGACAACCATTTACTGCTGTGTAAATAATGAATACAGAGATAAATAAATCTCTTAAATATATGACAACTGCCCAATTCAAAAACTTCTCTAAAGGCTTCACACTCATCGAACTTCTTGTTGTAATTGGTATTCTTGGAATTCTTGCAACTGCACTTATCGCAACTATTGATCCATTTGAACAGCTGAAAAAGACAAATGATGCAAATAAGAAAAATGCTGCGGTTGAGGTAGCAAATGCTGCACTTCGTTACTACACATCACATTCAAAAATGCCTTGGCACTCAGGCGGAGTGACAAATTGTTCTGCGGGAACTACTGCTGTCCCACTTGCTGCAACAGATGGAACAGTTGATGAATGTATTCAGGGTCTTATTGATGATGGAGAATTAAAATCTCAATTTGGTGATGCAGAATTTGTACAAAGTCTTTATCTAAGAGGAAGTGCTACAGCAAATAATGTTAGTGTTTGTTTTGTGCCTGAATCTAAATCTCTCTATCGAGATGAAGCATCAAGTTATGACCAATCTGGTGGAGACAATACAGCTGCATGTCCATGGGACGGAACTGGAACGAACTCCTGTTACTGGTGTGCAATCCTCTAAAAAGAGCAGAACAACTGCTCTTTTTTTTTGCTCTCAATACCTCTAGAATTAATTTATGGACAGTATTTTTTTCGTTTTACTTTTCTCTTTTGGAGCTTCCTTAGGTAGCTTTATTCATGCTCTTGCTGATAGACTCTGCACCGATCAGCCTTTTATCAATACTCGATCTCATTGTGACTACTGCCAACATGTACTTCTATGGTACGAGTTAATTCCAGTTTTTTCATTTATTTCCCAAAGCGGAAAATGTAGAAAATGCAGAAAGAAGTTATCTTTTTGGTATCCAGCAACGGAGGTTGTCACTGGAGCATCTTTTGTATACCTTTACTTCGTCTCCCCTTCTGTTGCTTTTTACATTTTAATACTTTCTCTTTTTCTAGTTCTCTTTACAATTTTTATTGCAGATGCAAAATATGGTCTTATTCCCCTTCCCCTCGTTTTGCTAGGTTCATTATTATCACTCATTTATAACTTTGTTTTTTCTTATGATAACCAACTAAATTTTTTGATCACTGGTTTTTTTGTTTCATTATTCTTTTTTGCAATCCATTTTTTTACAAGAGGTAAAGGTATGGGACTTGGCGATGTCTTCTACGTATTTTTTATGGGCTTGTTGCTCGGTTTTCCAAGAATCTTTGTTGGTCTCTACCTAGCTTTCTTGACAGGTGCAATTACTTCTCTCATACTTATTTTATTCGGAAAGAAGAAATTAAGAGGTGACACAATTCCATTTGGCCCTTTTCTTGTTCTAGGAACCATGATATCTCTTCTTTTTGGAGAAAAGTTACTCTCAATTGCTCATAGTTATTTATTCTATGGATAATTTATCCTTTTACCGTATAAGGCTTTCTTACTCTCCTTTGGTTTCTTTTTCCTCACAAGGATTTACTCTAGTTCAAGCAATTGTTGATATCGCAATACTTGCTGTGCTATTAACGACCCTTGTACTCCTCATAGATCCTGTGAAGCAATTTGGTATGGCAAAAGATTCAACAAGAAGCCATGACCTTCAAGAAATAAAAAATGCACTTGATACATATTACAGTGATCATAATTGTTATCCAACAACGCTTCCATTTAATAATAGATGGGAAGAAGATGGAGTGACATACATGTCAAGAGTGCCACAAGATAGCGATTGCTCAAGCAATCCCGAAGCTTGTTATATGTATCAAATTGATACAACATCTGCTTGTCCTCAATGGAATATTTTATATTCTAAAAAAGAGAATCCCGATCCTGACCCAATTAAAAACTGTCCACTTCAGTCTTTCTCAACAAGCTGTACTCCACCTAACTATAATGCATCCTGGTCATGTGTTCTTTCTGGATCTGTTAATTGTCCTGTTGTAGTTTCAAGTCCTGTTATACCATCTACGTTTACACCAGACACAACTCAACAAGAAAGTAATGGAAATGGCACCAGTGATCCAGGAGATAATCAAAGTTGTCCTCAATCTGAAAGAAGATATCTCTGTTCAGGAACCCCTCAAAAGTGTAATGTCGTCGCACCTGGCTCTGGAACATATTGTTCGTCGAGCTGTGATGGTGCATGTTGATATGAAAAAATATTCAGGACTTACAATCATAGAGTTATTAATTGTTACAAGTATACTTGGACTGTTAATTTTCATCTCTTATGTAATGATAAATAATGGTAATTCGTTGACAAAAGCCAGGGATGTGGAAAGTAGACAGGATATACAGGCTATTAAAAGTGTTATAGAGGCATATTATAGTGATAATAATTGTTATCCATTAGAGATACCATTTGGAAATGAGTGGAAAGAACAGGACACGACCTATATGACTGAAGTTCCCCAAAATCCACAATGTTCATCAGACAGTACTAAGTGTTATGTCTATAAAAATAGTGGAGAGGCGTGTCCACAATGGTATGCGCTGTTTTCTCCGTTAGAAACTGAGGTAGAAAGTTCTAACACAGGAGTTAACTCAACACAAAATAATTGTTCATTATCACAAATTTCATCTTGTCTTCCCATGGATTTTACACCTCAGTGGGGTTGTATAAGTGGTGGAAATGTCGATTGTTCTGTTCTCTCTTCGAGTCAATTGTCTGCAGGTTCTACAGAATGTCTATCTAGCGAAAGGAGATACTCATGCACTGGTACTCCTGTACGTTGTAATGTCGTTGGTGAAGGAAATGGAACTTTTTGTTCCTCATCATGTGGCGGAGAGTGTAACTAATACTTGTCAATATAATTTGAGAAAGCTACTCTAAATAGAGAATGAAAAAATTTACTGGATTCACACTTATTGAGTTAATTTTAGTAGCTGGAATTTTTGGGCTTATTGCGTCTGGAATGATTGCAGTTATGAATCCGGCTGAACAATTCAGAAAGGCAAATGACTCAAGACGCAAATCTGATCTAGCGACAATCCAGCGTGCTCTTGAAGCGTATTATCAAGATAATGGAAGTTACCCAGATAATAGTACAAATTACCGACTTCGGTCAGGGACAACAACAATTGAATATGGTTCATCTTGGCAACCATATATTAATGTTGTTCCAAAGGATCCGCTCGTTTCACAAAACTATGTTTATCAGTCAAGAAATAATGGGCAAAGTTATGTTATTTATGCAGCTCTTGAAAGGAGTTCTGATCCTGAGAGTTGTAATAATGGCTCAGTATGTGCCAATATGAATACATATAGTATTCCTGCAAATTCCTGTGGCAATACCTGTAATTACGGTGTAACAAGCTCTGATCTAAGACCATAGTATGAATATTCGAACAAAAGGTTTTACTCTCATAGAATTGCTAATTGCCATTGCAATAATTGGTGTATTGACTACTCTCTTGATGACGAATTTTGTAGGAATTAGACAGCGAGCTCGTGATGCTCAACGAAAATCTGATATCAGACAGATCCAGTCTGCACTTGAATTATACAGATCAGATCAAGGAAGTTATCCAACGATTAGTGGCACGACATACAGACTCAATTCGACCTCTTGCCCTACTTCACAAAGCCTTCAGTCAGGTGCGACAGTATATCTTTCAAAAATTCCTTGTGATAGTCTCGGGACAACTGCATATAATGCTGGAAACTACTATTATTACACTGCTGATGGTGGAGTTACGTATACATTAGCAACGTGTTTAGAAAATGCGAGCGATAATGATCCAAATGCTTCAGATACACTTTCAACTCCTGCTGGCACGGGAAGTTGCACCACAAAATACTTTATCGTTCAAAACCCATAATGAAAAGAATACGTAATCTAGGATTTACACTCATTGAGTTACTTGTCGTTTTTTCAATAATAGGTATATTGAGTACTATAAGTCTGGCTGCATTTGCTAACTATGGACGTGATCAACGACTTAATACTGCAGCATCCGATTTGATTTCGACCCTTCAGCAAGCAAAATCAAGAACACAGTCGCAGGTGAAGCCAAGTTCATGTGTTGCTAGTGATATTCTCCATGGCTATGAAGTGCAGATTTGTGGACTGACAGGATCTTCGTGTTTGTCAGAAAATACATATGGTCTCTACGTTAAGTGTGGAACGAAAACAATTTTAGTCAATAATTCTGTAAAGAGTTTACCCTCGGGAGTATTATTCGCAAATGTTGGTGAGGGTACTACTTCTACAGCATTTCTTTTCCAGATACTCACAGGAGGAGTAAGTGGAAATGGAACGATACGATTAACTGGCGAAAATGATAGACAGAAAACAATCACTGTTTCTAATAATGGAAATATTTCAATTGAATAAATATAAAGGTCAGACAATTATAGAAGTCGTTGTAGCTCTTGGAGCAGGTATTATTGTGTTGTCTGCCATGACTATGGCGGTTGTTACTGCATTAAATAATGCGTCACAGAGTACGAATGAAAGTCAAGCTACACTCGTTGCACAGCAAGGCATAGAAGTTATGAGAAATATGCGGAATAATAATTACGCTGCACTTGCTGGGTTGCAGAATAATACTTACTGTCTTGCAGATTCATGTACAAGTGTGACATCTTCAAGTAATAGTAGCTGTGGCCTTCAAATTACTGCATGCCCAGTCAATGTTGATAATAAATATATTAGAAAGGTAGAACTAAGACATAATAACTCTGCATGCCTTGCGGCAAATGTTACTCCTGTTCCTGGAAGTAAACAAACTTATGTTAATGTCATTGTTTCGTGGACTGACAGTAAGTGTCAAAATCCGAGTAATCGGTACTGTCATTCAGTAGCATTAAATACTTGTCTCTCAAACTTTACCGGAAGGACAGCGCCATGAAAGTATATTTAAAGAAAAAATCACTTGGATTTACCCTCATTGAACTTCTGGCTGTTGTTGCAGTTCTTGGCGTTGTAGGATCAATTCTTTTTAGTGTTTTATTTACTACTTTGAGAGGATCAAATAGATCTGATTCTTTAGGTCTTGTTTCTCAGAATGGAAAATCTGCCCTATCACAAGTTACCAAGATGATACAGTATGCAAAGAGTCTTGAAGTGCCTACCACATGTTATATCAATGATTCTGAGACAAGTGTTGCTACGGATTCAGTGAAAATCAGAAATTTTGATAATAATATAACTGAATTTAGTTGTCAAAATAATACAATTTCATCAAATAGTGCATCTCTTCTTGATACTTCACAAGTAAGAACGACAAGTTGTTCATTTACCTGTACACAAGAAACAGCATATGATACTCCAACGATAACTGTTTCTTTTACCGTAGCTAAAGTTGGTGAAAATCTCTTGTTTGAGAATTCTGCTACCCTTCCTTTTGAGACAACAGTCTCACTTCGAAATTCTCAGTAAGTTACTCAGGCGTTGACAGATCCTTTTCATGGTTGTTACGATAGATTAGGCACCCTATGTCAATTTCCAAACAATTTCAACAAGGCCAAATACTTCTCGTCGTCATTCTTGTTATGGTTGTAGCATTAACTGTGGGATTATCTGTAGTTACGAGAACGATTACTAATGTGAGAACATCACAGGAAGAAGAGGCATCTCAGCAAGCATTTTCAGCAGCAGAAGCAGGAATAGAGAAAATAATAGCAACCAACCAAACAACTCCTCAAAACTATAGTTTCTCCAATAATCTTTCGTATTCTGCGAATGTAAGAAATGTGGGAGGAACTTCTTTCTTGGTTAATAATGGTATTGATATTCCGAAAGATGATGGTATTGATATATGGCTTACGTCAAATCCCAACAACCCATCAAATTTTGGTACTCCGTATACCGGAAATGTAACTGTGTATTGGAGTAAAGGAAGTGATATTTGCTCTGCATCGCCTGATACAAATACCAAAGCTGCTCTTGAGATAGTACTTCTTACAGGAACGACAGCATCTAATGCCGTTGCAAGTCACATAGTGTTAGATCCGTGTTCAGCGCGAGCATCAAATAACAATTTTAGCACTGCTTCAATTGCAACAGGCGGATCAATTGGTGGGGAAAGCTTTGGCCATAATTATACAATTACAGGAATAACGAATGGACTTGTTATGCGTGTTATCCCTGTCTACGCTACGACCAAAATGGGAGTTGTAGGCAGTGCATCTCTGCCAACGCAAGGACAAATTATTGAGTCTACTGGAACAGCAGGAGAAACCAAAAGAAAAATCGTTGTATATAAAGGATATCCAAAAGTACCTGTTGAGTTTTTTCCATTCTTACTTTTTTCACCATAATGAATACAATCGGACTCGATATCGGTGCTACATCAATGAAACTTGTCTCTCTCACAAAAGACAAGAAGGGTATTACGCTTCAGTCATGTCTTACAACGATTACTCCTGCGAAAGGAATGATGTCTGAGTCAGCATTTGATCAACAAGAGATGGCACAGGCAATTCAGCGCCTTATGGTGGATGCTAAGGTGTCATCCCCCTATGTAAATGTAGCTCTTCCAGAAAATCAGGTTTTTACAAAAGTTATTGATATGCCAATTCTTTCAGATAAAGAACTTTCTTCAGCAATTTATTGGGAAGCTGAACAACATATCCCTGCTCCTCTCCCCACCATGACAATTGATTACAAAGTATTACAGAGAAATGAATCAAATCAAGTAAATCCAAAAATGCAGGTTCTTCTCGTTGGGGCACCAACATCAGTTGTAAGGAGGTATCAATCAATTCTTGAAATGGCAGGACTAAGTATAAATGTCGTTGAGACTGAGATGATATCGGTGATCCGGGCACTAGCACCTCAAAATAATTCAAATGTATATCTAATAGTAAATATAGGAGCATTGAGCACATCAATTGCGATAATTCAAAACGGAATACTTATCTTTTCATACACCATTTCACTTGGCGGACTTGCCATGGATCGCGCAATTGCTTCAAGTTTTGGTTTTACTCCTTCCCAGGCTGAAGAATATAAGAAAGTATATGGTATTGCAGATCAAAGTCTAGGTGGAAAAATCTCACAAGTTCTTGATCCAATTTTGTCGTCCATGCTCTCAGAAATTAAAAAAGCGCTCGCCTATTATACTGAAAAAAATAAATCAGAGAATCCGATTAATCAAATCATTCTTTCAGGAGGAAGTTCACTTCTTCCCGGACTGGATATCTTTTTTGTGAAAAACTGTGGAATTGAAACAGTAATTGGGAATCCATGGAAAAATATTGCTGTTCAGTCAGTTCCTGAAGCATTAATTGATCAAGGCCCTCGTTTCAGTGTCTCAATCGGGTTGGCAATGAGAGAAAATGAGTAATGAAATAAATTTATTAAATAGTAGAAGGCAAGGAAACGTTGCACTTCAAGCGAAGGTTAAGCTTTTACGTTTGATCGCTGTAGGCCTTTTATTTCTTGTTGGAGTAGGTTCACTCGTTATTTTCCTTCTTGTTCTTGCTTCGCCTCTCCCAGATTTAAAAAAACAAGAAACAACACTTCTTAATTCATTATCACAAATGCATACGAAGGTTTTGAAACAAGTTCTTATTAGTACACGTCTCGTTGATATCAATAAGATATTGAATTCAAGGCTAGATGTCGATACAAGATTAAGTCAAATAAGAGAGAAAATGCCAAGTGGCGTTGATATAGAAGAGGTTCGTGTAGATACAAAAGAGATAAATATTGTATTTAATTCGGTAACACTTGCAGGGATAGAAAATATCTCTTCAGTCATGAAAACGATGACTCAAAATGATAAATCAATTGCAAAAATTCATATAGACTCTGTTGACTATGCTCCAGGTAGTCCGTATAAAGCAAGCTATAAAATAACATTATATTAATATGCAAAAAAATGCTTCTTCGTTTCAGACATTTCGTATTCTCTATTTTAGATATAAAGATACTTCCTGGTATTCATTGAGTATCGTTGTTTTTCTTCTTTTAATTAGTGTGATACTCATAGGGAGGGTTATTTTCCCACAAATACAGAATTGGCTTTCATTTCAAAAAGAAGTTGCAGAAGCAAAAAGCAGAATTGCTGTACTTAGAAATAATGAGCAGCAATTGCTGGGAACAAATGAGTCGATTTTGAACACGCAGCTTCAGACTGTGACTGCTGCATTACCTGTTGAAAAAGATTTTGCAGGTGTAATACGTGCAATCTCAGCAGCGGGTGCAAATTCAGGAGTAGCTTTTAATGATTATTCATTCATTGTAGGAAATCTTTCAACTGAATCAGCCGAACTTGTACCTGAAACATATCTAGATATTTCAATTTCCATTCAAGGAGATATAGAAAATGTGAATGAATTTATGACTGAAATATACCAAAAAGTGCCCCTTGTAGAAATACTGAGTATTAACTTTTCATCAAATACAGCATCTATGAAATTAAGGTTCTATTACAAAGTTATACCTGAAAAGGTACCTGTAAATTACGATAAACCTATTGGTCAGATCGAAGGTGATAAAGCAAGGTTAATGCAGATGTTAAAAGCATGGAAAGATTCATTAGGCTCGGATATTATTGGAGATGTTCCTGTTGGGACTGAAAGTGCGTCACCTTTTTAGTTATTAAGAATATCTGGTCGTTTTCTGGTGGTTTTTTTAAGAGCTTCTTGTTTCTTCCACTCATTAATTTTTGCATGATTCCCTGAAAGGAGTACATCGGGTACTTTCACACCTTTATATTCTTCAGGTCGAGTATAGATAGGGTATTCTAATAATCCCAGTTCTTTACCTGATGGAAGAGAGAAAGACTCATTAGCAGTTGCTTCTTCTTTAAGTACACCTGAGACAAGACGAATGACAGAATCGGTTATAAGCATTGCAGGAATTTCGCCACCCGTTAAAACAAAATCTCCAATTGAGATTTCTTCGTCAACAAAAGATCGAATTCGTTCATCAATTCCTTCATAGTGACCACAAACTATAATAAGATGTTTTAACGTCGAGTACTTTTTAGCGAAATTTTGGTTGAAAGTCTTTCCATCCGCAGTCATGAGAATAACTTTCTCCTCATCTGATGATAATTCTTTTTTTCTTGCAGACTCAATTGCTGCGTGAACGACATCAACTCTCATTACCATTCCAACTCCCCCACCATACGCTGTATCATCAACGAGTTGGTGTTTTCCTATACCAAACCTTCGAATATCGACAAAATTAATTTCGACTAATTTTTTTTGAGTCGCGTTTTTAATGATAGATTCGGAGAAAGGTCCCAAAAACATCTGTGGAAACAAAGTCACTATTGAAATAGTCATATATGATAGAAAGCGTTTATTTAAACGTTTTCTGCGAGGGAAACATTTATTCTTTTGTTCTGTTTCATTGCGAGGACTTTCATTATGTTTCTTACACTTCTTATTACTTTTCCTTCTTTCCCAATAATTTTACCCATATCATCCTTTGCAACACTTATAGTAAAGTAAACAGTACCTTCTTCTTCAGATTCTTCAATTTTTACTTCTTCAGCATTGTCTACAAGGGATGTAATTATGTAGTGAAGTGTATCTTTCATGCCTCAACAATTTTTGCAACAGTAGGAGATGGAAGAGCTCCTTGTGAGATCCAGTACTGGTAACGCTCTTTATTAATCTCTTTTTTACCACCATTTTTACCCATCTCGTACCATCCAAGAATCTCTACATTGTCACCATCACGGCGACTTCTTTTTTCTTTTACTACAACACGGAACTTACGTTCACCTTTTTTTCCTGTGCGTGATAATCGTATTACGACTGCCATAGAGTGTATTGTACCAAAACTGTGGGTATTTCTCAAGTAAACTTAAGAGATACTGACTGTTCCTTTCTGAAGAGCATCTAAAGCTTCTTTTGCTGCATTTTCTTCTGCCTCTTGTTTAGACTTCCCTACTCCCTGTCCAATAACCTGTTGGTTGACATAGGCACCGATTGTAAATGTTTTTGCATGCGGAGGACCTTCTTCATGAAGAACTTTATAGAGAGGAGAGTTTTGTTTACGCGCTTGGACATACTCTTGAAGAAGACTTTTAGGGTCTTTGAATGCCTTGCGTTCTACAATATCTTTTGCTTGAGGAAGAAGGACTTCGCCAATAAAGTCTTCAACTGCTTTGATTCCCTGATCAATAAAAAGGGCTCCAATAAATGCTTCAAAACAGTTTGCTAGAAGCGTTTCGTTTTCACGCCCTTTTGATTCTTCCTCACCTTTTGAAAGTTTTAAGTATTTGCCAAATTCAAGAGTTTTTGCAGCCTGTGCGAGGCTCTTTGTATTTACAAGAAGTGAGCGAAGATTGGTAAGGACACCTTCATTATATTCTGAGTAAACGGAATACAAGTGCTTTGACACTACAAATGAAAGAATACTATCACCTAAGAACTCAAGTCTTTCATTTGATTCTTTAACAGTTTTAGACTCGTTTAAATATGAACGATGTGTAAATGCCTGATCAAATAATTCTGAATTAGTTATTGTTGGTAGATTCATGATGGTTCACAATATTTCCTAGAGCCCCATTTATAAAGGCTGGACTCGCTTCTCCTCCAAACTCTTTTCCAAGTTCAACTGCTTCATCAATAATAACATTCGTTGGTTCTTTTTTCTCAATCATCAGTTCGAATACTGCTTGTCTGAGTATTGCAAGGTCAACTTTATTAATTTTCTCTAATGGAAATTCAGGTGCAGCTTTTTGAATGAATTCATCTATTACCTCTTTATTTGACAAAACTTCCTGTGCTCGAACACTAATAGGTTGAGTATGAAATTCTATCTTAAATAATTCCTGTACAACATGCTGCCTTTTGAGATGGCGAGGATCATTAGGAGTTTTCATGAGTTGCAGTTTTTTTCTCTTGTTCTAACATCTTATAAAATGATGTTAGCCGATGTGATACGTTCGGAACTGAAAGAGATATTGCTGCTCTTCTTTTTCCTTGGCGCTGTCTCGAATGTCTTTTCTTTGGTTCTTGTGGCATAGTATCCTTTATTTTACTCTATTTTCCCTCATTCTGCAAGCTAAGTGAGAATTTTGATCTGTTATACTTATCCAGATGAGAGTAAATGTCTTGCAGTTAAATATTGAAGCAGGAAGCCAGTATGAAAAATTAGTAAAATTTTTAAAAAATGAAGACTTCGACATCATTCATTTACAAGAGGTATGTGGTGGAAGAATGAGTCGAAGTGTCCCTGATATTTTTACTTCATTAAAGAATGAACTCGGAGTTGAGGGTGAACTTGCTGTCAGTATGCACGCTCCTCAAGATACTGCGACTTATTTTGGGAACGCTACATTATATAAAAAAGAACTCAAACTTATTAAGAAGGAGATTTTTTGGATACATCCTTTCCGTGAAATTGAGGAAATCGATACATCAGACTTTGAATTTTTGAGGACTCTTCCACGTACTTGTCTGTCTCTCCAGTTTGATTTTTCTGGCGTAAAATATTGGTTCCTTAATACTCATCTGGCATGGGGACCTACGCAGGAAGATGAACCTCACAAGATAGAGCAAGGAAAAAAGCTAATAAGTTATGTTTCTTCATTAGCCTCACCTTTTCTTCTTTCCGGGGATTTCAATGTCTGGAAAGACTCTGTCGTAGTGAGAGGGTTAGAAGAGTTAAGCGTAAATCATGCTGTAAATACCCCAATTAAAAACACACTTAATCCGAGGCTTCATCGTGCAAAGCATCTTTTTCCACCTGGACTTGCTGTTGATTTTCTTTTCACTTCAAGAGAAGTATCTACAGAGAACTTTTCCTTGGTCGATTCACCAGATATATCTGATCATTTTGGGTTGAGGATAGATCTTATCGTGTAACTTGAGTAATAAATTCGTACACACCAAGTCCATTTACTTCTCTTCCTTGCGAACGTATAAGTGAACCACTTCCAGTACCAAGTATCCATTGATATGTCTTTTTATCTGATTTGTTGACAGAATTCTTTAGTGGGTACTGTATAGTCTCGCCAATTGGATCATTAAAGGTTACAACAAATTGTGGTCCAGGATTTTGCGTTCTTGCATTTGTTGAGGAAGTTCTCGTCACAATTTTTTGAAATGTTTGTTTAATACCAATTTGTCTATTTTGAATTGCAGTTTGCGCATTAGGTGTTTTTACTGCATCAAGATGATAAAAATTCCCCTCAGCATCCCAAAATACAGCCCACTGTGATGAGAGAGTTTCAGGTTTGCCAAGGAAAGAAAGATCAGACGCATTAAATGAGTAAGTTCTCGCATAGAAGATGTGTGCACTTTCAACTTCATCATCAGCAAATATACTTCCTGCACCTTGGTACACGAATTTTGTTGATCCAGGCAAACTTTGAATACTTATTTCATCCTTCATTATTGGAGATGTTATTTTCACAGTTTGATTTTCTAACATAATAACGGCGATATCAGTTGCACTTTGTTGCTGAATAGTTGTCGCATCTCTCCACTCTCTAAGTATTGGGTTTGATACTACCATTGAATTCGTTAGGCTATTGGTTACTGTCTTTCGAATCCACTCTTTACCGTTAAAATAATTTACCTTCATGTATTGTGTGTAATTTCTTTCCTGTTCAATTCGTGAAACTGAAAGAATTAAGGTCTTGTGTGGTTCTTTTTTACTAATTGCGACATATGTATCGTCAAAATATTGTTTTCTCGGAAGGAATTGTATTGTTGAGCCAATTACTTCAGAAAAAGGGGTAGGTGTTGGTGTCGTAACACTGAAAGATGTTGGTGTCGGTATTGATGTTGGTACAACAACTGGTGCTGGTTTATCCACAGCGCCTCGGAGAAAAAAACCACTAAAAAATACAAGTAAAACACCTACAATTGCGAGCGCGATAAGTGCTTTTTTAGGAAAAGGGTTAAGCGGTTTTTCTTCCGTTTCAGCATTCAGATTACTGGGTTCAGCAGGAACAGGTGGAGGTGACCCTAGAGTGTATTCTTGAGCAGGCATACTATCAGTGTAAAAGCGAGGTGTAACTTTGTCAATTCTAGTCTGGTGATACTTTCTGACTTAAAAGAGGGTGGAGTTTTTCCTTGAGTGTTGAATTGGTCGTCAGGAGAGGGAAAAGATTATTTGCTGCCTTCTTTGCTCTCTCAATCAGTTCTGTATCAGTAAATTTGGCAATTTTTAAAAGTCTTACTCCTGACTGTTTTAATCCATAAATTTCTCCAGGTCCGCGGAGAGTCAGATCATATTCTGCAAGTTGTGCACCACTTTTCATGGTCTCCATTGCTTTGAGTCTAGTTATGGCTGATTCAGTTTTGGATTCGGTAAAAAGAAGACAATATGACTGCTTGTCTCCCCTCCCCACTCTTCCTCGAAGTTGATGAAGTTGTGACAGTCCAAATCTTTCTGCACCTTCTATAACAATAACTGTCGCATTCGGGATATCAATTCCTACCTCAACAACTGGTGTTGCAACAAGAATGTCATACTGCCTATTTTTAAAGTCTGAGAGCACGCGATCTTTTTCGACAGCTTTCATTTTTCCATGGAGAAGACCGAGTGAGAGATCTGGAAATATTTCAGTGCGAAGCCGGTCAAATTCTTTAGTAGCAGCCTTTATCGTGGTCATATTTTCTGATTCTTCAATAAATGGACAAATAATAAAAACCTGTGAGTCATTCTCCTGGATTTCACGTCTAATCCAACCATATGCGCCAAGTCTTTTTTCATCTGGCACAAGCCACGTTTTAATATGTTTTCTTCCCTTAGGCATGTCACTCAGATATGTGAGTGATAGGTCACCATAAATGGTAAGAGCAACTGTTCGAGGAATTGGAGTTGCAGTCATGGTGAGTAAATGAGGATTACTGCCTTTTCCTCTAAGTATTCCTCTTTGCTCAACACCGAATCTCTGTTGTTCATCAATGACAACTAAACCAAGCCTGTCAAACGAAATTTTCTTCCCTACAAGTGCGTGGGTACCTACGACAATATCAAAAACCTCGTCTGATTTTTTTGTACTACTTGTGGCTAGGCGTATTTTTACACCAAGCGGTTCAAGAAGTTTGCTAAGTGTATGATAGTGTTGGGCTGCTAATATCTCGGTCGGAGCCATCAATGCGCCTTGATAACCATTGAGGTGGGTCAAATAAAGACTTAGTGCCGCAATTATTGTTTTTCCGCTTCCAACGTCTCCTTGAACAAGCCTATTCATGGGTTTACCAGTTGTAACATCAGCGAGAATATCCTGGATAGCCTTCTTTTGCGATTCTGTTAAAGAAAAGGGAAGTTGTGATTGAAAATGTTCTAATTTTTCATCAAATAGTTGAAAAAGTATGCCATCACTTTCTAAATTCCAAATTCTCTTTCTCTCCAGAGAAGCAAGTTGAAGCAGGAGAAGTTCTTCAAAGGCGAGTCTTTCTTTTGCTTTAACAGCAGCTTCAATACTTTCAGGGAAATGGATAGTATGAAGTGCTTTTTGAAGGGGAACTAAATTGTAGTTATTGATAATATTTGCTGGTAAATAATCCTGAAGCTCATGTTGAACTTCAGGTAAAATAGTGAAAATTTGTCTGCGTAGCCATTTTGACGAAAGTCCTTGCGTCACAGGATAAATAGGAATAATTTTTCCTGTGTGGACCAACTCTGCATCAGGACTTATAATTTCAAAGTCTGGTGAAATCATAGTAAGATGACCTGAAAATTTTTCAATTCTTCCAGAGACTGATATAAGTGTGTTGAGTGGAAGGTTTTTAATTATATAAGGTTGATTAAACCATGTGAGGTGTAATGATCCAGAATCATCTGCGACAATTACTTTTTGAACTGTCTTAAAACGTCTTGTATAGTCGTTTTTTGCTTCGATAATTTGTCCCTTGACAGTAACTACTTCACCCTCTTGCAGAGAGCCAATTGGAGAAATAATGGAATAGTCTTCATATCGGCTAGGTAAATGGTTGATAAGGTCAAGAACAGTTCGAATGTTTAGCTTTTCAAGTTTTTTAGCGAAACGCTTGAGACCAGCGTTCGCCTGAGACACTGGTGTAGAAAGATGCATATTAGTATCCAAAAAGTAATACGACAAAAGGTAGGAACGAGGAGATAATAAGCGCTACAAGTGCAATTCCCATAATAATTCGAAAAGCTTTACTGTGCTGTCTTATAAAATCCATGAGGTCATTATACTAAGCAACGCGGAGTTTGACAATTTTTCTTTTACCTACTTTAAGTATCATCCCATCCTCGATCTTTTTTGCTTGTTTGAAATCAAGAATTTTCTCATCATTCACAACTACTCCTCCTTGTTGAGCAAGTCTTTTTGCATCTGATTTTGAGTTAGCTAAATTTAACTCAACTAATAAGTCCTCGGAGAGATACTCATCATCATCCGCAGAAAGTTTTACTTCTTCTATTTCTATGGGTAATTCTTTTTCCTGAACGGTTTTTTTGAAATAATCAGACGCTTTTTGTGCCAAAATAGCAGAGTGCAGTTCACCTACAATCATTTCAGCAAGTTCTTTTTTAATTTCCATAGGATGTGTCCCAGACTCTAGTTTCTTTTTTATCTCATCAACTTTTTCTAGGGAGGAGTTGGTCGCGAGCAAGAAATATTGTGGAATGAGATCATCAGTTATTGACATTACTTTCGCATACATATCCTCAGGTGTATCTGAAAGCCAAATAGCATTTCCCCAGGATTTACTCATTTTTCTTCCATCTGTTCCTTCAAGAAGAACTGTAGTTAAAACGAATGATTCTTTGCTGCGCAAGTCTTTTTGAAGAGTTCTTCCTGCTTGCATATTAAATGTTTGATCGGTTCCACCAATTTGTAGATCAGTATCCATAAAATAACTATCGTACCCTTGCATAACCGGATAAAGAAATTCATGAAGCCCAACTCGTTTGTTTTCATCAAGGCGACGACGGATTAGCTCTCGGCCAACAAAATCTCCTACTGAGAAATGTTGTGAAATACTAATAATATCTGCAAAAGTGAGTTTTTTAAGCCATTCACTGTTATATCTTATTTGTACTTTTGAAAAATCTATTATTTTTTCTGCTTGATCTTTATATGTTTTGAAATTATCTTCGATTTCACGAGAAGTGAGGATAGGTCTTTCTGTATCTTTGTCAGAAGTATCGCCGATGAGTGAAGTAAAATCTCCAATAAGAAAAGTAACATTATGTCCTAGATCTGAAAATGCTTGCAGTTTACGAAGCACCACCGCATGACCGAGATGAATACGAGTTGCTGTTGGATCAATCCCAAGATAGATGTTCAATTTTTTATCTGAACTGAGTACCTTCTTTAATTCTTCTTTTCCAGGGATGATATTTGCTACTCCACGATAGAGTACATCGTCAATTTTATCCATAGGCTGAGTATAGCATAGTAGCTAAATTTAGATACTATTTATTTGCTATAATAGGATTATGGTCGACTACCGCCCTAGACGACGAAGAAGGCGAAGTTACTCTGTATCTCTTCCCTCATTTCTTTCGTTCTCAAATGTATCATTTTGGAGTAAAGCTACAAAAATAGCACTTATTACCTTTATAGTGGGAATTGTCTCATTACCTCTTCTTTTCTTTTGGTTTAGTCGTGATCTCCCAACGCCAGGAAAACTCGTTGAATCAAAATACAAAGACGCTACTCGAATATATGATAGGGATGGTGAACTTCTTTACTCTGTCTATCAGGATCAGAACAGAACGTATGTTTCACTTGATAAAATTCCAGAGTACTTGAAGGAAGGAACGATAGCTATTGAAGATAAAGATTTTTATAAAAATAAAGGTTTTTCACCAATTGGATATGTACGTGTTGTCTGGAATGCGCTTCGGGGAAAAGGCCTTGCAGGAGCATCAACGATAAGTCAGCAGCTTGTAAAAGTAGGACTTCTCTCTCCAGAACGAACACCAACTCGTAAATTAAAAGAACTTATTCTTTCAATTCAGGTAAATAATAAGTTTAGTAAGGATGAAATATTAGAAATGTACTTGAACAATATTCCTTATGGAGGAACTGCAATCGGTGTTGAAGCAGCTGCCCAAACATACTTTGGAAAAAGTGTCGATGAGTTAGACCTTGCTGAATCAGCTTTTCTTTCAGGACTTCCTCAAAGACCTTCTCTCTACTCACCTTTCACGGGTAATGACTATTATATTGCACGTACAGAGGCAGTCTTAAAAAGAATGGTTTCTGATAAATACATAAATAAAGAACAGTCAGAAAAAGCTCTCGCAAAAATTAAAAGCTATAAATTCTCTCAACGTGAGACGAGCTTTAAAGCTCCACACTTTGTACTTTATGTGAAAAAAGTTCTTGCTGATCAATTTGGTGAAGCTGCTGTTGAGGGTGGTGGACTCCAAGTGACGACAACACTTGATTATGATATGCAAAAAGATGCTGAGAAAATTGTAAAAGAAGAGATTGAAAAACTGGAGAAATACAAAGTTAGTAATGGTGCTGCGATGATCACTGATCCTCAAACAGGTGAAATTCTGAGTATGGTAGGGAGTAAGGATTATTACGATACGGAAAATGACGGTAACTTTAATGTTGCAACTCAGGCAAATAGACAGCCAGGCTCTTCCATGAAACCAGTCATTTTCGCTCAAGCTTTTAAAGAAGGGTACACTCCAGCGACTATGCTGATGGATGTGAAGACTGAGTTTCACAGTGGAGCATCAGGGGAAGATGTATATTCACCTGTGAATTATGACGGTAAATTCCGAGGACCTACACAAATTCGGTATGCGCTTGGTAATTCTTTGAATATTCCTGCAGTGAAGGCTCTTGCACTTGTTGGACTTGAAGATGGAATGCAGCTAGCGTATGACATGGGTATAAAGAATTGGGAGCCTACATCTGAGAATATGAAGAATGTTGGACTGTCACTTGTTCTGGGAGGACGAGAAACAACACTCTATGATGAAATGACAGCCTATGGAGTCTTTGCAAATAAAGGGGTAAAACAAGATCTCGTATCCATATTAAAAGTAACAGATAGTAAAGGAAAAAAATTGTATGAATTTAAAAAGCGAGAAGGGCCAGAAGTTCTCTCAGAAGACATAGCTTTTCTTATTTCGCATATACTTCTTGATAACTCTGCAAGGGCTGATGCATTCGGAACTAATTCTCTTTTACGTATCCCTGGGTACACAGTTGCTGTAAAGACCGGAACGACTGATGAGAAACGTGATAACTGGACTTTTGGCTATACCCCATCTAGAGTGGTAGGTGTGTGGGTAGGAAATAATGACTATACTCCGATGAATCAAGCAATTGCCTCGGGAGTAACGGGAGCATCTCCTATCTGGAATAAATTAATGAAGCGTGCGCTCAAGAATAAAGATAATGAAGAATTTGATGTTCCAGAAAGTGTTGTAGCACTCCAAGTTGATCCATTGGGTGGGGGTCTGCCACGAGATGGACAGCCTACTCGAAGTGAGTATTTTGTGAAAGGGACTGAACCGACATCGGTTGCAAGTCTCTATAAGTCAAAAGATGGAAAAGACTACTGGGTATTTGCTGAGAAAGACCCTGTCTCAACTGATGGGAGAAATAGATGGCAAGAAGGTATTGCTGCATGGATAGATCAAAATCACAAGGGTGAAGAACGATATAATCCTCCTGATGAGTTGAAGAAAGAAGCTGGTGTTGCAGGAATTGCTGTCGCATCGGATACACCGACACCCACTCCTACCCCTGAAGAGTAATTACTTTTCCTTTACCTGAAGTTTTTCTTGAAGGTTTGTGAGGATTTTCTCATGGATACTTTTAACCTCTGTCGTCGAAAGGTTTTTTTCAGAATCTTGATATTCTATATGATAGGTTCGCGAGTCTTGATAGGAATCAATCAGAATTACTGATTTTATAAGGTCATCAGATCCATGAACAACTTTTATTACATCTCCCGTTGTCACACTTTTTGGAAGAATAACGGTGAGGTCTTCAAATATTGATGGATATTTTGGAAGTGGAGTATATGTGCGTTTTATTGATGCTGACTTCATGAGTGCTTCAAAATTAATTTCTGCATTTATTAAATCATCATCCAAAATCTCGATGGTTCCAATTTCTTCCTTATCTATAACAATATTAGTCTCAAGTCCTGACTTGTCTTGAGAAGTGAATTCAATTCCGGTTATTCCTAAGTCATTTATGAGCTGTTCAATTATTCCTTTTATTTTAAAGAAATTAATGTTTTTTTCTTTTACTAATAATGCAAGTTTTCTTATCTCATTTGGTAGGTCGCTCCCCTGTTTCTCATAAATATTGGCAATCTCAAAGATACGCATGGATTCATAACTTTTGTTTTCATTCATCACTTTTAATAAATTAGGAATAAGTGTTCGCCTCATAAAGACAAACTCTTCACCAAGTGGATTGGCAAGTTTTACAGCGGTTCCGATAGGTCCTTCATACATTTCCTCTGAAACCATCGGGTATGTGTAGACTTCAGTAAATCCCCAGTATTTGAGTGCATTTTTCGCTCTCTCTTCCCAGTAAAAAGGGTTGGTGTCCCGACTAGGAAGCGCAGTAGAAGTAATAGGGGGAAGAACACTCGGTAAGTTATGATAACCATAGATTCGTGCAATTTCTTCAATGAGATCTTCTGGAATATCAATATCATCAAAACGATAGGAAGGAACAACTGCTGAAATTGTTTGATCTGAGACAGTGACAACAAAACCTAATTTCCTGAGAATTGAAGCTGATTCTTCAAGTGTTATTGGAATACCAATAACTTGCTCTATGTGTGAATGAGTGACAGAAACAGTTTTTGATTGTTGTTTCGCAGGATAGATATCAATGAGAGGAGAAAGCAATTTTGCATCAGCAATTTCTTCATATAATTGAATTCCGTATAGAAGTGCATCGTATGCTAGTTCCGGATCAATTCCTTTTTCATTCATTTGTACTGCTTCGGTACGAATATTAAGTTTCATAGAAGTACTTCTCATTTTATGTTTGTCATTATTATTTATAAAAAGAACAATACGCTTGGTATTTTCAGTCACGACACTATTCTCAAGCCCCATAATACCAAGTAGATCAATAATATTCCCACTCCCGTCTTTTGCTATAATATCTCCCCCAGGAAGAATATATTTCTTTCCATCTAGTGTCGTTATACTTTCTCCGCCCTCGGATTCACGAATATTAATTGTATGATCTGGTAAACGATCATAATCAAATACATGCGCAGGATGACCAATTGCTCTCATAATGTAGTTAGTGACATCAATGACGTTATTGAGACTGCGAATATCTGATGTTTCAAGACGGTCTTTCATGTATAGAGGAGATTCTTTAACATCTACTTCAAGAACTGCTGCACAAATTCTTCCAACTAATTTATCATCATTTACTATTTTGAGTGGAACATGAGAAGCGCTATTTGATGGATTTTCTAATTTGGGGCTGATGAATTCTGCATCATATCCAAATTGTGGAAGAACAGCTGAAGCTTCTCGTGCAAGTCCAACAACAGAGAGGAGATCAGGTCTATTCGTCGTAACTTCAATCTCATAGACTGTGTCATCTTTAAATTTTTCCATGCGTTCGATAGAAACACTGGTCAGTGACATAGATTTTGCAATCTCCTGAGGAGTTGCTTTTGTCTTAAGATAATCCCGAAGCCAGCTGTCTAATATTTTTATATTCATACTTAAAATTGTTCAAGAAATTCTAATTTATTTGCATAAAGAAGTCGTACGTCATCAATATTTGCTCCTTCTTTCATGGCAAGCACACGCTCCACTCCCCATCCTGATGCAAATCCTGAGTATTTTTTCGGATCTAGTCCACAGTTCTTAAGTACATTCGGGTGTACCATCCCCGCTCCACCTAATTCTAACCACCCTTCTTTGCAAAGTCGACATCCTTTCCCATGACAGACTCCGCAGGAAACATCTGTCTCGAAAGATGGTTCGGTGAATTGGAAGTGATATGGTCGAATACGTGATACTCTGTCTTCTCCAAAATATGATTTTACAAAATAATCAAGAACACCTTTCAAGTGTGAAATAGAAATATTTTCACCAATATAAAGAGTTTCGAATTGATGAAACATGGGAACATGAGATGCATCTGATTGTCTTCTGTAAGTTTTGGCAATGTTTATCATCTGAATTGGGAGGTTACCTTTTTCCATTTCTCGAATTTGACCTGATGATGTATGAGGAGTGAGTAGTACAGATCCTCTTTTCTCATCTTGTTCCTGCTCAATGAAAAATGTTTCCCAGTCATCTCGTGCAGGGTGATTATCCGGAAAATTTAATGCACCGAATGCATACCAATCCCATTCAATTTCAGGATGTCTTACTCTTCTAAATCCAATACTTTCAAAAATCTGAGTAATCTCTGAAATTGCTTCAGTGACAGGATGAAGATGCCCAAGTGGTGGCCGAATGCCAGGTTCTGTGACATCAATATGACGAAGCTGGTCAATTTTTTTTGATTGGTGTTTTTCAGAAGCTGTTATTAGTGCTTCTTCAATGATTTTCTTTGTTTCGTTTGCGAGAATACCGACTTCTTTTCTCATTTCAGGTGGAAGAGATGTGATTTCCTTCATCGCGAGTGTTAATGCACCACTTTTACCAAGAAATTGGAGTTTTATCTGTTCCAATTCTTTTTCATCACGACTATCAAGAATGAGTGAGACCGCATTGTTTTTAATTGTCATTAATTGCTGTTCCATAAGCTTAACAATAACACATATTATATATTATTTGAAACTGGGGGCGCTATTAATTAACCCAGTAATTCAAACTTATTTTGATTTTTCATTAAGAGCAATTATTTCTGCTAATCCCTCTCGAGTACTTGCTAATGCAAGAATCCTTTGCATCGTGTCTTCTTGACGCATTGCACTTAATTGTTCATCTGGAATACTTTTTGCTGATGCATGCAAACTCATAGCAGCCGCTGCTTCGAGCCGTCTTGGACTCAATTGTATTTCTTGGCCTTTTGGCAATTCAGTATTTGACATATATTTCACCCCCTTTCAAACCACAAAAAAACCTCCCGTTTGGGAGGTTGTTCAAAGTTTTACCTTTGTGTCTTAGGCTTTTATGCCATTGACAACCCTCCCGGTTTGGGAAGTAAAGTAAAACCAAAAATAAGCGATTTGATTGATATTCATGAGATTTATCATATTAGAGAGACTTTACTTTGTCAACAACTTGTTTGAATACAGATGGATCATTGACAACTAAATCACTGAGAATTTTTCGATCAAGTGAGATATTTGCTTTCTTAAGGGAGTTCATAAGAGCACTGTAGGAAATGTTTTCCTTTTTTGCAGCTTCACCAATTCGAGTAATCCAGAGTGTTCTCATGTCTCTCTTTCGAAGTTTGCGACCATGATATGCATATGATCCAGCATGAAGCGCAGCTTCATGAGCTACTTTGATAAGTCGTGATTTGGTACCACGATATCCTTTGGTAAGACCAAGTAATTTATTATGTTTTCTGCGTGATACGACGCCTCTTTTTACACGTGCCATATTATGCTGCTCCTAACATTTGCTTTATTTTTTTTGCAAATGCACCAGTAAGCTGTCCTGGTTCTTGTTGTCGTCTGATTCGTCGACTTGATTTCTTTAATTTCTTGTGGCTACCATATTGATGAGTAAACATGACTTTACCCGTTTTTGTAACCTTAAATCGTTTAGATACTGATTTCTTTATTTTCTTTTTCTGCATTTTTCTTCCTTTCTGGTGAGATAACTGCTATGAGCTGTTTACCTTCCAAGCGTGCTTCTCTATCTACTTTTGAAATAGCTGAGAGAGCCTCTATTGTTCTGCCTATTATAGCATGTCCGAACTCCGGGTGCGTAATCTGTCGTCCTTTAAATTTGAGAACGAGTTTTACCTTATCCCCATCTTCGAGGAACTCTTTCGCTCGTCTAACAACAACTTGTAAGTCATTACTAGACATAAAAGGTCCAAGTCGTACTTCTTTTGTTTCTGACACTTTCGCTTTCTTTTTTTCTTCTTGCTTCTTTTTTGATTCTTGGTATAAGAATTTATTAAAATCGATGATCTTAACAACTGGTGGTTTTGCTGAAGCAGCAATTTCAACCAAATCTAATTCTTCTTCCCGAGCTTTGGTAAGCGCCTCATTGCGAGACATGACACCAATTTGCTCTCCAAGTGCATTAAGAACACGAAGCTCAGATGCAGTTATTCGCTCGTTAATTCTATAGCTAAATCTTACGTTTGTTTGTCTGTTATTTTTTCGATTCAATGTCAGTAACCAATCGAGAAATAAGATCGGAGACTTTTATAGTTCCTTGATCTTCTCCAGTTCGCATTCGTAATGAAACGCTGCTATTCTGAATTTCTCTATCGCCTATTATACCTAAATATGGGACTTTTTGTAAAGTAGCCTCGCGAATCTTATTTTGGAGTGTTTCTGTCTTTGTATTGACTTCAACTCTGATCCCCTTTTCTTGCATTTGTGAGGCAATATTGAGTGCAAATTCCGCATGTCTATCGGCTATAGGAAGAAGTGCTATCTGAACTGGTGCAAGCCAAAGTGGAAATGAGCCAGCAAAGTGTTCTATAAGAATTCCAATAAATCTTTCAAGTGATCCATAAATAACACGATGGATAACAACAGGCATTTTTTCTGTTCCGTCTGCATCTGTGTATTTCAATTTAAAGTTTTTGGGTTGTTGAAAATCAAGCTGAATAGTTCCCATCTGCCAACTCCTTCCAAGGGAATCTTTCATCAGAATATCAATTTTTGGTCCATAAAACGCTCCATCTCCCTCTTCGATAAAGTAGTCTTTTCCACTTTCTTCTAAAATTTCTTTAAGAGCTTGTTCAGCTTTATCCCAAGATTCTATATCTCCCATGTACTTCTCTGGGCGCGTTCCCAACCTAAATGAATAGGAAATATCAAAAATTGAGTAGAACCTCTCAACTATTTCAAAAATATTGATGTATTCCTCCTTAATTTGGTCTTCAGTTACAAAAATATGTGCGTCATCTTGTCTAAATTCTCGTACACGAAGTAACCCATTTAATGTGCCGGATCTTTCATATCGATGGAGTGTATCAGTATCTCCGAGTCTTAAAGGAAGTTCTCTGTATGAATGTGATTGGCTGCCAAATACTATCATTGCATTTGGACAGTTCATAGCTTTTACACCATAGACCTCTTTTTCTTCCGTTTCCGCAGTAAACATATTCTCTTTATAGTGTTCCCAGTGGCCTGAAGTCTCGTAGAGTGCTTGTTTATTTAAAAGTGGTGACATTATCTCCTGATATCCCCGTTTATAATGCTCAACTCTCCAGAAATTAATTAATTCATTGTAGAGAATAACTCCTTTTGGTAGCCAATATGGCATGCCTGGTGAAGTCTCATGAAACATAAATAATTGAAGGTATTGTCCTAATTTTTTATGATCTCTCTTTTTTGCTTCTTCAAGCATAGCTAAATACTCATCAAGTTCATTTTGCGTTGGGTATGCCGTTCCATAAATTCGAGTTAGCATCGTATTCTTCTCACTTCCCCTCCAGTACGCTCCTGCAAGTGATAAAAGCTTAAATGCACCAATATCTTCTCGTGGATTTTCAGAGTGGCCTCCACGACAAAGGTCTTCGAAGTGTCCAGCTTTATAGAAAGTAATTTTTTCTCCCTTCTCTGCTATCTCATCAATGAGTTCTAATTTATAAGGATTGTTTTTATAAACTTCTTTCGCTTCCTCTACAGACACTTCACGATGTGTAAACCCTTCCCAGTCTTTGAGAGTATCTGCCATTTTCTTTTCAATTTTTGGGAAATCAGACTCAGAGATCGGGCTTGAGAACTCAAAGTCATAATAAAAACCACTCTCAATTGCTGGACCTATTGTTATCTTAGTGTCCGGCCACAACCTGAGTACTGCTGCTGCTAAAAGATGAGCAGTCGAATGTCGAATAGAGTTTAGTTTTATTTGATTGTTCATATATTTAATTGTATGAGCGACGCTACAAAGTAGCTAGTCCCCTTGTGGGATACTATAGCAAAATAAGAAGTATTGCGAAAGATGAAATGCAGCTAGCGTCCGCAAATCACCCCTTTGCTACTTATGAGATAGACCGCGTAGTTGTCTTCTTATGTTTTTTATTCTTTGTTGGTCTTCTTCAGATCGAGATGGTCTCATAGGACCTTTAAAGACATTTCCATAAAACGACGATTCTCTCGGTGGTACCGCATTCAACACAACGCAGGCATTCGGATGCCAGTCTTTGCTTGCAATTCGTCCATTATTTGTTGGATCTAATTCACTCATATTTTCACCTCCTTTCAAAACACAAAAAAACCTCCCATCCGGGAGGTCTGAGTACAAGCACCACAAACCTCCCTAGGAAGGAATGGTAGTTGTAGTTATGTTGTGGTTTGCAATCATGGATATAAATGTAACAAGCAGAGTGTCATAAGTCAAGATATTTTCCCAGACCAGATACGGTCTGCTAACAGCAAGTTATTAGCCCATAGTTGTTTTATTGCCTGGGTGTATCGCGCTGGACAACCAAATGCATTTTCTGGTATAGTTCCAAGTTCTTGAAGAGCGTGTTCGCTAAATTCATCAGTAAAATCAAGTTCATTTCCGCTGTGGAGAGTAAAATAACTTGGGTTGAATGGTTGCTTTCCTACTGCAGTATCAGAATCTTGAAGTAAACGAACAATTCCAGAAATGTATTGCTTATCAACAACAGTAAGTGAGTTTACAAAGGAAAAGTTTTTTCTCGCAGTGGCCATAAGGCTATCTTTGGATAAATCTCCACCACTCTGCTGGACAACTTTCGGTATAGCTTCAAGAACATTCGTCATGACACCCTGAGCTGTATGAATTCCGTTTATGATTAGCCGTGTTGGATCTGCGGGGTTGAATAACTCAAGCTCTCTAATTGATGTAAATAATGGATTGTTCTCGTGTTTTAATTCATCAGGTGTGTTGTAATATCTTATAAGAAGTGAGTTGGCGGCTCTTTCAAGAACCGCTTTTGTTCCGTTTTGAACAATTTCAAATGGCCTCCTCCCAACAAGTGACGTAATAGGTATCAAGATATGCTTTCCTTGTTGATAGTCATAGCCCACTTTCCCAAGTCCAAACGGAGGTAAATTATTTCTTATGTCCTCCGCTTCATGGACCATCTCTTCAGAAAATAGTGCAAGTGAAGCACGAATATTGAATCCTCTCCTTCCTTCATCCGGAGTTCCTTCACTGTTTTGTAATGGAACATGAGTAACACCTTCTTTTCGAGCACGTTGAATCGTAGCTGTCACCGCAGCTCTTCTATTGGGATCTCTATGAAATGGACATGATTGTTGTTCTGTCATAAAACGAAAAAACCCCGCTTGTGCGGGGCTTAAAGACAACGACAAAAAGCTCCGCTACGAGGGGTTTGTCATCATCATACTTGAGTACACAAATTTCATATGTTGAGTTATATCATGAAGCTGAAAAAACGTCAAATCATCTGAGATTTTGATTGTAGGAGAGAACAAAGTCGATAATTTCTGAGACAAATGATCCGATGAATGGAACAAGACCAATGTAATCGGATAGAAGTCCGAGTACTGCGATGAGAAGTGAAAATCCAATTGTAACTCCCAATGCCCATCCAATTCCACCTATAAAATTATTGGTAAAAATTATTCTTTTGGATTTTGTTACTGCTCTATCATGAGGCATTTCTTCTTTCATATTTATAATTCTAAACTATCAGAAATTTCTTGCATAGCTTTTAGTGAGATTTCGACAAATTCACGAAGAGGTATACCCAACTTCTCTTCACATCTTTCTATTGCCTTTCTGTCAGCACCTTTTGCAAATGATTTTTCAGAGAATCTATTAAGAATAAATTCTGGAGTGATCGTTGCTAATTTTTTATCAGGATGAATAAGTGTGGCTGCGACTATAAGTCCTGTGAGTTGGTCACAGCAGGCAATAGACCAGTCCATAGGAGACTTGGGGAGAACAAGCGTTTTTTCAAAATTATGCGCTTTTATTGCATGTGCAATTTCCGGTGGAATTGATGGCTCTTTTTCAGTAATTAATACTCCATGTATTTCTGGTTTGCCTTTAGCCATCTCATAATCAGCATCGTGCAGAAGTCCTGTAATGCCCCACACCTCTTCAGATTCTCTCGAATAAGAATCTTTATTTAATCTTTTATAGAGAGCACGCATGACTGCTTCTGCTGCATAGGAATGTTTGATGAGATTTGGGTTTTTTAAATACTTCTTTACTATTTCATGAGCGATTTCTCGTGTGAATGGTGCTGGCTGTTGTTCCATAGAAAAAGTATAGCTTAAATAAGCCGGTCTTTGTAAAGCGAGAGAAACATGGGGAACTGGGAATGAGAATTATCTTTTGGGTAGGTATCGAATGTAAACCACTTTATATCTTCAAACTTTTCTGGCTCTCCAATTTTGACCATTGATCGATCAACGAATACCTTAAAATCAAGTGAGATCCAGTGAGTTTTTTTCCCTTTATGCTCCCGATGAACGTCACGGTATCCTAGAAATTCAAACGAATTCACTTTTGTACAATACTCTTCTTTAATCTCCTTTTTTAAAGTATCTACAACATGATCTCCAAATTCTATACCTCCCCCGCCGATATCCCAAATACCATGTTCATCACGGGTTTTTGATGACCTTTTAGCCATAAGAAAATTCCCTTTTCCGTCATGGCAAAAGTACACAACGCAAACACCTGTATAATCTTCACCTTTTTTCATAATATTTTGTTCAGAGAATAGCAGAGAAAGAATTGAGGAACAAGAGGAAATGTGGGCCCAAGAGAACTCGAATCTCTGACCTTTGCAATGTCAATGCAACGCTCTAACCAACTGAGCTATGAGCCCAAGTACCGTAAGATTGTACCAGATTTGTTAGCTTCAAACAATAAAGTTAAGTGAGGAATCTCTATGTAAAGTAAATTTATCTAATTACTATCTTATAGGATAATAATTATGGTATAATTCCTTTATGGGCAATATTGAAAAAGGTTTTAGTGGAGGTAATATTTTTGAGTCTCCGGATAAGAGCTATGAGCCTAATCATGAGCATTCTGCTGAAAGGTGTATCTTCTGTGAAATAATTAGAGGTGAGTCTGAAGCAAGTATTATCTTACGTGATGATGAAAAAAAAGTTATTTCCTTTATGGATCTTCAAGGGTATCCATTGGTATGCCCAACTGAACATATTGAAGGAACTCCAGAGGCCATAGAGCAAAACCAAGACATTATTAAGGAAATGTTTGGAACTGCATTGCAATTATTATCTCCTGTATATGAGAGTTATCAGAACGAAGGCTTGAATATTGTTACAAATATTGGGACTGCAGCTGGTATGGAAATTCCACATCTTCATATTCATTTAATTCCACGATCAGTGGAGGACAGAGCTGTTAGGTTAACTCGCAGAGCATCACAATCACGTGAAGAACTTGATTCCCGTGCGCAAGAACTCCGAACAATTCTTTCCCGTCAGAACAAGTGAGGTTGAGTATAGATATCTCCGGATGGTGGTAAGAGCGACTTTTCTATGGATTCACGGTCTGGACTGAATACTTTTTGCCCGCGTTGATTAGTGTAAAGTGTTCTCTTTTTTTTCTTGGATTCTTTTTCTTTTTTTTCAATAGCTAATTTTTCAAGAGCATTTCCTTCAAGTTCATGCCACATCCCTTCAGGATCGTAGAGAGGAAATGCAGCTGCCTTTAAATGATTTACCATGCCCGAGTAATGCCCATTTGTTAATTTACTGATATGTTGGATGCTTACTCCTAAGTTTGCAGGATTACTATCTCCTACCTCAACGTTTCCGCAGGATGCAAGTAATTGATCTTGGACTTCTTTTCTGTAGGGTCTAATTGCATCATAAAGTGCCTCTTTCTCATCATCTGTAATATCACCTACCACGGCCATATCAATATTACTGGGATCTGATTGCTCACAGTTCTTCACAAGTCCTTTGGCAACTGATCCAAACAGCACGACTGTTATCTCTTTGTCAGGATTGATATCCCTCCACTCAGATATAATTTTTTCAGCTGCTTCTCCTGCCATAGTTAACATAGTTTGTCTTCTATTCATATCAACTGTCTGCATAAATGCTTCACCACTTTGTTGTGTAGGATAGCGGTTCTTTAAGACTCCATCATTGTGAATTTGGGAAAGTCTTTGGCTTTCTCGTATATCACTATCTTGCACAGGTTTTGCTTGTGGAGGCAGAAGCATTTCTACTCCTCTTTCATGAACCCAATATTTTTGTTGTATTAACTCTTTCATAATTTAGCCATAAAAAAACCTCCCATTGTGGGAGGCGGATTTTGGTGTTCTTGTGTAAGTTCTTTAGGTTCTTAACACACCATTACCGCCTTCACGAAGAAGGACGACCATAATGTTAAGAACAAAAAGTTGATTTGTCATTTTTTTCATTTTAAATCCGACAATATGATTTGTCAATAAATCCCGGAGACATCTCTGCCTCCGGGATAAATTATTTTGTGACAAGCACCGCTGCGACACCTTCGACAAGTGCTGTTACAGCTGCATTTTCACCGGTAGCATATGAATTAAATACATTTGTTTCACCAGTATCAAGAAGAAGTTCAATTGATCCGTGATTGTAAAGACCCGAATCTTCAGCACTTCTTATTTGTTGAACTTGCGGATAATCATTTTCAAGTGCTGCCTTGAGAGCGAGTAATTTACCCTTTTCCTCGGTCTCATACATGTCATTCCTTACACGTCCCAAACGTCTATATG
The DNA here is from genome assembly GCA_964424775.1 of uncultured Gammaproteobacteria bacterium. Classification (GTDB taxonomy): domain Bacteria; phylum Patescibacteriota; class Microgenomatia; order Levybacterales; family UBA12049; genus JAUPUR01. The sequence continues at coordinate 4,473 of CAYRJZ010000003.1, read as the reverse complement.
GCTCACCTCCCCCATTCGGCAGTTCAACGACCGCTTCAAATCCATCTGCAACTTCTTGAAGTCTCATCAACGTAAAAGGAGGAGGGTTTCCATCCTCTTGATGTGCAACAAGAGTGTTTTGTGCCCAACTGTATGTGGGTTCTGCATCAAGTAAAAGTCTTTCACTCATATCATTCACCTCCTCACTGTCCACGCTTGTCTAGCAAGCGAACTCGACCTTCGGTCTTCGTTCCACAAAAAAACCTCCCGATTGGGAGGTCGTCTCTGTGAGGATAACTTTATCCTACGCGAACATACCCCCCTTTCAGGAAGTAATAATTTCAATAATAGAAATTGTTCGCATATTCATAAATGTATAGTAGAGTTTCTTTGCTGAAAAATCAATATTAGCCAGTCTGAGTCACAGAACTGCGCTCATTAGACATGGTTACAGAGGTATTACCTTTTTTCCATGCGTCTTGGATGACTTTTCCGCCTCTTTTGCCCTTTTTGCTACTCATTGAAGATAACCACGCTCCTGCATCTTCAACTTTTCGTCTCGCATCAGAGATAACAAAAATCATCCATTCAAGGAAGTTGGTGTGGTATTTCCCAGGTTTTGAAACACCCTGATCTACAGTAAAAGCTGCAAATTTTTGTTCAACTACCTTTGAT
>CAYRJZ010000003.1:0-3809 GCA_964424775.1 uncultured Gammaproteobacteria bacterium | reverse complement strand
GCGAGTCGTGCAACTTCTGCAAGAAGTCGATCGATTTGTTGTTTGCGCTCAACATTTTCTCTACTATTTGATCTTTCACTCACTCTTCTCATTTCTGCGAAGTATTCTATAGCAGCGGCAGCGTGAGATGGTTTTGCTTCTGGTGCTTTGTGAGTGTTTTCTGAACTTTTCGCTTTGGAAAGGCTGAATTCCTGACCAGCCTTCATCTCAGTTGGGCCCTTTGATTTTTGAGACTCTCCACCCAAAAGTTGGTTTTTGATGTCGTTTTTTGCGGGAGTTACCTGATCCTTAATGTCGCCGGCAAAATGCCGTGCCGCTGTTTCTATAGGATTATTAGCAGCAATACGTTGTCGTAGAAGCTGAGCTAGATTTGACGTTGCCATATTGGCCGCAATCTATCACAGATTGCGCAGGAAATCAAGCGTTTTCTGCTGTCTTATGATACTAGCAAGAAGATATTTATTAGACTCGAGGTGGGTTTTTTCTACAGGATCCTTTGCTTTGTGGATCGCTTCTTCAATTTCTTTTTCTTCAACTGTTATATTTTCAGTCTCGGCTACTTTTTGAAGAGCAAATTCCAGCTTTATATCATTTGTTGCCTTATCAGCATACTCTGCACGTAGTTTCTCAGGGTCTTTTCCAGTAGAAGCTAAGTACTGGTCAAGATTAAGTCCTAAAGTTTTTATTTCATCAAGAGTTTGGGAAAGGAGTCTATCGACTTCAAAATCAACAAGCATTTTTGGAATTTTTACTTCAACTGTATCAAGAAGTACTTTTACAAGTTCATCAAGATTTACCTCTGGTGTTTCTTTTCCTGGAACTGCAATTTTACTTTTTGCTGTGATCTTTGCAACTTCTTCTTTGTATTTTCCTAAGTTTATTTCAGGTAATTCGCATGTCTCAGCAGTAAATACCCATGCCTCATTTGCTGCTAATTTTTGGACATGTACTTTTGGATTTACAATAGGCTTAAGATTGTGTTCTTGTACAGCCTCAATATATGCTTGAGGGAGAAGATCTTTAAGTATTTCTTCATTGACCTTTTGTTCATCTACACTATCTTCTACTAATTTCTTTGGTGCTTTCCCTGGTCGAAATCCTGGCATTTTTGCAGATGATGCTGTCTTTTCAATGACTTCTTTGCGAGCTTTTTCAACGTTCTCCCAAGGAACGGTGACTGTGAGCTGAATTGTTCCGTCATCAAGTCGTGCTAAGGTTGATTTCATAAGCTTATTATAGCAGGAAGAGAAGATGAAGCCAAGACATATTTCTACTACCTTGTGAAGATGATTTACTTTTTCTATAATCCAGGCATCATGGCTCAACAAGAACGAGAATTACCTTCATCACCTGTTATCTCCTTTGAGGGATATGAACAAGTTGTGGAATTGTGGCAAAGAAGAGATGTAAAAGGACTATTATCCGGTGATATCCCAGCCACTCGGCAAGATTTATTGGACCTTCGCACGTATGCCTTAGGATTAAGTGCAGTTGCAATTGATCACTTACAAAAAAAGGAGACGAGGAAGGCTTTGGGTGAAGTTGGTTTGAGAACGTATCAAGAAGGTCATGAAGCAAACACGAAGATAGTCATTGCTCCCAAGAAAAGTGATGGCTACCCATATATTACGCTGGAGCACCATTATAATCCAGTAGATGTGGCAAACGGCATGAAAACATTATCAAATCAAGATCCTGTTCATTCATGGTGTCGAGTCGAATTTGAAAATTATCCAGTCGGCTATGCGCTGTCTACTTCTAATTTAGGCGTTGGATATGATACAGGTGTACTTTATGCTGGCAGAATAGGTGCACCTCATACTGATGCAATCAGAGAATTGCCAATGTCACATGATTTAGTAGATCCTACGCTACATCTTATTGATCTTTGGCAATCAATGACAGGGGATGCATGGGAGTTCGCTTATAAAATCGCAAAGATAACAGAAAAAGGATTAGATGATCCGTATGTTCAAAAAGTACAGTTTGAGCGTGGAATCGACTATAGAGTGATGAAGTTGAAAGAACCCTTAGGTGTTGAGAAAGTTATCTTTCCAGGGTAATTGTGCGGACGAAGGGACTTGAACCCCCACACTCTTACGAGCAATAGGTCCTAAACCTATCGTGTCTACCGTTTCACCACGTCCGCAAGTAAAGTAGACACATTATACCTCCATTAGATAGAGATAGAAAGAGTTGAGTGCTCTGATTTTTCAGCAAATGCCTCAATCTTATTCATAAATGATGTTACTTTATTTGCCCAGTTAGGGTCAGCTGCATAGATCTGTCCAATTTCATAAACATCTTTTGCACCCCATTTTTCCATATACTTCACACGAAGGTCTTTCGAAATAGTCTTAATACCTTCATCCCATGAAGCGAATCGAATAACGTTATCACCATAGACTCCCCAACCCCATCCGTTGTATGAGTTATATGGAATACGTTGTCCAAACCATGACTCAACTCCAGCAATAGATACGACTAGCTTCCAGTCAAGATTGTTTTTATCTGCTTCTTCAATAAATGTTCCGGCAGAATCAACTAATGGTGAGTTGTACTTTTCAAGAAAAGCGCGGAGAATTTCTTCACGATTATCTGAGACGGTAATGCCACTTGATGTAGCAAGTTTTGCAGACTGAACAGATGTCTTTTGAGCAGCTTCAACAGGTGTTGAAGACACAAGAGTCATAAGGCCAATGAAGGCTGTAAAGAGTAAATATGTAATGAAGATATTTTTATTTTTCATATGTTCTTCCTTTCGTACTGAGTCGAATTTCTTCGAGTCACTGCGAATGGATAAGAACAAAGATGCTTGAGGATGTGAAGAAATGAGGTATAAAAAAAACCCTAACGATAGAGTATCTTTAGGGTCTTTTGTATCCTGACGTCTGTGTTGGAAAACAAACCTCAGGATCTAAGTGTGGATTATAGCATACTACTATGGGTTTGTCAAGTCTCTATGTGTAAAAGAGTTTTTATTCGTCTTTTTTATGCCTATTTTTGATTAAATAAGGCTATTTATGAAATTATTGTGAGGTAAAGTAAGAATTCTTATAAGGGATTTATTGAAGTTTTTCCATGAAATGTCGGACCCCGAATGCCCAGGAACCATTACTTGAAGGGGTATACATTTTTTGAATTTCCTCAGGAGTTACGAGCCCGTGGCTATCTCTGTATTTTGTGGCAAGAGTCTTTGTTATTACTTCAATTGCCTGTGGGTAGTTCTCAAAATAGGTATATCTTCCACCATACACACCGAATCCCCAACAGTTATTTGACCCTTCTCTCGCCTTTTTACAGAGATTTGTTTCCTGCATAGCAATCGCGGGAAGGAGTCGGAAATCCATGTCATACTCTTCAGCTCTTTTTACAAATTCTTCTGCATATGGCTCAAGAGGAGATTTATATTTAGCAAAGAATTGTCTGAGAGTCTCTACCCGTGCATCCTCTGGAACAATTTCTTCTGAAAAAGTATTTTGGCTGGTTGGAAGAGCAGCGTAAACAACTTCGTCTGAGGCTGCAAGTACTGCTGTCCCATTTTTACTATGAAGACTTGTAAAAAGTATGAGTACGAGTACTACAACAAATACGAGAGGAGTTGCAGTAAAGAAAGTTATGAGCAGAAAAAACTTTCTCATCTATTTTTTATCGTGACAAAAATGGCTCTTTCTGTCAAGTTAGAGCAATGTAAGGATGAGTTAGTTGAGTGTAAACTTAAAGATAAATGTAGTACAATTCTCACATATATTCAGCCGAAGTGGTGAAATTGGTATACGCGCTGGCTTCAGGTGCCAGTGGCCGCAAGG